>JBBPIC010000001.1:238199-248365 GCA_038040525.1 Acidobacteriota bacterium | reverse complement strand
AGAGCCGCATGCCGAGGACTTCAAGATCTCGTCAAACTAACTTTTCGGGCAAAGCAGGTTGAACTCTAAACTGCTTAAGGGAATCCAAAGGCCGCTCTCCCACCGCTCATTCGCCACGACTCATCATCATTGCTAGAATTTCACCATGCTCGTACTTGGTATCGAAACGTCATGCGATGAAACCGCAGCAGCCGTCGTGCGCGATGGCCGCGAGATCATCTCGTCTGTGATAGCTTCGCAAGTAAAGACTCATGAGCGCTTTGGCGGCGTCGTGCCGGAATTGGCCTCGCGAGAACATCTGGACAAGATTGTTCCTATTGTCGAGGAAGCGTTTGAAAGCGCCAGAATAAATCCTAAAGATATTGACGGCATCGCGGTCACGGTTGGACCTGGTCTCGTGGGCTCGCTCCTGGTTGGTGTGTCTTATGCAAAGGCAATGGCTTTTGCTTTGAACAAGCCGCTGGTTGGCGTGAATCATATCGAGGGGCACATCTACTCTGTTGCTTTCGAAAACCCTCCTGTCGAGTATCCTGCTCTTGCCCTCGTCGTCTCCGGCGGACACACGAATCTCTTCTTCATTCCCGAACCTGGAAAGTACAAAGTCGTGGCGCGCACTCGCGACGACGCTGCGGGTGAAGCGTTTGATAAGGTGGCCAAAATGCTGGGACTCGGTTATCCGGGCGGTCCCATCATCGAAAAGCTCGCGCGTGAAGGAAATCCGAAGGCGGTCAAGTTTTCACTACCGCGTATGGGCGACGGCTCGCCTGATTTTAGTTTTAGTGGATTGAAAACCGCTGTGACAAAACACGTACGCGAGACGGGACTGGAACCCGCAACAAACGGCCGTGAGCCATCGCAGGGTATAAAGGATCTTGCGGCAAGTTTTCAGAGTGTGGTGGTTCGTTCTTTGGTAGGAACAACCGAGCGAGTCGCCGAAGAATACTTTCCGAAGACACTAATCGTTGCGGGTGGAGTTGCTTGCAACGGCGCTTTGAGAGACGCTTCGCGAAAAGCTGCGAACCAAATGGGGATTCCCGCTTACTTCCCCTCACCGCATCTTTCCACTGACAACGCAGCGATGATTGCGGCTGCCGGAACCGTAAAACTTCAGGCGGGCATGCGAGATGGCTGGGACCTCAATGCTGACGTCAGTTTGCGTCTGCAGAATTTTGAGGTCAACGATGAAGAACTTCGAGCGCGCGGTGTACGCTATCGACTGTAGAACGCCAGTTCAAATACAAACGCTCAGTTTCCTTTAATCGAGGTTTCCGGCCCGCTTCTCAGTTTTCGCTCTGGAATAAGTTTGCTTTCTGGTTCTTGACCAGGTTTTGGTCGAAAACAGAGGATCCAACAAACCACGCGAACCAACATGAAATTAGTTAGTGTCGTTTCGTGTTATTTAGTGGATCGCATCTATGCTTCGCCACTGCTGACCTTAACCAAAGAATCAGGAAGGCCCCTCTTGTTACCGGTTTTGTCGTTGGTCTCGTCACGCGAGACCCGAGGTGGGCCTATCAACCCTCTATAACGCTCCAGGCGCTCACCGCCTTTTTCTCATAAGCGGTAATCGTCGCAATATTGCGTTTCTCCACAGCGCTTAACTGTGCATCAGTAAACTCCGGATTAGCCTTGTACCAGGGGAAACTTTCGAAGTATGTCTGAAACCAGGGTTCTTTGGTGAAGACCTTGCCGCGCCGCGCGTAAATCTCCTGACGCATCTTGCCGGCGTCTTCAATGAACAAGCCTTCCAGCAAATTCCGCGTGATCGGCTTGCGGCCAATATCGTCGTGTATCTTATTCTCATACCCGACAATCGTTTCTACATTCTGCTTGTCTGAACCCGACAAATCCTCGTCCTTAAAGGTCTCGCTGGGCTGGTACCACTCCTGATTGAAGAAGTATTGCGACAGCCACGGCGCCTGAAACTGGCGACCGTGGCGAGCATAAACTTCATTTCGCAAAAGGCGCAGCTCATGAAGGCTCAGGCCGTGGAGCATCTGAGGAGAAATCAATTTGTCTTCAAAGAGCGCCATGTCGCCCGGGGCCAATGCAACCTTGCGCGCCTTCTTCTGCGCCAGGGCAATTGCTTCCAGGTTCTTTTTCTCTATCGCTGAAAGCTGTTTGGAATCGTAACGATCCGCCGGCTTGTACCAATAACGCTCGTTGAAGTATTGCTGCAGCCAGGGCTCATTGAAACGCTTTCCATGAATTGCTTCGACTTCAGATCGCAGCACGAGCCACTCAGCACCGCTGTGAGCCCCGAGCTTCCTCGCCGTTAACGGCCGGGTCTGCCAATAGCGCATGTCTCCCGGTTGAACGGTCGCATGCTTGCTCGCTTCCGCAATACGAATGAGATCCAGGTTACGGCGCTCGATATTGTTGAGCATGGAATTGTTAAATTCCGGGTTGGGCTTATACCAACCCTGCGCTTCCAGGTAGACCTTAATCGCGGCGTCTTTGAAGACTCGTCCATGACGGCCGAAAACGATCCCGCGCAGCAGCGTTAAATCCCCTGATGGAACGCCGGCAATATCGGCCGGCTTGAGCGCTGTCTTGCCAAAGTCAAAGCTCTGCCATCGCTGCATGCTGTCCTGGGCTGCTATTGAAATAGCTGTTGCGACCAGGAAAACCAGGACGAGGAGAGTGCGCGATAGAGGGGTAGGGGGATATCTCATTGATGCTCCGCTTCAATTTGGGGCGTGCCCCGTGTCTGTTGAAAGCTAGAAACGATCCAGGAAAACACACCAAGCTACACGAACGGCCGGTTCGAGTGGTTTCGTGGTGCTTTCGTGGATCGTATTGACTCTCCCGCAACAAGCCTAGCCAAAAATGTCGCGGACCTTGTCGACCAGGCCTTTATCTTCCAGGTCCTTATCTTCCACCACAGCAAGTTGTTCAAGCAGCTTACGTTGTTCACGGGTCAAGGAAGTTGGCGTCACTACACCCACAGAGACAAACATATCCCCGTGGCCGCGCCCCCCCAGAACCGGCATACCTTTGCCCTTAATACGAAATACTGTGCCTGTCTGTGTGCCGCTGGGAATCTTTATCTTCTCTTCTCCTTCGATCGTGCCAACGAAAACGTCCGATCCAAGTGCGGCTTGAGCAAACGTTATCGGCAGCGAGGCATAGAGATTACTGCCCTGGCGTTCGAAACGCTCATGTTCGGCGAGATGAATTACAACATAGAGATCACCGGAGGGCCCACCCTGAGTTCCAGCCTCTCCTTCGCCCTGAACGCGCAACCGCGATCCGGTCTCAACTCCGGCCGGAATCTTGACCTCCATCTGCTTCTCACGCTCGATACGCCCCGCGCCCCGGCAATCGCTACAAGGTGTCTTCACTACTCGGCCGGCGCCCTGGCATGCCTGACAGGTCCGCGCTACCGAGAAAAAACCCTGCTGGTAGCGGACCTGCCCAGTGCCCCCGCAATTGGTGCAGTTTTCCGGCAGTGTTCCGGGAGCTGCGCCGTTGCCTTTGCAGTTTTCGCAAGTCTCAAGTCGGGGGATGCGGAGGTTTGCGGTCATCCCGTTGAAAGCTTCTTCCAGGGTAATCTCCAGGTCGTAACGCAGATCGGCGCCTCGTTGGGCCGCTGATCGTCGGGCGCCCTGACGTCCTCCACCAAACACGTCACCGAACCCAAAAAGATCGCCCAGGATGTCTTCAATGCCACCAAAACCTGGCGCACCCCAACTCTGTCCCGCGCCGCCGGAAACTGCAGCATGGCCAAACCGATCGTAACGCTGCCGCTGATCGGCATCGGCAAGCACGCTGTAGGCTTCCGCGGCCTCTTTGAACTTTTCTTCCGCGCTGGCGTCGTTCGGATTCTTGTCGGGGTGATAACGAATGGCCAAACGGCGATATGCACTCTTTATCTCCTGATCGGTTGCGGTGCGAGCTACACCCAGTACTTCATAGTAATCTCGTTTACTCATTTCAGACGTCATTCTCTCTTATGAATTAAAGCGATAATAATACGTAGTTATTTGTTAGCACGATCCTCAGTGTCTGAGGGAGTAATTTCTTTGGCAGGGTTCATCATTGCAGAAGTAAGCTGGGCGGCAACTCGTTCCAGTGCTGTTAGTGCTTTGTTAATTTCATCACGCTCATCTGTGTTCGAAGCTGTCTCGGCTTCCTTGAAGACCCGGTCGGCCATTTCCTGGTCATTTGCCGAAAGCATGCCGCCAAATTTGGTGAACGACTTCTGGGTGTTCCGAAGCAGCGACTCGAGCTTGTTGCGCAAGATGACCATCTCCTTCGCGACTCGGTCGGTATCCGCAAACCCTTCCGCCTCCTTGATCAACTGTTGGATCTCATCCGGAGCAAGGCCGGAAGTAGGAGTGATGCGCATTTGCTGTTCGCGGCCCGTAGCCTTGTCCTGCGCGGACACTGAGACAATGCCATTGGCGTCAACTTCGAATGAAACGTCAACCTGAGGCACACCTCGAGGGCTGGGCGGGATCCCCACCAACTCAAACTTTCCCAGCGAGCGGTTGCCTTCAGCAACTTCACGCTCACCCTGCAATATGTGAATCTCCACCGACGTCTGATTGTCGACTACCGTCGTAAACGTCAGACTGTTGCGCAGGGGTATGGTCGAATTTCGGTCGATAATCTTGGTGAATAATCCGCCACGGGTTTCGAGGCCCAAACTTAGCGGTAACACGTCGAGAAGCACTATGTCTTTTACTTCACCGGTGAGCACGCCTCCCTGAATCGCAGCACCCATAGCGACAACTTCATCAGGGTTAATCTCTGCGGAGGGCTTCTTACCAAAGATTTTCTCAACGGTACGCTCAACTATTGGCGACCGTGTCTGGCCACCAACCAGGATCACTTTATCAACATCGCTCGGCTGCAGTTTGGCATCCTCAAGCGCCTTTTGGCAGGGTTCGATGGTTTGATCGATTAAATCAGAGATCAGATTCTCAAACTCATCCCGGGTCAGCACCTTGTTGAAGTGCTTCGGCCCGGTGGCGTCCGCGGCTATGAATGGAAGGTTAATGTTGGTTTCATTAGAGGTTGAGAGTTCACATTTTGCTCGTTCAGCTACTTCCTTCAAACGCTGTAAGGCCAGCCGATCCTTCCGCAGGTCAATTCCAGTGTCCGTCAGGAACTGGTCGGCCATCCAGTTCATGATTCTCTCGTCAATATCTTCGCCACCGAGAAATGTGTTGCCGGAGGTCGAAAGCACCTCGAAGACGCCATCGCTCATCTCCAGAATCGAGATATCAAACGTGCCGCCCCCCAAATCGTAGACGGCTATACGCTCAACTCCTGACTTGCCCAGCCCGTAGGCCAGTGCAGCAGCAGTCGGTTCGTTGATGATCCTCTCGACAGTAAGTCCAGCGATCTTCCCCGCATCCTTGGTGGCCTGGCGTTGGATGTCATCAAAATAAGCCGGAACTGTGATGATCGCATTAGTCACCGACTCTCCCAGAAAATCTTCAGCGGCAGCTTTCAGGCGCTGTAGGACTATTCCGGACAGCTCCGGCGGGCTATAGCTGCGTCCCTGCACACGGACGCGCGCATCTCCATTCGGTGAATCAACAATCTCAAACGCGGACGTTTCACGCATTCGCTGAACTTCTGCAGAGTTGTATTTTCGCCCGATCAGCCGCTTCACCGCATACACCGTGTTAGCGGCATTAGTCACAGCCTGGCGTTTCGCGATCTGCCCAACCAGACGCTCCCCCTTGTCCGTGAAGCCAATCACGCTGGGGGTCGTTCTCCCGCCTTCCTTATTGGGAACAATCTGCACTGCGCCGCCTTCAAGCACAGAAACGCAGCAATTGGTCGTTCCTAAATCTATGCCGATCGCTTTTCCCATCTCAATACTCTTGCCAGGCCTACACCGGCTTTTTTGCCTCTACTTCTTAACTGCCACCTTCACCAATGCGGGCCGAATCAGCTTGTCGCCTATCCTGAACCCGCGAACAATTTCCTGTATCACCGTATCGGGTTCGTAGTCGTCCGTTGGCTCTGTAACCACTGCTTCATGCAAATGTGGGTTGAATAGTTCACCCTCCGCCAAAACCGGCTTGACACCAAGCGCATCAAGTACACCATTGAGCTGCTTGTAAATCAGATCCACGCCACTGAGGAAGTGGCGAAACTCATCAGACTCGCTGGCCTCGAGCGAAGCTTCCGTCTCCAAAGCCCTTTTCAAGTTGTCTAGAACCGGCAAAAGCTTGCCGGCAATGTCTGCTACGACGCGATTGTAGGTTTCTGCGCGCTCGCGCTCCATTCGCTTTCGGTAGTTCTCGAAGTCCGCCTGGCGTCGGGCCAAGCTGTCTTTGAGTTCCTTAACCTCGCCTTCAAGGCGTTTGAGCTCGGCCCTGGTTGCAACTAGTTCAGCAACTTCGGGTCCGCCGCCCTTGGGCGGTTCGCCGGGAGTTCCGTCAGCTTGTGGAGATGGAGTTACTGGAGGGTCGCTGGGATCAAACTTCTTCGGCCCTGGCTCGGTGGAGATCTCAACTGACTCGCGATCCGGCGCAGCAGACTCTTCGTCAGCTAAACTGTCCGAATCAATTTCCATATCGGGATCCTGGAAATTGATTGGGATGCGGTTTGAATTATTTCCGTTATCGTCAGGGGACATCGATCAGTTCAATTCGAATGGTAAAGGGTTCAAACTCGCGCTTCTTCGTCGAGTCTGCGCTCAATGAGACGCGCCATGTAGTTTACCATAGCCATAATGCGGGAATACTCAATCCTCATTGGCCCGACAACGCCCAAAGTCCCCGGACGTTCGTCGCTTCCCATCCGGTAGGGGGCCGTGATCAAGGCACAATGACTCATGGAGGATATCGGATGTTCACGCCCTATCAGCACATGAACGTCGCCGGATGTGGAAGGTTGATCGCGAGCAACGCACTCATTCAGAATTTTGATCAGCCGAGACTTCTCCTCGAAGGTGCGGAACAGCTCCCGCATTCGATCAACATCAACAAAATCCGGTTTGCTCAAAATATTTGACGCGCCATCGACATACACCCCTCCGGCAGACTCCTCACCCTCGAGGCTCATGTCACAAAGCAGAATCGCATTCCGCAAGAGGCGGTCGTAGAGGGCCTTCTCCTCCCTCATTAACTCGAGGATTTCGGCCCGAATGGCCACCAGACTCTTGCCGCTATATTCGGTGTTCAGGTAACGGGCTGTCTGCTCGAGCTCTTCCTGCGTGATGTTGTCTTCCAGCCGGATGATCTTATTGTGAATGATGTTTGAGGTCGTAACCAGGACGACCAGGATTCGCTTATCCGAAAGCTGAACAAACTCTATATGGCTCAACCTATTCTCAGCAAGTGAAGGGGAAATGACAATTCCCACATTCTCCGATAACTCGGACAGAGCATGAGACATGCGTTCCATGATGCGATCGGACGAAGTCGCAGAGTCAAGTCCGCTGGAGGTAAAGACTTTGCCAATTGCCCGCAAGTCAGCTTTCGAGAGCCGGGCTTCTTGCAGAATGTTGTCTACGTAGTATCGATAGCCCTTGTCTGTGGGCACACGTCCTGCGGAGGTGTGCGGCTGCTCCACTAGCCCCGCTTCCTCGAGTTCACCCATCACATTTCTGATTGTGGCTGAGCTCCACCCTGGACTATTGGAAAACCGATCCGCCAGGACAAGCGAACCGACTGCTTCTCCCGTCACCAAATGTTCCTTGATCAGAGAAGCCAACACAGATTGCGCCCGGGCGTCGAGAGCGCTGTTTTCAGTGTTTTGTAGGATTGAGTTGCGACGGGGCATCAAAAATTGGGTTGAATGTAGTGCTAGATCTCTTTCCTCGAAAACCAAAACACAAGCGGTGAATTACGCTTTCGCAGTATAGAGGAATCGTTTGCCGCCCTGCAAACGTTTGATTACATCATGAAGCCTTTAGTTGGAATGGTTAATTCACGCGCCATCAAAGATTTAACTGATACGATGCACCCCGAACTACCCCGTCTGACCAGCATCGTACCGAGACTTAATACAGCCAGCTGATATGGTTCCCTCAACGCGCTTTTGTTTGTTATTACTCATGGAAAAACGTGGTTTTTCTTGAGCTTTTTGGACGTTTTTCCGGTCTGCCCAGGATCAATTGACGCTTGGCAGGGGTGATCCGTAAGATATCCGCAGTCTCCGGCATCTACTATCCCCAACGCCCCTCGGGTTTAACCGCTGGAGAGGGAGCCTAGCCGACGGCTCTTCCTTTATCGCAGTAAACATTCGAGGCTCTGCACGAAGCGAATTGTCTGGAGCAGTGGGCAATGAACGAAGTGAAGAAGTTTTTCATAGACGCCTTTCGCCAATTGGGCAGCAACAGAGGTGTACCGTCGGTTGACCTGCGGTTTTATCCCTACGCCGGCCTCCGTCACACGATCCGGATGCGTTCAGGCCAGGTCTTTGTCCGTTTGTCCGACCTCTGCAAGGATTGCCCGCCCGACATCATGCGCGCGCTGGCCTTTGTGTTGGTGGCCAGATTGCTGGGCAAGAAGGTGCCCGAGATCCATGAAGTGGCTTACCGCGACTACTCTTTGAAACCTGAAGTCATGCGTTCGTCGGATATCGCACGCAGGCACCGCGGCCGAAAAATGATATCGACTGCGCGCGGCAATACTTATGACCTGGAGAAGATGTTCTCCAAAATTAATCGGAAATACTTCGATTCAAGTGTTGAAAAGCCGACGATTACGTGGTCTCAACGAAAAACCCGCAGCATCCTCGGTCATCACGATCGAGTCTACGAGACAATCACCATCAGCAAATCGCTCGACTCGCCGCAGGTACCTGAGTGGTTCGTTGAATACATTCTGTACCATGAGATGCTCCACATAAAGCATGCGGCCAGAATGATAAACGGGCGTCGTTACTACCATACGGCAGCATTTCGCCTGGACGAGCGACGCTTCGCCAAATATGAAGACGCCCAACGTTGGCTTGAGCAGATCGCGCGACGGCGCCGTGTTCCGAGAGCGCGAGCGGCCTAGTTTTCAATTTGGAACCTTTCCGGCATTAGGGCGTTTACTCAGACGAGGTAGGTGGGCTCCTCAAAAAGGCGGCTAATCCGGAACGAATGTTTCGGTGAAGCCGCCTTTGTGTGTTCCGGATCCGATTATGTACTGGTGCAGTTGGAGGCCGGAAGTTCAGAGTTCAGCCTTCAGGCTGCTCGTTGGCGACCGTAAGCCCTTTAACTAAACTGCATGTGCTTCCGGTTACACGCGCTGGACAACGCCCATGCCGCCTCGCTAGACTACGCGTTTCGAAAATACGCCCATTTGCTCATCTGTAGCTCGCGGATAATACAAACGACTTTACTGGAGACTCACGACTTTATGGCTATCTCTGCAACTCAAATTCGGCGCGGCATGGTTATTCTTTTCGAAGGTGAACCGTGCAAAGTTATGGAATTTCGCCACCATACACCCGGCAATCTGCGCGCTATGATCCAGACGAAACTAAGGAATATCAAAACCGGTTCCTCGTTTGAACATCGCTTCCGCTCGGTTGATACTGTTGAACGTGCCAGCCTGGAACAACATGAAATGGAATTTATGTATTCCGATGGCTCCCATCATCACTTCATGAATACGGAGAATTACGAGCAGATTGCCTTGAGTGAAGAAGACCTGGGCGACGCGGCGCCTTGGTTGACGCCGGGCTTAAAGCTTCAGGCCGAGTTTTTCGAAGGTTCGCCGATCGGTATAGATCTGCCGCCATCCATGGAACTGACGGTGACGCGCACTGAACCCACCATGAAAGGCGCTACGGTCTCGAATGTAAATAAACCCGCAACCCTCGAGAATGGCGTTACGGTTACAGTTCCACCTTTCGTTAATGAAGGTGATCGCATTCGCGTGGATCCCACCGAAGGCCGCTATATCGAAAGAGCCAAGTAAGTAGGACAGATATTGCTGTCGATCCCATGCAAGGCAAGTAACGCAAACTGTTAGTTTGCGGGCGGATGGGAAGAAGTCGCCTGGGACAAACATCGGGGTCTATACCGTGCGCACCGCAAGTAACGCAAACTGTTAGTTTGCGGGTGGACGCAAAGAAGTCGCGTGGACCAAACATCTGGGTCTGTGCCGCAGCGCAGGTAACGCAAACTGTTAGTTTGCGGGCGGATGGGAAGAAGTCGCGTGGACCAAACATCTGGGTCTGTGCCGCAGCGCAGGTAACGCAAA
>JBBPIC010000001.1:188474-237974 GCA_038040525.1 Acidobacteriota bacterium | reverse complement strand
CGGGCGGACGCAAAGAAGTCGCGTGGAACAAACATCGGGGTCTGTGCCGTGCGCACCGCAAACTAACAGTTTGCTTTACGTCCCACGACAGGTCCTTGTCCTACGAGCACTCATGTACTTCGTTTACAGCCTTCTCCTTGGCCTCGGCTTTTCAATCCTGCTGCCCCGCTTTGTAATCGACGCCTTTCGTCACGGAAAGTATGTGTCAGGGTTCCGCGAGCGACTAGGATCAGTTTCGCCGATCCCAAACCACGGGCGACCGGTGATTTGGCTTCACTGCGTTTCAGTTGGCGAAACGCAGGCGGCACGCCCTTTGGTAAAAGGGATCAAAGCCCGATTTCCCAACCATTCGATAGTTGTATCCACGATTACTTTAACGGGTCAGCATCTTGCTCGTGAGATTTTCAAGGACGACGTCGAAAGAGTTTTTTACTTTCCTTTTGACTGGCGTTGGGTCGTTCGCCGCACGCTAAATGTCATCAACCCCGACGCTGTTCTGTTGATGGAGACAGAATTGTGGCCAGGGTTTCTCCGGGAATGCCAAAGACGGCAAATTCCTGTCGCGATGGTGAATGGCCGGCTCTCCGATCAGTCCTTCCGACGGTATCGTCTAATCAAAGGGTTCATGAAGCGAGTCCTTGGCTCGTTAAGCATGGCTATCATGCAGACGGAAGCGGATGCTGAGCGCCTCGGCGCACTGGGAATGAGCGAGAGCAAGACGTTCATCGCCGGTAACTTGAAGTTTGATGCGGGCTCCCTGCTCCCGCCAGATAAATCAACCTCAGATTTCAGTGAACGCTTTGGGCTAGGCCGGGATTCACCGGTGATTCTGGCCGCAAGCACGCATAGCCCGGAAGAGCGAATAATCCTCGCTGCTTTCAAGCGAATTACCTCGGTGGCTAAACCGCGGCTGATATTCGCGCCTCGGCACCCCGAACGGTTTGCGGAAGTGGCTGGAATAATAAAGGCCTCGGGATTTCGCTGGACTCGACGGAGCTCACCAGTGAATACCGGCGACCGCGAGTCCGAAGTGATTCTTTTGGATAGTATCGGCGAACTCCAGCCTCTCTATCCTCTCGCGTCGGTCGTGTTTGTTGGAGGGAGCATCGCCAAGACAGGTGGGCACAACATACTTGAGCCTGCGGCGGTCGGAGCTTGCGTGGTAACCGGACCTTACACTTATAACTTTCGTTTGATTGTTGAGACTTTTGTTGAAGCCGAAGCTGTAGTTCAACTGCCGCGCGTTGATGAACCAGAGCTGACGGGTCAACTGGCAAATATTCTTTCGGAGCTACTCGCTGATGCACCTCGACGTCACGAACTCGGCGACCGCGCAAAGCATCTGGTAAAGCGGAATCTGGGGGCCACGGAGCGAACGTTGGAATTGCTTCAGCCCATGCTCAATCCAGTCCTCAGTTCGAGGTCCAATGTCCAAAGTCCAGCTATGGACAGTTTATCCACGGCTGGAATCAAACTCCCATGAAAAACAGAACATTACAGCTTTTGATTACAGCTTTTGATTTCGACTTTGGACTTTGGACTTTGGACTTCAGTCTTAGATGAACACGCGCGCCTCAGTGCTCATGATGCCTCTCAGCACCGTCTATCGTGCACTCACCGAGGCGCGCCTCGCTGCCTACCGCAGCGGATTGTTTAGGACTTCGACGCTTCCCGCCCCCGTCATCAGCGTGGGCAACATCACAACAGGGGGAACGGGCAAAACTCCTTTGGTGGAATGGGTCTGCCGCACAATAGCCCGAGGTAATGCGGGCGAGAATGGTCCTCCGCAGGATTTAATCTCAAAGAAAACAATTTGTGTGCTGACCCGTGGATACGGCAAGTTGAACCCAAAAGAACAGGTCCTCGTTTCGAACAGCGTTGAGGTGCTGGCTAACGAACGCGAAGCGGGTGACGAGCCTCTGTTGCTCGCCAGGAATCTATTGGGAATAGCGGCCGTCATTTCGAACCCGGATCGTGTGTCAGCTGGAGAATGGGCTGTCCGAAATTTAGGCACCGAGGTCTTTGTCCTGGATGATGGCTTCCAGCACCTGCGAATTGCCCGCGATCTGGACATCGTGACAATCGACGCCACAAACCCGTTTGGCGGCGGCGAGATGCTTCCCCACGGACGTTTGAGAGAACCGATCCGCAGCTTGTCGCGGGCTGATTGTGTTGTGATTACAAGGTCGGATCAGGCCGGCGACCTCGATTCTGTAAAGGGCGCTGTTCGGCCATTGGTTGGAACGCGACCGGTGTTCTCATCGCGCATGGTACCAACGGAATTCCGACGACTCGGCGGCGAAAGCGTGGATGGACCCGAAGTCCTCAATCAAACGCTCGGAGCATTCTGTGGCGTAGGGAATCCGGCGTCATTCTTTACCCAAGTCAGGAATGCGGGATTGAGAATCCCATTCACGCGGGCCTTTCCGGACCACTACAAATACTCACAAGCAGGCATTGATGCGCTGGTTGGTGAGATACAAGCGAGTGGAGCCACCGGTTTGATAACAACGGCAAAAGACGCGACCAGGCTTAGTGCCCTCAAAGTCGGCTTACCCTGTTACGTTTTGGAAATCCGGATCTCGATTGACGAAGAAGAACGCCTGGCTGGGATGATCCTCGCCGCAATATCGCACTCGCCGTCTAACAAATAACGCTAATACAGATTATCTATTGGCTATTACAGGCTGTCTGCCTGTCATCGCCTGGGGGAGGAGTACGTTCGCGGTACCAAAAAGAAGTGCAGATTTTCCATATCTCATTTTTCATTTCTCATTTTCTCACTCAAGAACCTGGATCACACGTCACAATAAGAAGACCGCTTCGCAATGGCAAATGGGAAATGAAAAATGATATATGGAAAATCTTAAAGGTAGGATTGCCAACCCAGACAGACAGGAATGTCTGTCCTACTCCGTCATGGCGCAATGCCCGCCGGTGAAGCGGTGGGCGCCGGCACAGTGGGTTTCGGCACAGGCGGTTTAGTCGCCGCTGGTGATGGAGGCGGTTCCTCGATAATCACTGCCTGGCTCGGTGTCGGTATGGCGGGCGCCTTGTTGGAATTCGTGTTTTGATTCTGGTTGTCACTTATGCCGCCCACATTTTCCGGTGAGTGCGTCGGCGAAGGTGTCGCTGATGTATCGTTGTTGGCGTTTTGATTGGTCGCACCGCCAGAGGGAATACCGGCCTCCGCCTGACCATTCGGTGGCGTGGCCGCTTCCACGGGTTGGCTGTTTGGGTCGGCAGCCAGCCCTGTGCCAGGCGTCACCTCGGTGGGTTGGGAGTTGCTGGTAAACGCGTAGATAACTCCAAAGATAACGAGGAGCCCCACTACCGAGGGGATCAAAACTTTCCAGGGATTGAAACCGGCCGCTGATTGAGGAATATGTGTGGGCACCGCCGGCGGCTCAGCCGGCACCGGCGGCATCGGCGTGGTATACCTGCGGCGCACCAGGGTTTCTTCGTCGCCATCGTCTTCAAATTTCGAGGCCACCGGCTCGTTCGATCCCGTCCCCCATCGGACGTTTTGAGCAACGGCGCCGGCCTCCATGCCCGCAGCGATGGTCAAATCCTCTACCAACTCGCCCACCGTCTCGTAGCGGTGTTCCGGCCTCTTCTGCAACGCCCGATTCACTACGGTACCCACCGCCGCTGGAATATCGCTCCGCTCGTCCGCAAGCGATGGCGGAGGGTGCTGCATATGTTTCAGCATGATCACCGTGGGCGATTCTCCTGTAAACGGCACATGCCCCACCAGCATTTCAAAGATGATGATGCCCAGCGAATAGATGTCGGAACGCGCATCGATGTCGGGTGATTGAGAACACTGCTCGGGCGACATGTACTGCGGCGTCCCAATCACAAGATCGGGAGACGTTAAGCCAGGATCGTAGTCTCCGTCAGCTTCCTTAATCTTAGCGATGCCAAAATCCAACACCTTTGCGTAATCATTGTTGGTGGCGGTAAGCAACATGATGTTGTCGCTCTTGAGATCGCGGTGAACCACGCCCTGACCATGGGCGTCGTTAAGCGCGCCTCCCACTTGCTTGATGATCTCCACTACTCGAGACAACGGCATCGGCCCTTCGTGGCGGATGACTTCCTTGAGCGTTTGGCCGCTCAGGTATTCCATCACCAGAAACACCACGCCTTTTTCGGATTCACCGAAATCAGTAACGCTCAGAGCATGTGGATGGTTGATTCTGGAGGCTGCGCGAGCTTCTCTGGAAAAGCGCGCCACGATCTTTTCGTCAGCTGCGAGCGAAGGACGTAAAACTTTTACCGCCACGGTCTTGTCCATCAGGATATGCGTACCACGATAGACGGTTCCCATACCGCCTTCGCTTAGACGCTCATCGATTCGATATTTTCCCGCCAGGATCTGACCCAGCAAGGCATCATCCGTCTTCTCGAGAGCGACGCCGTCTGACGGACACAACGTCGTCGTGTCCGGATATTCATCTCCGCACTTGGGACAAGCTTTCATCTAGCTACTACGTCCTCGCCAAACCTGATTCAGGGGGATTACCTTTTCGGGAGAATAAAGTCAGCGTAACACATTGAGTTTAATAGCGGCAAAGTTGCGACGAAAAAACAAAAGATGCGAACGAGGCCATTAAAGCCTCGCTCGCATCTATTCATGCATCGACTGCTCGTTTAGACCTTTGCAAACACTACGAGCAGCGCAAAAAGCACTAACGACTCAATCAGCGCCAATCCCAGGATCATCATCGTCTGGATCTTGGCCGCCGCACCCGGGTTACGGGCCGCGCCCTCGCAGGCTGCCGCTCCGATTCGCGACTGACCCAAAGCTCCACCAACGACGGCGATGGCAAATCCTACCCCGGCCGCGATCGCCTTAAGACCATCGCTCGAATGATCGGCGGCGGCGGCAGGAGCTTGTGCCAAAACCGGCATTGCACTCATCAGCACTCCGACGAGAGCAAAGAAGAATAGATTAAGTTTACGCATTTTTCGTTTATCTCCGCTGGGATTCAACCCCCAGCACTCATCGATGCCTATTGCCAGCAGCACAACAACCAGCGGTTATTATTTCGCCTGCATCCGGTATCCACCGCCCCTCGAACAACGGCGCTCCTGCGAGACAGACCTGCAATTAAATCAACGGTCTATTATTCGCCAGTTGTGGCTTCCAATAGCATCTCAACTAACCTCGCGTGCCAACGTGCATGGGCGCGGTGCCCCGCCGCTCGACTCGCGCTCATAAAAATCAAGTGGTTGCCATGGCAATGTCTTCCGTTGCCGGATGGCCATGACCAGCGTCGTGCGCTTCCCCGTGTTCCGCGTGTTCCTCATGGGATTCGTGGGAAACCTCGCTCAAATAAAGCTGGGAAAGTAGCACAAAAACGAAAGTCTGAATAAACGCCACAAAGACGCTCAACGGCATCAATAATAATGGAGCGATCCAGGTGTAAGGCGCCGCGAGACCGGAAACGGTTTGAACAACCTTTTCATCGGCGAATAGATTGCCGAAAAGACGAATGCCTAGTGAAAACGGTCTGATGAAGTTACTAATTAACTCAATAGGGAAAATCAGCGGGGCGATCCACCAGATTGGGCCCGCCAGATGCTTGAGATGGCCGATTACACCGTTCTCTTTGATCCCGATGTAGTTGTAGTAAAGAAATGAAGAAATCCCCAGAGCAAAGGTGACACTTACAGCTGCTGTGGGGGACATGAACAGCGGAAACACTCCCATCAGGTTGGAAATCAGAATCAGTACCGCAAACGTCATGATGACTGGGAAGTACTTCAATCCCTGCGGGCCAATAATGTCTTCCAACATGCTGCGAACCGCGAGCACGCCAAGCTCGAGAGTCTGTTGTCCGTAACCAGGTTCTTCTTCCGAGAGTCTGCCCTTAAAGATCCAGATCACCGTAACGCTCAAGATACAGGCAATCACAAACATTACCGTGTACCAGGGAATTGCGTTCTCCGGAGTGTAAGGGCCAAACACCGCTTCCGGAGTGGTCTCGAATATCGCGAAGAACTTCTGCCACCGCGGGTAGGTGTACTTCATTTCAAATCTGTAAGCCCACTCGCCGAAGTAATGATTTACAAACTGTACGATTATTGGCGTAGGATGCGCTTCTTCATTTCCGGCTGCTGCTAACAGAAACATTAACTGATTTCCTCTCGATGGATGAGTGCGTAATAAAGTTCTCGTAAGGCTTCCACGAACAATGCCACCACGAAACTGGATAGCCCGATTATGGTCGCAGCGAGCGACACGAGATTCAGCCTGTAAGCGGCAAAAACCACACCTGCAATGACGGCGTATCTAAGAACGTATTGTGCCAGTCCAATCTTTGGCTTCGCCCCATGCGCAGCCACGCTGAGAGCCGCTGTCGCCGAACCGCTCAGCCAGTGATGATTAAAGAGCGCCAGAACGCCACCCACCAACAGTCCGGTGGTAACTCGCCAGGGCGCAAAAAATAAGCCGGCGAGTACAGCAATAGCAGTCGCAAAAGCCATTGAGCGAAAAACACGACCGGAAATGCCGGCACTACGCATTTCGGCGAACAGACTCTTCCCTACAATTTCTTCGGATTTATTCATTAACAAAGCTGGCGATTTTACACAGGAAAACGCCTCATTGTCGAGATGGGGCGTCTGATCGGTAGTGTCCTAATTTGAGCGGCTAACGGGGAGGGCTCAGAATGCCGCCTCGTGGAGAGGGTTGGGGGTTGTTTCGCTGACCTCTTCGAGGTTTCTTGGGTTTTCGGCTTAGTCGGTTTTGGACGCTCTCAAAATACGGCTTATCCATCATCATCGCACCTATGTCGTAGGCACTCACAGCAACAACCGGAAGAAACGCACAAGCTTCAGCCACGAGAGGGTCTCTATGGAGGGGGTAATACGCAAGAAGGTACACCATACCGCTAACGATCAACGTAATAGAATTCGCTACCATCCACCAAAAAATGTAGTCGGCTGAGTAATATCTCTGTGAGAACACCCACCAAATGAAATCGTAGAAGAGAATGAATCCCACCAAGACAGGAAACCAAAACAATTGCCTTGTGTGCACGTCAATGTTCATTGCAAGAATTACAAAAGCTACGAAATGAGTGAACCCACAAATGAAGTCGAGGGCATAGTTTTTCTTAAAGGGTTCTGAGGGATCGGAAACGCCATAGCCAGCATCGTGAATATCGCTGAAGAAGAACGCTGAACCTAGATAAAACCTTACGATAAGGATTAAAAAGACGAGGAGGCGTCCGAGATCAGGGGCAGGCCCGTAGCTAGCCTGCGGCAATGCGAGCTGGTTCGCAGTTAGCTGGCTCGCAATGTTTGCTGGATCAAAGATGTGAGGAATTGTGGCGTCGAGCGCGTGTTTGATCGCAATTCCGACCAAGACGCCATATAACCAGAACGCATGTTTGTGTATGCCTTCTTCTTCAGCCATCTAGTGAGGGGACGACAGAGGCAGGAAAACTAGAGACGGTGTTCTCTAACCTCCCGAGCCTCGGGCGTGTTTTTCCTGACAAGCTTTCTCCCTATTAAATCGACCAACTCGGCTACTAACTTAAGGGAAGGAAACAACGCTAAAACGCTCAATAGGATGACTACTCCGCTAAGATTTTCCATGATAACTTCTCCCTGAAAACGAATTGACACGACGTCACTTGGGCGGAGGTGGATTGAGTCTCACCAAAGCGAATGGGTCAGGGTATGGAGTTTGGTACTCTTTGATGACAACTAAAGGCGGTAAACTGACACGCGGGGAAGGATGTGTCAATAGATTTCTTACTGCCCCAACCTTGTTAAACATTACCTGTCTTTCGTCAACTCTGTCCCTGCTCAGGACTTAGCCCTGCCAAGCCTCAATAAGCCTTAAAATGACCGTTCGCCTTCTGGGTCAATTGTAATACTCACCTCTGTTAAACGACTAAGACGCCCAGAGGTTCAGTTTAGTTTACCGTAGTACGAAAATAATTATTGACGGATTATGGTTTCCGTAGTACAGTAATTGGCATGGCAACCCAATTACCCAAAGACAAACAGATTGCAGTTACGGCGGCCCTAGCTGAAGGTTCGAGTATCCGGTCTATTGAGAGAATGACGGGTATTCACCGGGACACGATCATGCGCTTCGGCGTCCGCATCGGTCAAGGTTGCGCTCGTCTACTTGATGAGAAAATGCGCGGTCTGGATTGCAATCGCTTGGAACTGGATGAGATTTGGGGCTTCATTGGTAAGAAGCAAGCCCACGTTAAAGATACTGACGATCCGACGCTGGGCACGGTCTGGACGTTCTGCGCGGTTGATGCGGAGACAAAGATTGTCCCTACTTATCGCGTGTCCAATAACCGCAACATTGAAACCACGGCGGCCTTCATTAGTGACTTGGCTTCACGTCTTAACAACCGCGTCCAGATTTCAACCGATGCTATGAATTCATATCCAGAAGCGATTGAGTTTGCTTTTGGGCGTGAAGTCGATTACGCGCAGATTGTAAAGTCCTACTCATCGGAGGATGGTACGTACAATCCCGAACGCAAGTACAGCCAACCGCGCATCAAGTCGAGCGAGAAGATTTGGATCATGGGAACGCCCGATCCGAAAGCGGTTTCAACTAGCTACGTTGAGCGGTTGAATGCTTCAACTCGCTTACATGTTAAACGGCTGAATCGGCTGACGCTGGCATTCTCAAAGAAGTTTGAAAACTTTGAAGCGGCAGTCGCGCTGAATTTCGCAAGCCACAATTTTGTTAAGACGCATCGCACGTTGAAGATGACACCAGCAATGGCGGCGGGTGTCGAGCGAAAGTTTTGGTCTTATGGCGATCTGGTCGAGGCGGCGTCATGAAGGATACCGATCACGTTCTACAAAAACGGATGGACTATATCGGAGAGTTAAAAACCGCAATCCGCAACTTGCACGGGTGCGAATCTGAATACGTTGAGACCGTGCCTGTAACGGAAACGTTCAACGGCGAAACCTTATGGACGGGTGACGTTGAGGTTTTTACTATTCGCGGGCATCCAAAAGCGAAACGCGCTTATGCATGGTCACACGCAACGGGCAAAGATGATAAGGCAAAGCGATATGTAGCCGTGCTGGAATTGCCTCCCGTCGATTCACCGGAGACAGCCGTTAAGGTTGCGGTAGCAGCGGAGATTAAGGGTGCGAGAGAAAAAACCAAAGGTCGGTAGACCACCACTGCCGAAAGGCGAAGCCAAGGGGATTGTATTGCAGTCCCGCGTACAGCCTTCCGAAAAGGCCGCGTATGTAAAAGCGGCCAAGTCGGAAGGGAAAGACCTATCAACCTGGGTTCGCGAAACCTTGAACAAACATATACCCCAGTGATAGGTTATTGTGGGTTCGGAAGATGTAGGAGTCGAACCTAACGCTGGTATCAGCAGCGTCCCCTATCAGGATGTAGAGCCCTTAAGTGGAACCGACCACGGGACACCTTCCGTATATTTGAACTTGGTTTGCCTAGACCTCAGAGGGTTCGCGTCAACGATTTGCCCTCTGAGGTTTTTCTGTTTTGCGCTACCAAGTCGGCGCGGCCCTAGTAGTGCACTGCCCGTCTTACCATTCCACTTGCCCCTCCTAAATGAAAAACCGCCATCAGCTTTCACTGATAACGGCATGGTACATCCTCTCTCTGACCGTAGAATGAAGCAATAAACAGCAGACCGATTCTTGTTGTGCTACAAAAGAAACTCGGCTTAATTTATTGTTGTAGGTACAACAAGAAGTCGAAGGGAATTATTGTTGTAGTTCGCTTTCGATTCTTTCGAGCAATTCATTGTAGTTGATGCCCCTTCGGCCTAGCTTCACATTGAACGCATTCAATCTAGAATCCCCACCGGACGCACTTAGCCCGCCCTCACCCAATTCACCCGCAACACTTCGCTTTGTTGGGCGTTGTCCGGTTTCAATTCTTAGCTTGCGGTATGCCGCTTCAATCCGTGCTGTATAGGCAGCGCGGTCCTGTTGGCGTTGCGCGCTGGATTTGGGAGGGGCACCTAGTCGAGTTTTGGTTATGAGGTGGGGTAATCCCTCAATATGCTCTTGTAGTTGTCTCCTCTTTTTGTTCGCTGTCCTCGTTACCGCTTTCTCAATTTCTTCCCGTGCATCGGCTGTGACAGGCATCTCCTTGCTGATTGCTTCAGCTAATGCGACAGCCAGCAGCGACTCGCTAATAACACCGCAATCATGGACAGCCTCTTCAATGCAATCGCTAAGTCTTTGCCTCATGAAGGCGATTAGGTTTAGCGACGCCCAGCGAGATGTGAAGTCGATTGCCTGCCTTCGCGTTTTAGGGCTTGCGAGTTCGGCTACTCGCCGTGGTTCTTTTTCACCAGTGGTTGAGTTACTTAATACCACTATGAAGGTTTCAAAGGTCCGTTCGGAACTGCGGATTATTGTTTTAATGGTAGCAAGAGGCATGAACTCCATTACAAAACTTCCTAACCCTTCAACGCTAGTTGCGCTATAAACCGGCACGGGTTCGCCGTCATCTGTCTCCTCAATTGCGTGGAAATAACCGTCGTCCCAACTACTGACCTCTTCGATAGCAAAGGCAAGAATCTGGCGAGCTAGAGAATCAATCTCTTCTTCGGTGAGCATAGCGGCTTCCCTGTAGCCAAAACCCTGAATGAGTAATCGGCTCGCCTGAAGCGTCAGGGAAGTCGCGTCTTTTCCTCTAGGTCTATCTGGCCGGACAAACTAAGAGTTGAGGCGAGCCGAAATTGAGTAACCGAATTGTAGTGTCTTAATTTGAAAAGCAAAAGGGCGTCACCGCCTCATGAACGGATAACTGCCTTGAATCCTCGAGCTAGCTTTGGTTATCGCCAGCGTGGAGGGCGACACACTTCATCCCAAGCCCGCGCTAGTACGTAAGGGAGCACGGCTAGTACCAAAGATTCTGAAGCCAAGGCCGCTAGTTGTGGTGCACTTACTTCTGAAGCGGTAAAACGTGCTGCATAGTTCAATGCTCCTAAGACGGTCCCCTCGTTGCCGCATTCATTTAGTTTACTCTCTAGTGGGACTTCCGAAGCTTCGACTCTGTACTCCCACTTCTGCATATAGCCTCCCTGCGCAAGTAACCCTCGGCGGTCAGACTACCCTCGATCGCGATCGTCGGCACAATCTGCGGAAACACAGTTCTTATTGATAGGCTGATTATAGCTAAAGCAAAAGGGCCTCACCGCCTCATGAACGGTAACGCCCTCCCAAAGATAAAGCGGGAAGAGTCGAGGAAATGCCGAACCGCAAGTCCCCTGGCTAGCTCCCGCAATGTCCAAAGCGTCGGCCTCAGTCGATGTCGGGCAGGCGGTTATATTTTGCACGTGTAACGAACTATTCCGAATCAATGCAAAATTCTTCTATAGCGAGGCCATTAGTCACGGTCGACAAGCGGCATGCCATAGACCATCAGCCCTAGCCCCAACTAAGACACTCCCCGAGATCTCTCATTGGGCGCACGGCTTCAACTGATATTCTAGTGGCCTGGGTAGCTCTTATCGCCCACGGCGGGAGTAGCCGTAGCCACCGCCGAAGAGTAAGAGAACTACCAGGATGACGATTATTAGTGTAGTGGTACTCATGAAGCGGCTTATATCACGGATAGAAAGGGGTCTCCGTGCGTTAGCACACATAGCGCTGTTGAGCGGTTGAGGGACAAGGCGCGTGCCAGTGTGGTGGATTCCAAAATTAGGCCACTACCGTCTGATTCGCCAGTGTCATAATTAAGAGTCGGCTGGTTGAAAAGGATCGATCCACTAAAAGACACGAACGAACTCGAAAATCCTGTTCGGCTTTCGTGATATTTAGATCGTGTTTGATTGGTCGATATATAACACTCTAAAGTCTCGCAGTTAGCCGAATGAACTGATAAAAGCCTGCCACTGCGCCCAGAACGAGACCGCCCACCAGGAGCCAGGGAGCCGTGCCAAACCATCGATCAAGCGCCCAGCCGAACCCAGTCATAACCGCTACCGACATAAACAGCGCGAACGCGGCGGCGTAGGCAATGCCGCCCTTCCGATTCGCTTCGCCGTTATCTCTATCGGGCATTTAAGATTGCCAGCTCTCCCGGGTGAGGAAGTTTTTCGGGACTTCATACAACATTGCGCGGCTGGAATGACGCATCGAGTCGTGTATGAAACAAACATGCGTGCACCAGCAAGCCTTGCCACCGTCGATGGCACCGAGCTCGATCGCCCGTTCATTCGCTTTCCAAAGCTCACCGAAGTCGTAATCAAAATCAGCAAGCGTGGCAAACTTCTCGCGGAGTTCACATGCGCGTACGTCGCCGTTGTAGTCGATAACTGCGGTCGTCTCACCGGCCGTGCAGGGGAAAGGCCAGGGTGTCGACTCCTGAAAGTTTGCGTGTTGGGTGCGGTAGTGAGTGGTGATGGCGCCAACATACGCCACGTTCTTGACGAAGCGCTTGCTGGCGTCGTCCTGCGCGAACATGCGATCGCCGTAACGTTTCGTCAGTTTCGAAACATAGGAGTACATCTCAGGTAAGACACTGGCAGGCACTTGTTTAATCTCGTCGCCAACCAACGTCTCGCCGCGAATAATGTTGAAGTATTGTCCGTCCAGGCGGAAGTTGGCCCACAAATACTCACCGAGCTGCTCGATCTCGGTGTAATTGTCAGCGCACACCACTGTGTTGACGTTGAGGCGAAAGCGATCCGCAAACTTTTCTTTCAGTGGGTACACAAGGCTTATGCAATCGAGTGCTTTCTCCCAGTTTCCTGGCACACCTCTGATATGGTCGTGAGTTTTACCGTATCCGTCCAGCGCGATATTCAGATAAAGATCCAGCGTCGTGTGTGAACCCAGGGCCTTGTCAACGATTTCATAAACCCGGGATTTGATGAGCGCATTTGTCGGAATAATGACGCGGTTGACTCCGTTGTTCTTCACAAAAGTGTCGATAATCTCTGAACAATCACGTCTCAGGGTCGGTTCACCACCGGACAACCAGAGGTCGGTTATCGATGGCATGGTGCGCGAGATCTTCTGAACTTGCTCGAAGGATAAATCTCCCGGTTGATTCAACTCTTCGTGATAAAAGCATGTTTTGCAAAAGGCATTACAACGCGAGGTCACAAAAAGAATCACTGTGCCGAGACGCGCGTCGCGCCTGGTGGAGCGGAGTAGTTGAACCAGTTGTACTGCTTTGTTCATAGGTAGGACAGACATTCCTGTCTGTCATTCTCTGGTCACAGGTACGTTAGAGATCACAAAGCATCTCAGTAAACCGGATTACAAAAAACTAAACTGCTTTGCTGCCGATCGCGAGACAGACAGGAATGTCTGTCCTACTGGCGGATGATGACAGCTTCGGTAGATGATTTCAATTCGTAGGTGGTACCACGCCATTGGATGCGGCGGGAAAAGCCCGCCACCAGCGCGTTCCAAAGAAAAAGTGCTGAGGCAAAGGGCCATAAGAGCAAATGGGCCGGCAAGTCCTTCGAAGCGAGTTTTCGATAACCACTCAACACGACAGCTACCGCCTGCCATCGAATGTAAGCCTTCGCTGATCCCAGCAGAAAGATCACAACCAGAAGCAACAGCGGCAGAGCGAAGTCCAGTCCCAATGCTGCGCGAATGATGACGAGGACAAGACCGCCGAAGAAGACACCAGTGAATAGAAGGCTGCCAATCAACAGCGGTTTCCACAAATGCGGGGCATAGACGCGTGTAATTTTCAGTTGGCGATTCGTGAACTCAAGAAGTTCCTTCATCGAGCAATTGTCGAGCGAAGGAACCAGGCAGGCGGGCACAAAGTGAATGGGAAGTTTCGCGTGTTGCAACACTCTGGTCATCGCGAAATCATCGGAGACTGTCCCATGCCACGCGTCTCTGACCTCCAGCTGGTCAAAAGTTGAGCGCCGAATTGCTGTTGATCCACCCCAACAGAAGTTTTTGTCTCCACGTGATCCGAGGGCCGAAGCAATAGACGCGTTCCAAACCGAACGAAGTGACGAAGCAAAGCCATCTTTCTCAGGTAAGAACCAGCGATAGCCGGTCGCGGCTCCGATTCCTTGATCAGCAAGTGGCGCCACCAGGGATTTCAACCATTGGGCATGCGGCCGGGCATCGCTATCGACAAAAACGAGGACTTCGCAGTGGGGATCAACTTGCGTGACTGCAACTCTCAAGTTATGAACCTTCTGCCCACAATCGACGGCTGCTCCGGCGATGACGACGCGAGCGCCAACCTCCGATCGTCCATGTGCGGCTCGAATTGTTTCCTCAATAACTCCGAGCGAAGGATCCTCATTGCTGTCAGTGACAAAGATAATCTCGTAGGCGGGGTAGGTTTGTTTGAAAAGCGCAGCGAGATTCTCGCGCAGGCCCGATTCCAGCCCGCGGCAGGGCGCGATCACCGTAGCAAAGGGAGCGTAAGCGGGAGGCGCATTAACGAGTTCGCCTCGGACGTAGCGGGCGAAACCAAAGCCGCTGCGAATAGAAAGTATTCCCAGGAAGATGACTACGGCCGCAAAGATGTAGAAAACCAGCATGAGGCGGAAGAGAGGGACTGGCTAGTCTCCGTTTCTCGGAACCGCTTTGCCACCTGACAATTTAACGTCTTTTCTTTGATAGACT
The DNA here is from genome assembly GCA_038040525.1 of Acidobacteriota bacterium. Lineage (GTDB taxonomy): Bacteria > Acidobacteriota > Blastocatellia > Pyrinomonadales > Pyrinomonadaceae > PSRF01. The sequence continues at coordinate 223,370 of JBBPIC010000001.1, read as the reverse complement.
GCTTTGTCTCTTAATCGCGAGGCCGGTAGTTTCAATCCGAAAGTGTGGGTTCGTCCGCCTCCTTCGGAGCCAGCGGAGCTTCCTTCATACTTCCAATCCTCTTTGATGAGAAAAATAATGTCTACCCTCCAGACGATAACTGGTTTATTCGCTTCCAATGACATCGTAGGATCCACCAGATATCGCCAAATGATGTACCAGCCTGAATGATCGTAATGGGACTGGACTGCCCAAGCGCGTTTGCTGGCCTTAGACTCTAAGGAAAGGTTAGGACTGGGATCCGGTGCGCTCCCCTTCTTGCGCAAGTCTGGAAACCGCTGCTGTGCTAAGTCCAAATGGCGGTTCTTTTCATATACGCTAGTCGCATCCAGTGCCTTAACTCCGTAAATACCAACTATCGCACTGAAAACATTGGCCTGTTCAAGATAGATTTCAACCAAATCAGCTAAGCCTTTTTCAATGTATTCGATTGCTTTTTGAGCGGTAGTTGTCAAGCCAGGCGGCAAGGGAACATCCCGATTAAAGTCTTCTTTCTTAGCCATAGAAGAACTTTCGTTAGCCTTTTAGTGCCGCCAACTTAGGGATCGCCGACTTAGCCATTGCGAAGAATTCTTCTCGAGCTTCCAGACCTATGCTATGCAAACCACAGGCTTCGGCAGCAGCAATCGTGGAACCCGATCCCATGAAAGGGTCGAGGATAACTCCCTCCCCCAACGGCAAAGAAGCACGAACAATTTGTCGAAGAAAGTTTTGAGGCTTAAGAGAGGGGTGAGGGGCAATGCTCCTTTCCTGCTTCCTAGCGGGGGAAGACTTGATCAGGTCCTTGAAGGGTTCTGACGCCGAAATGCGCTTTAGGCCCCCCGTTTTCCACTTCCGCAAATTATCTTGCACTCGCCCTTCACAAGGCTTGCGAAACAATCCCCAAGGTTCCCAACAGGACTTTGGCATGACAGTAACGCCCGAAAACTCATCGTGCGCATTCTTAGGGCGATCGCCACCCCTAAGCGTGTAAACCGTCCGAATGATCTCACCCCGCTTCTCAAACCCTACTTTGAAAAAGCTTTCATAAACCAAGTGTGAGACGAGAGGATTGGTTGCAACAAATACATGCCCGCCGGGAACCAAGACACATTTGGCAAGAAAGGCAAACCTATGAAAGAAGTCCCTCAAACTTTTTTGGTCTTTCTCAGTTAGTACAGTGAAACGAGGAAGTGGCATTCGCTTGCTGCCATCGAACGCCGGAGGAATTCTCCAAATCCCGCCTTTACCCTTCTGAAGTTTTGAGAGTTCTTTATCCGAGTACTCAACCAACCCGTAAGGTGGATCCGTGACAATTGCATGGATGGAATTCATCTGCGCGGACTGCAACCATTCAAAGGCATCGGTATGGACGATCTCATATAAAGACCCTTCTCCTTTGATACGTTCCCTGATCGTCCGGCTTGGCAGCGCAGTGTCCGTTAAGGCTTTATGGGATTGCATATTCTCCTCGGCAAATACGAATATGAAACATCGTATTTCTCTAGAACGTCGTCCGGGGTTCCAGCGATTCTTTCTGGTGTTCCGCTGCTTGCTCGTAACTGACTAGTCTTCTGATATAGGCGTTATATCGAGAGTGTGCGGCCTGATCGTCCTGGGCTAATAAGTCATAAAGACGGTTTTCAGGATTGTCTGGTAAAGGCTCGGGCAGGTCAATACCTAATGTTCTCAAACGGGGGGCACCGATGGCAACCAGCAAGGCAGCGATTGTTTCGCGGCCATCGCGCAAATCTTGCATTCCCTCTTCGATGAGGTCTTCACCAGGTAAAGCGCCATCCATAGTCCCAACTTCTCGAGAGCAGCTTAGCGGGCGAGCAGCCTCTGCACAACCTCAATCAGCGGCTGCGGGTAGATGCCAATAAAGATGATACCAGCCAGCGAAACTACCAACGCCGCCTGTAGGGAGCGGGAGAGCTCGAGTGGTTTGTCATCAGCCATGCGGTCTCCCAGATACATCACCTTAATGAAGCGCACGTAGTAGTAAAAGGAGACGACCGTATTGATAATCGCCCAGCCGGCCAGCCAGTAATACCACGTCTTGCCGTCTTCCTTTCCCCGCTGAAGCAAACCGCCAAACAGAAAATACTTCCCAATGAATCCGCCGGTCATCGGCAAGCCACCAAGGGACAACATGAACACTGCCATCATCGCAGCCATGCCCGGCGCCTTCTGAGCCAGTCCCGTCATGTCGTCAACATTGTCTCCGATGATGCCGCGGCGACGCAGGCTGATCACAATCCCAAACGCCCCCATGTTCATCAGGGTATAGACCAGCAGGTAGATGGTCAGTCCGATATAGCCGTAGCTGTTCCCGGCCACCAGGCCCAACAACAAATAGCCGGCATTGGAAATCGACGAGTAAGCGAGCAGGCGTTTTGAGTTTTCCTGAGTCACGGCTGCCCAGTTGCCAACCATAATTGTGATGGCGGCCACAAGGCCCAGCAGTGGCGCCCAGTCAGCCCGCATGCTGGGCAGCGCTTCGACAAAAATGCGAGCGTAAAGTGCAAAACTTGCGGCTTTTGACCCGGTCGACAGAAAGGCGGTGACTGAGGTGGGCGCGCCCTCATAAGCGTCCGGCGCCCACATGTGAAACGGCACCGCGGCGATCTTGAAAAACAAACCGGCGGCAAGAGCAATCATCCCCAGCAGTAACATGGGCCTCAGCGAGGCGGTTGGAGGTTCGCCTGGCGCTGCCGAACCGGCAGCAACGTCGGCCACCGCCCGACCAATTTCGGCTAAGTTGGTGGAGCCCGCGATGCCAAAGAGGAGCGACATACCGTAAAGCAGGACGCCCGATGAGAATGCGCCGAGCAGAAAGTATTTCATCGCTGCTTCGTTGGAACGTTTTTCACGCTTGGTGAAAGCGACGAGCACGTAGAAGGTGAGCGCCATCAGCTCTAAACTGATGTAGAGCACAATCAGATCGAAGCCACACGCCAGGAACATCATTCCTACCGTGGCGAATAGGACCAGGGCATAGTATTCCCCGTGTTGCTCCCCTTCGATGTCCAGATAGCGCGTGGAGATTGCGATAGCCAGGGCCGCGGCAACCAGGAAGATGCTTTTGAAGATGAGAGCAAAGCCATCGATTCGCACCATCCCATAGAAACCGTCGAGCGGCAGCAAATCGCGTGCGGACCAGAATTGGATACCGAGAGAGAGCCCAGCCAGCGCGATCCCAATCAGCGAGAAATAGGCGATGAGTTTGCTCTTGCGATATGGCAACACTACTTCCATCACCAGAGCGATGCACGCACAGACGGTGAGGATCAACTCCGGAGCAATGAGCTGCAGGTCGGCTACGTTGAATAGCCCGGTCGTGTTGGCTTGGAATAGGAGCATCTGGTCGGTTATCAGTTATCAGTAGTCAGTTGTCAGAACTCATCACTCGCCACTCATCTAGTTGATGTGACCCGCTGCACCGTAGCTGGCGGCGGCATGCCTGGAATCGGATAATTCGGTCGCAGCTGACGTACTACTGCATTTACAGGCTTTTCGATGTATTCAAGAAAAGGCTTTGGATAGACGCCGATCCAAACAGACATGATCACGAGCGGGATCATGTAGGCCCACTCGCGACCGCTAAGGTCAATTAACTTCTCGTTCTTCGGGTTATCGATCGTACCGAAAAACATTCGTTGATACAGCCAAAGCATGTAACCGGCATTCAGGATTATTCCCAGCGCGCCCCAGGCGGCCCACCACGGATTTGCTTCGAACGCGCCGCGCAAGGCAAGAAACTCTGAAATAAACACACAGAGCAGTGGCAACCCAATCGCCGTCATCACCATAGCCAGAAAGATGGCGGCGTATCCCGGCATCACATGCGACAGGCCTCCAAATTCCGACACGTTGCGTGTGTGTCGCCGCTCATAAATGATTCCCACCAGCAGGAAGAGCGCGGCCGAATAGATGCCGTGATTGATCATGTGAAGCACGGCGCCGTTGAGGCCGTTAGGATTCAATGAAAACAGGCCGAGCATGACGATGCCCATCGATGACACTGACGAATACGCAACCAGTTTCTTTACGTCACCGTCTTTCTTGACTACGAAATACATCGCAGCCAGGGCGCCGTAGATGATTCCTATGATCGCCAGAAAGATCATTACGCTCCGCACGCCAAACGATCCGAAATATGACTCGTCGGACGAAGCTCCAGGAAACATTGGTAGGTTAAAGCGGTAGAAACCGTAGGTTCCCAGCTTCAGCAGTACGCCGGCAAGAATCACCGAGCCCGCGGTGGGCGCTTCAACGTGTGCGTCCGGAAGCCAGGTATGAAATGGAAACATCGGTACCTTGATCGCGAAGCCGAGCGCAAACGCGAAGAACAGCAACACTTGCATAGCGCCCATCGGCATCACCGAGCCCAGCGCCTGGAGGTAAAGAATGTTGAAAGTGCCGGTCCCGTTCGCGAGTGCTACCTGGTAACTATTGTTCACCAGGGTACTCGCATGTGGATTTCCTGCCAGCAGGTCGATCGTTGCCAGGCTAATCTGACTGGTCAAGGCGGTGTCCTGAGTCAGAAAATATATTTTCAAAACGCCGAGAAGCATTACGACCGAGCCGACCAGGGTATAGAGAAAGAACTTGATCGCCGCATACAAACGGTTTTCTCCGCCCCAGATACCAATCAGGAAATACATCGGCACCAGCGACACTTCAAAGAAAAGATAAAACAGGAAGAGATCCATCGAAGTAAACACGCCGACTACTGCTGTCTGTAGAAGCAACAACAGCACGTAATATTCTTTCTCGCGTTTCTCGATGTACTTCCACGAAGACAGTGCGGCAATCAGGCCCAGCAGAGTTGTCAGCACAATTAGCAATACGGCAACGCCATCGGCGCCCATTTGATAGCGCGCGCCGATCACAGGGATCCACTGATGGTCCTCAAGAAACTGCATGCCGCCGACTGCCCGGTCATACTTCAGGAGGACCAGCGACACGACGAAGGCGAGTCCAAACCATACCGTGGCAAACTTCTTAATGGCGTTTGCCTGGTTCTTCCTGAAGAGCGCCAATATGAGTATCGCTCCAACAGTCGGAAGCCAGGTCACGATTGAGAGGATGTGCAGGTTATTCATAAGCAGTTGATAGTCTGTCGTCGGTAGTGGTCCGAAGATATGGACCTGGCAACTTGCCGAAAAACTAAGAATGATCCACGAAATCACACCAAGCAGCACGAAAAGAAGTCTTGGCTCGAGTCATTTCGTGTGCTTTCGTGGATCGTCTTACTATTCAAAACCCAATAGCAAACATTGCTTTGAACGCTTTCAAAAGGTCGGCCCCGAAAAACATTGCCACCGCGGCCACCAGCCCTAACACCATTACCAGGGCATAGTTTTGGGTGAAACCTGTCTGCGCTGCGCGAAACAGCGGGGACATCAAACGAACAACAAAGGCTGCCACCCCGTTTACCAGGCCATCCACTAAATACTGATCGGTGCCGCCAGTCACTCGACTCGTAAGTCGAGTAAACCAGGCTGAACCATTTACGGCGCCGTCGATCACTTTTGAATCAAAAGTAAATACTGCGCGTGACAGGTCCATAACCCTTCGTGTAATCGCCCATCCGTAAATTTCGTCAACCCAAAACTTGTTATAACTCGCCTCGTAGAGCGGTTTGAGTCTTCTGGCCCAGATGTCTGCCAGGCGCGGATTCTTCACGTAGAAGAGAACTCCAAGGCCGATGCCAAGTCCTGCTACGAGAAGTGAAATGACGATAAAAACCCACTCCGTGAGTAGGTGGCTATGCACTACTGACTCAACCGCGTGCGCGAGATTGAAGCCCTCTGTGCCGAACGGTGGCGGCGGAGGTTCAACGTGTAATTCCTCAGTAGTCAGAACGCTCAGCCTGGTGCGCGCCTCGACTCCTTCGGGCGTCTTTCCGGCGCTGTCCAGGAATCCGTGGGTGCCGAATTGACCGGTCAATGGATTCCAGACGATTGGATCGAGGAAGTTAACAATGTTCAGCTTGCCACCTACGTGATGCCCGCCTGTGAATGCAGGACTAATTCCGACAAATCCACCGATCGTAGCCAGCACAGCAAGCACAGCGAGTGGTACCCACATCGAGGGTGGCGACTCGTGCGGAATGTGGGCGTGGTGTCCGGGCGTTTCGTGATCGTGATCGTGGACCTCGTGTTCAGGCGTGTGTTCGTGAGGGTGGTCCAGGAATCGTTCCTTGCCCCAGAAAGTCATGGCCACCAGACGTGTCATGTAAAAAGCTGTGCACGTAGCTGCGATTGTTCCGATTATCCAAACCAACCAGCCAACGGGGACATATCTTGTCGAAGCCGCACTCCAGAGAATCTCGTCCTTGGACCAAAAACCGCTGAAAGGAATAATTCCGCAGATCGCCAGCCAGCCGGCCAGGAAGGTCATATAGGTGTAGGGCATGTACTTCTTCAGACCGCCCATACGCCGCATGTCCTGTTCGTGGTGCATCCCATGAATGACGCTGCCGGCGCCCAGGAACATTAGCGCCTTGAAGAAGGCGTGCGTCATTACGTGAAAGATACCGATCACAAATGCGCCGACGCCACACGCCATAAACATGAAGCCAAGCTGCGAGACCGTGGAATAGGCCAGAACTTTTTTGATGTCGTTTTGAGTGATACCAATGATCGCCGCAAAGATCGCCGTGGCCGCCCCGACCACGGCAACCACCGTCATCATTGTTTGTGAGTGCTGGAAGATGACGTTGGTGCGCGTGACCATGTAGAGGCCAGCGGTGACCATAGTCGCCGCATGGATCAAAGCGGAGACAGGTGTTGGGCCAGCCATCGCATCCGGTAGCCAGACGTGCAGCGGAAGCTGAGCTGATTTGCCGCAGGCGCCGATGAACAACCCCAGCGCAATCCAGGACAGGAGTCCCCACTGTCCCAGGGGTTCGAGCGGAAAGCTCGCGGCCTGACCGAAAACGTCGACGTATTGAGTAGTGCCGAAGGTGGCAATGACGCCGAAAATGGCGAGCGCAAATCCGAAGTCGCCGATGCGATTGGTGATGAATGCTTTGCGCGAAGCGTTGGCTGCTTCCTGGCGATCAAAGTAATACCCGATCAAAAGGTAGGAACACAGGCCTACTCCCTCCCAACCGACAAACATCATCAGGAAATTCGAGCCCATTACGAGCACGAGCATCGAAAACATGAACAGGCCCATGTAGGCAAAGAACCTGTAAAAGCCTGGATCGCCATGCATGTAGCCGGTGGCAAAAACGAAGATGCAAAGTCCCACGCCTGTCACGATCAACATAAAGATCGATGAGAGCGCATCAAGTTGATAGCTCCATTCAACGTCAAGAACAGAACTGCCTTCTTTCACCGAACCACTCACAAGTACCGGCTGGTTCCTTTGTTCCTCCGGCAGTTCTGCACGTTTCTTCGCAGCTTGTTCCTGCAATTCTTTTGATAATCGCTGTTCGCCACCCAACGTCTGGCGTACCGCGCCGCCTGGAATCCAGGAGAACTTGAAAGCACCGTCCTGGCTGGTGACATAGACCTGAGGATAAAGCGCATGCGCACTGAAGGCATAAGAGAAAACGGCGGCGACAGTAAGCAGAAAGGCGAGTGCAATGGAGCCGACCGCTATTCCGCCGATCAGCTTCTCACTGAAGTGAAACTTCCTCCCCAGCAAGCCGTTTATGGCGGCGCCGAGAAGAGGCAGAAGGGGGATTAGCCAGATGTAGCGATGCATGTGTTAAAGGGTGTCGGGTATCGGGTGTCGGGTGTCGGGTGTCGGATTCACTAGTACCCGGCACCTGACACCCGACACCCTTCCTACCACTTCAAGATATCGATCTCATCCACCCAGATGGTTTCTTTGTTCCGATAAAGCGCGATTACGATGCCCAGTCCGATTGCCGCTTCAGCCGCAGCCACAACAATAATGAACACCGCAAAAATCTGTCCGGCCACAGCATTCACATTTCCGGTCTCCTGCAGATAACGTGAGAACGCGATGAAATTCAAATTTGCCGCATTCAGGATCAACTCGATCGACATGAAGATGACGATGATGTTGCGGCGCGTAAGGACACCAGCGACACCGATGATGAAAAGCAATGCGCCAATAACGAGAAACTTGGACAAGTCGGGGTGCTGGGCCTTTTCCCAGGCGGTTGCGATGCGTCCACTCGACGCCTCCTGAAGTATCAGGCCAAATGCTGGTGCGAAGAATTTTAACATCAGGAAAGGCATCGCTTAGCCGAGCTGATCCCCCTTGACTCTTGCGAGCTCGGAGTTGGTATCGGATTCTTTTGGCACGTCATCAACGGCGGCTTCCTGTTTAAGCGTTCGAGCCAACATCACTGAACCAATAATGGCCACCAGCAAGAGCACGCTGGCTATTTCAAATGGCAGCGAAGCAAATCGATAGAGGCTGTTCCCAACCCTCTCCGTTTCCGTGCTGATTCTGGATGAGCCTGTGGCCGAAGCGGCCAGATTCTGGTCCTGGTTCAACTGCTGTTCAGGGGCGGCTTTGATGAGTGGGGCGTCCCGCTTTTGCAGCCCCTCATATCCCACGTTGATGGCAAAAAGGAGGCCGGCTGCAAGCAGAGCACAGAAGATGACGCTGGTCGTGACCTGTCGCGGCCGGTTGAAAATTTCTTCGCGGCCGCGCTCTTCAGCGCCCACATTGACCAGCATGATAACGAAGAGAAACAGCACCATCACTCCGCCGACGTAAACGAGAATCTGCACGCCGGCGATGAATTCTGCTCGCAGCAGGATGAAGAGTGCGGCGACGGAAACCAGCGAAGAGATCAGGAAGAGAGCGCTGTGAATGGTGTTGCGGGCCATCACAGTCAACAGCCCTGCGAAGATGGCCGCGATAGAGAACACCCAGAAGAAGACAGCTTCCCAACCGGAGAGAACCATAACGATGAATTATGAACGCTGAACGATGAACTTCTAAGTCCGCAGTTTGACGGTTTTTACTGAGGCTACAAGGATGGCTGCCAACTCGTCGGCTTCTTGGCACAACCCTGATAGCTGCTCTTTCTTAACAATACCGCTGTCAATCAAAAGATTTAGCCAGTAAATGGTCTCTTCGAGCTCTTGCAATCCACCCTGTAGCTTGCTGATGAACTCGGCATTTGATCTCGCTCTTGTTGCTTCGTGGTAATGCGCACCTACAGAGGTCCCACTCCGCAGGACCTGTTTCCCCAGAACCTGAGCCTCGGCTGCTTTTGGAAGCGAGGTATAAAGTCGGACGATTCTGAGCGCGAAGGACCGGGTGCGCAAACGCAGGTCAGTTTTTTTGCCTGGCTCATCCGTTCCCTCTTCGTCGCTCATCATTCATCATTCATCATTCATCATTCATCATTTCAGCGCGTGTATTTCACGGTCTCACGCCCCTGCTCGAGCATCTCGCGGTTCCAGACAAAGCCGGCGCGCGAGTAAGTGGCCAGCTCAAAGTCCTGGGTCAGCTCCAAACACGATGTCGGACACGCTTCCTGACAAAGCGCGCAAAACATGCATCGCGACGTATCAAAGATAAACTCGTCGAGCACTTTCTTTTTTCGCGGCTTGCCCGCAACGATGATCTCCACGTCCATCGCCAGCACGTCAATGCAATCTTCCGGACAAGCAATCGCGCAGAGATTGCAGGCGATGCAAAGCGTGTCGTGAGTTTCGGGATCCATGTTGAGGCGCGGCGCACCGTGGAAACGCGGAGCCACGTCGGGACGAACTTTGGGATACTGCTCGGTATAGATGCCCTTACCGGCCACCGAATCCTTGTCAGTCAACGCGCCGACGTTGTATTTCAGCGTCAGTTGAAGGCCCTTCAGGAGGTCCACCATGAAGAACCGCTTCAGTTTGTCGATAAACTTCGGTTTTGGAACTTTAACTAAAGGCATAAGCTCAATTACCTAACCGCCAAGGCGCCAAGAACTCCAAGTCAATCCACGAATACTGCAGCCGTTTACTCATTAAGTCTCTCCAGGCCTCGTTACAACTTGGCGACCTTGGCGTCTTGGCGGCTAACCGTCTTAACCCTGTGTAACCACCGGGGCCACGGCAGGTTTGCCCTGCGGCAGATTCACCAGCCGAATATCTCGCCGCTGGTTTTTCAGATTGAAGTCGCGCGAGCGCCAGTTGATTCGGGCCAGCAAGAGACCTGTGACGCCCAGACCGACTAGTCCCATAACAATCATCAGAATCTTGCCGGTAGCAGTTAAATTAAGTCCGTTTGAAAGCGAATCGATCGTGCGAATACCGCGCCAACCATTCAAAGCTTGCACTACAAAGATCGAGATGGCCGAGGTTGCGATGTTGATTAGCGCGGATGGGATCAGCCACTTCCAGCCGATGTCCATCAATTGGTCGTATCGAAAGCGCGGCAACGTCCATCGCAGCCAGAAATACAAATAGAGAATAGCTGCTAACTTGATGAGAAATACCAGTAAGCTGACTATAACATAGAGGTTGTGATAACCCTTTGCCTCAGTCAGCCGGTAGACAAAGGGGAAGTACCAACCACCGAGATAGACCGTCACAGCCACCGCCGACACGATCACCATCGCTGCGTATTCAGCAAAAAAGAATAACGACCAACGAAACCCGGAGTACTCGGTGTGAAAACCCGCCACCAGTTCCGATTCAGCTTCAGGTAGATCAAACGGCGCTCGATTGTTCTCAGCAATGCCGCTGACGAGAAAGATCAAAAAGCCGAACGGCTGATAGAAGAGGAACCAAACAGAATCGGCCAGCTGTGCGTTGACTATTCCGGAAAGTGACAACGTCCGAGCAAACATCAGGGCGCCGATTAACGACAAACCCATGGCAACTTCGTAGGAAATCATCTGGGCACTGGAGCGCAACGCACCGAGCAGCGAATACTTTGAGTTCGAAGACCAGCCGGCGAGAATCAACGCCAGCACGCCTACGCTCGACACTGCCAGCACAAACAGCAACCCAATATTGATGTCTGTGATAACGGCCCAGTCCGGCCCGAACGGAATCACCGAAAACACGATGAAAGCGGCGGCCACCGCGATGTATGGCGCACAGAAGAAGATCCAGCGATCAGCCTTGTCCGGAATAAAGTCTTCCTTGGTGATTAACTTGATTCCATCGGCTATCGGTTGGAGAAGTCCCCATGGACCAACTCGCATTGGCCCAAGGCGGGCCTGCATAAAAGCTGAAATTTTTCGCTCCAGATAACTTGCATACGCGACCCAGCCGGCCATTATGGTAACTACCAGTCCAATCTGGAGAAACGGCCAGACCACGTGCTGCAGCGTATTCGCGCTGAAGTATGTATTCAGCAAGTCGCTGACGTAATTGATTGGCGCAAAAAGAAGCACGAATAGTCCCTTATCTAACGCTGCAAAGAAACGATGAGAGAAGATCCACGAACATACACGAAAGGAACACTAACGTCTTTCGCGTCAGTTCGTGTTGTTTCGTGGATCGTCCTTGTCTTACTCAAAAACAGGAACTTGAACATATTATACAGAGAGATTTATGCTCTATCTGTCAATCTCACCCAGCACGATATCCAACGTACCAATGATCGCAACTACGTCGGCCACCAGGTGTCCAACACAAAGTTTTTTCAGCGCTTGCAGATTGATCAATGACGGTGGTCGCACACGCACGCGCCAGGGCTGCGCCGTTCCGTCTGAAACCAGGTAACAACCAATCTCGCCTTTTGGACCTTCAATGGAGTGATAATAATCACCGACTGGTGGCTTAACTATCTTGGGCAGCTTGGCATTCACAGGGCCGTCCGGCAGTTGATCCATTGCCTGAACAATAATGCGCCGGGACTGTCGCATCTCCTCGAGCCGCACCAGGTAGCGATCGTATGTGTCGCCGTTCTCTCCCAATGGCACATCAAAATCCATGTCGGCGTACGCCGCATACGGCCTGGCCTTGCGAATGTCCCAGGCCACGCCCGACCCCCGCAACGCCGGCCCGGATAAACCTATCGCCACTGCGTCTTCGCCCGAAATCACGCCGATACCCACGGTGCGACTGAGCCAGATTCGATTCTCTGACAGGACCGTTTCATACTCATCGATGCGCGTGGGAAAATTACTGACGAATCGGCGCACGTCAGATGCAAAGTCGTCGTAGGCGTCATTGGGCATTCCACCGACCCGCCATGCGTGACACGTCAACCGGGCCCCAAACTGTCGCTCGAATATCTTCAATATCTCTTCACGTTCGCGCAAAGCCCACAACAGGACTGTCACGGCCCCAATGTCCAGAGCATGAGTCGCCAGCCAGAGCAGATGTGAAGCGATGCGGTTAAGTTCAGTAAGAATGGTTCGCAGGTAGTGGGCGCGTGGCGGCACGGGAAGCCCCATCATCTGCTCGACGGTTTCGACCCACACCAGACCGTTCGAGACGGCGGCAATGTAATCGAGGCGGTCCCAGTAGGGCGCAATCATCGTGTACATGCGGTTCTCGGCGATCTTCTCCATACCACGATGGAGATAGCCAATATCACAATCAAGGTCGATGACTGTTTCCCCGTCCAGTTTCAAGATCACGCGCAGCACGCCGTGTGTCGACGGGTGCTGAGGCCCCATGTTCAGCACCATCTCTGGGCTGTCGAGCAGCGTCTCTTGAGTTGTCGCGATCTCTACCTGGTGCATGAATGTGTACGATGAGCCTTAGTTTGTTAATCTATGCTCAAAATTATCTAACCTTTAAGTTACCGGCACCCGACAAAACCGAAGGAAGCTCTGATCAAGTGCCGATGAGCAGCGAGCAGGATAAAAAAAAGTAGTTTGTTTCGTGTCGTTTCGTGTGATTTAGTGGATCGTCCTCTCCATCAAATAGCATACGATCCACGAAATCACACGAAACAGCACGAAACATAAGCTCTCTTTCTCTGCCGACCCCTACGGCCTTCAACAACGACAAACTGAACTGTGTCGCACATTTGTGCCATCCTATGCCGCCGCTGGTGCAGGTTCAGGCGGCAGATAACACCCAGTAACGCTCCAGGGTTCAATAATCAATCCAATCTCCTGCGCTTCCCCTTTGGAACGCTTGTCGCTGAGCTTGGTAACTATCGCCTGCGCCGCACTCGCTTTGTTCCAAACGTTTCGCGGAGCCATGGTTTCCGTCAAGATGAACCCAGCGACCTTCGCTGCCTCCGGCGTATCGAAGACTTTTGCTTCATATTGAGCGGCAATCTCTTTAGGCGTCATCGAGGGTACCGGGTGTCGGGTGTCGGGTGCCGGGTGCCGGTAAAGTCAGAAACGAATCCGACACCTGGCACCTGACACCCGGCACCTATCACTTATCTTTGGGCATCACTTCTTTCCCGCCCTGGAAAATGTCTCGCATCATTCGCTCTTGTGGAACGGACAGAATTTCCAGACCATAGGCGCGCCTCTGTTCCAACTGCTCGCGTTGCACGTCCGTCATCTCAGGCAAATGTCGGCGGGTCCATGCATTCTCGATAAACTCGAGCGGATAATCCTTACGGAGTGGGTGACCTTCCCAGTCAGGGGGCAACAGGATTCTGCGCAGGTCGGGATGGTTTCGAAAGGTCACACCGAAAAGGTCGTAAACTTCTCGCTCCATCCAGTTTGCCGACGGCCAGATGGCGGTGACACTGTCAACCGTCTCATCGGTTAGTGAAGCCTTCAGGCGTACGCGTTCATTTCTAGAGATCGAATAAAGCTGGTAAACGATCTCCAGGGGCGCTTCCTGCCTTAATGGGAAATGAACACAAGTCAGATCCGAAAGATAGTTGAATCTTGTATCCGGGTCGGTTCGCAAAAACTCGCAAACATCTACGACTCTGTCTGGGCTGATTCTAATTCCCAGCTGCCCCAGAAACTCCGCGGCTTCGACTACAGCGCCGTCAAATTTGGCTCTCAGTTTCTTTACCAGCTGATGGTTGGAAGCATCGACCGGCTTGGGGCCTTCTTCCTTCTTCTTGACTGGCGCTTTCGGAGGGCCAGGAGCTGCAGGACTTTGTGGGGCGGTGGCTTTTTCGCCGAGTGATTCTTTGACGGCAGCGACGCGGGCCTTAGCCTGCTCGACCATCGCTGTCTTCTCCGCGTCGGCCCCTGCCAGCTCACCGGCGGCGGGAATTGATGACGGCGGAGGAGTGCCTGCGGAATCAGGCGGGGTTACGACACCCGGGACCCGCGACGCATCGGCGGGGTCAACTTCTTCTGGCTTGTCGTTTTCGTCCGCCATCAGCCTCACATCCCCATAGCACACTCTGACCCGCTTAGCAGACTCTGCCCAAAGGCGATCCGTCTACAGACTCTGATCGGCGACACCAGATCGAGCAAAGTGTTAATGCTAAGTACAATAGGTCGGCAGAAGTGGATTTAAACATGGCATTTTTATGCTGTCAATAAACTTGTTTCTCATTGCCAGGGCTGGTCTCTATGCTCGGGAATTTGTTGTCCCGCTTGACGATACGAGCACCACACCCTATCATTGCTCGTTTGAAAAATACGGCATTTAGCTGTCTATAGGCGAGGCTCGAAGAATAATGAAACCAGGAATTCACCCAGACTATAACGAGATAACAGTAACTTGCGCTTGCGGCGAAACTTTTAAGAGTCGTTCGACGAAAAAGGGCGATTTGCACGTGGAAATCTGTTCCGCTTGTCATCCCTTTTTCACCGGCAAACAGAAGTTGGTTGACACGGCAGGGCGCGTGGATCGCTTCAACAAGCGTTACGGCAAGAAAACCCCCGCGGAAACTCCCGCGGCGCAATAAGTAGGACAGACATTCCTGTCTGTCTGTCGTTTCCTACCGGGACGACCAGGACTAGAGGCACTTGTTTTCGACGCAACATTAGCAACTACTCAGAAGTCAGACGCCGGCGAGAATCGTCGGTCGCTGTCCGTGCATCAAAAGCACAGCGACCGTCCTGAGACGCCGGCGTTGGTGTTTGAGTAGGACAGACATTCCTGTCTGTCTTTCTTGATAATCAGATAACACAGGGACAGGCAGGAATGCCTATCCTACAGGTAACTACATTGTCTACAAACGAACGAGACCTGATTGTTGGCGGGCAAGCTGTCATTGAGGGTGTCATGATGCGCACCCCTAATGCCTACGCTATTGCCGTACGTAAAGCGGATGGCACGATAGTTAACATAGCCGCTCGCCTTCCGAAGTGGAGTGACAAGTATCCCATCCTCAAGTTGCCGGTGCTTCGAGGTAGTGCTGTGCTGGTTCAGTCGATGGGCTTGGGAATTAAGGCTTTGAACTACTCTGCCAACGAAGCTTTTGCAGATGCGGAAGAGGCCGAAGTTAAACAGGTTAGGGTGGCACTCACGCCGGCTGCCATCGAAGGTGAGGGCGATTTCGCCGGACTAACTGGAGCCATCCCCGGTCTTTTTCCAGTCCCGACTGAGAAACGCGCAAAAGACGAAATGAAGAAGGGCCAAACTACGGCTGCCATAGGGTCCATTATCTTCGCTGTGATCTTCAACATCCTGCTTTTTGTTGCTGCTCCATTGTTGCTAACCAATGCACTCTTCATCGGCGCAGGATGGGCGCCGTCCCCGGCAATTGCGGCGAGTGGGCCAGCGTCTGGCGTGTCTGCGGACAGCAGCGCAGTCTCCACCCAGACCACCGCGACCTCAAACGAAGCCTGGTACACGCGTGGATGGCGCACCGTTAAGACTTACCTTCATCCCGTTAGACCCTCGATAACTTTCAATCTGATAGACGGACTTATTCGGATGACGTTTTTCCTAATCATGATCTTCAGCTTTTCCTTGCTGAAGGACATCAGGCGCGTTTTCCAATATCACGGCGCGGAACATAAGACAGTCTTCACATGGGAAGCGGGTTTGCCCCTCACTGTTGACAACGCGCGGCCACAGCCGCGCCAGCATCCCCGCTGCGGCACGAGCTTTTTGATGGTTGTAATGCTCGTCTCGATAGTTCTGTTCTCTGTCATAAAGTTTGATTCGTTGATGTTTAACTTTTTAGTGCGGCTGGCATTGATGCCGCTGGTCGCCGGCATCTCCTACGAAATCATTCGGCTCTCTGCGAAGAAGGAAAGCGGGTGGTTTTTCAAACTCATTACGCGGCCCGGTGTCTGGCTGCAAAACATTACGACCCAGGAGCCCGACGATCAGCAGCTCGAGGTTGCCATCGAGGCCTTGAAAGAATCTTTGAAACTGGAGCCCCAGCATTCTGAACCAGCTCTCGCCCCGATGTCTTGAGAGGGGTTTAGATTGGACGCGCAGTTCAGAGTTCAACCTTTAGGCTGCGTTTCCGAGAAAGCATTACACAAACGCCATGTTAGCTAGACTTGACCAAATTGAAACGCGCTACGAGGAGTTGGCGAATGAACTCTCTTCGCCTGAGCTGCTCGCCGATCGGAACGCGTATACCAAAGCGACGAGGCAGCATCGAACACTTGGCGAGATAGTGGAAAAATATCGAGGGTGGAAGACTCTTCGGGAAGAGCTCGCAGGCGCCCAGGAGCTGGCTGAAAGTGCTGACGACGAGGAGATGCGCGAAATGGCGCAGGCCGAGATTGCCACACTTCAGCAGAAGCTTGAATCTGCCGATACTGAACTAAAGCTCCTGCTTGTTCCTTCTGACCCCAACGATGAAAAGAACGTAATCGTCGAGATCCGCGCCGGGACCGGCGGCGACGAAGCCACTCTGTTTGCGGCCGAGATGCTGAGAATGTACAGCCGCTATGCCGAACGACAAGGGTGGCGTTTTGAAGTTCTGGATGCGTCGGAGTCAGGAATTGGAGGCATCAAGGAAGGCATCATTCTAATCGAAGGCGACAAAGTCTATTCGAAGATGAAGCACGAATCGGGCGTACATCGAGTCCAGCGTGTGCCGCAAACGGAAGCCAGTGGACGAATTCACACGTCCGCGATCACCGTGGCCGTGCTCCCGGAAGCTGAGGAAGTTGATGTGAAAATCGATCCCAAAGATTTACGGATCGACACGTTCTGTTCATCCGGTCCCGGCGGCCAGTCGGTCAACACCACTTATTCCGCGGTCCGCATCACACATTTGCCGACCAACGTGGTTGTCTCCATGCAGGACGAGAAGTCGCAGATAAAGAACCGAGAGAAAGGGATGCGCGTGTTGCGTGCGCGTCTGCAGGAGCTTGAGGAAAAGAAACAACACGATGCCGAGGCCAACGAGCGGCGTTCGATGGTGGGTTCAGGCGATCGTTCGGAAAAGATCCGCACCTATAACTTCAAAGAGAACCGCGTCACGGACCACCGGATCGGACTAACCATTCACCAGTTGGACCTGGTGATGGAAGGCGCCCTCGATGAGTTCATACAAGCCCTCATTACCCACGAACAAGCAGAAAAGCTGAAGAACGAAGCGGTTGCCGCCTAGATGGGCTCGTAAAGCAAACTGTTAGTTTGCGGTCACGCGAGCATGATAGTTGCGAATAGCCAGGGTGATCCGCAAACTAACAGTTTGCTTTGCATTCTAATCGCGGCCCGAGCGAAACAGTGCCTACAACCACCAACGTAATCCTTATCCGTCACGGCCAATCCCAGGGTAATGCGCAAGGACGTTTCGGGGGGCACACCGATACGCCCCTCTCTCCAAAAGGCCGCAAACAGGCCATGGCCACGGCCAGGGCGCTCGCTGCGGAAAAGTTCAGCGCAATCTACTCCAGCGATCTGCCGCGTGCCATTGAGACAGCCACTCCGCTCGCCGAGCTTACCGGAGCGCCTCTGATAACAACTGACGCGTTTCGCGAGCGCAGCGTCGGCGTGATGGAGGGTTTAACCTTTGAAGAAGCCGCAGAGCAGCATCCGGAGCAGTATCAGGCCCTGCTGCATCGCGATTTTGAACATGTACTGGAAGGCGGGGAAAGCTACCGGCAAACGCTCGATCGAGCATCACGCGCGCTCGATGAGGCGATTGAGAAACACAAGGGCGGGCGGATTGCGGTGTTCACGCATACGGGGGCCATCTGCATTTTGATTCTCCACTTGATGGGCGCGCTCGATGCTCCCGAACTCAAACCTGTTTGGATTGCAACTACGAATTGCGGCCTGGCTCGATTTGATCTCCGCGATGATGGGTTTGTGCGCGTCCTCGCTATCAACGACACCCGCCATCTGATTGGAATTTGAAAACTAAGAACGATCCACGAAATTACACGAAGCGACACGAAAAGTTCTTTAGTTCGTGTCGTTTCGTGTTCTTTCGTGGATCGTCTTATGCTCTCTGAAAAGAGGTTCGCCGGCCCATCACGCCGCGCGCTTCCAGTTTTGATTACAGATCATCTCGCGGCGATTCGCTCACGCTCGGCGTTCGTCCAATCGCAAAGCAACTTCACATCTGCAGCGGAAAGCTTTGAACCAGGATGCAGCGGCGTGTATGAGCTGAGCGGCATTGCGCCAGATTTCACTTCCCTACAAATCTCTTCAAGCATCTCGCCGGCCTCGCCTCGATTGTAGCGACCCCATTCGGAAAAATTGAGATGGCTCCGTCCGTGATTCACGTGGTCGACAACAAGCCACGAAACTGGCGCCACCTTGCTGTACCACGGCCAACGGGTTTTGTTTGAGTGGCAATCTGCGCAGGATCGATCTATTAGCGAAGCAACCTGTGGACTCACCTGCAGATGCGACTGAAGCGCGAGCGACTGGTCCATATCAGGATTGGTACGGGCCGGACCGGAGAATTGCGCGGCGACAAAAAGGCAGGTCACCACAACCATCAACCAACGCATAACCTTCCATAGTCTTTTCACGTCTGCCGCTCCCCTCCCGGCTCCCCGACGGAGCTGCGCGGTACCAAAATTATGGATAATGCTGAGGAGAAATTGATGTGAAGCGGCGTTACGATCCACGAAATCACACTAAATGACACGAACGACATTTCGTGTTTGTTAGTGTGGTTTAGTGGATCGTCTGTTTCTTTTGAAATGTTTCTCATAGAAACCCTGCAACGTCCCAAGAGACGACAGAGACTCGGAGAGGCTACAAATAGGCACGACCAATAGCCAGTGTTAGTGTCCCGTGCAATTTCTGGCACAGCGCTCAATCTTTATGTCTCGAACACCCCGCCACACGCCACTCTCGCGCTTCAATGTAAGGATTGAAGAGAAGCTTCCCTGCGCCGCAAACTTCCTGCGCATCTCCTCGTCGATGAATGGGTCGTCGTCAAAGTGATACTCATCGATCCAATACTCCGGATAGCCGGGACCGGAAACGTACGCATGGATGTGTTGCGGATTGCGGCTGCCCGGATACGAACCAGGCCTAATCGTGCGAAACTCATAACGGCCCTCTGCGTTGGTTCGCATGGCCCCATGAATTCTGGTGTTGCGATTGTCCCCACCTGTGGTCGTATAGCGGCCAGTCTTATCCGTTTGATAGACGAAGAGACTAATTCCCTCGAGCGGCGTGCGACCGTCCGGCGCGTAAATCGTTCCGGAGACTATCAACGGCTCGCCGGGTTCACCCTCGGCGACAATCGTCGCTTTCCAGGGAGTGTTGCCGGGATTTTCAGCCGACGTCGCACGAGAGTAAGAACTCGCCCGATTGCAGCCCACGAGCCCGAAAGCGCTTACTTCAATCAAGGGGACCGCGAGGGCGAAAAGTGAAGCCTCTCGAAGAAAATTCCTGCGAGTGTGTTTCTGATCTGAATCGTTTTTCATGATGTTTACTCCTCTTTACATAAAGGTACAGCTGGCCAAAGTGCTGCCTGGCGCGCAAAGAGTTCATTTTTTCTTTTCAAGACCTTTGATTTTTCCTAAACCTCGAGTCCAGACGTCGACCCAGATCTTCTTCAGATCTGAGTCATTGCTCCAACCGTTTTCCAAATAGCCTTTCCACAGGTGAAGCATTTGGTAATCAAGGCGCAAAACTCCTTCGCGAGTGACGTCTTTGGGTGGCGGCGCCAGGAAAGCCATTCGTTCATACACTCGAACGCGATCGGCACCCTCAACTCGGTAAAGCAAATGCCAAAGTGTGAGTGTGTCTCGCGGTCGCGACTCTGTAAGAACAAGATCCAGCGCCGGAATCTTGGACCACTCGGTGTCTAAAGGTTCGAAGTCAAGTTTCGTAAGTGCGGTCTTAAACAAGGTAGACGCGTCCTCAAAATAGGGAGTGCCGGGTCCGATTCCCGGGCGTGTAGCACAGGCTGCTCCCGCCGGCACGATAGATTCGCGATCTCTCAGTTGCAGCGCGACCCAGCCGGCAGTGACGTGGAGAAGGCTCGCACCCGCGTCATCAACTTCGAGCGTGTAGGCACAACCCAGGTCGGCGGCGACTGCCGAGGGTGTATCAACAAAGAAGAGTCGAGGAGGCGCCCAAATCTTTGCGCTCATTTTTCCGCGCGCAAGTTCGAGTCGATGTTCGGTCGGCTTTGTTTCAATGAGACGCACACGTGTATTCGGATCTATTTGGACATGTCCAATCGTTGCCACGTCGATCTGTGCGCTTGAAGTATCGTCGGTCTCTAACCACTGGCCCACTGCGAGCCGACCCGTCTCTCCGATGCGCGATGAACCAATTCTCGGCGCACCATTAATCCTTACAACTTGCCAAAACGGACGCGACTCCAGAGAGTAAAACCAAATCGCTGTAATGCCTGCGACCAGGAGCAGGCCCGCGGCGACGCCGGCGAAGCCTGGCTGCCAGAACTTGAAAGAAAACATCGATGGTCTGGCGGCTCGGCTCGGAGCGCTTGCGTCCTGACTGTTTTCGGTTGCGAGGCGTGACTGTAGTTCGGCCCACAGTGAATCAGGAGCTGATACTTGCGGTAGCCGCTGAGCGAGTTTCACACCCAGCTTGATCTGTTCAAACTCTAAACGGCATTGATTGCAGCCCATCAAGTGTTCAGCGATTTGCAGCGATTCTGCGTTTGCCAGTTCCTCGTGGCAGTAGGCTGACAACTTTTCTGTAACGTGTTTCGAAAACATTTACTCTCTCCGAAAATGAATCCAACTCTCTGTGTAACCTCTGTGTTCTCTGTGCCTCTGTGGTGTTTCTTTTGGGCAAGCCACCACCAGAGAATCGCAAACAAACCAAACTAATCTGCAACCTGCCCCCGCAGATGCGTTAACTTCCTGGCCAGGCTCTGATGACCGCGATTCAGCCTGGAAGCGACTGTACCTTTAGAGCATCCCAGGACGCCCGCGATCTCGTCGTAGGAAAGCCCTTCGACATACTTAAGCAGTATCGGCATCCGCAGCTTGGGCGACAACTCATGAATTGCCCCCTGGACCGAATCCGCCAGCTCCATCCTGTCGTAGCGCTTCTCCTGCGGTCTCCTATCTTCAGGCTTGCCCACCGGCATCCAATCTCCGAACGGAAGAAAACGTCCCCGCTTCCGCAGTTCATCCGTGCAGGCATTAACTACCAGGCGATAAAGCCAGGTCGTGAAGGCTGAGTCGCCACGAAACTGGCGAATATTAGTCATCAGTTTGAGAAATATCTGCTGCGAGACGTCGCTCGCCGCCGTTTCATCACCACCAAACGAATAGACCGCAATGGAGAACACCTTGTCCTTATAGGTTTCAAAAAGCTGCCGGAAAGCTTCCCTATCGCCTTCCTGACATGCCGCGATGATGCGCTCTTCGCTTATCGGTTCCGCCATTACCGCGCGCTGCTCCATCCGTTCCTCCGTCTTTCCCTGCAGATATAAGACGAAGAAGATGCCAATTTTCTTCCGTTAAATTAGTGGTCCTGTTTATATACTTTGGGAACCGCGTTGAATAGATGGGAGGGGTGTGTTTAGTTTCGTGTGTTTTCGTGTGATTTCGTGGATCGTCTTTCGTAGGCCAAGACTCGATCCACGAAATCACACGAAGCTGCACGAAAAAGAGGTCGTAAGGATGCTGGGAGGTACAACGCTAGACTGTAGCGGGAATCTGGTCCGAACCTGCGGGGGTTAGTTCGTCCCCTTCACCGATGTCCTGCGAGCGATGAACTGTGCCATCAGACTCAAAGATGTAGGCGGAAGGGGCCTCGCGCATAATGATGTCCTGCAAACGCATCAGGCCATAGAGCAATGCTTCGGGACGAGGCGGGCAACCGGGAATATATACGTCCACCGGAATGCAGCGATCCACTCCCTGCATGGTCGAGTATGAGTCAAAGGGTCCACCGGTTGAGGCGCAGGCGCCCATCGCGATGGCCCATTTCGGTTCCGGCATCTGCTCGTAGACCCTGCGCACGACGGGACCCATTTTCAACGTGACTGTGCCGGCAATGATGATCAAATCGCTCTGCCGAGGGCTTGGCCGGAATACACCAGCGCCAAAACGGTCGATATCAAAACGACCTGCGCCGGTCGCGATCATTTCTATTGCACAACATGCCAAACCGAAAGTCATCGGCCAGAGGGCGGAACTCCGCGCCCAGTTGACGCCGAAGCGCGCCAGCTTTGTATCCATCAGAGGCGCCGCCACCTTCCGCCTCACGGCGTTCATCAGCGTGTCGAATCTGGTTAGAACGAATCCCTCATCATGCTCTGCCATAGTTTGGTAAATAGTAAATGGTAAATAGTAAATGGTAAATAGTAAATGGGAAGAGCGGGTTTTAAGGAAACAGTGAACGAGGAACAGCGACCATTTACCATTCACCATTTACCATTTACCCGCCTCATGCCCACTCCAAGGCGCCTTTCCGCCAGGCGTAGTAATAGCCAACTACCAAAATTCCTATAAAGACAAACATTTCGACGAGCGCAAACTTCGTGAATGAAAAATCGTCGCCCATGAAGATGATGGCCCACGGCAGCAGGAAAATCGTCTCCACGTCGAAGATCAAAAACAACATCGCCACGATGTAATACCGCACGGTGAAACGCGTGTGCGCGTCCGTGGTTGGATCGATGCCGCATTCATACGGCCGCATCTTTCCCTTGCCGTAGACAGCCGGCCGTATGAAACGTCCCAGAATAATTGGCAGGACCGGAAACACCACCGCCACCGCGAAGAAGATCATCACCGGCCAATACGCGGTGATTGGCGAGCCGATGTTTGCACTCGAAGACGTGGCTTGAAGCAGCATCTAGTTATCAAATCCGAGTCTAGCGCTGAGGGGAAAACTGCTAACGAAGATGGCGTTCGTAAATTCTGACGTTCGAAAGATGAAATTTATGCGTTGCGGAAAAAATATTAAGCGCCGGGGTGATCAATGTCAACGAAGACTTTGCTAAAGCAATTCAGAGTTCAAACTTTAGGAACCTCTGAATAAGTCAGATTTGGATTTGTACCGCGAAGCGGTTACGTAATTTAGCCCAGGGTTGCCGCGTTGCGCGGCTACCCGACTTTGAATGCGCTCATATCTCCGGAAGGTTACCGCCGTCCTCAGGTAATGGCAAGAATGAATCATTGTTGGTCGAGATCACGAGGTCCACTCCACAACCGAAATTGATGAATACACCTCCTCATGTCACATGAGATAAGGGCCAGCGTTATTTAAAGATGGAAAAACCCGCGTAGATCATTTGCACATCAATACCGGGATTGAATGTCGCGCGGTAGCCGTTGGAGATGTGATGATATTTGTAACCGAGGGTGAAGGAGTGCCGGTTGCTGTTGACGATCTGGATGCCGCCACTGAAGTCGTATGTGAAGTTGAACCTGGCAGCTCCGGCAACGGGCACCTCTTCCTGGAAATAGAGAAACCCGCCAGTCGCGGCGGCGAACGGCTGCACGCGTTTTTGCCGGCGAAAATTAAGCTTCAATCCAATGGGAGCTGCGCCGGCGCCGTAGATACTCTCGCGGGTTTCCCGTATCGAGAAAACTCCCGGGCTCACCGAGACGACATTAAATCTCTTCAGCGACAACACCGCGACGGGAACCACATCTACCGTGTACTCGAAAGCAACATTCTTGCTGGCGGCGAGTACCCTCCCGTAGCGTAAGCCGAGGCTTCCAAACCTCGCATTGGGTGTCTTGCCAATCAAGGTCGGCGCGTGAAAAGACATGCCACCCCAAACCCCAAACTCGTTCCAGCCCTTTTCGATCCCTTCACTTGCAGCAGAATCATCTTGTGATTTATTTGCGTCTGCTTGCGCGGGGGCTGAGACCGCAGCCAAGACGACAATCACCAAAGTTGTTGACACCAACTCGATTAGTCGAGCGAGGGATAGTGTGTGTCGAAGGCGAGGCATCATCGAAATACCGCTAGTTGTGATCCTGCTGGCCGGATAATAGCGTGATCGCATGCTTTAACACAGGCTTGATCACCTCGAAGCTTTCGCGGACCCCTTTCGGGGAGCCGGGGAGGTTGATGATTAAGGCGCCGGAACGAATGCCGCAAACACCACGCGAGAGCATCGCCATCCGAGTGTTCTGGAGCGTCTGCATGCGCATCGCTTCCGCCAGGCCGGGAGCCTCGCGTTCGATTACAGCGAGTGTAGCTTCGGGGGTGTTATCACGGGGCGCGACGCCAGTGCCGCCAGTTGTGACGATGAGGTTAATGTCACTGCGATCGGCAAGCTCTCTTAACAATTCGGTAAGCGGCTCTAAATCGTCTGAAACGATCTTAGTCTCGACAATCTCAGCGTCAATTTGTCCTAGCAGTCGAACAAGCGCCTCGCCGGAAGCGTCCTCCCGCTCGCCGCGCGAGCAGGCATCGCTGACGGTGATCACAGCGGCACATATCTGTGTGGGCATGATAGCGAGAACTGATTACGTTATAAGCATCGAGCGTCTGCTGAAAAACTTGAGACGATCCACGAAATCACACGAAGCCGCACGAAAGGAGATCCTGTTTCGAGTCATTTCGTGTGATTTCGTGGATCGTCTTATTCTGGCCAGCTAATGGCCCGAGCCTTTTTCAGCACGCTTCTACAAAACCGCCGGGCTGGCTAATGCGTGCAACTCCTGCAACGACCGAACCTTCATCGCGCCGCCGTTTTCGCGGGCGCTTATGGCTTCAACAATCGCCTGCGCACCGGTCATGGTGGTTACACAGGGAACGTTGTACTGCAGAGCTGCGCGACGAATCGCCTGTTCGTCAAAATGCGAGGAGCGGCCCAACGGCGTGTTGATTATCAACGCAATCTCACCGCGTTTGATATGGTCCACAATATTCGGGCGTCCCTCGTTCACCTTGAAAATGTTTTCCACCTCTAATCCTACTTCCCGCAACCGCTCGGCCGTTCCGAGAGTAGCGATCAGCTCAAAGCCCAATCGCGCGAGCTTGCGCGCCAAAATTACGGCCTGGCCTTTGTCGCTGTCGTTGACACTTATGAATGCGCGGCCTGTCCGCGGAAGTGAAAGGCCTGCGCTAATCATGGCCTTCCCGTAGGCTTCGCCAAACGTTTCACCCACTCCCATCACTTCGCCGGTTGAATGCATCTCGGGACTGAGAATGGGATCAACGCCCGGAAACTTCGCAAATGGAAACACTGGCGACTTGATGAAGAACCGGTTAACCGTCAAGTCCCGGGGCAGATCAAAATCCGCGAGCGGTTGTCCTGCCATGACCAGTGCCGCAATTCGCGCCAGCGGAACACCCGTGGCTTTCGAAACAAACGGAACCGTGCGTGAAGCACGCGGATTAACTTCAAGTACATAAACTCGATGGTCCTTGATTGCGAACTGAATGTTCATCAGTCCACTGACTGATAGCGCGGTAGCCAACAGCCTTGTGTAGTGGCGCATCGTTTCAATGTGTTCGGGGTCGATCCTTATCGGAGGCAAAACGCACGATGAGTCGCCTGAGTGAATTCCCGCTTCCTCGATGTGTTCCTGAATCGCGGCAATCACGCAGGTCTTGTCATCTGCGAGTGCGTCCACATCAAATTCCGCCGCTCGTTCCAAAAACTTATCAATGAGCACCGGCCGGTCTGGCGTAAACCCGACCGCCGTGCGTACGTAGTCGTCCAGGCTCTCTTCATCGTAAACAATCGCCATCGCCCGGCCACCCAATACATAACTTGGCCGCACGAGTACCGGATACCCGATTTCCGCGGCCACCTTCTTTGCCTCTTCGCCTGTTGAGGCCATGCCGTTTTCGGGCTGGGGAATGCCAAGTTCTTTCAGCAATGCGCCAAACCGCTTTCGATCTTCCGCGAGGTCAATCGAATCGGCGCCGGTACCGATTAGGGGAACGCCGGCCTGGTGCAGACGCATCGCCAGATTCAAAGGCGTTTGGCCTCCAAACTGAACAATGACGCCTTCCGGCTTCTCGACATCGACGATGTTCATCACATCTTCATATGTCAACGGCTCGAAATAGAGTCGATCAGAGGTGTCGTAGTCCGTGGAGACAGTTTCGGGGTTGCAGTTGACCATTATGGTTTCGAAACCAGCGTCGCGTAGCGCGAAAGAGGCGTGGCAACAACAGTAGTCAAACTCAATTCCCTGCCCAATGCGATTCGGTCCTGAGCCGAGAATCATGATCTTCCGGCGATTGGTAGGATACGCTTCGCTTTCACTTTCGTAGGTCGAATAAAGATAGGGGGTAAACGACTCAAACTCTGCGCCGCAAGTATCGACTCGCTTATAAACCGGACTGACGCCCATTCGCTTTCGGTAGTCGCGAACCTGGTCTTCGGTTGTTTCCGTCAAATACGCCAGACGGCGATCGGAGAGCGCAACTTCTTTGAACGAGCGGAGTAGCTCTGCGGAGATGTCTTCGAGCTTCCGCCCTTCAATCCCTTGCTGGATCTCCATGACATCCTGAAGCTGTTCCAGGAACCACGGGTCGACACGCGATAGCCTGTAGATCTCGGCTATGGACCAGCCGTGTTGCAAAGCGTAGGTGATGTAGGAGAAACGTTGCGAGTTTGGTCGCGCCAGCTTTCGTTGTAACTCGTCATTGGAGACATCTTCGAGGCGCAAAGGCTTTACCGCTTCAAGAGAACGCAAACCCTTGAATAGAGCTTCTTTGAAGGTGCGACCAATGGCCATCACTTCACCCACAGATTTCATCTGCGTGCCGAGTACGTCTTCGGCCTCGCGAAACTTTTCGAAGTCCCACTTGGGAATCTTGGCGACTACGTAGTCAATCGTTGGTTCAAATGAGGCCGGGGTTTTTTGCGTGATGTCGTTTGGAATCTCGTCGAGCGTGTAACCGACTGCAAGCTTTGCGGCAATCTTGGCGATGGGGAAGCCCGTCGCCTTGGAGGCCAGCGCCGAGGACCGTGACACGCGCGGATTCATTTCAATCACGCGAATGTCACCGTTCTCAGGGTTCACAGCAAACTGGATATTCGATCCGCCCGTTTCCACTCCGACCTTGCGAATAATAGTAATAGCCATGTCGCGCATCAGTTGATATTCACGGTCGGTGAGCGTTTGCGCCGGAGCAACAGTAATGGAATCCCCGGTGTGCACCCCCATGGGATCGAAGTTTTCAATCGAACAAATAATCACTACGTTGTCAGCGATGTCACGCATCACCTCCAACTCAAATTCTTTCCATCCGAGGATTGATTCTTCGACGAGGACTTCGTGGACCGGCGAAGCCGCCAGTCCTGCAGCCACGATTTCTTCAAACTCCTCGGGGTTGTAAGCCGTGCCGCCACCAGTGCCTCCGAGTGTGAAAGATGGACGAATGATCGCCGGATAGCCGGTGCGAGTGACTATTTCCTCTGCCTCCGTCCATGACTTTGCAAAGCCGCCACTTGGCATCTGCAATCCCGCTTCATCCATCGCCTGCTTGAAAAGCATTCGGTCTTCCGCGACCTTGATCGCTTCGCGCTTAGCGCCGATCATTTCCACGCCGAATTCTTCGAGCACACCCGCGTCGTCGAGAGCAATCGCGAGGTTTAGGGCAGTTTGGCCACCGACGGTCGGCAGCAACGCTTGCGGTCGCTCCTTGCGAATGATGGCGCTGACCGCTTCCACAGTTAACGGCTCGATGTATGTGACATCGGCGGTTTCGGGGTCAGTCATGATCGTCGCCGGATTTGAATTGACGAGCACGACCTTGTAGCCCTCCTGGCGCAACGCCTTGCACGCTTGAGTGCCGGAGTAGTCAAACTCACAAGCCTGCCCAATGACTATGGGCCCGGATCCGATGATTAAGATCTTTTGAATATCTGTGCGTTTGGGCATTAAAACTGATTCGAAATGTGCAACCGATTCGACCGAAATGGAGTCAAAGCATTATACATAAGCGCTCAGACAAATGAACTTGCCAGGGCCTCACGTGTATAGAAAGTTTGCGAAACAAGCCGGCGCCAACTAAACAAATGCCAATTAAGTCCTTAGCTATTATCGTGGTTCTTCTATGCCTATTCGGCGTGGCAGTGGGTCAGGCTCCAAGAACGGCCGAAGACTACAACAATCGTGGACTTGAGCGACAGACCACCGGCGATATGGAAGGCGCGATCCAGGATTACACAAGAGCGCTGTCGATAAAGGACAGCTCCATCTAAATCTTGTTTAGATTGCCGAGCCGTAACTCAATCCATCTCTGGCCCAGGCCTATGCTAACCGGGCAGTGATTGAGACACTGCAGAATAAGAAAGTTGAAGCAAATCGGGATTTTGAAATCGCCTTCCGCCTGGAGCCGAGCCTGCGCGAGACTTTTAAAAAATTTTTGGCACGGCTGAAATCAAGGCCTTAAGTTCATCTGTAGAGCAAACGTTTTTGGGACCGCGGGCGCCCTCGCCCGCACTCGTGGATAGGTCGTTCTCAATCTCTGGATTAATCTTCCCCACCGATGCGGGCGAGGGCGCCCGCGGTCCCAGTGAAAAGGTTGTCCAGATGAGGGGTCACGCAGCCAATCCGTGAGACAAAGGCATTCTGGCAACTCGATCCAAGATCGCTGCTCGAAAAACTGTCTGGAAGGTTTGGCCTCCGGCAAAGGAAAGATCGATTGAATGTAACCGGCTATCATGAAGCGAACTACGTATTCTTCCATTCCGAGCGACTCCACCACACGAGCCGATAACCTGAAAGGGATTAGACCCTCATCAAAAAGCTCATCAAGCGTTTGCTGGGCGTTCAATTTCATTACACTAATGTCCGTTGTCATGGCATCAAGTTAGCCCTTGCGGCAGCCTCTGCGGTTGCGACAGGTTGTGGCTCTGTGTCGGGCGTCAATCGCGGTCACCTTGACCGGGAGCGCACAATGGACAAAGCGGGTGATATTGTCAGGGGTAGAAGAGACTTCGATAACAGGCGTATAGAGTACAAGCTTTAGCTTGCGTGGTAGGGAAGACGATCCTGAAGTCCAGCGCGTTGACAATCTGCCGGGCCTCTTCTCAGCCATAGTCCAATACCTGCCGGCGAAGAGCATCGCGGGCAATCTCGGAGACTATCCTGAAGCTGTACCTGCCTGGTGGCGAAGACGCAACCTGAAGGTTGTACTCTGAACACCTGTCACTCTGACATAACAAGTGTTGCAGTCTGCGGAAAACTAAGAACGATGCACGAAATTACACGAAGCGTTCGTTCGAGTCGTTTCGTGTTTCGTGGCCGTCTTAATCTTCTTCACAATGATCCACACGTTTCAGCGAGCGGCTAGACGCTTGCGGTAGTCTTCGCCTTCGATCATTACCTTCTTGCACATCTCGTACAAACGACTGCGCAAGGGTATGCCGATTCGTTCTTCCAGTGTGGTCATTTCCTGGACTCGTTCTGATGCGAAACTCTTGCTGCGGCGTTTCGGTTCAGCGTCGCTACCTGCCGTGCTGACTCGCGCGTCATCGAGATAGTTTGTGGTGAAGATTGTGAGTCTCTTGTTGTTGTAACGGGTATTGATTATTTGGTAGAGCGTGTCGCGCACCCAATTTGTGGGGACGCTGGCACCAAGTTCGTCCAGCACTAGTACTTCGGCCTGATAAACCGGAGCCA
Source organism: Acidobacteriota bacterium (assembly GCA_038040525.1). Classification (GTDB taxonomy): domain Bacteria; phylum Acidobacteriota; class Blastocatellia; order Pyrinomonadales; family Pyrinomonadaceae; genus PSRF01. Next base: position 193,606 of record JBBPIC010000001.1, on the reverse strand, counting down.
GAACACGCATCTCCGAAGTTTGCGAGACGGGGTTGTACGAATCCTGGATCGCTTTCAAGAGAGAACCGGATTCATAGAACAGGCAGGTGACACCCTTCTTCTCAATCAGATCCTTGAGAACGGCAATGGCCAGATGGGTCTTCCCCACTCCAACCGGGCCCATAAACAAGAGTCCGCTTTCGGTAGCAGGGTATTCGTCGGCCAACCTGCTCGCAAAACTGTGCGCAAAATACTGTGATTCGTTTTTTGGGTAGTAGTTGTGAAAGGAACAATCGCGAAAGCGCGGAGGAATTCGCGCCGCCTCAAGGGATTTCGCTCCACTATTCGTTCGCCGGCAATCGCATATTGCGGCTCCTTTTGCAGGTTCCAGTTTGGTACCCGTGCCAAAGCAGATCGGGCAAACATCGATTTCAGTGTTCGCCTCGGTTGATTGTGATTCGGAGGGGCCGTTGAGACTGTTGACCATTCGATTAAAGTCTTGTATCTGTGCTTGCAGACCTGGGATTCGCCTTGAGGATAGAATTATAACACCGCCAGAAGCGCAATCTGTCCCAGCCGGAGTGTTAATTCGTTACGCCACTCCGATTCTGATGACCCGAAGACAAGGCGTCATTTTCAAACTTGATGAGGTAGATGATCGTTATCCGCCGGAGGCTCTCTTAAAACCAAAATGCCTTTATTAAGATCCATAATGAACAAACTGGGCCTCAACCAGGAAAAGGCTGACCGCCACCCGATTAGCGTCTTTCTGTTGGACGACGATAAGAGAAGGCACGAGTGGTTTTCGGAGCGTTTCAAAGGCGACTTCGTGGCGATTACTGATAACGTTGAGGAAGCACGGCAACTCTTGACCGCGACCCCTTTCGACGCAATCTTCTTGGATCACGATCTGCTCCCGGAGCACTACAACGCGACCACAACCGACGACGAGCGCACCGGCTACGCTATTGCCGCCTGGCTCGCGGTAAATCCTCAGCTCCAGCGTGCTGCAACAATACTGGTGCACACTAGAAATGCCGATGGCGCGATGCGAATGGTGGAGGAACTGCGTCGCGCAGGACGAACCGCCGCCTACGTGCCTTTTCCCTTTTTAGCCGAGAAAATCAAGCACTATTGGGCCAGATGATTGTGCCAGGACGGAAAAGGGGAATGGGTAAAACGAGCCGCCTTTACCCATTCCCCATTTTTACCGCTTTCCCAGTCGGGATGGTGGCCAGGGACGGGATCGAACCGCCGACGCCGGCCTTTTCAGGGCCGCGCTCTACCAACTGAGCTACCTGGCCATCGTGTAGGAAAGAGCGCGTAGTATAGGGAGTCGCGAAAAGAACTGTCAACTTAGCTGCCAAAAATGCGAACATTCGCTAAATCGCGAAGTTTTGTCAGATTAGTCACAAAAATTCGTTGACTCGTTGGCGTTGAAGTGTATAATCCCTGCCGTTGAGGATGGGGTTGGCGCCCAAACGTCAGTCCAGTTGAAAAGACGACATCCGATTCAAAATTGAAAGTGCCCGCCAGTGCCAGCTCGGCCGCCGATCGCGCCCCCCGCAGTCGCTACCTTCGAGCTGGCACAGCTCTTTTTAGGGGCCTTTTTTCAGCCCTTCCCAGCCTTCCTAAACTTCAATGCCAGCCCTCGAAAATAATGCCGCTCCTTCTCTGGCTGCGTCCGCGATAACAGCTTGCTCGTCAATTGTCAGCAATTTGTGGTCTTTCATCACAACCTTGCCGTCAATCACAACACTCTGCACATCACTTGTCTGCCCTGAATAAACCAACGCAGATACAAAATCTCTTGCATGCGGGGTTGACTGAAGAGAATTCAGGTTTACGACAATTACGTCGCCACGCTTACCAGCTTCCAGGCTGCCAATCTCCTGGTGAAGCCCCAGGGCTTTGGCGCCTCCCACCGTCGCGATGCGCAGAGCATCCTTCGCGGGCACAACCTCCGGTCCATGCAAAGCTTTTTGCAACAGCGCCATGCTGCGCATCTCGGTAAACATGTCCAGCCGGTTGTTGCAAGCGGCGCCATCTGCTCCAAGCGAGACCGAAATTCCTCGAGCCAACATTGTCGAAATCTCAGCAATACCAGAGCCCAGTTTTAGATTGGACGAAGGACAGTGGGCAACATTGGTTTGGGTGTTTAGAAGCGTTTCGAATTCAGATGCTTCGAGATGGACGCAGTGTGCCAGGACGACATGTGGACCGGAGATTCCCAGTGAATCGAGATATGTAACATTGCGCAGCCCCGTTTCGTTTTCGACAATGGCACATTCGTTCTTATTCTCTGAAGCATGGGTATGGATCATGATGCCGTGATCACGCGCCAGCGTGCCAACTCGAGCAAGCAGTTCCTTTGTGCAACTCAACGCGAAACGGGGAGCAAAACAATAGCGGATTCGCCCTCCAGCTTTGCCATCCCAATCTTGAAGCAGCCGCAGCGACTCTGCAATCGACGCCTCTGTTTCTTCATGTAGCGCTCCCGGTACATCGTCTCCCTTATCCATCATGCATTTCCCGACAATGGCGCGGAAACCAGTTTCATCAACTACTTTGAATACTTCTTCGGTATGATTTACCGTTTCCATTGTGAGCGCACAAGTCGTTCCGCCTTTAATTAACTCGGCCACGCCAAGGTTGGCGGAAGCTCTTATCGAATCAGGCGTGTGGGCAGCTTCCATAGGCCACACACGTTTCTTCAGCCAATCCAGCAAGGGCAAGTCATCGGCCGCGCCTCGAAATAGCGTCTGGCAGAGATGAATGTGAGTTTGCACGAAGCCGGGCAGGACCGCGCATCCGGCAGCGTCGATGACGATATCGGATTTGGCGCCCTCATCCGCTATACCGGCAATTCGCCCGTCGCGAATGAATAGATCTCCCTCAACGATGGAATCGTGTTCGTCCATCGTAATGAGCGTGCCGTTTTTAATCAGGATTGATTCCATAAGTGAGACAGACATTCCTGTCTGCCTAGCGTTAGTTGCTTGACGTAATGCCAGGAAGGTGTGTCCTGACACGTCTTCCTCTGCCTGTCGCACGTCGATTGCCAAAGGGGGGACAGACAGGAATGTCTATCCTACTCCCGGCGGCCTGTAAAGAAATAAATAGCGCCCGGCAGAGGTTGGAAACCTCAGCCGAGCGCTTTGCTGCTTAGGTATCGGGCGCTATTTCTTATCGGCTGTCGCGGCCTTTGCGTTTAGGGCCGCAGCAGGCTGTTCTGGTGGTACCGGCATCCCAAGCACTATCTTCACTTCCCTTTCAATGCGCTTGAGAAGCGTGGGGTTTTCTTTCAACAACTGCTTTGAATTCTCGCGCCCTTGGCCGAGACGATCGCCTTTGTATGAAAACCACGCGCCACTCTTGTCTACTACTCGCTGCGCCACTGCCAAATCAAGAACATCGCCTTCGCGCGAAATGCCCTCGCCATACATTATGTCAAATTCGCATTCACGGAATGGGGGCGCCACTTTATTTTTGGCAACTTTGACGCGCGTGCGATTGCCAACCACCCGGTCCGCATCCTTAATCGCGCCGATTCGTCTGATATCAAGCCGCATTGAGGCGTAAAACTTCAATGCGCGCCCGCCGGTGGTCGTTTCCGGACTACCAAACATCACGCCAATTTTTTCGCGAATTTGGTTGATAAAAATGAAACAGGTATTCGACTGCGCAACTATCGCGGTAAGTTTCCGCAATGCCTGCGACATCAGACGCGCTTGAAGACCTGGCAACGAGTCTCCCATTTCACCGTCCAGTTCGGCGCGGGGAACGAGGGCAGCAACCGAGTCAATCACAATCACGTCCACTCCATTCGAACGGACGAGGGCTTCCGCAATCTCGAGAGCCTGTTCACCTGAATCGGGTTGCGAAATCAGAAGCTGATCGATATCAACTCCCAGCTTGCCCGCATAGTCGGCGTCCATTGCGTGTTCAGCGTCGATGTAGGCGGCCACTCCGCCAGCCTTTTGAGCTTCCGCCACAATGTGAAGGGCTAAAGTGGTTTTACCCGAACTTTCCGGGCCATAGATCTCGATAATGCGGCCACGCGGCACACCGCCAATACCAACAGCCGCGTCAAGGCTTAAGGAAGTGGTCGAAATAGCCGGGATATCGGAGACCTCGCGTTCCCCGAGGCGCATAATCGATCCCTTGCCAAACTTCTTTTCAATATTTGAGAGTGCAGCCTCGATCGCCTTACCGCGATCCAAACTTATTCGATCATCAGCCATGACGTACATCTCATCTTTCCGCTCCTTTTCTCGCGACTTCGCGGCAAGGGCTTTTGTTTTTACTGTCAGAACGCGCCGAGCATAACACAACTAACGCGGGAATGGAACACTGTTTCATGCTTGCAACAAGATATTTTAGGGAGGGTAAGCTTGATCAAGTCCGAAGTCTAAACGCCGCCCTCTCCACGTTGGTGTTCCAGGCAGAGCAAAAGAAATCAATGCTTAGAGTTAGCTCCTGCGGCTTGCCGCCGCACACTGCGGAAAGCCTACGGCTTTCCGTCACCGCCACGCCCTGCTTTCCTGAGGCTCAGCCTCAGGATTTCAGACTTCAGTCTCGGAAAGGCTCAGCCTTTCCGCACTGTGCTGCGGCACAGCCGCATAAGGAAATATAGATCTTATTTGAAATGTTCGAGTCTAGTTACAGAGTTACTAGCCGATTAGCTCTCCGATGGCACGGCCGGTGCGGCGCTCAGCCTGCTCGCTAAGCGATGGAATCTCGGCAGTGCTTTCGTCCAGTGAAATACGTTCGACCCTCCACATCGGAAAAAACAGATCGCCAAATCCGACAAACGGTTCGTCATGAACAACAGCACTGAGCCAGCCATCAAATGAATTCAGGTCGAGGCCGCGCAAGAATACTCCGGCCGCGCTAATTTCGTCGAGAATGCCCCACGTTTTTTCCCGCGGACTATGGAGAACAATAACGATCGCGCTTCCTCGCCGAATTCCGGATTTGGTTTCCACAGTTTCCTTCATCCGTCCCCGTGCGGCAATAGTCAGCCGCGTGTGCTTGAAACCAGTCTATGCCAGCCTTTTTGCTAGCGGATTTAGGTAAAGCAAACTGTTAGTTTGCTAACCGTGGTATTACACGCGCCATATTTCCAGCGAACGATCAGCAAACTAACAGTT
>JBBPIC010000001.1:88553-188374 GCA_038040525.1 Acidobacteriota bacterium | reverse complement strand
CAGCGAACGATCAGCAAACTAACAGTTTGCTTTACATCTATTGCTTTACATCTATGCCAGCCTTTTTGCTGGCGGATGTAGGTAAAGCAAACTGTTAGTTTGCTAAACCGTGGTATTACACGCGCCATATTTCCAGCGAACGATCAGCAAACTAACAGTTTGCTTGACAACTAAGGCAGGAATGCCTGTCCTACTTAATGTTCTTCTCGGCTTCAAGCAGGAGTTGGGCCATCTCGTCTCTCTGGTTTTTCGTTGCCCAGGCCGCAGCCGTCACGCCGTCTAAATCTTTCAGTTTCGGATCAGCGCCTTTTTCAAGCAGCGCGCGCGCAACTTCCTGGTGGCCATAAACACCGGCCCACATCAACGGCGTTCCACCTAGTTTGTTTTTTGCGTTGGGGTCCGCGCCTTTTGCCAGGAGCATCTGCAGGAGAATCAGGTTCCCGCGCTGTGCAGTGATATGCAAAGCGGTATCACCCTCGTCATCGCGAAGGTTGACATCGGCGCCACGATCAAGAAGGTTCTGCACTGTACTGGTTTCCTGGCGCACAACGTAGTGGATCAAGGCGGTCACCCCATTGGAGCCCTGCGCGTTAACCTCCAGGTCAGGATGGACGACCAGGATTTGTGCCATGTCATCGTGCTTCTTTTGGAGTGCGCGCAGCAGGGCCGTGAATCCCGCTTTGTCTTTCTCGTTGACACCCGCGCCTCCTTTTAAGAGCGCCTGGGCTACCGGAATATCGCCACGCGAAGCCGCTGAAATTAACGCTGTCTCTCCACTACTTTCATCTTTCGCATTTGGATTGATCCCGGCGGCGAAGAAAGTATTTACGGCGATGACGTCACTTGATGCCGCTGCCCTCAGAAACGACTTTTCATCGAACTCGTAGCCGCGAAGCTTCAGCAACTGTTTTGCCGCGCCGGGCGTCGGTTGTTCATTCCTGGGAGGACTGCATGCGCCGAGCAGAAACAAAAAGCAGATCGCAAGGTACAGGTTAGGTCTGGTGGATGTGAGCGACACGTAAATCCTCAAGATGTTTTTTACAGAACCGAGCGCGGTAGCGCCGGCTGCTAGTGGTTCAGGTGTTTTGTGCTTTTTACTTTGTGCCGGGCTCCGAGTTCGAAAGTTTCAGCTACGAACCTCAACCTCCAGGGTTAAGCGCCAGGTTCACATAGCATCCGGCGCTACCGCGCTCGGTTCTCTAAGAGTCTGCATGCGGATCAGTCTACTTCTTCGGGCATGTCGTCACCAGAGCCCGATTGATCCGCACAGGCTTAGTGGGTTTATCACCCCCCACGGGCGCCTGGTTGATCGCATCAGCGACCTCCATACCTTTGGTTACTCTGCCAAACGCTGAAACTTTTCCGTCGAGATGATGGCCGTCCCCCACGAGTATGAAGAAATTCGTAGTAGCACTGTTGGCCTCCTCCGGACGCGCCATCGAGACAATACCGCGCACATGCCTGACCAGCCCCGGCTCATCAGGAAGCTTGCGCGACATTCTCTTCGCGAGTTCGAATCCCCATTTTTGACTTGTCGCGAGATTGCCACCCTGGACGACAAAGTCTTTTACGACGCGACTGAAAGTTGTCGTGTCGAGGGCGCCGGTCGCCGCAAGGTTGAGAAAGTTGCGAACGCTCTCGGGCGCGACTTCGGGAATCATTTCCATTTCGATAGCGCCGGCTTCTGTTTCAAGTGTGACGCACTGGGCAGACATCTTCTCAACTGGCGCGCCGTCAAATGGTTCTGGCTTATTGATGACAGTTTCGGTGGGTCTGGCGTTAGCTTTCTTTGAGGCACCGACTGTTGCGTCAGGCTTGGCCGGTTCCTGCGCTACCGCCAAGGTCGCACACGCCAGAGCAGTCAGCACCGAGGCCACGGAACGTTTAAGGATTGAGATCATCTGAAGAAGTTATTTGCCAACTGAAAAACCATGAACGATCCACGAAATCACACGAACCAACACGAAGAGGCTTTATTTCGAGTCATTTCGTGTGTTTTCGTGGATCGTCTTTCTCCTTTATAAATCATTTCCGATGGGGCTCTCACAACATCTTGTTTGCTGCCAACCACTGCCCGCCGTCAACGACAAGCACTTCGCCGTTAACAAAACTCGCTGCACCGGAACACAAAAACAGCGCTGCTTTTTCAATGTCATTAATGCGACCAAAGCGGCCCAGCGGAATATTCTTGCGCAGCTTATCTTTGAGCGGTTCAGGCAGCAATCGCTTCATGCCTTCTGTGTCTTCAATCGGCCCGGGCGCAATTCCATTAACTCGAATGCCGTAACGTCCCCACTCGACCGCCAGGTTACGTGTCAGTGCATCCACGCCAGCCTTGGCCGCGGAAACGTGCAGCTGCATCGGCGTGCCAAGGTAATGAAGCGTGGCGCTGATGTTCAGAATCTGCCCCTGGTGTTCCTTGAGTTGGGCAAATGCTGCCCGGCAAACATTGAACGTGCCTTTGAGATCAATGTCGACGACGGTGCCAAAACCGTTTGGCGAAAGCTCTTCGGCCTTGCAAAGGAAATTTCCCGCTGCACCATTGACAACGATATCGACCTTACCGAAACGCACACTCGCCGCAAGTAGTGCCTCCTCAATTTGTTCGTAGTTGCGAACATCTGCCTGGATCGCGAAGGCCTCGCCCATATTCGGATTCGCGGCGCGCGCATCGTTGATGGCCTGCGCTGCCGGCTCGAGGTGTTCGAGTTTCCGGCTGACCAATGCGACGTTCGAGCCGGCTTCGGCCAGTGCACGCGCTACACCGCCGGTGATTCCAGTGCCGCCGCCGGTAACGAAGGCTACGTGACCGCTCAAAAACCCATCAACGAAAATTTTGTCTGCCATAATTTGTAACCCAAACTTTGAAGTGCGGCGGCCCGGCGCCGCTTTGGTCGGCGACGGCTTGCCGTCGCGACGTTATGTAACATACGAAGTGCATGACAATTTGGGGTGGGCCAAAGCGGCGCCGGGCCGCCGCACTCCAAAGGTTTACCCACCGGCAATGAACGGCCGCGATTGAACGATGTAGATCTGTCCCTTCATGTAGGCCCATTCAATGTCCTGATCACGGCTGGCAAACACGCGTTTGATCGCTGTACCTGCACTAACCAGCCTCTTGATCACATCATCCGTCAGGACTGCCCGCTCGCCTGTTATCGGAACTTCCTTCACGCCACCGTTCTGATCAAACGTCAACAAACTGTCTTCATCCGATCGCGTCAACACCTGGATCGCATTCGCGCGCTGACGATAAATAATCTGCTCCGCGACTCGCTTACCTTCGACAACCTTGATGCCCAGACCACGCTTGGCACTGATATAAACGGCGCCGCTGTTGTCTTTGTCGAATGGATCCGCGGTAATCATCACTCCCGAGCTTTCCGAATTGATCCCTTCCTGAATCAACACCGCCATGAAGATCTTCGAATGGTCTACCACCGAACGTTCGCGTGTTTCGTAGGCCTCAAAATTCCAAAGCGACGCCCAGACAGTTTTGATTGCTTCGATGAGTTGCCGCTCGTCGCGCACATTCGGAACCGTGTTATAGAGTCCGGCGCCGCTAAATTTCGGCAAGTCTTCCGTATTGGAGGAACTGCGGACAAATAAACCCTTGCCTGGAAATTCCAGTCTGGTCCGCTGCAGAATAAGTGCGCGCAACTTTTCGTCGAATCTCCCCTGCTGGATTTGTGCCCGCATCTTTGCCAGGTATGCGCGGCGGTAAGGTGGATCGTGCACAAACTTCTGATCGTTGAGCATTGTGAAGATCGCATCATCCAGCTTATTCGCTTTGAGAAACTGATCGTAATAATAGAAAGGAACAGTAAAACCTTTCGGCACCACGATGCCAGGCAGACGTGCGTTCATCACCTCTCCCAGGTTCGCTGACTTGCTTCCGAATGCAATCGATGATCGGGCACGCTGCTGGGCCAGACCAAGCAGACGTGTCTCCGAAAGATCGAAGCGCGGTCTCATCACATCGAGGCGCTGCTTCAGCCGCTTTTCATACTCTCGCAACTGGTTTACGTCGGCGCGCGTGATGGTGTAGCCGTCACGTTTCGTTTCGAAGGCCACCCACCAACCGTCATACTGTTTCAACAACTCATGCGCGTTTTTAATGTATGCGTTGGGGACTCCCCAACCTTTCGCCAGCAGATTAATGTGCGAAAGAGGAGTCGAAGGCTTCGAAGTAATTACCCCGGCCACGGGCGGCAAGGTGATGGGCACCTCATCAAGCACCAGTATCTCGTTGAATCCAATTTCGACGTGCTCGTCTAATTTTGGAATAACGTGAATCCTGCCGATGCCGCGGGCCATGTTGAGCGCCTGGTATTCCTGTTCTTTCGCGATATCGCTTTGCAAGACACGCCGAAGGCCGGCGACTTTCCTCGATTCCTGATCCTGACGGATTGAATTCGGTTTGTAGGCGACGGGGATAAAAAAGCTGGCGTTAATTACATCCGAGGCAGTCTTTATCTGGTCGGAGGTAATCAGGTCGCCTTCCCAGGATTCAAACGTCCAGCGTTTGATGGGTGTTTGATAGGCAATCGTGCCAAGAATGAACCGACGATTAGGATTGAGATAGTTATTCTCGAAGAACTGGCGGCCACGTTCCAGCGATAGATAGGTTCCGTTAACAAAATCCTTATGGAACGCATAACGTTTTGTATTGACGTAATAGATTTTGTTTCGGTCTTTACGGTCAATGACGAAAAGAACATGCGGGAGGGCGTAGGGCGTATCGGGATCATGAGTGTTAGCAATCGAGTCGAACTGCGCCTGAGATCGAACGGCGCCCAGGGAACGGGGTGATTCGGATTGTGCTAACGATGGTCCGAGAACGCCTGGCAGAAAAATCAAAGCGACCAGCAAAAATAATCCGTCAAACGGGCGACGAATAATACGACCCACGAAATACACGAAATCACTCGAAACGGAAAACTCTTTTAGTGCCGCTTCGTGTGATTTCGTGGATCGCTCCTGGTTTATATGTTTTTGGTTACTCATCCTCTAACGACTTGCTCATGCGCTCGATCAAGTCTACCAAATCATCAACGTGACGGCGCTGCGTGAGAAAGCTGTTGATGTTTACACGCAGCGCGCGGCGGCTATTCAGAACCGTTGTCGTGATCCAAGCCTCCCCGCTTCGCTCGATTTTCTGTTGCAGTCTCTGCTGGAAACGATCGTGCGAAGGCCCGTCGATAAACGTCGCTGTGGCGGGCATAAATCTAAAACAGACGACTGCCGTCTCTACCTGCCCTACTCGCTCAAAGTCATTCAATTTGTCAATTCGATCCGCGAGATACTCCGTCAGTTCTATTTCACGCTCAATCACTTCGGCGTAACCTTGCCGGCCCATAAACTTCATCGCCATCCAGAGTTTTAGCGAGTTAAAGCGCCGAGTACCCATCTGCCCATAGCGGAAGAAGTCAAACTCAACGTCACTCCCACCTCGATCCTCGTTCAAATACTCCGGCGTAATATCAAACGCATCTCGCAGCACGCGACTACCATCGCGGACCAGCACAGCGCCGCAGGCAAACGGAACAAACATCCACTTATGGGGATCAAAGGTGATTGAATCCGCGAATTCAATTCCCGTTAACTTGCTGCGATGCTTTGCTGAGAATGCTAACGTCCCGCCATACGCTGCGTCGACGTGATACCAGCAATCGTTCGCACGCGCTATTTGATGCAGTTCTTCAAGCGGGTCAATGGCGCCGCTGGAAGTTGTACCGGCAATACCAATTATGCAGCAGGGCGTATGGCCGTCAGCACGGTCAGCGTCAATTTGCTTTTGCAACACATCGGGGCGGATGTGAAATGTTTCGTCAGTCTCAATCTTTCGCAGGCTGTTGCGGCCCAGCCCGAGGATGTCCAGGCTCCGTTCGATTGAAAAATGGGCTTGTTCCGAGGCGTAGACCAACAGGTCGCTGGGGGCCGATCTCAAACCCTCTCTCACTGCAGGTTTATGCGCCCGGTCGCGCGCACACTTAAGCGCAATGAGGGTTGCCTCCGTCCCGCCGCTCGCGAGTACCCCAAAACTTCCGAGGTCATAACCCACCAATTCGCAAAGCCAGCGAAGCACCCGCGCTTCGATCATTGCCGAGGTAGGGCCATTACGCCAGGCACCGGCATTTTGATTAAGGGAGGCCGAGAGTGCTTCGGCCCAAACGCCGATCGGCAAAGGTGTCGGATTGAATTGGCCGAAATAACGTGGGCTGGGGACCTGCATTGCGTGTGCGAGAATGTCGCTAGTGTATCGCTGAAAAATTTCCTGATCGTTGATTCCCTTTTCCGGCAACGGCTCGTCAAACAGTTTCTCAAGCTGAGCCGGCGTGGCTTCAGACGTTACCTTTCTGGAATCGAGAGTGGCTGCATACTCGGCGATAATGGCCGCCACGGCCCGGCCCATACGCTCATGTTGCTCTACGAAGTCATCAAACATTTTTTATTTGTTACCTAACAATTCAGATGAGTCAAAGAATCTCATGTCCCGCGGCAAACGAGCAAAGCATGTAATGTCCGAAGATGAAAAGAATAAAAACGATCCACTAAACCACACTAAGCAACGTGACCTTTTTTCGGGAACTTCGTGTACTTCGTGAATCGTTTTAGCCGGTCGAAAAGCTCTCAAATTAGAACAAGCGTCCACCTTCGTGAACCAGTAGTGACTTGTGGTTTTGCACTGTAGCCCGATTTCGATGAGACTAATGTTTACATGAACCTGGACCAGTCCGAAGATCTCCGATTGACTCTCGAAACACACGCGAGCGATTACGGTATCGCGCTGGCTGCGGACACTGTGGATCGGCTAGTGACATATTATGAACTACTCAGCGCCTGGAATCAGCGTCTCCATCTCGTCGCGCCAACCACACCTCAGGAATTTGCTACGCGTCATATTCTTGAATCGTTGCTTCTGCTCGAGCACCTCCCGGAAGATGCTCGCGTCGCTGATGTCGGTTCAGGTGCAGGACTGCCAATCATTCCCTGCCTCATCGCCAGGCCTGATCTGCAAGCCCTGCTAATTGAATCAACGCAAAAAAAGGCTGTCTTTCTTCGTGAAGCGTTGAGTCAGACGGGAACGTTAGCCGGCACTACTGTGGTCGCGGATCGGTTTGAAAACACCGGTACTCCAGACGTTGGGTTTGTTACGTGTCGTGCGTTGGAACGCTTTGAAAAGATGGTTCCTCAGCTTGTCGAGTGGGCGCCGGATCAGGCCGTGTTCTTGTTTTTCGGCGGGGAAGGATTGGGAAAATCGCTGGAAGGTCTGGAATTCACTGCGCATCTGATTCCCAATTCCCAGAAACGATTTCTGTATGTTAGTCGAAGTCAAAATCGAAAGCCGTGACACAGAGCCGCGATATCAGCCTGAAAGGCTGGCAGACAGTAGCCGGTGGTCGCAGCGTACCGGAAAGCAGCGCGCACCTAGTCTGCACCCAGGAGGGGTGCCAGATAAACGATGACCTTGACTGAGGAAGGCATGAATCGCGTATCGAAGGGGAATACCCCTTGGCGGACAGCTCTAGCACCCATCCTGGGTGCTGAACTCTTTTTCCGACGTCCCCCAGTGGTCTGCGCTCCGCTCCGACCACCGGCTACTATCTGAAAGCCCTTCAGGCTGAAACCTAATTTCCTGGAAACACCTGACTCTTCGCTATTTCTAAAACAAGACGAGAAAATTTGGTGCCGGCGATATCCCCCGGATATCGATAAAAACGCCCCGGAGTTGGCTCTGCCCCTTGCCAACTCACGGGGCATTTTCTTTTTCCTTCGCCTCAAGCCGGTAGTTCCGAGTTTAACCTACGGGTTGTTCGCCCGCCGGCAAGCTATAAAGCTTGAACTCTGAACTGCTTATCCTTAGCCAGCGGCCTACGGCACGACATCCAGCGCAATCAATTGCTGTCCGGAGATGACAAATTCGGCCGGCGGCAACTCCATTTCATAAACAGCGGAAAGTACGGTGGGTGTGTAGCCACCTGAGTTTCTGTCGCTATTGAGCGTCGCTACCATTGACGGTGGCAGGTTCGGCATTTCGCTGGTCCCTATTACTGCTCCGGGTGTAATGCGGAAAAGCTTCACGTAAAGCCGATCGCTCTTCTTCACTTTGTTAATCGCCTTCACTAATTGTCCAAGATCCTGCGGCACAAAAGAGCGTGCGGCTGAACCTTCCTGAAGTGCTCCTCCATCACCCACAAAAGCGAGAAGTTGACCGGGTGTTGCATCTTCAGGAATCTGCACCGGGATCCGCTGCACGAATTGTTTACCTGATTCAGTTCTGACGTATGCCTGAATCTCGATGGTTTCGCCGCGCCTGGCTTCAGTCTTATTCAGCGCAATCCGCTCGAGGGTGCCTGCGTATTTCGTGTCGGTAGAAGAAATGTCGAGCGTCACACCCTCAATCTGAACATCATCAAAGCCGCTACTAAGCAACGATCCGATCGGCGCTGCGACGGAACTGGCGGCAAGGCTAGGTGAGTTTCCGGCGGAGAAGCGTCGATCGATCTCAATTGGCTCCTGGCCCTTCACATTGATGTTGCCCCTGATAGTGATCGTCGACTCGCCCAACGCGCGTTCGCTGGAAGTGATCGTATTGAAGACCGTCATGTTTAGGAGCAGCGGCGTTAAGAAAGAGTCGTTGGCAATTTCGTAAGAGTAGGTTTCGCTCCGATCGCGACTCGTGCGCAAGTTAATCTTCACCGGGATCATTTTTGGCGACTGCCCCAGTTGACCATAAATCCCTGCAGCCCGGTCCTGCGAAATCGAGCCCATCATCGTGCCGGGCACTGAAAGCTTGAATGAGTTGTTGACGTTTGAAATCACCGTGACGACCGACGACTCGCTCATGGGCATATCAGACGCGCCAAGGCTTAGAAACGGATGGCCGAATGCGTAAATCTGATCGGTATCGCGAAAGGTTACTGTGCCTGAAGCCGCAATCGAATAATCGCCGCGGACCAACTGGACGCTGACTGAGGTGCCCGGGGTCAAGGTCTTTTCGGTCGCTTTGCCCAGGGGTGTAATCGCAGCGGCCCCACCCGCACCCGAAACCGGGAGCAGGCCATTGGCAATGAGTTGCGGTGCAAACATCGCGAGCGACTCCTGGCTAATTCCTCCAAACACCACCGGAGTTGCAATTGGGGTCATCTGTTGGCCAATTAGTGGCAACAAACGCGAGCCTTCGGATACTGGCGCAATCAATGTGGTTGAGCTGATTGCCGATTTCGGCAGCGCCGGTTTCCAGTCAGTCGAAGCTAATTGCGCAAACGACACCGCCCTCGGTTCTTTGGGACGTTGTGTATGCTTTGAGCCGTTCTCAAAAATCTCAATCATTTGCTTGATGGGCGTGATGCCCGCGATAGGCTCCCTGGAAAACGGAAAACTAAACGCGATTGCGCCGACCAGACGGTTGTCGATGTAAACGGGCGAACCAGACATACCACCGAAGACGCCGGTCTTTTGCACGTTAGCGCCACTCAAGCGCGCAATAATGGCGGACTGGCGAGGTCCAGGAAAGCCTGGCAGCACACCTAGAATCTCGACCCCAAACTCCTCTGGCTCAGTTCCCGAAAAAACCGTGCGCGCAGTACCCTTCATCCCTGGACGAAGGTCCTCGAGCGCAAATAGGCGAGAATCCTTGACCATCGGCTCGACCGCCGCCTTCCGTGGGGCTGCCGGGTTCTGTGCGATTGCCAGACCAGTGAGTGCGGCGATAGCGATCGCCAGTTGAAGAACTTTTGCTAATAACGTCATCAAGAATACCTCTTACCTACCGCCAACTGCTCGATTGCCCGTCAGCACAATCCTGGAGGGGACTATAGCTGTCGCCCCAAAACGGGTCAAGGTAGTTATGATGCAGGAAAGCGAGTGTGGGTATCCCCAGTAAAATCGAGATCTTAGACGCATGAAAAGACCCAAAACGCTCCTCTTGCTCGCAGGGTAGGCGCATGTTAAGTTGCCGCGATTCTGTGTAGAGCAAACTGTTAGTTTGCGTCGGTGGGACTCCACACTTCTTGAATGCCCAGGATCACGCAAACTAACAGTTTGCTTTACAGCAGAGCCGAGAGACATATGGCCGCAATCGAGGGTTTCATTCTCGCGGGTGGACAATCGCGCCGGATGGGCACTGACAAGTCGCGTTTGATGATCAACGGCCAAACTTTCCTGGAACGTATTGCCGTGGAACTCTCGGCAATGTCAGCTTCGGTCGCCGTTGTCGGTGCCGGTAGTGCCCCAGTCGATTTGGACGCTCAGAATTCCAAAGTAGGAGCGACAAGAATCCGACGCGTAAAGGATGTTTATCCGACTTGGGGGGCGCTGGGTGGCGTCCATGCGGCACTTTCGGCTTGTTCTTCGGACTGGGCACTGGTCGTGGCCTGCGATTTTCCCTTCGTCACACGTAATCTGTTTGCTCGTCTTGCAGAGCTACGCCATGACTTCGAGGCGGTAGCGCCGATTCAAAGCGATCTCGTCTCACAGCCTCTTTGTAGTCTTTATCGAGTGATGCCGTGTCTGGGGCGGGCCGAGGAGTTGATCAAATCGGGCGAACGAAAACCAATTGCTCTGCTACAATCTGTCAGAACTCGTTGGGTACCGTTTACTGAAATCGCCGATCTGGAAGGCGCCAGTCACTTTTTCGACAATATCAACTCTCCAGAAGACTATGATCGCATAACTGAAAGGAGTTGATTAGTGATGAATTAGCCGTGGGGTCGCACGAACCAGGACGAACATGGTTCGAACGTCTTCACACTTCATCCCTCGTCCATCGTTCAAATGGCTCCCCGACGACCCCTCGGAAAAAAGCTCTTTAAGTCGCTGCTACCAATACTTATGGTTTTGGTGGTGGCGTTAATTATTGCGCTGGCCATAATAGTTTATGGAGTCACACGCCCTTGCCAACGTCCATACCTTGTCACTCCTCAATCGTTTACCGGCATTAGTGGCAGGGTGCTCAAAGTTAGCGATGAAACCTGGCAAAACCGCGATGGTACCCGCGCGCGAGGCTGGCTTCTCAAAGGTAGCGAAGGCGCACCTGCAGTCGTTTTCCTCCACAGGTATTGCGGCGACCGATCCCAGCTCTTCAATCTGGGTGTCAAACTAAACGAGACCACTAACTTCACTATTCTCTGGCCCGACTTAAGAGGTCATGGAGTCGATCCCTTAACGACCTCCACGACTTTTGGGAACCAGGAGGCCGAAGATTTGCTCGCGGCCCTCGACTTCCTTCGCAGACTCAAAGGTGATAGCCAACCCCTGTTGGTTGGTGATCGTCTCGGGATCTATGGAGTGGAGCTCGGCGCTTACATCGCCGTGCGCGCTGCGAACAGGGACCCGCGAATACAGGCCCTCGTCCTTGATTCAGTTCCGCGGGATGCGGATGACCTGGTGGACGCTGCAGTGCGTGAGGACGTCGGACTAGATAGCAGCCTGCTGCTCAGGCTGGCCCGGGTTGCGACGCATTCATATTTCATGGGACGTTTTGAAAACACGTCGTCCTGCGAATTGGCGAGGGGTCTCCGAACCCAACGCATTCTCCTGTTAGCCGGAGCAGACGCTGAGCGCCTGCGACAGTCGACCGTCGCTCTCCAGGGTTGCTTTCAAAATCCCGCCAACGTTGAAGCAAAGACTGATTTGCCTTTGACCGGATTCACCCTTATGTCGGCCACTGGCGAACAGGGAGAACTCTACGATCGGCCTGTAATCGATTTTTTCATGAAGTCCCTACGGTGAGGCAGCAGGCTTCCCAGGTCTCAGCGAGGTCTCACGGCAACGAGGGCGACCCTACCATTGTCTCCAATTATCTCTGTGTGGGCTGCGTGTGCACTTTGCAATTCACTGACCGCGTGAAGAGGTACAAACGCCAGCAGCACAGTTCGGCGTCTGCGGCATTCGTTGACTAACTGGGGCGCACCCTCATAGATCACCGGCTCACCGTCAGGTCCATAGATAACGCGACCTGCTGTGTAGAATTCCGGAGAGCGATCGTCTAACTTCAGCCCGTAAATCGGTTTCTGGGAATACCCCCTGGCGTCTGCAAGTTGGAGCAGACGCTTAGACGAATCGCGGTCGGCGTAAGCATCTGCCCCACAGGAGAGGACCGTCAGAACCACGCCCAGCGTTGTAACCGCAATGAACATTACCGGAATTGCGCGGCGGCGAATGGGAAACAGCGCCACGCAAGCACCAACAACAAGAATGGCCGCGACTAACGCCGCGCAATTCAGCATTCCTGGCTCAAAACGCCAGGCATAAGCAATTATCGCGACCGCTCCTAAAATGAGCAGTCCAGCGGAAGTTTTTAGTTTCCAGGCGTAGCTCTCGAGATCCGTGTTAAATCGCGCGAGACGTTCGCCGACCAGCAGTGCGGCTGCGGGAAGCGACGGAAGAATATAGCCAGGCAACTTAGAGCTCGAGAAGCTGAAGAAGACGAGCGGAAGCAAAAGCCAAACGAATGCAAACACGACCAGTTTGTTTCCTGAATCACCAGAGTAGTTCTGCGGACGCCAAACCCAACTACAGGCTCTTGCAACTCCACCAATCAGGAATGAGGTCCACGGCAAAGAGAGTGGGATCAGAATCGCCAGGTAGTAATAGATTGGGCCGGGGTGGCGATAGTTGTTCGACACGTAGCGGGCAAACTGATGCTGCCAGACGAATTGATCAATGAAAGGTTTCCCGTGCCGCCAAATTACGGGCGCATACCAGGTAGCGGCTACAAGCAGTGCCACGGGTATTCCCCACACAAGGCTTAAAAGAGTCTCTCGCTCGGGCTGTCTTCGTCTGAGAAGGTAGTAGGCGCCGGCTACGCCCGCCGGAATAAATGCGCCGATGAAGCCTTTGGCCAGGAGCGACAGTCCTATAAAAACATAAAACCCTATCAACAATATTTGGCGACGTTTGCGGGCTTCTTCCAGTTCATGAAGGAAAAGAAACGCAAGCGACCAGGTGATAGTCATGGTGAGGACGATGTCGAAGCTGGCGGCCCTCGAGAACACGACTATGCCGAGCGTCGTACTTGCCGCCAGTGCGCTCCAGAAACCGAGCCCCCGAAGCTGTCCGTCAGCAGTTGTTTCTTCTACCCGGCGCCCGACAAGGAACACTCCAGCAATAGTCAGTATCCCAGACAGTGCAGAGGGAAACCTCGCGGACCATTCCGAGACGCCAAATAACTTATAGCTGGCGATCATCATCCAATAGAGCAGCGCGGGCTTCTCAAACCATAGGTGGCCGCCGAGAGTGGGGGTGATGAGATCATTACGAAGAAACATCTCGAGGGCCACCTGGGCATAGCGAGGCTCGTCTGGACCAAGGAGCGGAAACTGGCCCAAACCGTAGAGGTAGAACGCGACGATTACAAGAAAAAGGAAAAGACTGCCGCGCTTGGCAAGCGTCGAAGGTTGCAAGTATAGTCGCTCCCCGGGAAGTAGGCAGAAAGCAGTAGGCAGAAGGCAGAGAGCGCTTGTTGTCTTGCTGCCTTCTGCTTTCTGCCTACTGCTTTTTGCACGATTAAGCTAAACCAAAAAGAGAAATCAGTAAACCGTGACTCTTCGTACCGCAGTCATCGGCGTGGGCCATCTGGGCCGCCAACACGCTCGTATTCACGCTACGCTTGCCGGCGAAGGCTTCTCTGAGTTTGTTTCACTTTGCGATCTCGACCAACAAACCGCCAGTGAAATCGCACTGGAACGAGATGTTCCCTGGACGACCGACTGGCGCGAGCTCATCGGTAGCGTAGACGCTGTAAGCCTGGCCGTACCCACCGTGTCGCATTGCGAAATTGCCTCTGTTCTTCTCGAAGCTGGAGTCCATGTCCTGGTGGAGAAGCCAATTTCCCGAACTCTTGAAGAGGCAGACAAAATGATCGAAGCGGCAGCAAGAGGCCGCGCCCTGTTGCAGGTGGGCCACGCAGAACGATTCAATCCGGCGCTCGTCGCCCTGCGACCTCACGTTCGCAATCCAGTCTATTTTGAGATTCATCGCGTCGGCGAGTTTACCGCGCGCTCGCTCGATATCGACGTCGTGCTGGATCTGATGATTCATGATCTCGACATCGTGCAGTGGTTGGTGGGAGAAGATGTAGATGTAACGGAACTGCACGCCGTGGGTATCCCCATCCTGACTGACAAAGTCGACGCAGCCAACGCCCGTCTCGAGTTCTCTTCAGGCGCCGTGGCAAACATAACCGCTTCTCGGGTGGGCACGGAAAAGATCCGAAAGATGCGTTTTTTTCAGCCACATGATTATGTTGCTGTCGACTACAACACCAAACACGCATCAATCAGCAGCCTTGCTCCTCCCAGCGCCGACGGAGGCTGGCCGGGAGTCCACGTCAAAAACCTGGATGTGATTGACGTCGAGCCCTTGAGAGCTGAAATTCTTTCGTTCATCGAGGCCGCGCGCGATGGCCGGCCTTCGCCAGTGTCGGGACTGGAAGGACGGAATGCCCTGGCCCTGGCGCTTCGTGCTTTGCAACGAATCGAGGAGCACGCTTCGAAAGTAAGCATCAATCAAATCGCGCGAACTATTTAACAGCAATTGCGATTTACGCAGAAGGCATTCAGACGCAAAGGAACGATCCACTAAATCACACCAAGTGACACGAAGCCTGCTTCTTCGTGAAATTTTCGTGTCACTTCGTGGATCATTTTTCGCCCTTGCCGTTCGCGAGATAACCGTTGTCGATCAGTAATGCCCATACCAGTCGCTTCCATTTCCAGCTTTCTCGCCGAGCGCATTACCGCGGGCGACTTCCCTTCTGCGGTTTATCTCCTAAGCGAACGCGGTCAACCTGTATTCGGCGATGCCCTCGGAAACGCAGTCGTTGAACCGCAACGAATTCCCGCCACGCTCGACACAGTCTACGATCTTGCTTCGCTGACAAAACCGCTGGTTACCAGTTTGCTTTGCGCTCGTAGAATTGAAGCCGGTGAACTCACTCTTGACAGCTCCGTCTCACATTACCTCCCTGAGTTTGAGCGTACGGATAAACAAGCTATTAACGTGCGACACCTCTTAACACACTCCTCAGGCTTACCCGCATGGCGCCCGCTCTACATCCTTGGCCAAGGCGAACGCGATCGCGCCGCAGCAGTCATCGCGGACGTGGACCTTGAATACGCACCCGGCACCCGGGTCATCTACAGCGACCTTGGATTTATCACGCTCGGATTGTTACTCGAACGTCTTACAGGGAAGCTGCTGGTCGAACTGGCGCAAGAGGAAATCTTCCGCCCGCTGAAACTCGAGCACACATTCTTCAATCCCGAGCAGGCAATGCAAACGGGAATTGCTGCGTGTGAGATGGGCAACGCATACGAACGCGAAACATGCCGCGATGGTTACCCGGATGAATATAAGAACTGGCGCGAAGGTTTGATCTGGGGCGAAGTCCACGATGGCAATGCTTATTTCCTGGGAGGCGCCGCCGGTCACGCAGGCCTGTTCTCAACTGCTCGTGAAACCTTCGTCCTGGCAAATCAATTTCACGCTACTCAAACCAGCTTGCTCAAAGCAGGTACATGCGAACTGTTTCGGACAAACTTTACGGAAGGATTGAATGAATCGCGGGCAATTGGATGGCAATTAGCAGCGACCAAAGATTCAACGGCCGGCCCCGACCTGCCTGCAAACAGTTTCGGTCACACAGGCTTCACCGGCACAAGCTGTTGGAATGATCCGCATCGTGAGCGCGTCTTTATCCTGCTCACCAATCGCACCCACGCCCGCGCCTTGCCCTTCGTAAATATCAACAGCGTACGTCGACGCTTTCACGGCCTGGCCGTTGCAGTGCTTGAGACTTCCCCCGGCATTCAGCGTAAATCACGGGTTTGAGTGATGAATGACCGAAGAGAATCGATCCACGAAAGTACACAAACGAACACGAAAAATGATGTTAGTGATATTTCGTGTTACTTCGTGGATCGTTTTTGATTTCAGCGCCCGACTTATCGACGTGCCGAGTGAACCGAATGAAATTTGGTTAGGTGGTCAGTTTGATAATGAGGGCAACACCGCATCGCAGACAATTTCTGGAACGACATATTGATAACAGAACCGAGCGCGGTAGCGCCGGATGCCAGAAGCAAACTGTATTTGAAGCCGCATCCCGGAGTTTTCAGGTAAACTCTTCTCTTTTTACCAAAGTTGACTTTAGCATCCGGCGCTACCGCGCTCGGTTCTGTAATGACCTGACTAATTCAAACTGACTCACTGCCGAGTCTTCATTAACGTTGCCAGGCTGGACAGACAGAAATATCTGTCCTACCCGGGGATTTTTGTTTTGGAGTGTTCCGTCGCGTGCGATTCCCTGGGGAGGATCGTAAAAGAGTTAAGGCCCAGAAAAACCCGGTCGCCAATTCTGAGACTCGTCGCCAATGTTTCAGGCTTTGGCCTAGTGGCAATAATAGGCTTCGCACTCTGGGATTCCGGTGTTTCAGTCGTCAGATAGAAAGGCGTGTCTCCCGCGTCGCTGGAATTACCTCCGCTCCGCTCAAGTCGAATCCGCACCCGTTCGTAAGCACCGACGAAACTCGTCTCTTCGATAATCCCAGCCGCCAGGCAGCCGCGACCGTGCGGTAATTCCTGCGTTTTGCTCAATAAGACATCCTCAGGTCGAAAGATCAATTTGACGATCTCGCCTTCCTTGAACTGCCGCGCGCCGGTCCGCACAGGTATTCGTGCTGAGCCTACTTCTACATAATCACTACGAATAACGCCATCCATTATGTTGGCAGCGCCAAGAAAGGTTGCCACGTACTCCGTCGCAGGGTTGTTGTAGACCTCGGCCGGCGTGCCAATCTGTTCGATATGGCCCACGTTGATGACCGCAATGCGATCTCCAAGCTCCAGAGCTTCTTCCTGATCGTGAGTGATGAAGATCGCAGGAACATTGACCTTCCTCAACAAAGCGCGGATCTCACGTCTCAAGTGCACTCGCGTCTGTGCATCGAGGGCGCCAAACGGTTCGTCAAACAGCAACACTTCTGGTTTGTAAGCCAATGTGCGGGCGATAGCGACCCGCTGTTGCTGGCCACCGGAAAGTTGTGAAGGATATTTCTTACGATGCTCCTCGAGTTGGACGAGAGATAGCAGCTCGCTTACGGTCTTCTTTATTTCTTTGCGCGGGCGCTTCCTGATTTTCAAGCCATAGCCAATATTTTTTTCTACCGTCATCTTTGGGAAAAGCGCGTATGCCTGAAAGATAACGCCGACACCGCGTTCGCGGGCTGGCAGTTCCGTCACATCCTTACCATGAAGCATTACTTTTCCTGTGTAAGGTTGTTCGAGGCCGGCAATGACCCTCAGGATTGTGGTCTTTCCACTTCCAGAGGCGCCCAGTAAAACGAGTGCTTCACCCTCGGCGACATCAAACGAGATGTCTTCAAGGACACTTGTTTTGCCAAACCGTTTGCTGACGCCCACAATACTGGCCGCCGGTGGCTGAATGCTTTCCTTTGAAAGCGGATGCACCGCACTATCCATAGCCATTGCCGCTTGAGCCTTCACTTTGTTTCCTTAAATTTTAGCGCAAACTGTCTTCAATTCGGTTCTATAGACCTTTGTCTCAATCAACATCAAGCCAATCTCGCGCAAAGAAGAGCACACTAAAGATCAGGAATGAAAATAGTGCCAACACGATCGCGATGGCGTTGGCTGCTTCGATTTGACCTTCGTTGAACTTGGCAAAGATGTAGAGCGGCGCGGTTTGTGTACGTCCTGCCAGATTACCCGAGACCAAAATGGTAGATCCAAACTCCCCGACAGCCCGCGCGAAGGTGAGCAATGCTCCCGAGACAATGGCTCCGCGCAGCGAGGGCAGCGTGACGTGCCAGAAGGTTTGCCAACGGGTCGCTCCGATGGTTGCTGAGGCCTCCTCCAGCGATCTGCTCATCGTATCGAATACAGGCTTAATTACTCCGAAAGCGAGAGGAAACGTAACGAATATGTTTGCCAGGATAATCGCCCCCGCCGTGAACATTAGCTGGATTCCCTGGGGCTGCAGGAAACGACCCAGCAAGCCATAAGGGCCCCATAATAAAAGGAGGGCAAAACCTGCGACAGCGGTCGGTATCGCAGTAGGAAGCGAGATGGTGACAATCAGTGCATTGCGGCCCCAAAAGTTGTAACGGGAGAGCACATAAGCCGCGAAGAGTCCGAAGACGACATTGAAGGTGGTGGCCCAGAAGCTGGTGACCATCGAAAGCTTGAGAGCAAAAACCGCTTCAGGCGCCATCAAGGCCACCCAGAAATTTCCCAAGCCCGTCTTTGTGCCGAACCAAAAGATTGAACCAAGCGGCAAGAAAACCAGCGGCAGCATCATGAACACGAGCATGCCGATACTCAACGGCCGGGCCATATCAAAGCCGCGTACGTGCCTCATTGTGGGGATCATCGTGCTCATCTGATCATTTCCAATTGCCGATTGCCGATTGCCGATTGGTTGTTCGGTCGACCAAAGTCATACCTGCGAATATATCGGGTAAGGCTAGTAGTACAAAAACATGGGCGCTGCTGCATCGCACTGCTTGTCAATTAATCACCAATTGGCAATTGGCAATCGGAAATCGGCAATGACATCACTTTCCCCGTTGCACCTGGTCCCTGAAGATTTTCTCGAGTACGTCCGGATACGCTCTTTCCCAGCCGCCAAATTTCTCAATCGTAAAGGGCATCTCGACCTTTCCGAAGTCTTTGCTCGCCTCGTTGTAAGCATTGTTGGTAACGGTATAGAAGTAGTAGTTGACAAAAGCCTGCTGGGCTTCGTCGCTCCAAAGATATTCCATGAAAGCGTCGACGATCGCGCGCTTATTCGACGGGACGTTTTTGTCTATCACTACGGCCGGATGCTCACTAAAGATTGTTGACCTGGGGAGCACAATTTCTACCGGCGTTTTCTTTGATTGCTTCATCAGCAGGCCTTCAAGCTCGTAGGTGATTAACGCATCGCCGAAGCCTGTTTCAAATTGTGTCCGCGCTTCTCGGGCGGAGCCGGGTGTTGACTTAACGTTACGCCAGATTGCGCGGAGCGTTTGGATCGCGCGGGCTGGGTCTTCCTCCCGCGTTTGCTGCTCTGATTTGACCAGTTCCGAACCGTAGATCGCGAGAACCGACCATTGTGCGCCGCCCGAGCTCACCGGATCGGGATGGATTATCCCCACCCCCTGCTTCGCTAGATCTGGAAAATCGCGAATGCCCTTCGGGTTTCCTCCCCTCACCACGATCACAAAAGGCGTCTTGTTCACGATTGACTTGTGTGGGTGGGCTCGCCAGTCGGCGGTGACAAATCCACCGTCTCTCAAGCGGAAAACATCACGTTCGATGGACAGGATCGCTACGTCTGCGTTAACGCCTTGTAGAATCTGGTTCGTCACGGTTTCGGACCCGGCAAACGAAGAAGTAAACCTTACATCCTGGCCGTGCGACTGCTTCCATTTCGCGGCGAAGCCCGGAATGATTCCCTGCTCCATGGACTCCTTCATGATCGAAAAGGCGTAAAGAGTAATATTAACGTCACCGGACTCTGATGGCGGCTTCGGAAGACAGCTACTGACGGCGAGAGCAACCGTGAAGAATGTGGCGACGAGCCAGACACGCTTGTTTGTCGTTCTCCTTTTCACAAGAACCTGTCTTCCTCCTATTGCCAACGCATCGCTTAGAAGCGTGCATCATGTCGCCATTCGGTTGCGGGTATGAGTGGTCTATACCATACCTACCCCTTCTCTGGAAAGAAATATGGACTGTCAGTATGATGATGGGTCCGCAACTGATTGGTCTGTTTGAGGCTGAGTCAACGGTTATGACGCGACTATTCATTGCCTTCACAATTCTCTTCTGTGTGGGCTGCCAGTCTCAAAACTCGTCAACGGACCATCCCCGGTCAGGTGACCTCGTCGTTGCAGCCGCCGCTAACCTCACTCATGCCTTTCCTGAGTTAGGCCAGAGGTTTACCGATAAGACCGGAGTTAGCGTTGTGTTCAGTTTCGGCTCGACGGCGGATCTTGCGAAGCAAATAGAAAACGGCGCGCCTTTTGATGTCTTTGCGGCTGCCGATACCGACCACGTCGCCCGACTGGAAGCCAGGGGCTTGCTGACCCCGGGTACGCGCGCGCTCTACGCTCAAGGTAGGCTCGTGATGTGGTTACCACCAAACGGCTTAAAAGCTGAACGCATTGAAGATGTAACCAGGGACGCCTTTGAACGTGTAGCCATCGCCAAGCCCGATATTGCCCCCTACGGACGGGCGACCGTTGAAAGCCTCCGTAACCTGGGTATCTGGCAGCAAATCGAAAGCAAGGTCGTATACGGCCAGAGCGTCTCGCAAACAAAGCAATTTGCCGCCACTGGCAACGCCGAAGTCGCCTTTATCCCTCTTGCGCTCGTCAAATCGGGTGAAGGAACCTTTCTCCATGTTGACGAGAGGTTGCATCAGCCTATCGACCAGGCATTGGGCATCGTTAAGGCTTCCTCAAACCAGATTCAGGCGCGTAAGTTCGTTGAGTTTCTGTTGAGCCCGGAAGGTCAGGCCATTCTGTCCAACAAGGGTTATATCAGCGTTAAGACGCCGTAACGCAGCGTTCAGATTGTACGGATCAGTACAGAACTGGTATGCTGCCCCCGAACTTTTGGCCGATATTAGGAAGATTTTCCCTTTCTCTTTGTCAGCCCTCTAATTCAGCACGAATACCGCACAAAGGGTTAACTGAGTCCGCAACCCAGATCGTAAGGAATGCTATGAAAATCTTGCTCTATAACCCTGACAACGGTGTGACTCGCAATTTCATGCCTCACCTATGGATGTTTCTCCTGCAATCACTGACACCCCCCGGCCATGAAGTGCTCCTGGTCGACGGCAATGCCCGCCCGATGAATGAAGAGCAGCTTGTGAAGTTTGTGAAGGACGAGGGGATCGGACTCGTTGGTATCGGCTCGATGACGCGCATGGTCGCCAGGGCCTATCGGATGGCCGACGCAATCCGCGCCGCCGGAATTCCGGTAGTGATGGGTGGACCACACGTCACGGAAGTGCCGGACGAAGCACTGGGTCGTGATGGGGGTGTTCGCCACGCCGATGCAATCGCGCTGGGTGAGGCTGATGAGACCTGGCCGCGGATCGTGGAAGATGCCGCCAACGGGTGCCTCAAAGAAATCTATTCGCCGGTTGACGAAACCGGCAAAGAGCGGAAACCAAGCCTCCAACCCTATCCTGAGATTCCTTGGGATAGCATGGATCTTGACCAGTTTGATATGGTGCCGAAATTTGCCAGACCACTTCTTGGCCGCATGGGTTCAGGATGGGGCTCAATCCACGTTGTGCCGATTGAATCGGGACGAGGTTGTCCTTACGGCTGCGAGTTTTGCACCGTGACTGGCTTCTTCGGCGATTCGATCAGGTTTCGATCAAACGAGAGTGTGGTCAACGAACTGCTCCGGCTCAAGAAGCATGCGCGCGAGAATCGCACTCAGGTGATCGTGTTCTTCATCGACGATAATTTTGCAATCAATATCAAGCGCACGAAGTCGCTTTTACGAGACATTATCGCGGCCAACGCTCAGCTTCCCTGGCTGGCGCAAATCAGCGCCAACCTGCTGCGCGATGAAGAATTGGTAGATTTGATTGAAGCATCGCACGGCAAGTGGATCTTTATCGGCATGGAGTCGATCGACACGGCCAATCTGAAGGACGTGAACAAGAGCTTTAACAAGCCCAATGAATACGCGCCGGTCCTTAATCGTCTCGCTAAACGGAATATTTATGCGATCACCTCTTTCATCATCGGACTCGACAACGACACTCCGGGTGTTGCCGACCGCACACTCGAACAAATAGAAAGTTGGCCGCCGGGGTTGCCTGTCTTTGGTCAACTGACGCCTTTCCCGGCTACCCCGCTTTTTGATCGGTTGGTCGCAGCCGGGCGTCTAACTCGCCCCAAACACTGGATGGAATTCGCACCTTACCAAATGGCCCATGAGCCTTTGAAGATGACGATTCCCCAGACGCAGGTTGAGCTGGACCAGGCATGGGCCAGATCATATAGTCCGGAGCGTAATAAGCAGGCGATCGACTCGCTCAACGATCACCCTGTTAACTATCGTATAATTCATTTGGTGATGCGTTTGTTCTTCCGAGGCATCTACTTCCCACAAATGAACAAACGAGCCTGGCTAAAAGTTATCTTTCAAAACCGTCGCTCGATCTTCAGTATTTCTAAGGACTCCATCAAGGCAGTTCGCGCGTCCAGGAAGAAGAAGAAAGGCGTCAACGCCGAACCGGCTACCGTGATGAATGAGCAAAAGGCTGCTTGATTCAAACGGTCGCTCACGGATTTAGAGCAAACTGTTAGTCTGCGGTGATGAGAGGGCATTCAACGAGAGTGGAGACCCATCGACGCAAACTAACAGTTTCGTTTACCAGACGCTTCCCTCACCCGCCAAAAAATTTAGAACTCTCCAACAATGAAGACTGAAAGCCGTCTAGCCAGACTAGCCGACTACCTCAGTCTTGAACGCAATGTTTCCATTGCTTCCGCGGCCGTCTTTATGATTGGTCTCGGCGAGGAGTTGTGGAAGAAATACCTTCCAAAATACCTCGAAGCGCTTGGAGCTTCCGCGCCGGTAATCGGACTCTTTGGAACTGCCGAGACTTTTCTGGATGCGGTCTATCAGTATCCAGGTGGTTGGCTGGCTGATCGCGTGGGCCGGCGACGCGCATTCCTGGTCTTTGTCGCGCTCGCTGCGGTGGGCTATCTGATCTATTTATTCAGTTCGTCATGGCCGCTGATCTTCGTCGGGTTGGCATTCGCTATGGCCTGGCAGAGCATGGCTTCGCCCGCAATCTTTGCCATCATTGGCGATTCGCTTCCACCCGAACGTCGCGCGATGGGTTTCACTATCCAGTCGATTCTGAAACGCGTCCCCATCGTTATCGCCCCGATGATTGGAGGTGCGCTGATCGGCGCGTTAGGTGTCGTCCCGGGAATCCACATCGGCCTGATTATTACGCTATTTCTTGCCGCCGTTACACTGCTTCTGATTCAACGAATAAACGTCCAGATGAGGGTCGCTGAAGTCACCAACATCCGGGGGGTTTGGAAGTCGTTCCATACGGCGTTGAAGCGGCTGCTGGTCTCCGATGTCATCATCCGAATGTGCGAAGGAATGACTGGAGTGTTTACAATACTTTACGTCACCAACGTGCACGGCTTGAGTGTTGCTCGCTACGGAACGCTCATCGCGATTCAAATGGTCACGTCGATCCTCGTTTACATTCCAGCGGGAAAAATCGCTGACCACTTCGGTCGAAAACCCGTTGTGATCGTCACCTTCCTGAGTTTTGCATTATTTCCATTGGCCGTAATTCTGGCCCCAAACTTTGCGCTACTGGTCGTTGCCTTTATTATCGGCGGCCTGCGCGAAATTGGGGAGCCGGCTCGCAAGGCAATGATTGTGGACTTTGCCAGAGAGAATCTGCGCGCTCGGTCTGTCGGCCTTTACTATCTGGTTAGAAGTCTGTCGATCACACCGGCCGCCGCGATTGGGGGCCTCTTATGGAAGATTAATCCTGAGTCACCTTTTATTATTGCGTCCGCGATCGGGCTTATCGGCACTCTTGTTTTTGCCGCGACGGTGGAAGAACGATTCGCAAGTTAGTAGGACAGACATTCCTGTCTGTCTGACTCTCGCAAGAGGTCTGGTAAGACCGCTGAGCTTCGTACGTTTAACTGAGCTGAAGGACGACCAATCATGCCTTCTGACAAAACCAAGCGCCTGCTGTTGATCAGCAATTCCACTCTCTATGGCGGCGGCTTTCTCGATCACGCGGAAGCCGAAATCCGCAATTTCCTTGGCAGTGTCGAACGAGTGCTCTTCGTGCCATTTGCTCTCCAGGATCGCGATGGATACGCGCAAAAGGCCGGCGAACGGTTTGCCAAAATGGGCTACGCGATGGAATCACTCCACGACGCTGCCGACAAGCAATTAGCTGTTCGCGATGCTCAGGCGATCTTCATTGGTGGAGGAAATACATTCCGGCTGCTCAAGGCCCTCTACGACTTTGATCTCGTGTCTTTAATTCGCGAGCGGGTTGAAAACGGTGTGCCTTACATCGGATCAAGCGCCGGCTCTAATGTCGCAGCTCCGACCATAAAAACCACGAACGATATGCCAATTGTTGAGCCGCCTTCTTTTGACGCGCTCGGCCTCGTCTGTTTCCAAATCAATCCTCACTATCTCGATGCCGATCCAAACTCCAGGCACATGGGTGAGACTCGGGAGGAGAGACTTCTCCAATACCTGGAAGAAAACGACACTCCCGTGGTTGGTCTGCGCGAAGGCGCACTGCTCCGCGTCGAGCAAGCTCTGGCCGTGCTGAAGGGATCCACGGGCGCGCGAATCTTCCGCAAAGGACAGCAGCCACTCGAGATCGATCCAGGCGCGGTGGTCAATGAAATTCTCTAACAATATGGCTCTCTTCTCTGTGAAACAACCTTGCCGGTTCCTGTTAATGATCGTTGCTACTACTACATGCTGGAACTATGCGGAGCGATGATGATGCGGCTCTGCCGCTGCACACCGCGGTAAGGCTCTGCCGGAGGCGCCCAAGTTCTTTCCTGAGGCTGAGCCTCAGGAAAAAAGGGGAGTGCCGGACGGTAAGGCGGAGCCTTACCGCACTGTGCGGCGGCAGAGCCGCGCTCACTATCGTTCGTCCGCTAACGAGGATTGATGTTTGGACCACAGAGAAAAGCACGAAAGTTCGCGCACTTCGTCGGTTGTTATGTAGTACTATGGCCGCGCGGAAGAGCCCCCAAGACTAATCCGCGAAGGATTTCCTGTTCATGCGCAATTTCCTCGCGCGATTTACCGTCGCGATCCTGCTTACTCAGTTCCTAAATGTAATTCCTGCGTTCACTCAGGAAGAGACACGGCCGAGACGATCTCAGCCTGAGCGCGATTCCGTCCCGTCATCTGTCCCCAAAGCATCCGCCTCCAAGCCACCATCGAATGACGAATGGAACGCACCAGCCAGCACTATTGTCTCCCTCGATCAAACCGAAACGACAAGCTCCAAACAAGAACCTACTATTCGCGTGGCTCTCGCGACGGACACCCGTTCCGCAACAATCTCAACCACTGGCCGGTTAATGAATGCTACCGACGTGGCGACGACTCTTGTATCGCTTAATGTTCCGCGGGTGCGCCTGGAACCCCGTCTTCTTTCGCCAATTCCTTTTTCCTCCGCCGAAACAGAGCCCGCGTATCGATTGGAGGTTGCAGGCCTGGCGTCC
The DNA here is from genome assembly GCA_038040525.1 of Acidobacteriota bacterium. GTDB lineage: Bacteria > Acidobacteriota > Blastocatellia > Pyrinomonadales > Pyrinomonadaceae > PSRF01. Next base: position 163,088 of record JBBPIC010000001.1, on the reverse strand, counting down.
CGAATCGAGGCTGAACAGCGATCAAAGGAAGTGCGTGACGCAACGGGTGAAGATTCGCAAATCTCGCAGGACATCGAAACAAAAACCTGGGGGCTCATTGTCGGTAAACGGCACAATCAGAATGAAGCTGAAGAACTGCGATTGCGGTTGGAAGACGCAGGATTTGCTGCTTCCGTAGTTTCCTTATCAGTCGCTTATTCCGGCAATGCTTCCCCTTCCACGGCGCAGGGCGGCGAATCGCGAAGTCAGTCGCGCGCTTCTCTGACTCGCGCGTCGTCGATCATTCGTCCTGTTTCGCGACCGAGTTTGTCGTCGCGAGAAGTGGTGGCTTTTTCCGCCGGCAGCGGGCGGCTCTTTAGTTCCAGCGCCCCAGTAACCTTTGCTTCAGACGATGAAAAAGTACCGGTACGTTTCAATGACAAGCCTTATCGTGGAAGGATTGAGGTGTTCGCTAACACCCGTGGCGCACTCACGGTGGTTAACGTCCTGGGGCTTGAAGACTACGTCAAGGGAGTGGTGCCCAACGAACTTTCCGCCGGCGGTTTTCCGTTAATCGAGGCACATAAAGCTCAGGCGATCGCGGCGCGAACCTATGCTTTGCGCAACCGCGGCCAGTTTATGGCGCAGGGATATGACCTCCTTCCCACTACGCGGAGCCAGGTTTATAAAGGACTGTCATCTGAAAACTCTTTGTCGTCTCGTGCAGTCGATGAAACCCGCGGAATGATTGCCACCTTTGAGGGCGAACCCATTAATGCTCTCTACACATCGACCTGCGGCGGGCGGACCGAGGATGCCGAAAATATCTTCAACGATGAGGTTGGTTACCTGAAGGGTAGAGAATGCGCTGCCGAAGGCCGCGCGGCGATCGCTCCGTTTACGATAAAGACCTCGCGCGATCCTGCCGAGCTCAAGGAAGAACAGAATCTTCCTCTCGCACGTGACGTGGCGCTTTTGAGTATCCACAACTTCACTTACTTGCGACCAAAAGTCAGCGATTCCTGGCTCGAGGATCATTCAGAGGTTGACGAAGTTCGCAGTTGGCTTTCTTCGGTTGCGAGACTGGCTCGCCAAATTGCTCCCACGGTCACGGAGGACGTTCATCGTCCACCTGCTTTTTCTACCGCTCTTAGCGCGGCCACTTTCGGTGAGAGTCGCGGCAGTACGTTGCTTAACAACGCTGACGTTGAGTATCTACTCGCCGTTCGCGATGCGGGTGAAGTGCCCCAGGCGAATCGCGCGGACGTTGCCTATCTTCTGCGCGAGGGTTACCTATCGGTTCTTCCCGACGCAACCTTACGCCCTCGTGAACCGCTCTCTCGCGGACGCGCTCTGCATTCAATTTCGCGGGTGCTGGAATCCAGAGGCTTGTTCCAGCTTCAGAAAGGAACTGCCCGGCCGACTTCGGAAGACAACCTCGTTCTGAGAAGCACTAGGGGGAAGGACCAGCCCATTAAGGTCAGTGGAGATACGTTCCTGTTCCGGCAAATTGGGGAACACCTCTATCCAGTGCGCTCAGTTGCGCTTGTGGGAGGGGAGCCGGTGGTTTTTCATGTTAACGGCAACGGTGAGGTGGACTATCTCGAAGTAAGAGCCGCGCCCAATGGCGCTGCGGCCGATCGCTTCTCCCCTTATTCGAACTGGACTGCGGAGCTATCGCTCGGCCAGGCGCAGGCCCGTTTGGGCCGTTACGCTAAAGGGATTGGTTCTCTGCTTGATCTGCGTGTGATTGCGCGCGGCAAATCTCGAAGAGCTGTGGACCTGGAACTTTTGGGCACCGGCGGCGTAGGCCACGTTCGTGGTGGGCGCATTCGTTCGGCACTTGGCCTGCGAGAGCAACTGTTCGTCATCGAACGTAAGTATGACGATAACGGACGAGTGACCGGCTTCGCTTTTCTTGGTCGCGGCTGGGGACACGGCGTAGGCATGTGTCAGGTCGGCGCATACGGACTCGCGCGCCAGGGGTTTACTCACGCGCAGATCTTGAAGGCTTATTACGCGGGAATTGAATTGACGAGGATGTATTGATTAGGTTCAAGCGGAATTGGATAGGCTCGGAAATGAGGAACGATCCACGAAACACACGAAATATCACTAACACGATTTTCGTGTTCGTTCGTGTAGTTTCGTGGATCGATGGCTTGCGGCCAACAAGCTGATTTGATGAAAGAATTTTGGCATCTGTGAACTCGGCGCTATTCTTCCTCAATGCGTGTTAACGCAAACCCTCTGTGATAGATTCTCGCCGTAAACCGCTATGGAAATGATGGGAATCAACTTGGTCTCAAAGATTGAACGACCATTAACAGTCGCTGACCTGGACGCTTTCCCCGACGACGATGGAAACCGCTACGAGCTTATCGAAGGAGAGCTATTCGCGTCTCGAGCTCCCGGCATTCCACACCAACGCGTCCTCCTCAATCTTCAAACGGAATTCAGCTTATTCCTCAGGGCTCATCCGATTGGAATACTCGTGCCCGGCGCTGGTGCGATCTTTAGCGACTACGACGCGGTGATCCCTGACCTGACCTTTGTTCGACATGAACGCTGGGACCAGGTTGTAACCGGCGAAAAGTTTACGGGTGCGGTTGACCTGGTTGTCGAGGTGCTATCACCAGGCTCATCGAATCGCCGCCGCGATATTGAGGCGAAGCGCCGGCTCTACGGGAAATACGGTGTGGCAGAATACTGGATCGTTGACAGTGAGAATTCTTCTGTTTCGATCTTCCGGCTCGAAGGACAAACACTGAATGAGATCGCCACTCTGGTCGGTGAAGATGAACTTACTTCTCCGGTGCTCCCTGGTTTCCGGTTGCCGGTAAGAGCAATCTTCACTCTTTGATGTCTTAGTCTCAATCGATGCGTTTCTCACGCAACCAGCTCATCGGCGCGTTACTGCTCCTGGCCTTGATCTGGATAGTAATTTTCTATCGCATGATATTCTCTCGTCCGTGAGTTCAACCGAATCCCGGAATCCAGTAATTGCAATTGTTGGCCCAACAGCTTCAGGCAAAAGCACCCTGGGAATTGAGGTAGCCTTGCGTCTCCGCGGCGAGATTATCAACTGCGACTCGGTCCAGGTTTACCAGGATATACAGATAGCGACCGCCAAAGTTCCTATCCACGAACGCCAAGGAATTCGGCACCACCTCATCGACTTTGTGCCGCCCGCAATCAACTACACGGCCGGGGAGTGGGCGCGAGAGGCCGCAGCCAAAATTGATGAAATTGAGGGCCGTGGCGGGATGCCAATACTGGTGGGAGGCACGGGACTCTACCTCCGCGCCTTGCGCAATCCATTTTTTCCCAGCCCACAAACCGACGAAGAAATTCGACGTCGTCTAAACGAACTTCGAGAACGTCGCGGCGCCGAATACCTTCACAGGGTCCTGGTAAAGCTCGATCCTTCAAGCGCAAAAGAGCTGTACCCACGCGATTGGCCACGTGTACAACGCGCCATTGAAGTCCGGCTACAAACCGGCAAACCCATGTCTGAACAGAAAGCGCGACGTCCGGAGGCGCATGAAAGCACCCGCCGGCTGCGGATACTGGCTCTGAATCCGTCCCGGGCAGAGCTTTACGCACGGATAAACAAACGAACGGAGGAGCATTTTGCTGCCGGACTGGTCGAGGAGGTGGAATCGCTTCTTTCCTCGGGAGTTCCTGCCAATTCAAATGCGCTAGGTGCTCATGGGTACCGGCGGGTGGTCGAGTATCTGCAGGGCAAGCGCGATTTAGCGAGTGCTGTTGAACAAACCAAACTGGATGTCCGGCATTATGCAAAACGCCAAATGACCTGGTTCCGGCGCGAGGCAGGCGTGCAGTGGTTCGAGGGTTTTGGCGAAGAATTGCACATAAACCAAGCTGTCCTGGACGCTGTCAGGATTGACACCCAGTCTGGGAACGAAAGTTCCGGCTTAGGTTTATCGGATTGAGCCAGGACCGAATGGTAACGTTTTCTTCACAGTCCTAATATTTCTTGTCAGGACTCACGAGCTGCTGTAATCTGGTTCATTCCCTAGCCCATTTCAGTCTCCCGGGTGTTAAGCCATGTCGGACGGAAAGCCAGCACCACAGAACATTCAAGATGCCTTTCTTAATACGGTTCGCCGCGAAAAGACGACGGTTGTAGTCTATCTTGTTAATGGCGCAAAACTGACGGGCCGCATCCGCAGTTTCGATAAATTCTCCGTATTACTCGAGTCCGGAGCGCACGAGCAACTGATCTTCAAACACGCTATCTCGACGATCTCTCAAAACAGACGCAGCAGCGGAGAACTTCGCCCGCATCCCGCCTCAGAGTTTTCCCAGGAAGAACCGGCGCCCGAGCAACCGACCGGCTCGCCTCAGAATTAACATTCCTTTAAACTCTTTCCGGCAAATCCAAAATTCCACTAAGAGGCACGGGTGGCAGGAACTTTTATTACCTTCGAAGGAATCGACGGCAGCGGTAAGTCTACGCAGTTGCGCCTGCTGGCTAACTTTCTCAAGTCGAAAGGTTGCCCAATATTGTTGACGCGCGAACCAGGCGGTACCCCGGTTGGCAATCGCCTCAGAGCTGCTCTGCTGGACGCTCATGAGGAGGTTGATCCTCTTGCGGAACTACTGGTCTTCGCTGCCGATCGCGCTCAGCATGTTCGTCGAGTCTTGCGGCCTGCCCTCGAGGAGAATCTTGTGGTGTTTTCCGATCGCTACGCCGATGCGACGGCGGCTTATCAGGGCGCGGGCCGCGGCTTTGCTCCGGAGCTGATTGGCGAGATCATTCAGTTGGCGACGGAGGGTCTAAAGCCGGACTTGACAGTCCTTTTTGATCTTTCCGTTGACGAATCCAACATGCGTACGCGACGTCGATCAAACGAGAAACAGAAGAGCGATCGCCTTGATGCGGAAGCCGCCGATTTCCATACGCGTGTACGTGACGCTTACTTACGTCTTGCCCTGGCAGAACCCGGTCGAATAAAGGTTGTAGAAACGAATCGACCGGTAGAGGAGACCCACGAGCGAGTCAAAGAGATAGTAGTTCCTTTTCTGATCAGCCGTGGTCACCTCGTGGATGAAGCCGTGGAGCCGGCTACTGCTATGTCGAAAACTGAAAACTAGAACCAGATGCTCGATCAACCTATTGGAAATGAACGCGTCAAACAGCTCTTAAGGCGAATACTGGAAGCAGGCCGCTTACCGGGGGCGATGCTCTTCACGGGGGAAGAAGGCGTGGGGAAAAAACTCTTCGCGCTGGAGATTGCCAGGGCGCTCAACTGCCGTCTGCCGCGAGGCGTAGAAGGGTGCGGTCAGTGCCCTTCCTGTGTTCGCATCGCCAAATTCAACTATCCGCAAAGTGCCGACTCAGATGATTGGAAAGGAATCATCTGGACAGACCATCCGGATGTGGGAATGGTCGTGGCCCCGAAGCGTTTGTTGCTCGTAGATCAAATGCGACAAATAGAGCGGGAGGCGAATTTCCGTCCCTACGAGGGAAAGGCGCGCATGTTTCTTATTGAAGACGCCGACAAGCTAAACGACCCGTCGGCGAATGCGCTGCTGAAAGTCCTTGAAGAGCCACCCGACACATCTCACATCGTCCTGTTAACCTCGCGCCCGGCAATGTTGCTGCCGACGATTCGCTCACGTTGTCAGTTGATCCGGTTTTCACCGCTCAAGCCTGAAGAGATAGAAAAGCATCTGTTGGACAAAAACCTGGCAAGCGCGGCAGAGGCACGGAGCCGCGCCCGTGTCGCCAGAGGCAGTCTCGGCCGAGCAATGGACCAGGACCTTGACGAATATACTTCTCAACGTGAAGCCATGCTCCGGGTATTACAGGCGCTCGCGGCCGGCGATGCTGGCGGTGACGATCGCATTCAACTCTTGCGCTCAGCCGAGGAACTAAACGCAGCCTCGGTCAAGGATGAATACGAATCGCGGCTCGATATTCTCGAAACGCTAATACGCGATGCGTGGATGATCCGGCTCAAGGCTCCGGCCGAGAGCGTTATCAACGAAGACGTTTCGGCTCAACTCAAGCAAATCGCCCAAAGCCTCGACACTGTGCGCCCCGCGCGTTGGATATCTCAGATTGAAGAAATGCGCGAACAACTTGTCGTGAACATCAATCGCAAGGCTTCCACCGATGCCTTATTTCTCACCATGGCCGCGACGTCAGCTTCAGAGCTGCCGCCAAAGAGACGGTTCCTTATCAAATAGTCTTGTTGTAAATGCCTCTCCCGCGTCGGATTCATCTCTTTGGAGTGCGGCGGCCCGGCGCCGCTTTGGCCTTGTCGACTTACGAGCAGGGTGGTGTTGCTTGGGATTCTCGACATGCCTGGTATGTTGCGATCCAATCTAGTCCAATGCCAACCTTAGACCAAAGCTGCGCCAGGCCGCCGCACTCCAAAGAGGCGTTGCGCGAAGGCCAGAGTTCTGTTGCTCACGCCAGAAAAGCTCGGGATCCATCCTAAGGCACTGTCGTCGCCATTGGGGTAATAAGCAGCTTGAACATCCCACCCTTCACAATGCGAAACCTAAACTGCACATGGAGAACCCCATTCGGGCCAATGGTAACCGCGAATTTACCCTTGCCGCCCGTTATGCCGTCGCCATCAAGCGGATTGGTCGCGGAATCGTTGACGAGGACCAGCGCGTTGTCGATGCCGCCGCCAAAAGGTGACAGCGCTCCCGGCGCGGACGATCCCACGCTGAGATCCTCGAGCACGGTTCCTTGAAGGTCGTGCGGAACACTAAAACTATCAAGCACGTTTGGCGACGTCAGGGAGTTCAGCGCCTTAAGGACCGCCGTGAAGGCACCACTGCCCTGACAGTTTGGCAGAGCCGATAGATTCCGCGCATCAGCAGTCCCAGTGATCGAATTACCAGGAATCGGCGCCTGATTCCCGCAGAGCGTCGAAAGATCATCCACCTTAAATCTCACACCAGTGACGGTTTTCATGGAAACATTGGTGTACCTGAAGCGGAGCGTAAACATACCCCCTGCATTGACGTTCGGAGAGTATGTTGCTCGAGTAAATTCAATCGATGGTATGTCGGGCGGGGCCTTCGAGTTGTACGGCCCGGCTGCGCCAAGCACCGAAGTTACGCCCGAAATCCCCGTGACAGTCTGCCCGACAGCGCCTGTAGTCGGGTTGGGCGACACCAATATGAAATCATCGGGGTTGTTGTCTGTGTCCCGATGCAAGGTACCCGCGCTCGGGCTAAACGTTGTCTGGCGGCGCAAGATCTCGTATTGACCGGATTCTCCGTAGCAAACCGCCGTCGCACCTATGGCGCCCCCGGGGCGAACAGGGAAAGAAGTCCCCGCGGGACCGACCGTCGTGGGGCAAGACTGCCCAGGCCCTAACGTAGTGGTGCTGGCATCACCTACGGGTTGGAGGCATGTGCCCTCACAATACTGGCTGGCCAATGATGGATAGATGTTCATGGGATGGCCGGGACCAACATTCATCGGGGAACCCGGACCGTAAGGCCGGAATCCGACTCTGTCATAGATCGCGGCGCTTCCAGTCCCTCCAACGCCGGGATCCGAGTAGTTGAATCCGGTACAACAGCCAGCACTCCCAATGACGCACTGGGTGACGATGTTGCTGCCGATGTTCAGTAAAGCAAGTCCGGCATCGTCAGGAATACCGAGTGCGCTAATTGTCTGATCTGGCACCGAGTGGGATGTTCCGCCGTTATTGCCCAATGCGCCAAGGCTGTAGTCCTTGCCACCGCAGAGATAGTAACCGCGGCCCGGAATGATGGTATTACCCGGAATCTGGCAAACCAGCGAAGACACATTTGCGGCTTGACCAAAAATCGGGTGGATACCATTGCCGGCGGAGGCAAACACGCCGATGCCGTTCGAGCTTCCCCCAGGGTCCTCTGAGCATTCTGAGACTAAAACAGGCGAGTCGCTTGGGTTGAAGATTTCGACGAATTCATCTCCGGTACCAGCAGGTCCGTTCTCCCTGAATCGACTAATCTTGAGCGGACACCCGCAGGAAGGCTTGCAGCCGATGCCGCCCCCGCCGACTCCGGTTATCGACGCCTGAGCCGAGACATTGTATATACGGTCGCCATTGTCCGCGCCGGTTGGTCCGGGCGTAACTGAGCCTGTGTTGTTGGGTTGGGTGCCGACGGGCGTGTTGTTGCTCCCGCCCGGCAGACTGGTGTACGTCACTTGAGCGATGTTGGGTTCGGGTGAACAGGTAGAAGGAATAACCACTGCAAATGTTAACGTCACACTACAACCAACGGGCATCTGTGGAACCGTGATCGTCAAGCTGTTGTTGCGTATGATCGTCAAAGCCGGCTGCGCGCAGCTCACGGGAGATACGCTCACGCTTGGACCGGGAACAGTGATAAGGACGAACCCGGCCGGAAGCACGTCATTCATAAGCACGTCAAACGCGGCCGCAGTGCCCGTATTTTCTACGGTCACCGTGAAGGTCGCCTCGGTGGTTCCGGGGTTCGTGGTGACTGTTTTCTGCACGTCAAGATGCGGCTCGACGACGGTCACGTTGGAGGGGTTCGAGGTAGCGATCGGCGTCGAAGTTCCGCTGCCGACGAAAACCTCATAGAAGTTGCTCAGCGTCGCCCCATTCTGGTTCGGCGGACCGGTCGCGTTTACGGGAAGGTTGTTGACCAGCGCGTTGAATTCCACGATGACGTATTCAACGTTGGAATCGCCGTGAGTGTTATTGAGGTTGCCCAGATTGAAAGTTGGATCACTTCCAGAGCTGAACGGTCCTCCCGTCACCTGGCTGGCCGGAAGGACAAACGTGGGGGTTGGCCCTGAGCAGGCACCAACATTCGTTGCACTAAGATTCAATCCGGCACCCGACAACGCCGGCACGCTCGAACTGATCGCGCCAGAGCCGCCAGTCGATACGAAGGCCACCTTTGGATTCCCCAGGTAGGTGAGACCGGGGGGCAGATGGTCCGTGAAACGGAAGGAGGGTGAAACTCCCTCGGAGAGCGTCGCCGTCAATCGATAACGAACAATTTCTCCGATGGTTACTTGAGGCGTACCGCTATTCGAATTGGCCGGCATGGTGTGCAGTTCTGAAGTAGTGATGACACACTTGTCGGCTTTCGGTGGCGGACAGCATCTGACGGAGCCGCTCATCTCAACCCGCAAGCCGGTCTCTAGCCCGCGATTGTGTACTACGAAATCGAGGGTGTTCATGCCCTGCATGAAATCGCCCGTGATCACGAATGGCTTGAAGTCGACAAAATCATTTGGGCCGATAATGTCTTTGGGAAAACCGTTGAGGAAAATCCCGGACTCGTTATCGCTTGTCCACTTGCCGGCAATGATGGCTGTGCTTAGGTCTGCGCCGGCGGGCATATTGAAGGTTATTCGGTATGTGTAGTCTCCCACCGGGCTGTTACCGAGCGGATTGACATCCGGCCCGATCCATTTCGAGCTGGAGTCGTTGTCCAGCCACACATTTGGAATCTGACTCTGGCCGAGCACGATGGCAGGGGGGCCAACCGGACTCGGGTTGAGCACGTAATGCGCGTCCGTCGCGCCACTCGCGAGCAGACTGCCATCATCAGCGACGCCCGTGTTAAATAAGGGCAACGGCACCATCGGACAATCAACCGTCAACGAGTAGGTCTGGCTCCTGGTGCAACCGCACCTATCCGTCGCCGTTACGGTGAAAGTGAAAACGCCCGGCTGCTTCGGCGTGCCCGACAACACCCCATTGGTGGAGAGTGTGAGCCCCGGAGGCAAGGCGCCAGTCGTTATGCTGTATGTGAACGACGATGATGAGCAGCCGCCCGTCGCCGTGAAGGTCTGGTTGTAGGGAATGTTGACCACGCCTGGTGGCAACTCGCCAGCCGCCGGAATCAAGTTGATCGGTGGGCACTTACACTTGCCCCCGCCACCCGCGTTGACGATTCTCTGAATTTCGTCTTGCGAGAGAGCGCGGTTGAAAAGCTCCAATTCGTCTATCCGACCACGCCAGTGTAAGCCAGGTATGGGTACAGCCCTGCCGATGACAAAGGGACCGATCACCGGATCAAGTGCTCCTGAGACTGGCATGCTTGCTACCACCGCGGCGTTAACATATATCCTCATGATCGCGCCGTCGTACGTCGCCGCTACATGCTGGAAAGTCGTCGGCGTTAGGACGTTCGCAGGCGTTAGAAGAATGTGTTGCGTGCTACCAACCCAAATCGTCCATTGGAGTTGGAGACCACTAACGCCAAACGCCTCAAACTTGTACCCTCCTGCATTAGAGGAAGATAGTTTTTGTGCTATCACTCGTCCTCCGAAGCCAGCGAAAATCGGATTGACCCACGCATCAATCGTAATTTGGCTGCCTGTATTCTGATTCGCATGGTGGGGCACCAACACATGATCATTCACCAAGTCAAAACTAAACGCCTGTCCGACCTTACCGGCAGCGAACATCGCGCCGTTTTCCATTGTCCCGTGATTGCCGCCCTGAATGTCGTTCGCGTTGCCATCTCCGGGATACCACGCGACCATGCCCGAAGGAGCTGGAGTGCACGGTGGGCATCTAACGGTGAGGGGTGCAGAGGCACTGACTGCGTAGTCGTTGAGTGTAAGTGAAGGCGTGACCCCGTTGCGCTCGCCGTCGGGCGCGCCCGAGCCTCCGGGCGTGGTGGACATAGGCGAACTGTTGGTTGTTGTCCCATTGGGCCCAGGGAGACTAGTCCACGTCACCCTGGCATTGTTTGTCAGGGTTACAGGACAGGTGGCCGGGTCGGCTAGCGCCTTGTAGGTGATAGTAACCACACCGCCAACCGGTATCTGGGCACACGTCACCGAAGGTACCGTGTTTACTACAGCCGGTGCGAAACAGCCCACGACATTGACAGATCCGGGATCCAGAATCAGCCCTGAAGGTAAGGTGTCAGTAAATTGCACTTCGAACGCTTCGACCAGGCTTGAATTCGTAATCGTGACTACATAAGGGACGGTTATACCCGTGACTACTATCGTTGGGGAGACGGTCTTCGCGATCATCAAATTCGGTTCGCGGACGATAACGCTAATTGATGGTGAGCCGGCAATCGTGGTGTTGTCGACGGCTACGCTGAAGGTGTTAGACAGGGTCGTGCCATCCTGATTCCCTGCCACGTTACAAACCAGCGCGTTGAATTCAATCACCACATACTCAAGGTCGGGATCGTTATCGCCGTTTTGCACGTCTCCGAGGCTGAAGGTGACGGGAGCACCGCAACCTGGGCCGACTGAGATAGCGCCGCTAGGAATGGCCGGCAAGGTAGTGATGACTGGGATCGTAGTAATCCCTCCGTTGGAAATGAACGCAAGGCTCGCGGTACCGTCATTCAAAAACTTCATTCCGGCTGGCAACGCATCAGTTATTTGGAAGTTCGGAGAAGAGCTTTCCGGCAGGCGCACCTCGAGCCGGTAGCGGACGATCTCTCCAATGACCACCGGCGGTGTGCCCGGTGGAGCAGTTTGTGGTGTGGTATGCGCCTCTGAAGTCGCAACGATCGACTTAGCAAGGGTTGGCTTGAAGCATATTGTGGCTGCGTCGCGAAACGGTGGCGTGAAGCCGCCAGTCACGAAGTCGGGGCCACCTGTTTGCGAAGTGTAGTGCAGCAACTCGGCCGAGTTGTCGCAACAGCCCGGCTTGAGATGGTCTTTGTCCAAGAGCTGGGCGTTGAAGGTGATGATGGCGATATTCGTTCCCGTGGTGTTGGCAGGGGACCCAGCCGCTAATGAATACCCAGGCGCGAACGTGATGATAGTCCGGCCGCCACTTGCCGTTGCGGTGGTAAACGGGATAGGCGTACCACTGCCGTCAGTAATACAGAGACCTGAAAAATCAGGGGTGAAACACGAGTGCTGGTCGAGCGCATCCAATGGGATCGTGTCAACCAACTCAATCTCAAACGCTGGAGAGCCGCCGGTATTCTCGATGGCAATTGCGAAGGTGACCGAGTCGCTCGCGTCTACATTGTTGAGATTACTATTGACCAGCGCCCCAATGTTGGATGAGGTGATAGTTCCATTGAAGGCCGGGCATGAGGCGCCAAACGGTTTCCAGACCCCCGAGGGATTAATCGCCGGGTCAAAAACACCGTTGGGATTGTCAGAAGCAACTACACCCTTTTTGATTTCGAGTTTAGGCTCTCTTAAGTTCACCTGCGCGATGGCGATCTGGCAGGGTACCGGACCGAAAGTATTGTTTTCGCACTCCTGAACTTCATTCGTCAGGAAGAGCTGATCGGCAAAAGGCTCATTCGTAACTGTGCTTGTGAATAGAAGGTCTATTTTCAGCGGCAGGTTAGCCGAGCTGCTGAAATCCATGTAGTCGAACTTAATGCTGTTGGTCCCCGCGGGAATACTGAAAACCGGTTTGGTAGGTGCGACGATCGTGTTCAGGGTGTCGCCCGACTCAAGGCAGCTTTTCCCCGCAGCTGGAATTCCACATGGAGAATTGGTGAAGCTGGAATTGGTGAATTCATTCGCCACGTCAAAAATGGGAAGCGGCAGCCAATCCTCAATTCTCAGGTTTTCCGCGTCGCTGGACGGAATCGTCTTCTCGATACGGAAGGTAACCTGATCGCCCGGACGTACTTCCTGGGGTGGATCCGGAAAATTCTTACAAAGACCACTAGACGTAACTCCAGATGGCCCACAGACAAAATTTAGGCCTCGCTGAACGGCGTAGACCGTCTTCTTAAGATCATCGCCCACAATGGCGATGGCCTTTCCGCTATTGTCATCAGCGATGACTAAAGGGTTCGTTGGACCTGGAACCGGAGTCTCCGGATTAAGGTTTGTCATCACGGTGCCGCTAATATCGACACAGTTGTTGATCGGATCTTCCTTGTCCACGAACTCATCGCCAGGCTGGTTAAAGGTGAACTGGTCATCTATCTGTGCAAAGAATTCGATTTGGCCAGTTGCCGCATTCGTAGGCTTTGAGGTCGATGCAAATCCTCCCGTCAAAATCCCTGCCTTGTGTCTTAGGTTTAAAGCCGCCGCCTGGCTTATCATTTTCTGAGACACCTTAAATCTTAGCTCAGTGATGCCAGTAATCACTCCGCATTGTTTGCTGGGATCCGTTGAGGTTGTCTTAAGCAGGTCTGTGCCGACAATAAAGGCACCGGTCGTAGTACCGAATTGATCCGTCACCGTAAGTGTCGGAGCTCCCATCAAAGTCTGTCCGTCAGAGAGTCTATCGATGACCTCCAGGTCACCAAACGTTTTGAAATCCGAGATCTGGAATTTGAGCTTGTAGACAAGAGTATCACCGGGCGTAAAGCCGGAAGCGCCGGTATCAGTAGCGAGCTCCACGCTCTTCTGAATTGCTATGCATTTATCCAGGAGCGTATCTGTCACCGGGCCAGTCACGAACTGGAGCAGGGGTGTATCGCAAAAATCATCGATGGGCGTCCAATCGGCTGTCACCTGCAGGGTGTCTATAGACGTGGCGTCAGTGCAATCCTCCGGCAGTACTGGATTTCCGTTGGCATCCTTCTCAGGAATGAAGAAATTGAAAAACACCGAGGCACTTCCTGTAAGTGACGCCCACCCAGTCTGTAGGCACGGGGAGGCCTGACCTATAACCGGCGTAGTGATCACTGACGCCCCGGTTGGGAGTGGGTCAAGGCCCTGGAACGCCATGTTGTTAGGAAGGCAATCTTCCAGAACTACATTTTTGATGGTCTGTCCGGGCGCAACATCAATAGTGAGTTTATATTTGAGCGGATAGAAGCCGATGAAATTGGGACCAGTCGCGTTTTCCCCTTCGGGCCCAAGGTATGTCTTAGTAATGATCATCAGGGAGGGAGTAGTCATTCCATTCACAAACCACGCGGCGGCTGTGCCTGCGTCAGACAAAATTGGAAGATCATTATTGTCCAGAGCGTCTTCGCCATAGCGGAATCCCCCCCGCGCATAAATCTTGAGCGGCACGCCGACGTCCGCAAGATTGCTCACATTGGCGGTGACCTCGATTTCGATTGGCGGTTGCGTCGGATCAAAACTGCCAAACGGAAGCGCCAAGGTGATAAGTTGACCACCCGGTGGCACCGTCACAGGGAGAACTCCGCTCGCAGCAAACGGGTGCGGGATGGTGGTGGACACCATGTTCAGCGGATTGTCACATGGGGTAGCCGTGATAGGAATGGGTGAGACGGGCGTGAGCTGAGTCGGGCCGCCATTAACACCCAACAGGTTCGCGCTGTCGAAGGTCATTCCGTCGCAGGAGCAGTTCCCACCCTTTGCCAGTTGCACGTTGGCCCCGCCGGCATCCAGGACGATATCGACAAACGGGCCATACCCGACCAGATCCCCGACGTTGTCAAAAGTCACCTTGAACTTCATCTTCTGGCCGATGAGCACTTTCGCAGGAACATCAAGGGTCACCAGGGGCAATGGTGGAATTACAACTGGAATTGGCGGACCCACTACGCCGGCAGGCGCTGACTGCACCAGGCGCGAGCTCAACGAGATAGCTCCGGCAAGAGACAAGGCCGCCAGTAGTGATAAGACTAGCCTACGGTTCGAGACATAAAATCGCGGAGCGCGCAGTGGTGAGAACTGGGTAAACATGAGGATTCCTTTCGGGCCGCAGACTGAAACAAATCAGTTGTGGTGCCTTGTGAGAGTTAGACATCGCCTGCCAAACTAAGATGCTGAGAGATTAAATGTTGAGAGGATGACAGTCAGCTTTTTTGGACTTGCGAGTAGTGAAGAGCTGAGGTCAGGCTCCGGTAACCGGATGCGATGGGCGCACCATATGCTCATTAGAGGTGGTTGTCAATACCGAATTGCCTCATCTAAAACCCACTCCAAATGGGTATCGTTGCCTCATTTAAAAACCCACTCCAAATAAGAGGCAGTTTACCTTCGATGTTTGGGGAAACATTGGAGGTGGAGATGAGGCTAAAGATGAAGGCGAGGCAGGAAGTTACAGCAGTGACGGTAGCCCAGTAGGCTCTCAACCGGAGGCGTCCTGCTGGCCCGGTTCCCCATCGCACAAAACAACAGCGCTTTGGTATAGTCAGCGGGATGATTCCTCAGAACTTCGCGGACGCCTTTGAGCGAGTAAAAGAACTCGTATCAATCTTCAGCCAGAACGAAGAACGCTACCTTTCCCCGGGATATTCCGAGGCCCAGGCCCGGCTTGATTTCATTGACAAGTTTTGGATTGCGCTGGGGTGGGACGTTGCCCATGAGAATCAAACAGATCCCTACAAGCAGGAGGTCAAGGTCGAGCGCGGCGTCGCTACCAATGAATGGCGCAAACGCGCTGATTATGCTTTTCTGTCTCCCAACTTTCGTGACGTGCGTTTTTACGTCGAAGCTAAGAAACCGCACGCCGGCATAGACAACGCCGACTTTTATTTCCAGACAATTCGATACGGCTGGAACAGTCAGACGCCCATAGCGGTGCTTACGGACTTCGAAGAACTGCGTGTGCTCGACTGCCGCTACAAGCCCGATATCAGAACCGCAATCGGGCACGCCGTGCTCAAATATCACTACACTGATTATTCAGATGAGCAGAAGTTTCGCACTATCTACTACCTCTTCTCGCGCGAATCAGTGCTTCAGAGCTCGATTGAGAATTTTGCCAAAGGACTGCCGAAGCTCTCTCGCAAGCGAGCGTTGCGCGGCGCCGCCAAAGACGCGCATCAGGACATCGACGAAGCGTTTCTCAAAGAGCTCGACGAGTATCGAGAGGAACTGGCGCGAGCGTTCAAGCGAAAGAATCCGGAGCTGGAGAGCGAGGCGTTAACCGAAGTTACGCAGCGCACGCTTGATCGACTGGTCTTCATGCGCTTTCTCGAAGACAAGCTGATTGAAACCGAACCGTTGATTGAAAACCTGCACCGGCGCGGCAATGCGTGGGAGAACTTTGTAGCCACCTCGCGGCGTCTTGATCGTGTCTACAACGGAATTATCTTCAAGGAGCACAGCCTGCTGGATAGCCCCGGCTTTACGCCTGATGGAAGGACTTTTGACAAGATCAGCCAGAACCTTTCGCACACCAACTCTCCTTACGACTTCAACGCTATACCCATTCACATTCTCGGCAGCATCTACGAGCGGTTCCTGGGCAAGGTGATCGTCGCTACGGACAAGCGTGCGCGCGTGGAAGAGAAGCCGGAGGTAAGAAAAGCGGGCGGCGTCTACTACACGCCGGAGTACATCGTTCGTTACATCGTCGATAACACCGTCGGCAAAGCTAATCGAAGGCAAGACGGCGGAAGAGATCCGGCAGATGCGCTTTGCGGACATTGCCTGTGGCAGTGGGTCGTTTCTGCTTGGAGTCTATGACACGTTGTTGCGCTACCATACCGCCTACTATAACCGAAACAAGCGGACCCAAAACGAAGGACGAAAGGCGGGATGCCTGCCGACGGAAACAGGTGCGCTTCGGCTTTCTTTGCTCCAGAGACGCACGATTCTCCTGAACAACATCTACGGCGTCGACATTGATCATCAGGCAGTCGAAGTGGCGCAGCTTTCGCTCTACCTGAAACTGCTCGAAGACGAAACCACCGCCTCGGCACATCAGCAGCAGATGGCCCTGCGAGAAGCGCTGTTGCCTTCGCTTAGCAAGAACATAGTGAGCGGAAACTCGCTGATTGGCTGGGATATTCTCGAAGCCAAGCTATTTGACACGGCGGACGAGCGCAAATTTAATCCCATGGATTTCGAGGACGTGTTTTCAGAGGTGATCCATCATGGCGGGTTTGATGCAATAGTCGGGAACCCACCTTGGGGAGCGGCTCACACTGAGACGGAACTCGCCTACCTGCGCAAGAATTATCAACGTGTGATTGCACGGATGATCGATTCATACATTTACTTTTTGGACCGGGCTGTTCAGTTAGTATCTGATACGGGCCTAGTAGGCTTCATTATCCCAAGCACCCTGCTAAATCAAGTTGACGCTATGCCCGTACGGAACCTAATGCTTTCCCGCGGACTTTCGGATCTCGTCAGCCTCGGCTCGGGTGTGTTCGGTACGAAAGTATTGAATACGTCAACTATCTTGGTGAGTAAGAAAATGAAGGAGGGTCCAATGGTGCTGGCTGACTTTTCCAGCGTCCCTCCGAACCAACGTGAAAAGAGCCTTCAGACTTTGACGTCAACTACTCCGTGGAACTTGTGGAAAGATCTTGTCGAGCGAGATCCTCACCTTACCTTTTTTGTGAATAAGCCAGAAGTAACGCTTCTTCTGATGCAGCTGCGTGATAAGTACGCAACGCTCGGCGATTTAATTCCAGGAGGCATCGAGCGAGGGAGTCAGTCCCGACTTAGTCAATGCTCACGTCATTTCAATGGACTCCGCAAGAAGAGAAAACCTAGAGAGCCACTTGCAAAACTCGGAGTTTCGGGGTAACCAAAGAGGCAGATCCCAAAACTCCTAGTGTTTTCGATGATTTGTTTTTCAAAACTCTCTTCAACGACGAGTTTTGCAAGTGGCTCTAGAGATAGATTTGCTACAGCCAAGCGTGAGCGGTACCCAAATAAAGCGGTATCGAGATTGGGTCAGCGACCAATTAATTATTTACACGGCGCGCGAGACACCAATCAAAAACTTTCCAAACGTAGCAACGTACCTAGAACAGTTTAGGGGTTTGAACTCGTGTCGCGAAGTAAAAGAAGGAAGGCATCCGTGGTGGGCGCTTCATCGGCCGCGCGACCAAAGTATTTTTGAGTCACCTAAGATCATCGGCCTCACGACGACAAAGAGCATCGAGCTGATCTTTGACCCAAATAGTTCTGTATATGTAACAGACGCGATGTATGTATTTCGGGCTCCTAAAGGATGGGACCCTTGGCACCTTATCGCCATCATGCAGTCCAAGCTGTTTCTTTTTCTTTATCGTACTGCTAACCAAGGTGAGTCTAGAGTTATTCCGCAGATCAAGGCCTCGAAGCTTGAGACGTTACCGGTTCCGGGATATGAACCGGCTAGTCCGAAATGGAATCAGCTCAGCGTGCTGATTTCGCATATGAGGAACGCTACTGAGCAACGTGGTGCGGCGCAGACGGAACGAGACAAGACTTTCTACGAAAACAAATGTGCCTCTCTCGACCGGCAGATCGACAATCTGGTCTATGAACTCTACGACCTCACGCCTGAAGAGATCGCAATCATCGAGGGCCAAAGCAAGTGAGCAGACCCTATCAAATCGTCCTCGATACGAACGTGGTCGTTGCGGCATTCCGGTCGCAGCGTGGGGCGTCTAACAAGCTTCTAACTTTGCTGAAGGATCCGCGCTGGCAGACCAATCTGTCGACCCCGCTCGTCTTGGAGTATGAAGAGATCTTGAAACGACCGGGCACGATCGAAGGCTTCAGTGATACCGCAATCGACACTTTCCTCGACGGCCTCTGTGCTATTGCCAACCACCATGATATTTTCTACCTGTGGCGTCCGTAAGCGCACGACCCCGATGATGATTTTCTGCTAGAGCTGGCAATCCGTGCTCAGGCAGATTTTATCATCACCTACAATGCAAGCGATTTGCTGCCGGCTGCGCAGTTTGGCATCGCACTGGTGACGGCCAAACAGTTTTTGCAGCAGATGGGAGAACTGCCATGACAACCATAGAGACACACATTCCGGATTCGCTTTACAAGCAAGTCAAATCCCTTGCCGAGCGTGAGAATATCTCGATTGACCAGCTCGTCAGCATCGCGTTGGCGGGTCAGGTATCCGCCTGGCTCACGAAAACCTACCTCGCGGAACGCGCCGCTCGCGGTAGTTGGGACAAGGCTCTGGAAGTGCTGGCCCAAGCACCCGATGTGGAGCCAGCAGACCACGACAGACTCTAAAGGAAGGTGTGGGCGTAACGAGGCTCGTCAGCGTCCGGTAAATTGTGGGTTACCTCTTGGGTTGAGGGGGTCAAACTACACTAAACATCATTGACTACAATGAAGCCAAAATCCCTGAACCTCGTGTTTATGGTCCAAGCTTTAGCCTTGCGCTTTCCCAAAGCAGCAACCTGAAGGTTGTACTCTAAACAAAGAAGGCTGCGCGGTTACTGAACCGGCAGCCTCATTAATTTGGCGGAGTGGTTGTTTCTAGGTGATGCTTACCAGCTCCTGCGCAGCAGTCATCTTTTTCGACTCAATTTCGGCGAGAAGCTTTTCCGTTTCCATGACGAAAGCTTCGACGATGTCTTCGCCGGCGACTTTGCGCATGGGCACGCCATCTTTGAAGATCATGCCGACGCCGCGCCCAAAGGTGACGCCCAACTGAGAATCGTGGGCCTCGCCTGGCCCATTCACCGCACACCCCATAATTGAAAGATGCAGCGGTTCCTCAACGTGGGCCAGCCGGCGTTCAATTTCCGTAACAATCTCCACGAAGTTGTCCACATCGAGACGGCCACAGGTTGGACAGGCGACAACTGTCACGCCGCGCGTACGCAGCCCGAGCGACTTAACAATCTCCCAGGCAACACGCACTTCTTCCTGTGGCTCGGCGGCCAGGGAAACGCGAATTGTGTCGCCGATGCCTTCGTGCAAAAGAATCCCAAGCCCGATAGACGATTTGATGGTGCCGCCAAAAGCTGTTCCGGCCTCCGTGACGCCGAGATGAAATGGATAGTCAACCTTTTCTGCAAGCAGCCGGTATGCGGCAACGGTGCGTTGGACGTCTGAGGCTTTGAGCGAAATTATCGTCTCGGTGAATCCGAGTTCCTCGAGAATCCCGATGTGCCGCATCGCAGACTCGACCATGGCCTCCGGTGTGGCAGTGCCATACTTTTTCAGCAGATCTTTCTCTAACGACCCGCCATTCACACCGATTCGAATGGGCACATGCTGAGCTTGTGCCGCCCGAACCACTTCAACGATGCGTTCATGCTTGCCAATGTTTCCGGGGTTAAGCCGCAGTTTGTCGATCCCTGCTTCCAGCGCCAAAAGCGCGAGTTTGTAGTGAAAATGAATGTCTGCAACGAGAGGTACATCAGGCACACGCTTGCGAATTTCTTTCAATGCAATCGCTGCGTCATTGTCAGGCACCGCCAGGCGAACGATTTCGCATCCCGCACGGACCATCTCTTCAATCTGGGCCACGGTGGCGTCGACGTCTGCAGTGTCAGTTTTGGTCATAGACTGAACAACAACCGGCGCACCACCACCAATTTGCAGATGCTTAACTTGAACTGCTTTCGACTTTCTCATAAACGGTCAATTCTCATGTAAAGCAAACTGTTAGTTTGCTTGCTGGAATAGAGCTCCCACTCAGCTTTCAATAGCGAACGTACGGCAAACTAACAGTTTGCTTTACCTACTTCGCCGGTGTCGAGTTTGCGGGCGGACTGTCGCCGCCGCGCCAGATCGACACCTGTTTTATCATGTCGTTAGTGATTACAAAGACCATCAACAAAATCACCATCACAAAGCCAACCTGCTGAATCCTCTCGCGAATTCCCATCGACAACTTTAGCCCAACGATTGCCAGCACGCTTTCGATCAGCAGCAAGAAGATGGCTCCCCCATCCAGCACCGGAATCGGCAGCAGATTAAAAATGCCGAGATTAAGACTCAAAAATGCGAGCGTCGTAAAAAACCCACCCCAACCAAACCTCTCAACTGACGACGAAGCCGCCTTATAAATACCGACCGGTCCAGACAGGGTGTTGCGCGCCGAGCGTTGTCCAGTAAAGAACTGGCCGAGGGCTTTGCCTGTTAATCGCAGAATCTGGAGATTTGATCTGACCGCATAAGCCGCGGCGACACCGATGCCTGGTTGTTGCAACGGGAAATTATCGGTGGGCAAAATTCCCAACCGCTCGGTCCCATCCGGCAGACGTCGAGCTGACGCGGTGATGTCGATCTTTTGTCCGTTACGCTCGAGCGTCAGAGTGAGCGGCTGGGAACGATGTTCCCTGATGAAACTGGAAATGTGCTCGGCGCTGCGAACCGTTTGCCCGTTTATGGCCAGCACGCGATCGCCGGGTTGGATGCCCGCCTCGCCCGCAGGGGCGTCCTTTGTCACATCGCGAATGATTACCGGATATCCGCCATTGTCCGGAACCATGTCCAGAAAACCAGCGGTTTCTCCTTCTTCGGTACGGGCAGTCGGTGTAATCGTAAGGGGAATACGTTGGCCGTTGCGTTCGACAACCAGCGGAAGCGGTTGTCCCGGGGACAGGAGAGCGTCACCCCGGATTGTGTCGTAATCCGGCTGTTCGGTACCGTTGAAGGAAACAATCCGATCTCCGGGCTGTAGGCCCGCTTTTTGAGCGGCGCCACCGGCCGGAGCATAGCTAACGACCGGTGCCGGTGTTGCCGGAACCCCATACATCAAAGCACCCGCAAATGGGATCGCCAGCGCTGTAAGGACGTTCATTATGGGACCGGCCAGGGCCACCAGAATCCGCTGCCAACGCGGTCGCAGATTGAACATCTCTTCAGGCGGAATGTCTGTGGCGCCGGATCCTTCGAGAGGAGCGTTTGATTCATCGCCGCCAAGCTTCACGTAGCCACCCAGGGGAACAGCCGAGACGCGATAGTCAGTATGGCCCCACTTCACGCCAAAAAGACGTGGGCCGAAACCGACCGAGAAAGTCTCAACTCGAATCTTGAACAGCTTTGCAACTATGAAGTGGCCAAACTCATGTATGACTACGGCCGCGCCCAGAATAAGAATGAAGGCAAGAATTCCCGTAATTATCGTCATCAATAAATCTCTTTCCTAACCGCCCATAAGGGCTTGAATCGACAGTCGATTTTAGACTCCAAAACCCCCTAACCGGGTTGCCGGAATTGAGTTTACGCGGGCGCGTGAGTGCGCGTCAAACCGGGCTCGGCGGCACGTGAAGCGATAAACGATCCACGAAATCACACTAAACAACACTAGACTTCTTCGTGAAATTTCGTGTGTTTTCGTGGATCGCCCTAATCGACTGCCGCCGCAAAGCGCCCACAGCCGAAACTAAACTACCCTCTTAGCAAGATGTGAAGCACGCGCTGAGCCTTCGATTTCGGCGCGGGCGAGCAGGCGGGCTAATTCATCAGCTTCAAGCACAGTCGCAAGATCTGTGGCAGGTTGTGTTTGGTGTTTATCCATCACGGCCTCGATTACGCGAGGAATATCAGTTAAGCAAATTCGTTCCTCGATAAACGCCTGTACCGCTTCTTCGTTCGCCGCATTCATTGCGGCGGGCAATGTGCCGCCTTCGCGCAGCGCGCGATAAGCGAGCGCAATGCAAGGAAACCGTTCCAGATCGGGTGGTTCAAAATGAAGCGCCGAGAGTGCCGTTAAATCGAGCGGCGGAAGTTCACATGCGTGCCGTTCCGGATACGTCAAGGCATACTGAATGGCATGGCGCATATCAGTGACACCCATCTGCGCGATAACCGAACCGTCTACCAGTTCGATCATTGAATGGACCACTGATTCGGGGTGAACCACGATTCCGATTTGCTCTGCCGTGAAACCAAACAACCAGTGCGCCTCAATCACCTCGAGTCCTTTGTTCATTAGAGTTGCCGAGTCGATCGTGATTTTGGCGCCCATGCTCCATGTCGGATGGCGCAGAGCTTCCGAGACTGTCGATTCCCGCATTTGCGCGTGCGTTTTTGTGCGGAATGGTCCACCCGAGGCCGTGAGGATGATGCGACGAACTTCGGAGCGTTTTTCTCCACGCAAGCACTGATGCAAAGCGTTATGTTCGGAGTCAACCGGCAGTAGCTCCGCCCCGGAGGCGCGCGCGGCGCGGGTCATCAGCTCTCCTGCCATCACCAACGTTTCTTTGTTGGCGAGCGCAACCCGCTTTCCCGCTTCCAGCGCACGCAGAGTTGGCACAAAGCCGATGGCCCCGACTGTTGCGGAGACCACAATGTCGGCCTGTGGATGTGTGGCGATTTCAATCAAACCCGCTTCGCCAGGAATGATTCTGGGAAGGTCGATATCTCTTTCGAAAAGAAGAGCACGTAGATCATGTGCAGCTTCTTCCGTCTCGACTGACACCAGCTCCGGCAAGTACCTGGCGATTTGATCCGCCAGAGCCTTCACATTGTGGCCTGCACCCAACGCCACCACGCGAAAATGATCTGAGCCAAACGATTCGACGACCCGCAAAGTGTTGCAGCCGATTGAGCCGGTCGAGCCGAGTATTGATATTCCTTTAGGACTACTATTCGAACTCATACTAAGCCGCTAATTTGCGAGAATGTTTTCGAGTTTGATCGGGATTAAGTAACTCGACAGTTTCACCCGCGTCATTTTTGTAAGAAGCGCCGACCACGTGCCATGGCTGCCCATTCCGATAGATGAGGTCAACGCTGGCGTTGACTTCCTTGCGTTCGCCGATAACTTTAATGTTAATGGTGGCTTTTCCCTCATTATTTTCGATGTTCACATTGCCTGTCACAAAACCGCCGAAATCTTTGACCTCTCCGATGTCTTGTTTCAAACGCTCATTCTCGAGCAAAAAAGCCTTCGACGTAGCAGCTGCCTCGCTCTGACCGATGCTGTAAAGTGTAATTGCAACAATCCCGCCGATAACGATTGCAACTATCAACCCAAGGCCAAGCACGACACTAATCACGGTGATAACGATTTTTTTGGTTGTCATGGTCGAAGCAATAAAACGGGGAACCAGCCCGACCCGTTAGGCAGGGCGTTAATCGCGTGACAAATTAATGAACGCCCTCCCTAACGGTCGGGCTACTGCGCCTTACCCGCTAAAGTAAATATGGGCAAAATAGTAGAGGAGTGGCGCGTTGAAGAGCAAGCTATCCAAACGATCAAGCACGCCTCCATGTCCCGGTAAAGTCTTTGCTGCATCTTTCGCGCCAGCGCCACGCTTAAGCGCGCTTTCAGTAAGATCACCCAGTATGCCGAGCACCGTCATTACTGCGGCTAACGGTAGCGCCCATTTCAGCGGGAGCTCCAAAAAAAACCAAAAGTGCGCTAGAGCGGCCAGCCCGAGCGCCGCGGCGAGCCCCCCCGCTACGCCCTCCCAGGTTTTTCCCGGACTAATTGTCGGCGCCAGCTTATGTTTGCCAATTGCTCTGCCCACATAGTACGCCCCAATATCCGATCCCATCAGCACCAGAAAGAAAAATGATAAAAGGTCAGACGAGAGTTCCTCTGGAAAGCCTGTGCGCACTGCGACCAGATGTCCACCCAGAAACACGACGTAGAGCACACCAAGAATCGTCGCTCCGGAAGAGGCAAGCATCTTGTCAAAGGGCGCGCCTCGCAACGTTGCCGCCACAAGAGTTCCTATTGTCAGGAGAATGAAGACCAGTACGATTGACTGCAGGTCTAGCCGCTCCGGCATCGAAGACCGGCTGGCAAAGTAGAAGATCGTAAACAAGGCCGCACTTCCGAGATAACCCGCGACAACGTCCGGTTGCATGCCCTTCTTTTTCGCCAGCACGTAGAACTCGTAAAGACCAAACACCATCGCAGCCGCCGCCATCAGTACAAACAACGGCGCCAAAGAGGTGATTAGAATTGATGCGATTAGAAAAGGTAAGACAGCGACGGCGGTTAGGATGCGTGACATTCAGGCTCGTAGATTGACCATCCTTCGAAAGCACACGAAATGCCCTAAATAGGGCTTTTTTCGTGCGGTTTCGTGTGTTTTCGTGGATCGTTCTTAGTTTTGGATTTCATTCATTCGCCACCAGCTTCAGACCACCAAATCGACGGTCGCGTCGTTGATAGTCGACGATCGCCTCAAGCAGATGCAGGCGACGAAAGTCAGGCCACAAAGTCTCTGTTACGTAAATCTCGCTGTAAGCCGCTTGCCAAAGAAGAAAGTTGGAGATGCGCAATTCACCGCTGGTTCGGACCAGCAGGTCCAAATCGGGCATCGTGCGTGTGTAAAGTTCGTTTGCGATGCGTTCTTCCGTTAATTCCTCGGGGGCATTTCCTTCGTCGATCAATCTGCGTACGGCCGCGCGGGAGGCATCGACGATTTCGGCCCGTCCCCCGTAGTTCAACGCCACAGCGAGGACCATCCCGGTATTCTTCGCCGTGCGTTCGGTCGCCTTATCGATTTCAAGGCGAACATTTTTGGCTAATGCGCCCGTGCGACCAATGGTCTGAAATCGGATGTTCTGTTTGTCGATCTCGTCGAGCTCCAGCCGCAGGTAACGCCGTAGCATCCGCATCAATGCATCGATTTCGTAACGCGGTCGTTTCCAGTTTTCCGTGGAAAACGCATACAGAGTTAGAGCGCCCAGACCGAGACGCGCGCCGGTATCGACAGCGGCGCGAACCGCTTCCACTCCCGCTCGATGGCCCGCTATTCGCGGCTGACTTCTCTGAGCGGCCCAACGGCCGTTACCATCCATGATGATCGCCACGTGCCGCGGCAGCCGGTCCCACTTTATCGAACCCAACAACCGATCCTCGGGCGTTCCAGCTTTTACGAGTCCCTGGAGATCAGACAACATATCGACACATTAACCAGCAACTATCCTCTTCTAAAATATCCCGAAACCAGGAGGTTACATTCTTGCTACAAGCCTTCCTGGTGTCAACGAAACAACAGATTCGTCCGATTTGAAAAGTCAACGATCCAAGACACACTAAACAACACTACCTGTTTTCGTGGAATTTTGTGTCTCTTCGTGGATCATTCTTACCAACGGACAAAAAGAGAGAGCCAGACCTGATCATGATTGGCATAGCTTAAGTGCATGTGTAACCGGATCACTAATAATGCACTGACCGAAGCGTCAGCCCGTTGGCTGGAGCGGTCGCTCCCACCAGGGAACGCTCGCCGTTGTTAATCACACGCTCAACCAGGGCGGAATCCATTTCTTCGCGACCAACGGCCAGCAGCGTACCCGCTATCGATCTCACCATATACCGCAGGAAGCCGTCCGCGCTGACTATTATTTCGATAACCTGACATTCGGCGAGTTCATCCCAACGTCCATTCACCGTAAGGGCTGCAATCGTTCGGCTCTTAGTCTCGGTATCAGACTGCGCTGAGGAAAACCCGGTCCAGTCATGCAGACCCAGGAACAGCTTCGCGCTTTCATTCATGCGTTCAAGGTCGAGCTGGCGGGCTTCGTGGTAAGCATAACGCAGCCAGAAAGGAGATATTACCGGGCCATTGACCACGCGGTAGAGATAGGTCTTTCCGAGCGCGGAGTATCTGGCATGGAAATCATCAGCCACAACCTGTGCTTCCATCACGCGCAAGTCTTTCCCGACGTTTCCGTTAATCGCCGCCCGCAGTTTTGCCGGATTAATTTCCTTTTGCAGACATACGCTGGCAACCTGGCCTTCCGCATGTACGCCCGCGTCAGTTCTACCTGATCCATGAACGACAACGTCACGCCCATCGATGAGCGAAAGCGCTGCCGTTAACTCAGCCTGCACAGTCCGCAACGCGGGCTGTATCTGCCAACCATGAAAGTCTGTGCCGTCGTATTGAAGCCTTAGCTTGAAATTCATCTGAAGTGTTCCAGCCTTGGCAGACAAGAATCAGAAAGATTTTCATATATCATTTTCCATTTCTCATTTCTTTGTTGCCCGAGATCGTGGAATATTGCCGGAAGTTCAGAGTTCAGCCTTTAGGCTGTGGCTTCGCAGCGCATGCTAAAGCTTGAACCCTGAACTTCACGCCTTTGCCGACAATGAAAAATGAGAAATGGAAAATGATATATGGAAAATCACACAGCCTCCTGCCTCCTGTCTCCTGTCTCCTGTCTCCTGCTTCCCGCCTCCTATCTACTCCTTCTTCCTGCTTCCGGGCTTAATAACCGGTTCACCACGTTTGCAAGCCTCGCAGACTGCCGCGTCAACAGAAGGAACATCCAACGTCGCCAGCGCGATCCGCGGAATACCCACGTCGGCTTTGCCTGATGAGCGATCGATAATCGAAGCCGCCCACACAACCTCCGCCCCGGCAGCTTTCAGAGACTCAATCGTTTCGCGTGTCGAGCCGCCAGTAGTCACCACATCCTCTACCACCACGGTTCTTTCACCCGGCGAAACTGAAAAACCGCGGCGCAAAGTCATGCTCCCATTCTCGCGCTCAGTCCAAATAAATCTTGCTCCAAGGGCCTTTGCTACTTCGTGCCCAATTACCAAGCCTCCAATCGCCGGAGCGGCAACGACCTGGATGGTTTTATCCCGGAAGTGTCTGGCGATACTGCGACCAAGCTCTTCAGCTTCGCGCGGATGCTGCAACACAAGCGCGCATTGCAAGTAGACAGAACTATGCAAACCACTGGTCAGTATGAAATGTCCTTCCAGCAGAGCCCCGGTATTTCTAAACTTCTCGATTACTTCTTCAGATCGCACGTTTCTCTGTCTCCATCCTGGTCGGGCGGCTTCTTGCGAGAGTCTAACTTGTCAATGCCGCCTGATACTCACTTGGTAGCGCTACGCGACTCTGACAGACCGGAATGTCTGTCCTACTTTATCGTGCTACAATCGCGGCCAATGCCGCCATATCCAAACCTTGTGTCGGACTCGATGCTGGTGCAGGAAACGATCGACTTGCTGCTATTGTACGGCGGCCGCGCTAACGCATCACAAATTGTCGACGCTGTTTTCAAAGTATCTCATATCGACGAAGAACTAGCGGGCCAGCTGGTTGGCGATCTGGTAAAGGACGACCGCCGTTTCAAAATCATCGACGGCAAGATCGTCGAGCTTCAAGCTCATGATTTCGAGTCGGAGTTGCTGAACGAACTCGATTTCGTTGTAGTTGATGTTGAAGCTACAGGCGCTAAACTTCCGCCTAACCGCATCATTGAACTCGGCGCATACCGTATTCGCGGTCGCAGGATCGTCGACGAGTTTGTCGTTTTAGTAAATCCTGAGATTGCCATACCTCGCTTTGTGATGGCCCTGACCGGCATCAACAACGAAATGGTCAAGGCTGCATCTGTCTTCGCTGAAGTGGCGCCCCGGTGGCTTGAGTTTGTAGAAGATGCTGTCCTGATAGCCCACAATGCGCCTTTTGACACTAATTTCCTAAATCATGAAATCTCCCGCGTCTATCCCGGCCATCGGATGATCAACACGCATCTCTGCACAGTCACCCTCTCGCGACGCGTCGTTCCCGGTTTGAACAACTATCGCCTCGAAACCGTTGCCGAACACTTTGGAATCCCAATATTTCAGCGACATCGCGCCGGGAGCGATGCGCTTGCCACCGCGGAGGTCTTTCTACATCTCCTCAGCCGGCTCGAGGAGCATGGCATCAAAGACCTGGCATCAGCACGCAAGTTTGAATTCCCTCCAGCAAAACCTGCAGAACCGGGTCCTAAGCCACAACTGCTGCCTTTAGCGCTTTCTCCTTCAACGATCACAAGCTAAAGCTTGAACGCTAAACTTCATGCCTGTAGGTCAAAGTTCAGCCTTTAGGCTGCGGGTTTCGTAACGCAAACTGTTAGTTTGCGTAAGCCGCAGGAGAGGAGATTAGACGGACTTCTACGGGACGATGAGCAAACTAACAGTTTGCTTTTCAAAGCGAGGCTAAAAATTGAGATCTTAAACTGCATCAGTGCCGGATTCCAGGTTGGTTTTTACGCTCGCTTTTTTTCTACGTTTCATTGACTTTCGAATAATGAAGCCCGCGATGATGACGACTACTAATCCCAGTCCAATCCAGGGATAGTATTTGGTCAGGACCTCTCTGGCCTGCGCGCCATATCGAATAGCCAGATATCCCTCCAGCAAAAATCGAAACGAGCGGCCGGCGATGATCGCGATCGTGAAGCGAGTGAGACTGAAGCGAAACACGCCCGCACTAACCACAAACAGCTTAAACGGAAACGGTGGCGGCATGAGTGATGCCACAATCACTGAAAGCACATCATAGCGGTCGATCAACTCTTTAACTCTCTTCTGCTTCGCGGGTGAGAACTTTCGCAGCGCGCGGCTGCCGGCCCGTTTGGAAACGGAGTAAAGAATCACACACCCAATCGCGGAGCCCGCGGTTGCGATTGCAGCGTAGACGACCATCCATCTTGGATTCGCAGTGGTGAGGAGAATCATTAACGCGTCCACGCCGCTGGGCAGAGGGACGAAGGTTGAATCAAGCAGAGAGACCGCAAACAGTCCGAGCGGCCCGATGGCAATAAAATATTCTGAAAGACGAGCTAGCCCACTCGTGAGCTTATTGTTTAGAAGAATCAAATATGGGACCTTTCCAGTCGCTGGCGTTCCGCTGGCCAGAGCTTCTATGCGCCCTTTGCTTTCTTCGTTCGGAGCCGGTTTACGATTGTATAGACCAGAAAACTCACGATGGCCACAGCCGCTACGATACTCATGATCACCAGTCCGTTGTCCTTCATGAACAACAACACCTGCCGCCCATAAAACACTGCCAGTATGCCCTCAACATAGTAGCGAAACGATCGCGCTAGCATGACGGTGAGCAGAAATTTCCAACGTGGATACTCGAGCGTTCCGGCGGTAGCAACAAAGATCTTGAATGGCAAAGGCGGCGGCAATATCGCCGGAATCGCAATCGCCAGAAAACCGAAACGCTCGTAAGCTCGCTCTACGCGTTGAATGCTTTCCGGCTTGAAGCGTTTCCGCAAAACTGCCTGGCCGCCACGCCGCATGATCGAATAAAGCAACCAGCATCCCAGAACGGATCCAGTGGCTGCAAAAAGTGGGAAGTAAAACACCGCAGTGGGGTATTTGTAACAGCGGCCCACTACCAGATAGTCGTTGATCTCAGGCAGCGACAATAAAGACGAATCGAGCGCGCCAATTAGAACCATCGCCGGTGCGGCATAGTAAATCGGCACACTGATAACATATTGTTCCAGCCACAGCCCTATTGCTCTTAACCAATCAGACATAAGCGAAGTGACAAGTGACTAGTGACAAGTGACAAGCAAAACCACACTTTTGACGTGTCACAACCAAGTTGAACTCGTGCCACATGCGACTTATCTTTTCTGACTTGTCACTTGTCACCTGTCACTTGTCACAGTTTATTTAGCGGGGGCGAAGATGGAAGGAGTGTCGTAAGTAACGCCGACGGTGACGCCCGTGTCGTGAGTGAAGCGTGTGAGGCCTTTGATGCCGGCGAAATCAAATCGAAGGCCGGACGCGCGCACCTGCATTCCCAGACGGGCCTCTGCTTGCGATTCGGTGCCCAACGGGCCGTCACCAGGCCGAGTGTTGGCACGTCCGTTTACTTCGCCGGCGATGCTGAATTGTTTATTGATGCGAAAGATTCCGGCGGCGCCATAAGTGACCACGTCGTTCTGCGTAAACAACTGCGTCGGCGCGGTAAGGATCGCGATGCCTAAATTGCCGAATGTATTGAAACGTCCGGCGCGGCCAAATTTCTTGCCGACGAGTATCGACCCGAAAGCGTTTGTCTGGTTTAGTCCGATGCCGCGGCTTTGGTTCGAATTGGGTAACTGCACTCCGAAACGAAATCCAAGCGATGGTCCTTTCCTGGTTTCGCTCCGCAATTTGATCTTGGTTGAAAGGATAAAGTCGCCGGTGTCGTTTGCCGAATTCGCTCCGGGCGCCAGTTCCAGAGGAATTGCTGAAGCTCCACGGGAGTTGATACTAAGAAAGTTTTGGGCGACGCCTTCAATCTGAAATTCAATATTTGGTGCGAAACCTATGTTGATGCCAATGACACCGACGCGTGTAAGATCGCCAGTCAGTCCTGAAGCTGGAAATTTCGCTCCTTGCAGAAAATCTAACCCCGTTTCAATCCGGATGGTGCCTGGCGGAATAATGTCGACGTCTTCGGTTAAAAGCGGGCGTTGTTGTGCTTTGGCAATTGACGCAGACGCTACCAGACACGCTAGTAGCAACAACTGTCGACCCATGGAAGCAGACTTTATTCTCATCAGCCGCGATTGTAGCCACCCAGCTTGATGGGGTCAACGGATAAGAGGATCGAAGCAACTTTGATTAACTCAATTCCTTAAAACAACAAGCCATGAACCATCTCGAGGTTGGGAATGCAGCAGGCAGTGAAACGATCCACGAAGTCACACGAAATTTCACGAAAGGCTTAGTGCAGTTTAGTGTTATTTCGTGGATCGTTTCACTGCCTACTGCCTTCCCAACCTCGAGATCACTTGCTTGTTGTTTTCATAGCTTGAGCTAATCAAACGACAAGCTGCTCATGCTACTATCTATTCACAAATCAAATTGTTGAGGTTCCCCGATGAGATTCCGCTCCGCCGCCATTCTGACGATTGTTATTCTGCTCTTTTCATCCAACGCCAAGTTACCGGCCCGGTCGATCGCTTCCGCGCAGGAAGCCGCTGCTGGAAAGTCGAGTACGCTGCAAATTCTCGGCCTGCGCGCGCGGGTGACTATCAGGCGAGACGAGCGCGGCATCCCTTATATCGAAGCCAATAGCGATGAAGATCTCGCTTTCGCACAGGGCTACGTCACCGCCAGCGATCGACTGTGGCAGATGGACCTCTTCCGTCGGACCGAGCGAGGCGAGCTTGCCGAAGTTTTAACGGCTGGTCCAAACAACATTGCTCTGGAACAGGACAAACAACATCGAACGCTAGGCTTCGCCCGCGTAGCCGAAGCCGAGGTCGCACAGGCTTCGCCGCAATCCCGTGCCCAGCTCGAGGCATACGCCCGCGGTGTGAATGCCTATATCGCCTCGCTTGATGCCACTAGTCTGCCCCCGGAATTTCGGATCCTTCAGTACAAACCAAAGCCCTGGACTCCAGCCGATTCTCTCCTCGTGGTCAAGCTCTTTTATGAAGCGTTGTCCTCAACCTGGCGTCTCGACATCATGCGCGAGGCACTCGCAAATCTTCCCGCCGAGAAGCGCGCCGGACTGATGCCAGAGTTTTCACCCATCGACGTCGTGGTGGTTGGCAAAGACACGAAGAGACCGGTTACTGCTGCTGTATCGCCACAATCCAACTCCTTCACAAGAACCGCACTCGACGCCCTGGCGCGAGATCAAGAAATAGCCGCCGACTCACTGGCTCGAGTGGGTTTCTATGCAGAAGGCCTGGCAGCGAGTAATAACTGGGTGGTGAGTGGCAAACGCACTCTTAGTGGAAAGCCGCTTCTCGCAAATGATCCGCATTTGGCCCCTACCTCGCCTTCGATTTGGCACATGGTCCATCTTAGTGCACCGGGGGTGCGGGTATCCGGCGTGACCGCCCCCGGGCTACCCGGTGTGGTGATCGGGCATAACGACAAAATCGCGTGGGGTTTCACAAATGTTGGCCCGGATGTACAGGACCTTTACGTGGAGAAGTTTGATGCAGAAAACCCGCGACGCTATCAGACGCCCTCCGGCTGGCGCGAAGCGGATATTCGTCGCGAAGAAATCAAAGTGCGTAAGGGTTTTGCAGACTCAACCACCGACACGGCAATCCACGAAGTGACGATAACGCGCCACGGCCCGATAGTTTTCGAAAAAGCCGGGAAGCGTTACGCGCTACGCTGGACCGCGCTTGATCCAAAACTGAACAATCCGGATTCCACTTACCTGATGAACCGCGCCCGCAATTGGAAGGAGTTTTCTACCGCACTCTCTTACTTCACAGCACCCGCTCAAAACATTGTTTACGCGGATGTCGATGGACATATCGGCTACCGCGTGGCAGGTGTCGTTCCCATTCGAAAAGAAGGCGACGGCAGCGTACCCTACGATGGCTCGACGGATGCAGGAGATTGGGTCAACTACATCCGGGCGGATAAACTGCCGCAACTCTTTGATCCACCTTCGGGCATCATTGTCACTGCCAATCAACGCATCGTAGGTACTGATTACCCTTACTTCCTTACGCACCATTGGGCGCAACCTTACCGTGCCAAACGGATCAACGATTTATTGAATGAGAAACCTAAGCTCTCCGCGGACGACTATCGCCGAATACTCGGCGACGTTTACTCCATTGGTCACGTTTTGTTTGCACGGCAAACCGTTAAATTGCTGCGGCCGAAATTGACCCCCGCTGATGCGAACCTGGCTGAAACACTCAATGCCTTTGAGAAGTGGGACGGGCAGGTGAATGCGGAATCACAAGTGGCACCGATGCTGGCCCAGATGCGCATCGCTTTTCGTTCTCGGATCCTGAATGCAGCTCTCGGTGAGGAATTGGTCAAGATTTACGGTTGGTCCAACTTCGACACAACCATTGATCGCCTCATTACGGAGCAACCGAAGGACTGGTTACCCAAAGAATTTACCAGCTACGCCGATTTGGTCCGCGTTACTTATGACGATGCGCGGGGAAGCCTGATAAGATTCCTGGGCGAAGACGAAACGAAATGGAAGTGGGGAGAAATGGTCAAGGTACGCTTTCAGCATCCGCTGGCCGCAGTTCCTTTGATAGGTTTGCAGTTCACGATTCCACCGTTTCCCCAGAACGGCACCGGTGGATTAGCGGCGACCGTAAACGTTGGGGCGTCTGTTTCGATGCGACTGATTGCGGACCCGAGCGACTGGGACAAGACCCAACATGGAATAACTCTCGGTCAGTCAGGGATCCCAATGAATCCACACTGGAAGGACCAGCTTGACGATTGGAAGGCTGTCACACCCAGGTTGTTTCCCTTCAGCGAAGCAGCGGTGGCCAAAGCAACGAAGGGAACGTTAGTGCTGGAGCCTAAGCCGTGAGGACCCGACAACAGTAGCGTGCCGGCTTACGCTGGCCTGAGAGCGGTAGTTCGGGTAATCAAGTTCAACCTCTAACTTGCGTAAATATCCCGGAAACGGCGGCTTGCCCTGCGCTTTTCGCAATGGAAGAAATCAGTTCAACGGACACCTGGCGGGTCTTCGTTGCCATCGAGCTGCCTAATGAGATTCGCGAAGAGTTAAAAATTCACGCTAAGCGCTTGCGTGAGATGGTTCCTCAGGCCCAGGCCAGCTGGAGCCGTCCGGAGAATATCCATCTCACCCTCAAGTTTCTTGGCGATACACCAGGATCCCGTATACACCAACTATCAGAGGCGGCGTCTCGCACCGTCGAGTTCTTTGAACCTTTCAGGATTGGTGTTGGAGGAACCGGAGCGTTCCCAAACCATCGTGAGCCAAGGGTCTTATGGATTGGCTTATCTGACTTCCAGAACAAGCTCAGCGCACTGCACACGGCTCTCGAAGCGGAGTGCGCGCGGATAGGTTTTGAAAAAGAGGCGCGTGCCTTCCACCCTCACCTAACCATCGCTCGTTTGCGCAAGCCTCAGCACGGACGTGTGCTGGCTGAGGCACACAAGCAAATGGAATTCAAACATGTGGAGTTTACGGTTTCAGAGCTGTTGGTAATTCGAAGCGAACTATCCAGCGCGGGATCGAAGTATGCGACAATCTCACGGCATCCACTGGGCCTCAAATAGCGTTGGGTGCGCGAACTTTTTGGAGTGCGGCGGCCTGGCGCCGCTTTGGTCCAGCCTCACGCAGCGATGTCGGTGGATTCAATGAGTCAATTAACTCAACGGGGCGGCGTCAGGCCGCCGCGGGCCAAAGCGGCGCCGGGCCGCCGCACTCCAAAGAGTCGCCTCTACTCAGGAGATCAATCTATCGTGGCAACTCGCGAGGTCGCGGCGGCGATGGCGGCTTCTCTTCCCCACTCCTCTCACCAGTTTGTGAAAGCACTTCCTTGATAGCCCCAATGCTCGACAACATCGCCGAAGTTTCAATGGGCATGAATATGACTTTGGAGTTGTTTGTCCTCGTCATATCCCGGAGGCTTTCAATATACCGAGAGGTGATCAAATACTGGGCCGGGTCGCCTTTAGGCAATGCCTGGGCGATGCGTGTGATCGCCTCAGATTCCGCCTCTGCATTCTTCAGCCGAGCTTGAGCGGCGCCTTCCGCTTGGAGAATGGCCGACTGTTTCTCACCTTCTGCCCTCATGACTGCTGCTTGCTTCTCGCCTTCCGCGCGAGTGATGGCTGCCTGGCGATCGCCCTCAGCTTGCAAGACGAGGGCGCGGCGATTTCTCTCGGCCGTCATTTGTTTTTCCATCGTGATGCGCACGTCTTCGGGCGGATTAATATTCTTCACGTCAACCCGCGTTACCTTCACTCCCCACTTGTCAGTCGCCTCATCCAGAATTATCCGCAACTTCGCATTGATTGCATCGCGGTTTGAGAGGGTGTGATCCAGGTCCATTTCTCCCATTACGGAACGCATGCCAGTAATCGTTAACTGCACGATGCCGCC
This sequence comes from Acidobacteriota bacterium, assembly GCA_038040525.1. Classification (GTDB taxonomy): domain Bacteria; phylum Acidobacteriota; class Blastocatellia; order Pyrinomonadales; family Pyrinomonadaceae; genus PSRF01. The sequence goes on along the minus strand of JBBPIC010000001.1, from coordinate 127,991 downwards.
CACCAGGTCGTTCATCTCGTAGACCGCTTTCACCGGATCGGTTATCTGCCAGTACACGACCGAATCGACATGAATGGTGACATTGTCGCGCGTGATGACGGGTTGCGGTGGGAGATCAATGTACTGCTCGCGGAGATCGATCGAAGTAAGCCCGGGGCGAGTGTTGGTCCAATAAACTGCCCTCGGCCGGTCGAGAAATGGAATCAGAATGTTTAGTCCGCCGCTCGCGATTTTGTCGAAGCGCCCGAGACGCTCCACCAGCATCACGGTCGCCTGCGGCACGATCCTGATCGTTTTCACAGCGATAACCAACAGAACAATCCCAAGGAAACCGAAGAAGAGGAAGGCGAGAACGCCGGAAAGGGGATCCATGATTGAACTCCTCAAACAGTTCTTTTTGAAGTGGTGTAACTCGGTCAAAGACTATATATGATCGAACATTGCCCGACAAATTCCCGGTTGTCTCCATAACCGACTGCAAGTGATACGATCCACGAAATCACACAAAAGAACACTAACGACATTTCGTGTTGCTTCGTGTGATTTCGTGGATCGTCTTTTCTTGAGGCCTAAATGACGTCTGACATCGCAGGCATACGCCAGCCGCCTAACGCCTCTTCTACGATCGACGCCGCGGCCAACACAGTTTCTTCTGCAAACGGCCGGCCCACAATCTGCACACCTATTGGCAAACCTTCAGGTGAACGCCCGGCGGGAACTACTGCCACTGGAAGATCGAAAACATTGAAGGCTTGCGAGTAACTAAACGCGCGAAAAGTATTCAATGCCTGGTTGCCGACAGTCACCTTGTGCGTGTCGTGCACAAATGCGGGCGTTGCTCCAACAGGCGCGATAAGCAGTGGCGTACCTGCCATCCAATCAAGCAACCGCTCGCGCAAATAGTCGCGCTCCAGCCAGGCGCTTACGTATTCATCGATAGTTTGCGCAGGCGTGTCGTCTGCGGTCGCCAATCTCCAGCGAATAAAATCACCAGCCTTTTCTTCGTTCCCGGCGTAAACTTTGCGAAGGTGCACGACCGAAGCTCGCGAAAAAAGCTTGAGCCACATTTCATGTCCTCGTTCGATCCCCGGTGGCAAGATGTTTTCAGTAACCAGGCCCGCGTCCGACAAAGCCTGGGCGGCTGCCTCAACTGCCTTGCTGGTTTCTTCAGTGACCGGTGAGACCCCGTCACCTGTGTACCAGGCGACGCGACAACCAGTAACCAGCTCGCGTCCGTTACTGGGAACTGGATTTCGAGTCATCGCATAAAACAAGAGTTTTAGATCCTCCACCTTACGCGCCATCGGGCCGATGACAGCGCCGAGCGAATATGGACCATGAGCAGTTGGAAACTGCCCCGCACCTGGCACCACACCCACCGTCGGTTTCAAACCGGCAATGCCGCAGAAGTGTGATGGAATCCGAATAGAGCCGGCGAGATCGCTACCCACACCTCCCGGAATCATACAAGTTGCAATGGCAGCGGCCTCGCCGCCGCTCGAACCACCCGGAGTGCGCGCACGATCATACGGATTGTTCGTGCGGCCAAACACGGGGTTATCCGCCGTGTAGTCCATCGCCATCTCCGCTGCATTTGTTTTTCCAAGAATGATCGCTCCGGCGGCCTTTAAATAAGCAACTGCGGGGGCGTCCGCCTGAGGAATAAAGTGTGTCCGCAACACCGAACCGCTCGTGCTTCGGATTCCCCTGGTTTCGATCGTGTCTTTTATCGTTAAGGGCAAGCCATGAAGTGGACCGGTGACATCGCCGGCGACCACTGCAGCCTCAGCTTTTTTCGCCTCTTCGATCACATTGGGCGCAATTGTTACGATGGCGTTCAGTCGTGGATTGATTTCATCGATGCGGCGCAAGTGGGCTTCAACAACTTCCACGGGGGAAACTGCGCGCGTTCGAATCAGTTCAGCGAGACTAGACAGCGATTGTGACGTTAGCTCAGTCATTTTGGTTAGCGGCCCCAGATAGTATTCCCGGTTTTCTCTAGTGTCCCTTTTTTGGGCAGGATTTTGGCGGAATATACCCGATCCACTAAATCACACGAAGCAACACGAAATGGCGTTAGTGTCATTTCGTGTTATTTCGTGGATCGCATCTGTGTTTTATCTGAACCTTCATCTTCGCTCGTTTTGATTTTCCGGAACTTCTCCATATAATTTACTCGCTCTGAAAACTCTCGATCACAACCTGCCTGAGCTTAGTCAAATTGCTTTGACATCAAAGCTCAACAGCGGAGGAGTACGCGCTTGGCGATCACTTTGAGCAGGACTTTTGTCCTGCGCAAACTCCACCAACTGTCCGGTATTGTCCCTCTGGGCATATTCCTGTTGGAACATTTTTACACCAACTCCAAGGCTCTGGATGGGCCGGGGCATTTTAACGAGGCCGTTAAAGACTTGCAGTCGATTCCCTACATCCTTTTTGTAGAAATCGGTGGCATCTTTATACCGCTCATCTACCACGCCGTCTACGGCCTCGTCATAACTATGGAGGCCCGGCCAAATAATCTGGCCTACCCGTATCCTCGTAACTGGTTCTATCTAATCCAGCGCATTACGGGCGTGGTCCTTTTCTTCTTTATCGCTTTTCACGTGCTCAATTTCCGGTTTGGCCTGATACCTGGACTGAATACGATCTCCGTTGCCCATCGACCTGACCTCGCGTTTGACATCGTTTCCCGCGAGTTTCAAATGCTGCCGATATTTATTGTCTACATGATTGGCATCACGGCTACGGTTTGGCATCTGGCGAATGGTATTTGGCTGTTCCTGGTTGACTGGGGAATTACGGTCGGTGAGCGGGCGCAGCGATATGCCGGATATGCCTGCATCGGTTTTGGCGTAGTGTTGTTGCTGGTCGGAATTAATGCTGCGGTTGCTTTCATACGCCCCGGCGGACTGCTCGGAGGAATCCTTTAAATGGCGAGCAATGGGACAAAAGTAGGGATTGTGGGAGGGGGGCTGGCAGGGCTGGCGGCGGCTATGAGAATCGCCGAGGCCGGACATGCAGTCGATCTCTTCTCGGTCGTTCCTGTTAAGCGTTCTCACTCCGTTTGCGCACAGGGCGGAATCAACGGCGCGGTGAACACTAAAGGTGAAGGGGATTCCACCTGGGAACACTTCGACGACACCGTTTACGGCGGCGATTTTCTTGCCAATCAACCGCCTGCAAAAGCCATGTGTGAAATGGCCCCGGCGATCATCTTCCTGTTTGATCGAATGGGTGTTCCCTTCTCTCGCACCCACGAAGGTCTGCTCGATTTCCGCCGCTTTGGTGGCACAAAACACCATCGCACAGCTTTTGCCGGCGCTTCGACAGGGCAACAGTTGCTATATGCACTTGACGAACAAGTGCGCCGTTACGAATCGTCAGGAAAGATACGGAAGTTTGAGCATTGGGAAATGGTTTCCCTTGTGCTTGATGAAGCTCAGGTTTGCCGCGGTCTGATTGCGATGAACCTGCAGACCCTGGAGCTGAAGGCCTTTCCTGCTGACGCAGTCATCATCGCGACCGGTGGTCCAGGTCTCATTTTTGGCAAGTCGACCAACTCGATGGTCTGCACGGGCAGCGCTGTTTCCGCTTGTTATCAGCAGGGCGCGAAGTATGCAAACGGCGAATTCATACAGGTCCATCCCACTTCGATTCCCGGCGAAGACAAGCTGAGGCTGATGTCGGAATCTGCGCGCGGCGAAGGTGGCCGCGTTTGGGTACCGAAAAACCCAGCCGACACTAGAGCGCCCTCGGCCATTCCTGAGACCGAACGCTGGTATTTCCTCGAGGAGAAATATCCTGCGTACGGCAACCTCGTCCCACGCGATATCGCCACGCGAGAAATCTTTCAGGTGTGTATTGAAGGCAAGGGTGTCGGCGGGGAAAATCAGGTATACCTGGATCTGACACACATTCCGGCGGAGACTCTGGATAGAAAGCTCGGCGCGATCCTTGAAATCTACGAAATGTTCGTAGGCGACGATCCTCGCCACGTGCCCATGCGAATCTTTCCCGGCGTGCATTATTCAATGGGCGGGCTCTGGGTGGATTTCAATCAGCGTACAAATATTCCCGGCCTGCTTGCGGCCGGAGAATGCGACTACTCAATTCACGGTGCGAACCGCCTGGGCGCAAACTCTCTTGTCAGTTGTGTCTTTGGAGGCTTTGTCGCGGCGCCGGCGGCGATTGAGTATGCCGCCAATGTGGAGCGTAACGGCGCCGACGGCTCGCGTGTTTACGATCAGGAGTTGAGGAAACAGCAGGAAATAAACGATGCGCTCATAAAGCAGAGTGGTAACGAGAATCAGTATGCCTTACATCAGGAGATGGGTAAGTGGATGACAGACAACGTTACCGTCGTTCGTTATAACGACAAGTTGAAGGCCACGGATAGCAAACTGCTGGAGTTGATGGACCGGTACAAGCGCATCTCGATCAACGACTCAAATCTCTGGGCCACAATGGCCCTGCCGCATGCGCGTCACCTTGATAACATGCTGGAGCTGGCGCGAGTCATAACGCTGGGCGCGCTCAATAGAAACGAATCGCGCGGTGCGCACTACAAACCCGACTTTCCCGATCGTGATGATGAGAATTTCCTGAAGACGACCATCGCGGAATACTCGGGCGAAGGACCCGTTATCTCCTATGAAGCTGTGGACGTTTCGTTGATTGCGCCCAGGAAGCGGGATTACAGCAAGGCCAAAAAGGAAACGGCGAAAGCGTAAGGGTTAGGCCCAATGTCAGCACACCTACAAACACCAAAGACCGGCCGCGTGCCACCCAAGACCGTTGAGATTCATATCAAACGGCGCGCAAATCCTGACTCGCCACAATACTGGGAGCGATTTGAGATTCCCTACCGGCCAAACCTGAATGTCATTTCCTGCCTGATGGAGATTCAGAAAAATCCGGTAACTAAGGAAGGTAATCCGACGACGCCGCCCGTCTGGCAAATGAACTGTCTCGAGCAGGTGTGCGGCATCTGCACCATGATCATCAACGGTAGAGCACGGCAGTCCTGCTCGGCCCTGGTGGACAATTTCGAGCAGCCCATCAAGCTCGAACCGATGGCCAAGTTTCCAAATATTCGTGACCTCGTAGTCGATCGCTCGCAGATGTTCGATCACCTCAAACGTGTTCACGCATGGATTGAGCTGGACGGAACTCACGACCTGGGACCGGGGCCGCGGATGGACCAGGACGATGTCCAGGAGCGTTATGCCTATTCACGTTGCATGACGTGCGGTTGTTGTCTCGAAGCCTGCCCTCAGTATGACGAGGACAACTACATCGGACCGCAGGCGATCGCACAGGTGCGTCTCTTCAACATGCATCCCACAGGCAAGATGGATCGGGAACAGCGCATCGAAGGCATCATGGGCGAAGACGGCATCACCAATTGCGGTAACGCTCAGAATTGCGTTAAAGCCTGCCCAATGGGTATTCCACTCACCCGTGCGATTTACGAAGAAAACCGCGAGACCATTGTTCACGGACTGTTTGGCTGGCTGAAGAGTTAGGCCAAACGTGGAAACGTCCACTAAATCACGCGAAGCTCCACGAAAAAGAGACCCTTAGTTCGAGTAATTTAGTGTGCTTCGTGGATCTTTTATTCCTCACGGAAAATGAGCCACTCCTTCCTTGGCAACTGATCAGCAAAAACATTAATCCGCTAAATCACCTTTAACCTGTCCTCCACCGGCCGCGCTAATTGGAATGAGGAGCGCTCTTGAAGCAGGTTGAGCGAGCGAGTTGTATCTTGAATTGCCCCAGTCTTTCGCATAGCATGACCGTCCACCGGCACATCGCTTTCGAAACCTAAGCCAACCGGCGCGCTGATCACCCGAAATCTTCCACTTCGCGCAGCTGACAAGAACCACTCATGATAGGCCAGACCGTTTCACATTATCGGGTCGTGGAAAAGTTGGGTGAGGGCGCCATGGGGGTGGTTTACCTCGCCGAAGATACCCACCTCGGCCGCCGCGTAGCCATTAAGTTTTTGACTGATGATCAGGATCACCTCTATCGCGCTCGTTTCCTGCGCGAAGCGCGCGCTGTCTCTACACTTTCACATCCGCATATCGCAATCATCCATGACTACGGCGAAACCTCGGCAGGTCAGCCGTTTATCGTGATGGAATACATTGACGGCGAGACTCTCAGTGACCTCTTGAATAAAAGCGCGCTGACAATCCCACAGTCCGTAGAGGTCATCCAGGCGGTCGCTGAAGCGCTGGGGGCAGCGCATGCTCGTGGCATTGTTCACCGCGATATCAAGCCTTCGAATGTGCTGGTAAATCGAGAAGGCGAGGTTAAGGTGGTGGATTTCGGGTTGGTAAAACATCTGCACGAGGGGCGACCGCCGGAATCCAATCGCGATGCCAACACTTTGGTGGCTGCACGAACCGCCAGCAACGTCATCGTGGGCACGCCCTTGTATCTTTCACCGGAACAAGCGGTGGGCGCGGATGTGGATGCGCGCAGCGATCTCTTTGCGATTGGCGCTTTGCTCTATGAATGCCTCGCCGGTAAACCAGCCTTTTCAGGCGGGACTCTCTTTGAGATCGGCGCGCAGATCATTCACTCAAATCCGCCACAGCCGTCGTCCATAAATCATCGCGTCCCGCCGGAACTGGATCGCATCACTCTGAAGGCACTGGCAAAGAATCGTGACTCTCGTTACCAATCGGCGGCAGACTTTGTTGCGGATCTAAAGGCCGCCCGTGTTGCGCTTACGGATAATGAGGAGAGTCATCGCACGCAACGGCTCGTGCCGGCCAGGACTTCACATTCCAGCGCTTTCAAAAGCATATCCGAATCGCTCCGGCGACCACGGGTGTCGATCGCCTTCTTTGTTGTGGCAATGGCGCTCGTCGTGGTGGGAGCGGGCATTCTGATCCGCTGGATACGAGCCAGGCCTACGTTTCCATTTCAGAATATGGAATTGAAGAAGCTAACGAATACCGGGAATTCGTTAATCGCAGCAGTTTCTCCTGATGGTAGATACATTGCACAGGTTGTAAATGAAGCCGGCCAACAAAGCATTGTGGTGAACTATGCGGCCACGGAAAGCAATGTACTGGTCGCCCCGCCATCTGACGCTCGGTATCAGGGTCTGACGTTTTCGCACGACGGCAATTATCTTTATTTCGTGAGGTATGAGAAAAACGATCTTGGCTTGTTATACCAGGTGCCGGTGCTGGGCGGAGCAACCAGACGAATACTGTCGAATGTGGACAGTCCGATTGCCCTCGCTCCGGATGATAAGCAGTTTGGCTTCGTCCGTTACAGTAAGAGCAAGGGAGAATACTCGTTAATCGTTAGCCAGGCCGACGGCTCGTCGGAGAGGACGCTTGCCACTCGCAGGGATGGCGATCGTTTTTCGCTGGGCGGGCCAGACTGGTCGCCAGACGGCAAAACAATCGTTTGTGCCGATGGTTCGTTCGCAGGTGGTTTTCATATGAATGTAATTGCCTTCAACGTTGCGGATGGCACCGAGAAACTCCTCCCTCTGCCGAGATGGTATGGGGTCCTTCAAGCGATCTGGGTAAAGGATGGCAGTGGCCTGATAATCTCAGCTGCGGACGAATCGGTAAGCGAAATACAGCTTTGGTACGCTTCGTACCCTTCGGGCGAAACACAAAGAATCACGAACGATTCAAATGATTACATCAGCATTAGCCTGACGGCCAATTCAAGCGAGCTTGTGGCCATACAGCAAAACCGCCGGAAGACTATCTGGGTTGCCCCAAACGGAGATGCAAACCAGGCCCGCCAGGTCGCTTCAGCAGTCGGTAAGACTTATGGGCTCGCGTTGACCCCTGACTCCAGGATCATCTATTCAACAATGGCGAGCGGAAAACTGGATCTTTGGAGCATTCATTCCGATGGGACTGGAAGAACACAACTCACGCTCAACGCAGGCTCCAATTATCATCCATCGGCTTCGCTTGATGGCCGCTATATACTTTTCGCCTCAAATCGCACCGGCACATTCAACATTTGGAGAATGGATGTCGATGGCGGTAACCCGAAGCAGTTGACGAACAGTGGCAGCGATTTCTACCCGGACTCTTCACCCGACGGCAGATGGATAGTTTACCAGCGGGGTGACGGGGCCTCCGGTATACCCACACTTTGGAAAGTGTCCATTGATGGCGGAGAGTCTGTTCAACTAACAGATATTAATTCCACTGTGCCCGCAATCTCGCCAGATGGAAAACTGATCGCATGCCGCTTTTGGGACGAGGCCGACAACTCTAAAAAAGTCGCCATCGTTCCCTTTAGTGGCGGGGATCCCGTCCAGACCCTCGGGATTCCTGTACATCGCTGGCAACGAATTCGCTGGGCGACCGACGGGAGGGCACTCACTTATGTCGATAGTCGCGCCGGTATCTCAAATCTTTGGAAGCAACTACTCGACGGTGGGCCACCCACGCAGTTAACCTTTTTCAACTCAGACCAGATTTTCTCGTACGACTGGTCATACGACGGCAAACAACTCGCGTGTGAACGTGGCCTCGAGACCACCGACGTGGTGTCAATAAGCAGCTACAAGTAGGCTTTTGCCATCGCCTGAGCCGACAGCGGTCGGGCGGACGTTCAACGGTCCTTACACCTAAGAATCAGCACACTCCGGTGGAAAAGGACAAACGCGCTGCAACACACCTTCCATAGTGCTTGAGAGTTCGCCAGATGCGGCCTGGTTGGCTTTGAGCAACTGTTTTACCGCCTTCGCAGTCTGAGTCGTGGCTTCGTTGAGCGCGCGGATATTTTCTTCCAGATATGCAACGCGCTTTTCCAGTTCTTCTGGGGTCATCGTCGGGGTTCCTTCCTCATGCTTCAGAGTTTAGAGGTCTTCAAGAGAGACTGATGGTGTAGACCGGCGGGAGTTTGGTAGCCGATCTAGTGAAATTTTGGGACGTTCCTTGGTGTTCTGGAGGGCTTATATAGTGCCAGGCTGACTATTGTCAATGTGAGATGATAGAGAAAATGCCTCGGAACTATTGTGCGCTTCCTCGGGGCCTTAAACCCCGAGGACATCAATGAGCTCCTGGACCGCCGCCGCGCTCTTCTGTAGCGCAATGCGTTCCTCGGCGAGCAAATTGATCTCGATGATCTGCTCCAGGCCTCGCGCGCCGAGTTTGCACGGCACACCCACGTAAAGTCCGTTAATGCCATACTCACCTTCCAGGTATGCAGCACACGGCAGGATCTTTTTCTTGTCTTTCAGGATCGACTCGGTCATTTCTACCGCGGCAGCGGAAGGCGCATAGTAAGCTGAACCAGTTTTCAAAAGACCCACGATCTCCGCGCCGCCGTTCGCTGTACGCTTTACGATGGCGTCGATTTTATCTTTAGGCAGTAGCTCAGGAATCGGAATCCCGGCGCAAGTCGAAAAGCGTGGCAGCGGGACCATCGTATCGCCATGACCACCCAGCACGAAGGCGGTGACGTTTTCCACTGATACATCGAGCGCTTCAGCGAGAAAGCAACGCATGCGCGCCGAGTCCAGCACACCAGCCATACCGATTACACGATGCTTTGGAAAACCTGAGCGCTTATAAGCCACCTGACACATAGCATCGAGCGGGTTCGAAACGATAATCAGAATCGTGTTGGGTGAGCGCTTCACCACTTCATCAACTACGTTGGAAACGATGCCGGCGTTAGTCTTTAGCAAATCGTCGCGGCTCATTCCCGGTTTGCGAGGTAATCCGGCGGTGATGATGACCACATCGGAATTCTCTGTACCATCGTAGCCGTTGAGTCCGGTCAGCCTAACGTCAAAGCCTTCGATTGGGGCCGCCTGGGCCAGGTCCAACGCTTTCCCTTGAGGCACACCTTCGACGATATCGACGAGCATGACGTCGCCAAGCTCCTTCGCTGCCAGCCAGTGGGCCGCAGTCGCGCCCACGTTGCCGGCGCCAACCACAGTTATCTTATTTCGCGCACCCATTTGTTTAGTCCTTTCAGCCCAGGAAACAGACGGATCCGAACCGCTGGTTCCTGCGTATTTAGAGTTAAGAATGCTAGGATTTGAAAGACCGCGAGTGTATATGCCTGTCAGAGAGAGTGTCAAGAAACATCGAAGTTTGATGCGAACAAAACAACCGATCCGCGAAACCACGCGAACCACCCGAAATATGTTCGTATTTTTTGCGCGACTCAGTGACTCTTATCTTCGCTTCGGGAAAATAAACGGCGTGATCCTGTTCAACTTTGTGGCCGAATGAAACTCCATGCAGAGTTCCGCCCAAAACAAACTTATCGCAATCCTGCAGCTGGCTTACTCGGGCGAGCTGGCGGCGGCGTATGCATACAGAGGTCATTGCCACTCGGTGAGCGACCAAGGCGAACGTGCACGCATTGAAGAGATTGAGAATGAAGAATGGCATCACCGCCGGCTGGTGGGCGAAATGCTGGAGACACTGGGAGCTCAACCTGATCACGGCCGGGAGAAGCGAGCGTTGATCATCGGTCGCACTCTTGGCTTTCTCTGTCACCTCACTGGCTGGTTGGCGCCGATGTATGGCGCCGGCCGCCTTGAGAGTCGAAACATCCGAGAGTATGAAGTTGCAGCTCGGTACGCACGCGACTGCGGCCGCGAGGATTTTGTCGATTGTCTACTGACGATGGCGGAGGTGGAATGGGAGCATGAAAAGTATTTTCGGTCGCGCGTACTGATTCATTTCCTTGGCCGGCGCCTTCCCGTCTGGCCCCAGCCCCCTGAAAAAGAGAAGATCCGGCAGTCATTCGCGCACGAGGTTGCCGGAAAGCCTGAACTGGCTGAAGTATTGTAAAGCAAACTGTTAGTTTGCTTGCGCAGCGGATTCCAAGCGACTTTCATCTGACCGCACGCAAACTAACAGTTTGCCCTACCCGGCGCTGGATACTCTCTGAGGCAGCATGATAATATCCCGCCAGTTAAGTAACATGTGCAACCCAAAAGCTTTTCACCACCGCCCTCTCGAAAGCCGCTCGAACTTGTTCGCGGATTAGTATTTCTCGCCCAACCTTCGTTAACTGATTGACGAAAGTCTGAACTTTCGTGCTCAAGATTTTTAACAAGCGGCTTCCGTCCAAAGGAGAGATATATGTCGACTTCAACCATCGCGCCACCAAAGCGGCCGGACATCAAGACGATCCTACCTGGTCCAAAGGGTAAAGAAATCATTGCGGCTGACGCTCAGTTTGTAACTCCTTCATATCCCCGACCTCCTTTCAAGCTGGTCGCCGAACGAGCTCAAGGTGTTTGGGTGGAAGATGTAGACGGCAACTTGTTTCTCGATTGCAATGCGGGCGTCGCAGTTTGTTCGACAGGTCACTGCCATCCCGAAGTGGTGCGCGCGATTCAGGATCAAGCCGCGCAACTCATTCATATGTGCGGCACCGATTACTACTATCGGCACATGCCGGCTCTGGCACAGAAGCTCGACGAGATAGTTCCGGTTCCCTCACCTACGAAAACTCACTTCGCAAACAGCGGCACGGAAGCTGTTGAGACGGCTTTAAAACTAGCGATGCACGCAACTGGTCGTGAAAAGTTCATTGCTTTCTTCAACAGTTTTCATGGACGCACGTTGGGTTCGCTTTCGCTAACTTCATCGAGATCTGCACAGCGTAGTGGCTTCAAACGCCAGGTACTGGACGTCGTGCACGTCCCTTATCCCAATGAGTTTCGCAATCCTTTTAATCCAGCCGATTGTGGAGATGGCGGCGCGGGTCAGGGTGCTCTCCACTGGATCGAAGAGCGGTTATTTAAGACCACGACCCCGCCTGATGAAGTCGCGGCGATCGTAGTCGAAGCTGTGCAGGGCGAAGGTGGATATGTGCCTTCACCCAAAGGTTTTCTGCAGGGATTGCGGCGCATCTGCGACCAACACGGTATTTTATTAGTTATTGATGAAGTGCAATCAGGAATGGGTCGCACCGGAAAGATGTTTGCGAGCGAACACTACGATGTCGAGGCTGACATAGTTTGTATCGCCAAGGGGATAGGTTCGGGGTTGCCAATCGGGGCGTGTGTTGCGCGTGCCGATTTGATGAATTGGAAACCCGGCGCACACGCTTCAACATTCGGCGGAAATCCCGTTTGCATAGCAGCGGCTCTGAAAACGATTGAACTGCTCGAAGGTGGCTTGGTCCAAAACAGCGCAAACGTCGGCGCCTACCTCAAGACAGGGCTTGAACGATTGCAGCAAAAGTATGACTGCATCGGCGATGTGCGTGGAATGGGTATGATGATTGGCGTGGAGTTTGTTGAAGATCGCACTTCCAACAAGCCGGCGCCCGAACTGCGTGACCGCATCGAGATCGCGTGTTTCGAACGCGGGTTGATTATTCTGGGTGCTGGGGCAAACGCTATTCGCTGGTCGCCGCCACTGATTCTGACAAAGGAGAACGTCGACGTAGCGTTGGAAATATTCGATGCGGCAATAGCTGCGTCACTGAGCTGAAGGCAAAACGGTTTCGGATAACACGCGGAATTCAAGAGGAAACCAAACTGTTAGTCTGCGATGATGGGCCAGCCGTCTCCCTCGGCGCACACCGCAAACTAACAGTTTGCTTTACAACTTCTGAAGTTTTTCGGCAATTTCCTTCATACGCCCGCGCAGACGTTCTTCATCAACTCTTGTCACTCGTCCGTCACGATACACTTCCGCACCCGCAATCACCGTCAGGATGACATCGCGTCCAGACGAAGCAAATATCAGCGCATCCGCGGCATCGTATGTCGGAATCTGTTGCGAGTTCTCCAGTGATATGACAGCAAAGTCTGCCCGCAAGCCTTCCCTCAACTCCCCGATCTGGCCCTGCAAACCCAGCGCTTGAGCTCCCCCGACTGTCGCGGTTCGTAATCCATCTTCGGAGCTTAAGAACCGGTCGCCGGGTTTCTCTTCCGCGCGTACGCGGGACATCAACAGCGCGAAGCGTGCTTCTTCAAAAAGGTCACACATATTGTTGCTGGCCACCGAGTCGCTGCCAAGCCCAACGGCTATTCCGTTACTGACGAACTTCACAAACGGCGCAACAGCGTGACCGAGTTTGGCGTTTGACTTCGGACAATGCGCCACTCGCGTCTCAGTCGCTTTCATGAGTTGGAGGTCCGCATCGTCAACGTGTATACAGTGCGCGAGAAGTGGGTGTGTTTCGAGCACGCCATGCTCCTTTAGATATTGGATCGGAGAAAGACCGGTCGCTTTCCATTCGATGCCTCTGCTGCGAAGTCCAGCAGCAAAAGGCCCAACCCCCTCACCGATCAGTGAAACCTCCATAGCTGTCTCAGCGGCATGCATCATGACGGGCAAGTCTTCGTCAATTGCAAACCTGGAAATCAATTCGAGTTGAGCGGCCGAAACCGTGTAGGGGGCGTGGGGTGAGACGCCGACTCTAACCAGGCATGATTCCCTGGCGCGCAAATTTGCGACCTTTGCGGAAAGCCTTTCGAACCCCTGTTTCGCGAGACGTGGATCCGGACCAAACGATTCCTGGAAGACGATGCCAGACAAGCCAACGTCTTTAAGGGCATCCATGCTGACGGCGGCAGAATCACTGGCATCCGCGACACTTGTTACGCCCGCCCTCACAGCCTCGCAGGCACCCCACGCCGCAGAAACGTAAAGATCGTCGGCAGTCATGCGTTCGAGTCGGGCAAGGGTGAGTTTTTTCAGCCAGGCGAAAAAATCGTTTTCTTCCTTTTCGAGGAACCCTCGCATGGCAGTTAGTTCAAGATGCGAATGGGCGTTAATGAGACCTGGGATGATCGCAGCGTGGCCAAACTCCCGAACAGTTGAGTGAGGAAACTTCCGGGCCAGCTCGGCCCGAGAGCCGGTTGAAACGATTCGATCACCTGCCACGGCAACGGCGCCATCAGCAATGGCCGACGATGTAACCGGCAAAACCCATCGAGCGCAATAAAGGGTGGTCATTTCTGCTGCTTGCGACTTGCGCGGCTGACGACGCATCAAAGTTATGGTTCGACGTAACGCAAACTGTTAGTTTGCGGTCGTCTAGAGATCAAGCTTCCATCGAGTAAGCAAAGCAATCATGAATTAACAGTTTGCGTTAGTCTTTCTTCGGAGACGATAAATTCGCAGGACTGTTATTTTGCGCTGGCCGTTTCAGTTTACGGTAACGGTTGAGTATGGAAACCACATAAGCACGTGTTGAAGGGATGTCGATCTTATTGATGAATTCCTCCTCGGTCAGTGCGCTTCTGCCTTCCGCCGGTTTGTTCCATTCAGCCGCTCTGCTGGGCCCGGCGTTATAGGCCGCAATCATTCGCGCGTCTGCATCTGGGATGTCGCGATATTGCTCGCGAATTTTTTCCAGATACCAGGAACCAATTTGAATATTTCTCTCCGGCTCTCGCAGCAACGCCGCGGGGTCCTGATCCATTTGTCGCTCCAATTCACGCATGCCCGTTTCGGCGGCCCATTCGCGTCCCACCGTCGGCGTGATTTGCATTAAGCCAATCTCTCCATCCTGGCCGACTTTCCAGGGACGAAAATATGTCTCTTCGTTGATGACGCTCCATACCAGATCCGGATCAAGGCGATACACGGATGCTTGCCTGGCGATCAGGCCATCGTAACGGTGAATCCAATAGTAGTTGGAAAAATAGGCAGCGATTACGACGGTGAGGGCCACGAGGACAACGACGAGCAGACGTTTCATCGAGATGTATTCTTATTCAACTGGGAACTTATCGCAAAGGCGGGATACAAAGTCGTATCAGTTTCTTCGTCTTAACTGTGACCAGAAGTTTGCGGTGGAGCACGAAAAGTCCACACCCTCATATCGTGAACGCAGGGCTACCTCATCAAGTACGTGACCTTGCAACCAAACCTCTGCATCGAGAGTAACGCCAGGAGCCAGGACATCGCCACGCAGTGAACGTTGATTCACAAGGATTTCAAGATTCATTCTTTCGAGGTCGACATTAATCCAGTAGAGGTCACTGCCTGAAAGGGGGTTCTTCAAGGGTTTGAAGGCGATGACCCTTCCTGAAAGGCTCCAATCGTTTTCATGCGCGGCGCGAGAAGGCGCGGCCTTGTCAAGCGGAAGCCACCTCGTTTTCACAGGTGCATTGCGCACTCGGGCGCGATACGCTAAACCGCAAAGACCCACATGAAGCTCCTGCGCGCGAAAACCGCCAGGTCCAACTTCCGTAAGGTTTTGCAACTCAAACAGAACTTCGCAGTCAGTCCCTTCGCGATAGCCGTGGACCACAGCCTCGCCTTCTTCATCATATTCAGTAAGCGCCCAGGGACTAATCGTCTGAATATGTCGAGCTCGAAATCCCGGCCGGCAGTCGGCATAGAACACGTCACCACTGCCTGACTCGTAAAGCACTGTCCAAACCTCTAGTCCTTCCCCCAACTTCCAACAACGGCCGTGAAGCACTGCGCCGCGCCGATTCAGTTGCGTAGCTTCACCCTGATCTCCGGCGCGCTCTGCGAGGTAATTGAAAGCCTTTTCGCTTGGTACTTCCAATCCAATGGTTTCGAATGTAGCGTTCATGAAGAAACTAAAGCGCCCGGCTTTCTGTTAGGCTTTGCTATCGTTTGCCGGCACGTTTTCTGGGTTGGGGTTGAATTTCTTCCGGATTAGCGACGTCGCCATCACGCGGAGCGCGCGTCCGGATGCCGCGAATAATTCTTTCCGGTCCGTAGGTAGGTCTATTACCTGAGCGAACCATTTCCGCAAAAAGATCTACATCGTAGTCCACCTCTCGCGACATCTCCTCGCGAATGGCGTGCAAAACTTCCAGAAATTTGGGACGGCGATACATGTCAGTTGTCGATCCCGGATGGCTCGTTAACTATTTTTTCTGTGGCCTCGGAAACAAGGAATTCCGGCGTGACGATCATGGGCACGAAAAATCCCGCCGCTGTATTAAAGAGGCGAATCCGCGCCTGTCGTCGAACATTTGCCAGATGACCAAAATTCCACGTCACCAGATAATCCACCTTGTGATAGGAGGCGATGGCCACGTGTAAAGCGTCAGCAATGTACTTGCGATGGAAGATTCCTCTAGAGACGTAACCGTCTGCGAGAATAGTGGCCTCTTCGGTAAGCTCCACCTGTTCCAGCGGCGAGATAAGATTCAGGTACGACGAGCGATGCGGTTCTGCAACGCGCTCGAGTTCGCGAGAGACCAACGGAGAAACTACCGCGCGATAGTCTGGCATTTCATGTTCCCACCAGCGGATTGTCAGGTCACGACGAAAAGGCTCGCCATTATCCAGGTAGGCGCCGATGACGGATGTTTCAAGATAGAGACTCTGCTTCATTGTCCCGGACCCACAAAAATTTCGGACGAACGTCCTTCACTCCGGGCACTGCGTTTGATTGGCTCCAGGCGAATCAAGCCACGCTGAAAATCAAACGAGACGCGAAAATGGCGAAGGAAGTTTGCTCCGAGGATTCCATTTTGGGTGAAGCCAGCAGTTTCATTGAGAGGCTCCAGGTCGAGCACGGCAGCACTGACGTTTTCACGCACAAACGTACCCAGCATCACCCTCGGCAACAGGACGGTCTTGACGTTTTCGGCCACGCCCGCGGCGCCGAACACTCTCATTCGCGTAGGCTGTAAATAATTAGCCAGATCCTCCTGCTCCGCAAGCTTTTCAGAGACAACTGAGATCGTGGCCCCGGTATCGATAATGAAATTCAAGGGCTTCTCAATTCCATCGACCCGAACTTCACCGCTGATAAATCCGCTCGAAGTGGTGCGTACCGGAATCTCTATGACACCGGACATTGCAGAAGGTTCGTTTGCCGAATTCGTTCGCGCAACGGCGGGTTCGGTGTTACGCCGCAAGGTGAAACTATTATCGCTGTAGTCGAGGGCAGCGACGAATCTGGAAATCACCGAAAGGCCAAGATAACCGTCGACTGGAGTAGTGCCATCATAAAAATGCCGAATGTAAACAGGGACGCTTTCGACCTTTACTTCTCCAAGCTCCAGCGAAGAGAGAAAGCCGTAGACGATTTCGAACTTTCCGCCACCGCCGACTGCCCGCGCTAACCCACCGCGAGCGACGGGATTTATATTTAGTTTTTTTGCCGTGGCTTCAGAGATCACAGACATTCCGGAACCGGTATCAAGGACGAACTTCAACGACCCCTTGCCGCCGTTGATGCGCACGTTGAGCACCGGGCGCCCGTCCACTGATTCAAAAACCATGTCAGTCTTGTTTTTGCCGGTTAGAACGTAAAGCGAGCTTTGCTTTCCAAGGTAACGGAGAAAATCTATCAGTCCGCGGATACGGGCTCGCCGGTCGGCGTCGGTCTTGGGAGCGATTGCCAGGAACCTTTCATAAGCATCGGCGGCTTCCTTATACCTTTCGCTTCTGGCGGTGGCCTGTCCGAGGTTGAAGATATAATCAGGTTCCGAGGAGTCGATTTCAACGGCGCGTCTCAGCCCTCTGATTGACGAGTCAAGACGGTTCTCATAGAAATCGACCATAGCCAGACCTGCAATCGCCAGAGCATCGTTATCCTGAATGCTGAGTGCCGTTCGAAACTCTTCGACCGAATCACGGAAATCGCCGGCAGCAAGAATCGAAGCACCGAGCAATGCGTGCGCTCGTGCGGACAATGGATCCGCCATGATCACTCTCGCTGCATGATCGTAGGCGTCTCTCAAAAGTCTCTGCTTGAGAAGGGCGTAGCTCAGCCCTAAACGAGCCTTATGATCGTGAACATCGTCCGCCAGGAGTTCTCGAAACAACTTTGCCGCCGCTTCATACTCCCCTTCGCGCAGGGCCTTATCGGCACGACGACGAGTTTTTCCCTCGCCCGTGTGTGCCGAAAGAGTCGCGTCAGGCACGGCCAGGCCTATCAAGAGAATGGCCAAAATCGCAAGAGCAAGTCGCCCGATTATGTTTTCCCTCTTAAGCACCTTCATGCTTTTACCAGTTGCCCGAATCCCAATCAAAAGAGATGGGCTATTTCAAAACCTCACCTGTTTTCATCGACCAGAGAACCAAATCGAGCTCTTCAAAGTCGATTTTGATTTCCCGCGCAAATGCTTTTAGTCTTTGTTCAGTCTCCAAATATCGAGCTCTGGTTGCCGGCGGTTTCTTCGTGTCAACCACTTTGAGATCCAGCAAACAACTCATTACGTGCTTATCGAGAATCGCGAGCCCCTTGAATCCGATGTTTCGCAGAAAATGGCTGGCTTCCTTATATCCCAATCCCTTGATCTGCTTTTCCTGCGCCAGCCAGTCTCGACGTTCGATGGGGTCGGCGAAGCTTTGCAGCTTCTCCCTCAAAGCCATGTCGCAATTCTCGCGCAAGTAGTTTCGCGTAACGACGATATAGCCTGGACGCTCGATTGGGAAGCGATGGGCCCCGGTTTCCCTTAGGGCCAACGTCATATCTTCCCGCCCACCATCCATCAGAAGCGGGCGGGTAGCTTCAATAGCCCGAAAGCCCATCCGAGCAGAAGCGCCCGCAGTGAAGATACAGAAAACGAGTTCTTCCCAAAGTCGCGCGTCAGACCCATCGCGGCCCACATCGTAAAACTCAGCCAGCCGCTTTTGAATCTCTGTCTTTCGTGCCCTGTGCGTGGCGCGAACGTCTTCCAGAACAATGGGCTCGTGTTTGTATTTCACCAAATGTCAATGTCCTGATTCTAGGTTTGCGCTTCTCACGTTGTCAACGAAATTGGCTTTTGCATCAACCTTAATTGTCGACTTGACTGCATGCCAACTTTCTCATTGAAAAGCGCATCAAAGAAACTCTCCCTCAACCATGAGATTCATCAGCATGTTATCATTACCTGGTGGTCCGTTGGTTGGTCGACTATTGGATTCAAAATGCAAAGCAGAGTGTGGTCCTCAAATATTTTTCGTGCAGCGTTTCTCTTAATTGTAGTGCCTGGTATTTTCCTGGGCCAAACTACAAGAGAGCAGTCTATCCCGTCGACGGCAGCCAAAGCAGACGCACTTTCAACCGCGATACCGCAACAAACTGCCTCAATCATCAAAGATGAAGCCCCGCCAGTTTACGGCCTCCAGGGCGTGCTGGTTGAAACATTGGATGGTAAGACAGTATCAGCGCAATCCGTGGAGCAGCCACTCAACCCGGCCTCTGCTATTAAACTCGCAACGGCGCTGGTAGCCATAAAGGCCTTTGGACCGCATCATCGTTTCACAACCGGCTTCTGGACGAACGGTTCCTTTGACAAGGCCACTGGTCAGATTCAGGGAAACCTCTATGTGACGGGCCGCGATCCATCCTTTCACTACGAACATGCGGTAATGATCGCGCGTGAGTTGAATGGCATGGGAATACGCTCGGTGACTGGGGATTTAGTGATCTCGCCCGGATTTACCATGAACTTCAGTTCCTCGGCACGACGGTCAGGTGAATCGCTTTACGACACGCTCGATTCCACCTTGAGATCCGGTGAGGCAACTCAGTCCTGGATTTACGAACGGACAACCCTGGGCGACCGACTAAGCTTGCAAACTGTCCCGACGGTCGCGGTGATGGGCGATGTCCACGTTGGTCCAGTGGTGCCGGCGGCGAGACTTCTTCTTACGCACAAGTCGAGCAAACTCACAAGCATTCTCAAAGTACTTCTCTGCTATTCCAATAATTTCATGGCTGAAAGAATTGGCGATAGTCTCGGCGGGACACAGTCAGTCAGACGACAGCTAATTAATGGATTGGGTATCCCCCCGGGAGAAGTCCAGCTGGCATCGTTGAGTGGCTTGGGCGTCAATCGTGTCACGCCCAGAGCGATGATGAGGATTCTTAGGGCCCTTCGGAGTGAACTTCAGAAGAACAGATTGTCCCCTGCCGACATCATGCCCGTTGCGGGAATCGATCCTGGAACGCTTGAAGATCGATTCACCGGTCCAGACTGGCAGGGCAGCGTGATCGCTAAAACAGGCACGCTGATTAGAACCGACGCGGGCGCGAGTTCCCTAGTCGGTCAAATGAGGACCGCAAAGGGCGAAACACTGCTCTTCGTTATCCTTAACCAGCGTGGGAGTGTTTTAAGGTTTCGAGAAAATCAGGACTACCTGGTCATGCAGGTGCAAAATAGTCGCGGCGGCCCTAAGCCTTTCAGCTACAAACCCGTGCCCCTAACGATGAAACTCTCCGATACGGAAAGCATCTCTGGTGCAACTAGCAATGAGTTTGAACCAATCTTGAAGGCACCTGCTAGCACTCCATAATCATGGTGAAATCAAAGTAAAGCGCCCCACCGCCTTTACGACGAGGGGCGCTTTTACCGTCCAACTGCGCACGCGGCGTGCGGCACCTCGCGCGTAGCGGACGATCTTTGGCTGTCGGCCAGCAGGTTTCCTTTTGAGTAAACTGCAAACCACTCCGGCATTCCGCAGAAACCCACTTAAGCAACGACGCTTTCAGGCACTCCGTAGCAACCTGGCAATGGAACCGCACTTCCGTTGACGTTACTTAAGGTAACGGACAGCCAGGCATTGATTTCGTTTGTTGAGGTAGATACTTGGCATTTTGCTGAAATTCATAATGGCATGTTTCTTGCCACTAAGCCGACGCACAGGTCCTCTGACCTACCACTCTTTAGACCTCCGCGGAGACGCAATGAAAATTCAGTCAGAACCAAGAGTATTAACAAGTTGGCAACGCCCCCATGCGGAGCGCGGCTTCACCGTTGTGCAGTTGTTGGTGACAATAACTTTGATTGGCATCATAGCCGCATTTTCACTTATGGCCGTTGGATCGGCCCGGGCTTCAATGCGTCTTAACGGGTCTACACGCGAGTTGGCAGGCTATCTTGAAAAAGCTCGGTCAAATGCGATTCGAAGGAATGGCGAATCAGTTGTGACGATTCTGGACGCGAATAGTTATAGCGTCACGATGGATTTCGACGCTAACGGAACGACGGAGACCCGCACGATTAGACTTCAGGATGGTGTCATTTTCCCCAATGGGATTGGAATCTCCGCCAGGTTTAATTGGCGAGGTCGAATCGACGGTCAGATTCGCTTTGAGTTACGCAACGAACGCGGGACTGACACCTCCATCAATCTATCCGGTTCGGGAGACGTGACAATTGGCAGCGAAATCTTTGTCGATAGCGAGATCGGTGAGATAACGCTGAATTCAGACGTACCGAATGACGTAGCAAATACTTCCGGTGGTACGCCGCTTGACACCGGGTATCCTACTCCTACGCCCACTCCGACTCCGACTCCGACTCCGACGACAACGCCCGACCCCACACCAACACCCACTCCAGACCTGTTACCTACTCCGACGCCTCTGCCTTCCGCAATACCCACTCCAATACCCACTCCCATACCTACGCCGACTGCGACGGCGACTCCCACGCCAACGGCTACGCCTGCTCCATGTGTCTTATCGGCGCCGGCGACTTTGTCGCTGCCTAAAAACGGAAGTCCCAAGACCTTCTCGGTTGTAAGTATTGTAAATGCCAACAACACGCTACTGACAGCCACAACGACGGGCGACATATCGGCCATAACCCCGGCTAGCACTACTGTTTCCGGGAACGGAACGATCTCCTACACGATCAGCTATGCGAACGGCAGCAACAAGTCCGGCACCGTGACGATCAGTTCATCGTGCGGCAACAAAACCATAACCATAACTTTTGACTAAACTCGACGTGGACTGGACTGCAATGAAGAAAGAATTAAGCAAGCACGGCTGTAGTGCCGCAACCAGAAAGAGCGACCAGGGCTTTACGCTTTTGGAAACCAGCATAGCTTTAGTCGTCATGATGATAGTTGGGTTAGGAGCCGCTTCGCTTTTTGTCTATGCGATAGGGGCAAACACAACTGCGCGTGATCGCGAGTTGGCGATGGCTGTGGCCCAACAACAGTTGGAACGGCTGAGGAATGCCGAATTTTCTACTCTCGATGCAACCGTGACAGCGACCGGGGGAGCCAGCAAGACCGTAGAGAGTGGCGGGCGACAGTACACTGTGGCTACAACCATTGCTGATACTGTAGCTGGAGACTCGTCGAGAAAAACCGTCACGGTTCAAGTAACTCCCCGAGGCTCAACCGCCCTGACTGGCGTGCAACGAGTTTTTGGCGGCGTGACATTGGTAACCATTAGATCAACAGATGGAGTCGGACCAAACCTCGGTTCATAACGAAGCCATAGGTTATCGCCTGGACCGGGGCTGCTCTTTCTAACGCAGATTGACGTTTAGTTATTGATCGGAAACTGACAATGAAAAGCAACGACAAAGGGTTCTCAATGTTTGAGTTCATCATCGCGATGACAATCACGATCGTTATCCTGGGTATTGCCAGCACGTTGTTAGCAACATCATTTAATGTTCGTAACCGAGAGCAGTCACGAACAGATTCCATCGCCGATGTGCAGAGAGCACTTAATATCATGTCTCGAGAACTGGCGATTGGTGGCTACGGCTTCGATTCATCAAGCAACGGTCTTGTAGCCCTAGACTGTGACGCCTCGACCATCCGAGTACGATCGAATCTTAACCGCTACAGCGATAACTCCGGCGACATCGACAGCTCTGGCGAAGACGTCAAATACCTTGTCGACTCTACTGATGGGCAGAACTATTTGGTCCGACACGACAGATTTGCGCCGGTGGGTAGCAATCAAGCTACGGTTCTCGCCAACAGAATCGACAGGTTAGATATAGTCTATTGGGGACCCGCAAACACAGAGCTCACCGTCGCTGCTGACCCTTCTCTGGTAGCGAATGCAGTCGGATTACGCATTACTGTCTCCGTTAATTTACTGGCTGTTGGCAGTGCAGGGTCTCCGGGGCACCAGCCGGCAACTACTATTCAACTTAGCTCCGATGTCGCTCTACGTAACAAGAGCGAGAATCTGGCAACGTATTAGGCTAGATGCTGTGAGATTAAGAAGATGACAAACAAAATCAGAAATGAGAATCGTCCAGGGCAACGTAATCGCGAACGCGGCGCTGCATTGCTTACTATGCTTTTGGTTTCGATTCTCCTGTTATCGGCAGGACTTGCATTAGTTACTTCAACTTCGCTTTCTGCCACACATGCCATCGATTCGACCGCCGAAATGCAGGCCTACGCGGCCGCCGAAGGGGGTCTGGAAGCCACGCTTAACGTATTACGCGGTCATGTAGCTCCCAACGCCTTGCTAGGCGCCACTAGAATGAATTTCAGAACTGCAGCAAACCCGGCGACGTCGAATAGTACGACCGACCTATGGGCCACCGGAGCGTCCGCGACTTCGCGGTTATCTGGTTGGCTTAACTATTCTTATCAGAACGCTGCAGACGTCAACGATTGGCGAGTGCCAATCACTGCCGCGTATGCTCCAAACACCGGCATTGCCTTCAAAATTCTGGTTTTCGATCCAGATGATTCCGGCCCGATCGCTACCAGAAGAATTACTACCGATCCAAATTATCGGCCAACGCGACTTCTCATCCGGTCTGAGGGCTTTGGGCCAAAAGGCGCCATTAAGCGATTGGAAATGATTGTTAAGTATTCGGCCTTCGACTTTACTCCGCCCGCAGCGGTGAACTTGCCGGGAGGACCAGGCCTGGCCCTTGACCTAGGCGATTCCTCCAATGTTTCCTACTCCGGCAATGACCTTGCTGTCCCTCCACAGAGCTCCATTGCCGCGATCGCGGTCTCTGCCGGAAATGAGGCCGCTGCTCAGGGGCACATCGATGAATTGAACGATGATTCGCAGGTTACTCCAAACAACCCAGCCACACTGGACGCCTCAAATACTCCTAGCTTTGTGCAGTCAGCAACTGCCGCGCGCTTATTCCTTGCAGAACAGCGTGAACTCGCCGCCTTATCAGGCCGATTGTTTAGCTCGAAAGCGGAAGCGGATGCCTCGCCCGGTGGTATGGGAACTTCAATAATCCCTAAATTAACCTTCATCGATAATTACGGTGGCGATCCGGTTGAGCTCGGACCCAATCATCAAGGTAGTGGTCTGCTGATTGTGACCGGAGAACTCGATACTAACGGGAACACAGATTTTGAAGGGGTTATCCTGGTACTTGGACGAGGCAGTTTGGACAGAGATGGAGGTGGAGCCGGTGTGCTCCGTGGCGCAATCGTGGTTGCCAACTTCGATCCAGATGGAACTGAGGTGGCGATTGGCCCTCCAGATTTCAGCATCAACGGCGGGGGCGACAGCAAAATCGCGTTTGATTCGCTCTGGGTAAGAAAGGCGCTCGATGTTTCGGGACTTAGAGTCCTGGGCGTTCGCGAATATCACTGACCTCCTATCTCTCGGCTGGAACAATGCCGAAGCCCTCCGCTACAAAAGCCGCACACCCAAAAGAGGACTTTAGATGAGCACCCCGCTCACCACACTTCACTGCACCGCTCGAGTTTAGGGTGCATCACCCACCCCCCACGGCTAAAGCTCCAACAGACTAGTGACGAAAGGTTCTTCGGATGCATCCCCCGCTCACGTTCTCCAGGAAGTATGAACAAGGGATCTCGATCGTTGAGCTCTTAACTCTCGCGACGATGTGCACCATTGTCATCGGCTTTGTCGTCATGCACTTTGTTCGGGGGAATCGAACTAACCACCGTACGAGCAGCAGTACGGAATTAGCGAATTACCTCCGACGTGCCCGCCATGACTCAATGGCACGGAAGCCGACGGATATCGACCAAATGGCCCAGGTGAAGGTTTTTAATGGGAGATATTATAGCGTCGCAATCGACGCCAACAGTGATAGTTATCTCGATATTCCCCTCGTCATGCGTCTTCCTACCGAGCAAGGTCTCCAAATTCAAGGGCCTTTTCCTAAGACGTTCATTTTCGATGGGTCCGGACAAACAGTCGATTCCACCAAACGCCGCCTTCCCTCACCACCTGTGATTGTGGGCGACAACTCAGGCGCCACGGCGCTGACGTTTTCAGAATCAGGAGAGGTCCAGGTTATACCTGCGATAAAGGTAACGGCATCCAGATAGAACATGCGAGGGATTGATCGGACTTCTGAAGGGCCATCAAATGATCAATAGAGAACCTTGTAAGGCACGGCAAACTGAGTGCATCCTCAGTCGCGCAACAGTTAGATCCAGAACCCCTAAGGGCTACTCGGTGATCGAGATGCTCATCGTGGTCGCGATGATTAGTGTCTTATCTGCGCTCGCCATACCGCAATTGATCGCGCAACAACGTCTATCACGCTCGCTTGGGGTAACCCGAGAAATCTTGAGCCAGTTGCGACACGCCCGCCAGTTAGCTATGTCCCAGCGACAAGCAATCACGTTTCAATACAACAACATAACCAAGCAGATTTCTATTATTGACCATAACAATAATGTCGGCCGACTCCTTTTTGATGCGTCATATCCAAACAATCCCGGAAGCGTGGTGATTAGTACCACTCCCCTCGCAACTGGAGGCCTGATCAGATCAGAAATCACTCATGGAATCCCAACGGGTTTGCCAAATGGCCCCCTTGGAGACGGGATATCAATGACCGCGTTAACGAATGACCAGCTCAACATAACTTTTCAACCAGACGGCTCCGTTATTGATGCTGGGGGAAATCCGAGCCGCGCTGCGCTGTTTATTTACAACAGTACCGCGCCGCGAGCTACAGCCTCTGCGATTTCAGTTCTGGGCGCATCGGGACGAAGTAAGATTTGGAGGTATGACCGTAATGCCAACCAGTATCAAGAATGACAGACTGTCTTCCCGCGGAGATTCAGCAATTTCGGCCCATGGTTTCTCGTTGTTGGAACTCGTGGTTGCATCAGCCATTCTCACGGTGGGACTTCTGGCGGTTGCTTCCGCTATTGGCTACGCGATGGTCGCCAGCAACCACGGTCGGGCCATCACTAACACTAAGCTGCTGGTAGTCTCAATCCTGGAACAGATGGAGACTTTGCGGAATTCAGGAAACTTGACCTTCGGTCAGATTGCGAACGTAGGGGCGGTAGATAACTCACGGGCCACCAGAAATTTTGTGGGGTTCCAAACCGGGTTTCAACAGGTATCGAGAAATCCCGGTCCGGACGGCATCTTTGGGACAGGAGACGATCTGGTTGACGCCGGCAATGACGGCAGGTTTGGTACGTTCGACGATGTCGTCAATCCTTCACTGGCCGTACTCGGCGTTACCCGCGAAATCCGCATCACGTCGCTTAGCACAACACTCAAGAAAGTTCAGGTGACCGTTTCATACCCTGTAAACGGCACAATGAAGCAACTGTCCGCGATTTGTTATCTAAACGATAACTCCAGCGCAGCTTTCGTGCCCTAACAAGCCCGATAAATACTGCCGGAGGCAAGCCTGTTTTGAACGATCGACAATACAAGAACTGTGAACGCGGTTTTTCGCTGCTTGAAATGGTGGTGGCAATTGCTGTGATGCTGGTAATAACGGGCGCCATCTTCGCACTCATGAGAGATTCGGTAAAAACCAGCACGGCAACCCTGGAGATGAGCGATGGACAGCAGAGTTCTCGCACTGGTCAGGAATTCATCAACAGAGACCTGATGAACGCGGGTGATGGACTAAGTAACATCATCGATATTCGTGTGCCGCAAAACTTCGTAGCAAATTTTCTTACCCGCACCCCAGTCGAACCTTCACCCTCCGGCATCGTTAATCTTGGCCTGCTTACTTCAGACAATAATCTGCCTCCAAATACCCCGGTTCTAGGAGCGGCACCCACTGAAGAGGTCCGCGCTAGTCCCCTTCTAACTGACCGCATCTCGATTCTACAAACGGACCGGGCCTTTGTTCCGATTACCCTTGATGCCGCCGACGTGGACCCGGCGACAGGACAAGTATCCATAGAGCCTGCGGACATTGATGACTTTCGTGTCGGCGAAATCTATTTCGTTACTTCAGCCCGGGGAAGCATTTTTGCGACCATCACGGATCGTCTGAATGTAGGCACTCCAAATCCTTCTCTGGTCTTCGCTGAGGGAGATGTGTTTGGACTGAACAGTGTCGGAGCCGGTAGCAACCTCGACTTTATTACGTCGGGAGCTACATTGCCCGCATCGCTTTCTCGCATGAAGATCATTCACTACTACGTCAACTCGAATGGGCTTCTAATGCGGCGTGTTTTCGGAGTACCTAACTTTGGGTTCGTCGACAGTGTGATTGCGGAGCACGTAGTAAGTCTCCAATTTCGTTACTTTTTAAACCTCAGAGACGTCAACGATAACGTTGTACAGCCGGTGGCTCAACTGACGACTTCGCAAGAGCAGGTAGAGACCCGGCAGGTGGAAGTCACGTTGACCGTCGAAACACCACATACGCTGCAAAACGGGCAGCGCCAACAAATCTCGATGACCACCAGTACGAGTGTTCGCAATATGCAGTTTAGACGGAGCCTGTCCCCCAATGCGGGTGGATGATGCGTAGCAGGTATTGCCAGGAGGTTCCATGTCCTATAGAGCCCCATATCCCCCAACCAAGAAATCATCCCATGCAAGAGCGTCAGAGCGAGGCGCTGCCCTTGTCACCTCCGTTCTAATCCTTGGTATGTTAAGCGCCATCGCATTAACGGTTTTGGCAGTAGTTCAAAAGGAAGCCCAAATTGCAGGTAGTGACCTTAAGCGAACGCAGGCCTTCTACGCCGCGGCCGCCGGGATCGAAAAAATGACCAGCGACTTTAACGCCTTATTTCTCGCCACGTCCCGTCCAACAGCCGCGCAACTACTACGTATTCAAAACTCCCCGCCGCCCGAACTACGTGCCGAAGGCTACGATATGAACCAGCTCATCGGCCTCGACGGGCCGACTCTAACCGCCATGCGTCAGAGCCAGGGAATAATTGATGGATCCTATCCTCGAGCGACAATTACAGGCGGGCCATTCAATGGACTTTCCGCGAGCGTTGCGCCCTACCTGCTTAACAGCATGGCAACATGGTCAGACGGCACTGAGGTGGCGCTCACGCGCCAAATGAACAATTATTTAATTCCAATATTTCAGTTTGGTATGTTCAGCGATGACGATATTGAGCTGCATCCAGGACCTGCTTTTGCTTTTAACGGTCGGATACACGCCAATGGCAATATCTATGTGAACGGCAATGTCAGCTTCCTTGCGAAGGTCACTTCGGCAAACGAATTGATATATGACGTAGTGCGCAACGGAACCCCGCGAGTAGGAAACGTTGCGATGCAAGTCGGAGGGTTTAGAGTGCCGCTTACGATGGGCAGTATGTTTAATGGTCCAAATATTGTCGGCTCAAATCCTGGCGACCGAGGTTACTTTCCGGGTTCGTTTGACGGGACCATTAACAACCCCTGGGATGCTACTTCAATTGCGCCAGCGACTGGTGTAGCAAACCAATTTGGCGGCCAGTTGCAAACCCGCACCACCGGCGCAGTGCCGCTGAGATTACCGTTACAGTTATCCGGGAATTCCACTTTTGAGATTATCAAGCGGA
The DNA here is from genome assembly GCA_038040525.1 of Acidobacteriota bacterium. Classification (GTDB taxonomy): domain Bacteria; phylum Acidobacteriota; class Blastocatellia; order Pyrinomonadales; family Pyrinomonadaceae; genus PSRF01. The sequence continues at coordinate 99,585 of JBBPIC010000001.1, read as the reverse complement.
GAATGCCGGCTGATCCTCAAGTGGTGCGTGATTCGCGGTATCACTCAAAGGCACAGATCCGCATCCTCATAGATGATGAAACGCCGGCCACTCCCGACGACTCGGGTATCCCGGCAGGTCAAGGTGAGCCGTTGTCAGGATTCAATCCGATCCCGTTACCTAATGCAGACGCCGCTGCCGGCGGAGGCAAGGCTTTGTGGCGAGTGCCCAGCACCGGAGGCCCAAACTATGCCGATAATGCTGGTTCCTGTGTCCTTCAGGAAAATGGCGGCGCTCCAGCCCAAGCTCTAACCGTGCGCGGAGTGAAGTCAACCACTCAAACAAATGTCATTCCAAACGGCTCGACGGTCCAAGTTCCGAATATTCCGGCTGGTGCCGGACTCACAGGACGAATCCTTATCGAGATCATTGATGACAATGGAAACGCCCGCGATGTAACCCGGGAGATCCTTAGTTTGGGTATGACTGTGGGCGAACCCAATGCGATCGTGATGTTGCAGCGACCGTTGTGGGCAGCCTTCACTCAGGGTAGCCGCGACGCAAGCGCCAGCCAGAATATCGCACCCGATGGCACCCCTTACTTCAATGCCCTAACTGATATTCTCGATAACACTAACATTGCCTTCGATGGGGAGATTAAAACCTCCCCAGGGCCGACTCAGGAAGCCACCTACGGCTACCTCCTGGGCATCCTTGACGATACAGTCGCTGGACAGCCGCTAAGAGAAGATGCACCACCCTACGCTGATATTGCGGAGTGGGGCACGGGCAATTGGAGTACGGATAAGAATTGGAACGCTATCGTTCCCATCAATGTCTACAACGTCCGCGAGGGGTGTATTAATGGTGTTAATTGCGGGGAGGTTTACGAGCGCGGGATAACAAATGTTGTAGAGATCAACATGAAAAATTTGGCGCGCTGGGTGGACGGAGTTTATGACTCTAACCTATTGACCGGTACCGCGGCAGTCAGTACGAGCATAGCGAACCGCGGTGGCTATACCCTTTACATTTCAGACCGCCGTGGGGATAAGGTGAAGCCAGTGGTCGATCCCGCTGGCAATAATGTTAATAGCACCAACGGTATGGCTGATAATGAAGATATCTACGGGCAGAACGGAACTGATGGTGCTCTCTGTAGCCCAACTCAAGACCAGAACGGATGCGAGTGCGGCGAAGACGTGCAACGAAAGGGATTTCTAGTTAAGGACGTCACAGAGCTGCCGGATCCGGCGGTGCTTACTGGCATTTATGGCACAGATTTGACAATGCGGGCACTCACAGTTGCTGCGTGGTCTAATCCCAACAACTATTTCCGTCGCTCAGTACGCTTGATTAATGGTGAAGACTTGCAGACTACCGGAGCCGCGGGTCTTCTTTCCCCGACCCAGGGGATAACGGTTTCAACCGAGAACCTGTTGTACGTCTGGGGAAACTACAATACAACGGGCATTGATTCGGGTCCCCCAGCTGGCATTGCCTGCCTGAATGAAGACGGAGCGCCTTGCCGTTATCTCGGCAATCAGGTACCGGCATCCCTTGTTTGTGATGCATTCTTCCCACTGTCAAAGACATGGTTTGATAGTTCAAGCGCAATGTATCCGGGGAACCTGGGTCGGCGCATTGCGGATCGAAACCTGCCGGCTCCTGGGGTTACAACTAATGAGACAGCAGTGAGGGCCGCGATACTTGCCGGTAACAACCTTGGGGCGCTGGCGGGTGCTCCTGACGCAGGCCACGGTGGTTTGGACGAGTCACGCCTTAACGGCGGCATGCATAATTTCCCACGCTTCCTCGAGCGTTGGCCGGGTCGCTGGAATTTCGTCGGTTCGCTGATTCCCCTATACAATTCTACCCAGGCAGTGGGGCCGTACAACGCCGATTCAACTATCTACAGCCCTCCCGTAAGAAACTGGGCGTTCGACTCCTCATTTCTAAATCCCGACATGCTTCCACCATCGACTCCTCAGTTTCAATACATACAACCGACGGCCTTCAGGCAGATCCTTTAGTCACATTTTCTGCTTACGGTGGCGAAACCGAATTTAGTGACACAATTCGCAGGCAAACAATTTTCTGGATAATGAACGGAGCTTAAATGGCAAGAGTCGATGACATTCTGAGGCAAATGGCGAGTCGTGAAGCTTCAGATCTTCACTTAACAAGTGGTTCTGCGCCGTATTTTCGCATTCATGGCGAGATGGTGAAACTCAATTATAAAGAGCTTGCACCGGAACTGTGCCAGGCACTTCTTTTTGAGGTTTTAACAGAACAGCAACGCGAAACTCTACTTGAGAATTGGGATCTGGACTATGGGTATTCTCTAAAAGGCGTGGGCCGCTTCAGAGTCAATGCTTTTCGCCAAAGATTGGGCGTTGGCGCGGTCTTTCGACGAATCCCGGAAACCATTCAGAGCGTTAGCGAACTCGGGTTGCCGGCAAGTCTCGTCGATTTACTTGACGTTTCAGAAGGTTTGATTCTTGTCACCGGTCCGACGGGCTCAGGAAAGAGCACAACTTTGGCTTCGTTGATAGACGCAATTAACACAGGACGAAAAGCTCACATCATTACTATCGAGGATCCTATTGAGTTTGTTCACCACAACAAAAACTCGCTGATTAATCAGAGAGAGATTTCCAGTCACACGAAATCCTTTCATGATGCATTGCGAGCTGCGCTGCGAGAAGATCCAGATGTAATTCTGGTAGGAGAAATGCGCGATCTTGAGACAATTTCATTAGCACTCACAGCCGCGGAAACGGGACACCTCGTATTAGCTACGTTGCATACGAACAGCGCCACCAAAACTGTAGACAGAATCATCGATGTTTTTCCTGAAGCCCAACAGGCAGGGATTCGTGTAATGCTGTCGGAGAGTCTCCGTGGGGTCGTAGCGCAATCGCTGGTTCCGCGCGGGGATGGAATGGGGCGTGTTCCTGTTGTCGAAGTGCTGGTTAACATTCCAGCAGTGGCTAATCTCATTCGGGAAGGCAAGACATTTCAAATTCACTCCTCAATGCAAACGGGGCAAGTTCATGGAATGACCACCTTTGACAATGCAATCAATGATCTAATTCGAAAAGGCTTGGTTTCCAGACAACAGGGGCAGGACTTTTTATCCCGCCGCAGCGTTGGCAAAACACCTCTTGGCGTTCAACGCGCCTAATTTTTAAGGACACTTTTAGCCGCCACGATCCGGGCCGCCTTCCGCCTCCAACGCTGATACCTGCCTAACTTGGTTTCAGCAGAGTTTTTCAGGAAATGTCGCTCGACGTCTACCTCCAAACCCTCGGCTTCCTGGAAAGTTTGACTCATCAACGGTATTTCATAGGGGTGAGATCAAGAAGACGACGGTTGATTGGAGGTAATTACCCTTGAGGAGAGTATTTCTACTGTTTGCAGCAATAGTCCTGATCGGTCTGCCCTCAACAGCGTTTGCCGACACTTTTACCTTTCAAGCTCCCGCTACCGCCCCGAATGCAGGAAGCGGCGGACCGAAACAAGTCGACCTTGACCATCACCGCGCATATACGTGGCGGATCGACAATGTAGATCTCAAGGGCAAAACGATTACCGGAGCTAAGCTTACGTTCACGAACATCAGCAACTGGGATAGGAATCCCAACATGCTGTTCATCCACCTGCTCGATACCGCAAGGCAGAGCGGTATTAGATCATTCGCCGACGCCAGCGGAGTTCCAGTCCCAATAAATCAGATTCTCGACAACTTCAACGGCGCGCTTTATAACAGCAATCCGTTAGTAACCCCCGGAACTGGAAACACATTCCTGACTGCTCAGAGCTTCACAACAACGCCAAGCACGTTCGTCTACAATTTCACTCCTGACCAGCTAAGCGTGCTAAACACTTATTTCTTGAACGGAAACAACGTAGCTTTCGGATTCGATCCCGATTGTCACTTCTGGAATAACGGCATTAAGTTTGAATTCACCACTGCTGAAACGATTCCTGAACCCACCACAATGGTATTGCTGGGATCTGGAATAGCTGGCCTGTACCTGAAGCGGCGCCGCCGCAAGTTGGCGCCCACTCAGCTCTAAACTAAAAGCAGTTTGACCTACAAAGGCGCGGATGGCCAATGCCATTCGCGCCTTTTCTCTTGTCCCACCTGGGAAGCGAAGTATCCTCATAATCTCAGGATGCGCAAAGGCCAGAGACGAATTAAATCTCTTCCAACCGCTCATCTCTCTTCTCCAAAAGCACGTCTTGACATGAGTACTGTTAGAATGAATGATGACTTGACTACCAGTTTTGGTATTGATGAGTGTTCAACTGATTCTATTCCCTTTCCAGCATGCCTGACATCCTGCTCGTTGAAGACAAAGACAGCTTACGCCGCGTGTTACGGCTAACGCTCGAAAACGCTGGCTACAGCGTTACAGAAGCCGCTGATGCCCGGTCCGCGCTCAACGTCATTTCGGCTGCCCCACACAAGCTGATTCTCACAGACCTGCGTATGCCTCATGGTTCGGGTCTGGACGTGCTGCGTGCTGCCCGCGCCGCCGACGGTAGTATCCCCGTCATTGTGATGACGGCGTTCGGATCCATTGACGAGGCGGTCCAGGCGATGAAAGACGGCGCGCATGACTTTCTTCAAAAACCAGTCGATTCAAATCATCTGCTGCTGCTGGTTGAGCGAGCACTCGAACAGGAAAGACTGAGAACTGAAAATATCCTTCTGCGGGAAGAGTGGTCGAAGCGTTATGGTTTTCCTCGCATCATTGGTGAATCTGAAGCAATCAAGCGCGCCGTTTCCGAAACTCAACGTGTCGCCCAAACTGGGGCGACCGTCTTGTTGCTTGGCGAATCAGGAACTGGCAAAGAGCTTTTTGCGCGCGCCATACATCATCTCTCAGAACGGCGCGACAAACCCTTCGTTGCCGTCAACTGTGCGGCGATTCCGGAAACACTTATCGAAAATGAACTGTTTGGGCATGAGCGCGGGGCTTTCACGGGAGCCAGCGATCGGCGACTGGGCAAATTTGAGCTTGCCTCGGAGGGTACCGTTTTCCTAGATGAGATCGGCGAACTGCCGTTGACCGTTCAGGGAAAGCTGCTTCGCGTAATTGAAGAAAAGTTTGTAGATCGAATCGGTGGGCGTGCGCCCGTTCCCGTCGATGTTCGGGTTATATCGGCAACCAACAGAGATTTAAAAGCTGCTGTTGAGAGCGGTGGGTTTCGACGAGATCTCTTTTTCCGACTGGCAGTTTTTCCTCTCGAGATTCCGCCGCTGCGGGATCGCGAAGGCGACATTGTGCTGCTGGCCAAGCATTTTGCGGCCCAACTAGGCAAGGAACTTCGCAGGCGAGAAGCCGCTTTTAGCGACGAGGCCATCATCGCTTTGCGCGCCCACGGTTGGCCCGGTAATGTTCGCGAACTTGAAAATGCTATCGAACGCGCATGCATTCTTTCGGACACGATGCTGTTGGAACCCAAAGATCTCGGGCTGGCTATCGGAGCAGCAGAAGGCTCTGCGCTTCTTGGCGCTTTCGACCTTAAAGGAACACTCTCTGAGGCTGGGCAACGGGCATTGCGCTCAGTTGAACGCCAGAAAATTCAGGAAACATTGCAAGCAAACAACGGAAATAAGATTAAGACCGCAGAAGACCTCGCCGTTAGTTATAAAACCCTACTCACCAAAATCAAGGACTATGATCTCTAAGCGCAGATGAAAGATACCTACCATGGTGAGTCGGAGTCGGATCTTACTGCCGGTGCAGAGGGAAACTCTGGAAGCTCGCCAGAATCTTCGCCTTCAACCGCATCGGATCTATCACAGGCGTCGCGGGTGGAAGCGCCGCAGACGCGTGCCGATGCCGGCGCGATCGCGGGCGAGTCCGTCGAACAAGTTGGTGCTCTCGCCGGAGAATTCCCTGTTCCGAAAACGCTTAAGCCAAAAGAACCGAGCGCCGGACGTTCGGCTTTTCTGGTTGGAGCGGGCATTCTAATCAGCCGAATCATTGGATTGCTCCGCCAACGAGTCTTTGCTCACTACTTCGGTTTCTCTGACGCAAGCGATGCTTTCAACGCAGCTTTCCGGATCCCAAACTTCTTGCAAAATGTCTTTGGCGAGGGAGCTCTTTCGGCGTCGTTCATTCCTGTCTACGCAAAGCTCCTATCGCAAGGTGACGACAAGGAAGCCACTAGACTTGCGAACGCTGTGCTCACCCTCCTCGCCCTCACTAGCTCGGTGATTGTATTGATTGGGGTTCTAGCTACGCCGTACCTAATCAGTATGATCGCTCCCGGTTTCGAAGGAGAGAAACAAGAACTCACGATCCGACTAGTCAGAATCTTCTTTCCGGGCGCAGGACTACTTGTATTCTCCGCCTGGTGCCTCGGGATCCTCAACAGTCACCGGCGTTTCTTTCTTTCGTACACAGCGCCAGTCAGCTGGAATCTCGCAATAATCGCCTCGCTGTTTTTCTTTGGCGGACGCCTGGGACAATTTCAACTGGCAGAAATGGTTGCGTGGGGATCGGTAGCAGGCAGTGCCCTTCAGTTCGGAGTTCAACTTCCAACTGTGATCCGACTCGTTAAAGGTTTGCGGCCAATCCTTGATACGCGAGCCACAAATGTACGATTAGTAATCCGGAATTTCTTCCCCGTTTTCTTCAGTCGCAGCGTTGTCCAGATCAGCGCTTTTGTGGATGCATGGCTCGCAAGCTGGTTGGGTACGGGTGCGGTGGCGGCGTTGGCCTATACCCAAAGCATCTATACTCTTCCCGTAAGCCTCTTCGGAATGTCAGTCTCAGCCGCGGAGCTACCCGCGATGTCTAGTGCGGTAGGAAGCGCGAAGCAGGTGGCTGAGGTATTAAGAACACGACTAAACGACGGGCTGCGGCGCATTGCATTCTTTATCATTCCCTCCGCAATGGCTTTCCTCCTGCTGGGTGACGTGATAGCGGCCGTTCTCTATCAGACCGGTGAGTTTCGACACGACGGGGCGATTTACCTCTGGGGAATTCTGGCCGGTTCTGGTATCGGACTGCTTGCCGCGACACTTGGACGGCTTTATTCATCGACCTATTATGCGCTTCATGACACTCGGACACCGCTACTTTACGCCATCATTCACGTGGTGCTCGCGACTGTATTCGGATATCTGTGGGCCTTGCCACTTCCGCGCTTACTTGGCATAGAACTCAAGTGGGGAGTGGTCGGGCTGACGGCCTCCGCGAGTCTTGGCGCTTGGGTTGAGTTCTTTCTACTCCGAAGAAAACTAAACCGGCGCATTGGTCATACGGGCTTGCCCAGTTTGTACTTGGTGAAACTTTGGTTCGCGGCCTTATTAGCCGCCGGTGTTGGGTGGGCATTCAAGTGGGCTGTCGGCCCGTTACATCCAGTCCCCGTTGCAGCGGCAGTTCTGGGAGGCTACGGCACAACGTATTTCGTTATGACGTACGCCCTCGGCATCGCAGAATCCGGCGTGGTCATCGGTCGAGTTCTCCGAACCCTCCGACTGGGCAGATAGACCCATTCAACCTTCGAATCTCCTCAAACCGCAAAAACTGCTGGAAACCCCCATTTATTCGGCCTTTTCTATGGGAAATGGAATTAGATCTAATGCGTTCATTAGATTCCAAAACAAACGAACCGTCTTGGAAAAAGGAATGAGGGAAATGAATAAGCTTCTGTCTAAATCAATTTTGGCGCTGGGGATGCTACTCACTGTTTCTTTAGCTGGTACCAACGCACGAGCGGACAATTTTCTGATAGTTCCCTCTGGGCCTCGAATCGTTCAGCCGGCTGGTTTAGGCACGGTTAATACTGTTCTCGTTATCCAGAGCAAGGGCTCCTCAACTATCGCCAATGGATCAGTCATCTATAGTCCGAATGATAACCGCGCAAATCGGCGTGGCGACGTGGTGGTCGGTAACCAGATTGTAGGTGGCTCCAATAACCGAACGTACTCGGTAAGCGATTTGGGCCTCACAAATGGTGACCTATGCATCATGATGAACATCAACGACCCGAATAAGGGGGGCAGCAACGCCGGTCCAGTCGGGCCGATCATATTGAACTCTTTGGTGCTTACTGCTTACGACCAATCGGGCAATAGCGTATTCACTGCACACCTTGCCGACGCGCTGACTCTTCGCGAAGCAACGCTAAACGGCAACGGAACCGGCAAGTCTGATTTCAGCTTTGCCCTAACGCCGGAAGCTGCGGCGGCCCTGCAAGCAGCAATTGCTGCTAATCCAAACCTCCGGCTCGGACTGGCTGCCAGTGTTGATAATGCTCAAGGTGGACACGAGAGTTTCTTCTTTTGCAGCGGGTGCGGAGACCAAAGGGAAGTTCCTGAACCGGCGACGATGGTACTGCTGGGTACCGGTTTGGCGGGAATTGCCGGAGCTATTCGCAAGCGACGAAAGGCTGCTAAATCTGAATAAATCACTCACGGTGACTTGTTTCAGTGATGGCCCGGCGAGGTAAACCCTTGTCCGGGCCTTCTCCTGCAATTTTTATTGCACACTTTCTGAAATGTCGGCAGCATTGGTTCTCTACTTAGCTATCCTGGAAAAACGGAATGGTTGGTGCAGCGGCAGACAGCGGGCGGCCTCGGCCGCCGTTTTTTGTTTCGCACCCAAATATCCCCCAAAAACGTCCGTTCCTGAACGCGGGATTGACCCGACCAAGACTCGTCCTTATCATCCAGCCGTGCAGCGAGTGATCTCAGCAGAGCAGATGGGTAAAATTGACCACCTCACCGTCCAAGGCTATGAAGTCTCTTCGCAACAGTTGATGCAAAACGCAGCCAAGGCTTGTTTCCAGGAAATCAAAAGCTTCTTTTCCGGAAACTTGGCACGCAAGAAGGCGCTTGTACTCTGCGGACAAGGAAATAACGGTGGCGACGGTGCGGCTCTAGCACAGGAACTCTGTCACGTGGGGTTCGAGGTCGATGTCGTGCTGTTTGGGCGAGTACAGGATTCGAAAGACGACGCGCGCACTAGTTTTGAGATTGTGCGAAGCCTCGCGGACTCTGAAGATGTCGGCTCACCAAAGTCATTGAGTTTTGTCGAATGTAACTGCGACTCGGAGTGGGAAGAAGTAAATTCTTCGCACGGATACTATGACCTAATCATCGATGCGCTCTTTGGTACCGGCCTAAGTCGGCCACTTGGAGGAGTGTTTCTTTCCGTCATTAACTATCTCACAAGGATTCGATCCACGAACGAGGGAGCATCTCCCCCCTTGATTGTGTCGGTTGATATCCCCTCAGGTCTCAATGCCGACTTACCAAACCCTTTTGGTCCTGCAGTCCACGCCGACCTTACGGTGACGTTTACCGCACCCAAGGCAGCCAATGTCCTACCCCCCGCTTCCCACTTCAATGGAAAACTTGTGGTGGCCGATATTGGTTCACCTAAAGAGCTCATTGAATCCGTAGGTTCTAATTTGTTCGTGGTTGAGCCGAACGACGTTCGGGAGTGGCTTTTTCGTACCCGTTATACATCGGGATCATACAAAAATACCCACGGACATGTACTTGTGATAGCCGGTTCCAGGGGGTATACGGGCGCGGCCGTTCTTTGTGGGAATGCGGCAATGCGCTCAGGTGCAGGACTGGTTACTATCGCTACGCCTTCCTCGGCCCAAGCTTTGGTGGCCGCCACTGCGATGACAGAAGTGATGACGGCCCCACTTGCAGAAACTGATCGGGGCGCGGTGAGTGACGATGCAATCCATCATGTGAAGCGGTTGGCAGCAAAGTCGTCGGTAATTGCGATCGGCCCGGGGCTGTCGGCGGAAGACGACCGCACACGTCGTTTTGTGTATTCGATTGTAAGGCAGCGTAACACCCCAATGGTTATCGATGCCGACGGTTTGAACTGCCTGGCGCCGTGGCCAACTGATTTGCAAGGCTCTGAGGAAGCTCCATTAGTACTTACTCCGCACCCTGGAGAGATGCTGCGGCTGATAGGAGCACACGACAAATCCGTGCTCAACGACCGGGTAGCACTCGCCCGCGACTTTGCTACAAGACATAACTTAATTCTGGTCCTTAAGGGCACACGCTCACTGGTGGCTGCTCCCGACGGTCGTGTATTCATAAACCCGACCGGGAATGCAGGCCTTGGCACCGCCGGTTCAGGCGATACCTTGACCGGCATCATCGCCGGATTCGTCGCCCAAGCAGTTGCAACCTTAAGAGAAAATGCTGACGCGCTCGTAGCAACAATTGCGGCACTTTACATTGGCGGCCTCGCGGGCGATCTTGCTGCTAAGGATTTGGGAATGCGTACCATGGTCGCTTCGGATATTCGCAACCATTTTAGCAATGCCGTACGCTTACTCGATCCTACAGGCGAACGGCCTTAACCTGCCGGCGCCGGCATTGCACCGCTCGGACGGGAGCATCTGGCCTGCATTAACCACAGACCGGCGAAATGTTTATAGCCCTTAATGACAATAACAATCTTCGAGCTCGGCCGTAGCAAAATGTATGTCCTTTTCCATAAATGGGCTTAAGCCGGCCGCTAAATTAGCCGTGGTTACTTCAGCACGCCAACACATCTCGCCCGGTGAATGGCAGACGCAGAACGCTCAAGAGACATTCGATCTTGGCAAGCAAATTGGTGCGCAACTCAACGGTGGAGAAATCCTTCTGCTCAACGGTCCGCTTGGCGCCGGCAAGACTGTGTTCGTGAAAGGACTTGCGGCAGCGCTGGATATCGATCCCGAAGACGTAACCAGCCCGTCGTTCACCTTAGTAAATCCTTATGCAGGCCGCTTCCCAGTCTTCCACGTCGATCTCTATCGTCTGGAGGAGGGTGTATCTGCGGCCCACGCTGTCGACCTTGAAGAGCTACTAAACGATGAGCGGGCGATTCTTGTAATTGAATGGGCGGAGCGGATGCTTGAGTATCCTCTTCCCTCGAATGTCTGGCGTATCGCAATAACAGGCGATGGCGAAGGGCGTCGTAGCATTTCTGTTTCTCGCTAACATTTCGCCCCTTGTCCGATTGATTATCTTGGATTGCAAAGCGCCTGTTCTTAGCAAAGCGCC
>JBBPIC010000001.1:0-88453 GCA_038040525.1 Acidobacteriota bacterium | reverse complement strand
TGTTGTGAGCAAAGCGCCTGTTGTGAGCAAAGCGCCTGTTGTGAGCAAAGCGCCTGTTGTGAGCAAAGCGCCTTGACTCCGTCCTCCTCAAAGAATATAAGGGCAAGGTACCTTAAGTCAGGAAATGATCGGCAAATACTCAGGAGATACCACACAGCTTGTCCACTCACGTCGAAACAATTCCAACGGACGACATCAAGAGCAACCGGTTTTCCCTGGCCGCCCTCATGAAAGCTCTCCAATCGCAAAGTAGCGTTCCTTCGCTTGAACAGATTTACGACTGGCTCGAGACTGCCGAGATATCCGCCGAAGAGTTGCGTCCATATATTGGCTTCAAAGAAGGCAACTATTGGCGACATCGTGTCTGTCGCAACAACTTCGTGGAGATGCTGGTGCTGTGTTGGCGCCCCGGCCAACGAACTCCCATTCATGATCACAACGGTTCCCACGGCGGGGTAAAGATTTGCGAAGGTATGTTGTGGGAAACCACCTTTAGATTCGATCCAGTCAGAGGTCTTGAATATGAATCCGCGCGCGAATATGCGCCGGCCGCCGTCACCGGTTCCGATATCCCCGACATTCATCAACTGGGTAACCCAGACGTCAGCGGCCAGGACCTCGTAACGATTCACGTTTATGCGCCCCCACTCGGCGTGCTACATACCTACAAACCCGGCAGCGCGAAGATCGAACTCTACGTCCCTGACGACTCCGAAAATCTGATCTAACTTCACGTTTCTTACCAAGCGTTCTTAGAGTTCTGCATTCACGGCCGCCGGTGAGTGGTGCGGATAACTGGTGGTGGTTCGCAGTTTCTGCCGCGCCTGAATTTCTGCTCCATAGCCTCTGAAATCAGGCTAATTCAATAGCACCTTACAAGAAGCGTCACCCAAGCGGTGTCAGAGTTTGTCACTGTCAACCATCGCCGAACAAACGTACCCTTAAACTCCTGTTTGTTTGATCTGATTTGAAAAAATGCGCTTGGCGGCAATATCCCATCAAATGCTGGCGGATGTTCGAGAAATCCCCAATTTTGGACTCGCAGGTAGGTCACAAAGACAGATTTTCCGATCACAGGAACGAGCCTTGCGAAGGTTGCGGCGAAAGGGTACGGCTGTATGCCCCACCCATGGGCGAAAGTCATCTATCGTCCCCCAGCACTAAATAATGAATCTCTGACTGACTGTTCAGGCCGAGAACCTTTAACCCAAAACGAGAGGACACTAATTATGAATACCAGAACCACAAGAGTCATTTCGCGAACACTCCTGTTCCCCACATTGCTCCTGGCCTTTGCGGCCACCACGTTCGCGCAGGCCACGACCGGCACCATAAACATGAGTGCTACAGTTTCGAAATTCGTCGAGATCAATTCGGGCGGCGCCATCACGCTCAGCGGCAACTCAGGCGGTGGCGTTACTACCGACGGAGTGGCTAATACCCCCCTGGCCGCCGTTATCAACCTCGGTGAACTCGGACCGAGCAACCTGAGCAGTTTCGTGACAGCATCCGTACCGCTCAAGCTAAGAAGCAACGCCAACTACACGCTTTCCATGATCGCTACTGTTACCAGCAGCGGCACGACCACCAACAGAATTGGGAGTGCTGACGTGGGCTTCGGCCTGGGCGCAGCCACACGCGCGGGAACGGGGGTGCACACGACTGGCACTGACACGAACGCCACATCGGGCGATCCGACTCTAGCAGGCAACGGCTCGGTCAATGGGACGAGTGGCCGCTATGAGTTCACCGCCACCAACTCCAATCTTTCCGCCTTTTCTGCTTCTACGACCGCATTGAGTGGCCCGCGCATCCTCAACGCCGTGCCGCGCAGTAACACCAACGGTCTTTCGGTACCGGCAATCTTCGCGGTTAAGCCTCAGTTCTTCGAGGACGGAACTACAACCGTTGCGGTGACCTTCACTGTCGCGGCCCCATAAGCGATGAATTTGCGCTTCCTCATTTCTACCATCTTCGTTTGCATGTTCATGGTCTGCGCCGTTACAACGATTTCGGCGCAGACTTTTGACATAAGCAGCGGGGGCCAGCCTACCATCACAGGCTCGCTCGGTGGCTCAGTCACAGGCAGCGCGAACGTGCGAAATGATCTGGTGGTGACGATTAACTTCGGCGAGGTATCACCCGCGAATACGAACTCCCTTGTAAAGGTGGTTGTGCCAATCGCGATCCGGAGCACCCAGCCCTATAGAGTCTCCGTCTCTCTGGCAGGATCGGGCAATGCTAATCCGCAAGGTCTACAGCCGTCTGACATCGGTTTTGGCGCCGCAAACATCCGCGCGATGGGGAATCAGTCGCAGGTTTGCACGCTGAGCAGCCACATCTTTTATCCGCCGTTCAACAACGACCCGGCCAGCACTGTGACAATAGCTGCCAATGGCCGCGCCACATACCAGTCGTCACTGTCGAACATCACTGGCTCAACCGTGATCTTGAGCGGGCCGCGGCTTCAAAAATCAAACAACCCAGTACGCCAGGCAAACGATGGGTATATATTTGACGCCATCTTCGCCATCACACCGCAGTTTTTCGCCGCCGGCACGTCCTCGGCAACTCTGACGTTTACTATTTCAGCCGGCCCGAACGTCCCGTGTTAGAAGGTCCACTAGCCATGTTAACTCAAAAGAATAATCATATCCGATTTGTCAGCGCGTTCGTGTTCTTGTTCGCTCTCTCGGTGGTTTCTCTTGCGGGAGGAAGATCGACAGGCGAGCCGTCACCAGACGCGACTGGAGGCCGCATCTCGTTGGCGCCGGCACGGATTGAGTTGGAGATGGAGCCGGGTGCTGAGAGAACAGTCGTAGTCGATATCGATTATCAGGGGGCGGTGGAAACCTCGCGGCCAGCGCGCATCGTCGCGAGCTTGAACGACTGGACCATCCAAAGGAACGGAGAGCTTGAGTTCAAAAAGGCCAACACACTCCCCAACTCCGCCAGTTCGTGGCTCATCTACAGCCCCGCAGAGACAACCGTTACTCCGGGCAACACTCATTCGATACGGGTGACAATCTCGGTGCCCAAAGACGCGACACCGGGAGATCACCTCACTGCATTGATCGTAGAGCAGCGACCTGACAGCCTCAAACTCAGTCAGAATCGGCGGCAGCTGGTAGTGCGTTATCGGATGGCCGCAGTCTTCTACATCAAAGTGCCGCGACTTACGCGCCGAGGCTCTCTGGAGAATCTCCGCGTCGAGACACGCGCGGACAGCATCTTTGTGATTCCGACTCTGAAGAATCAAGGCAACAGCGTGGTTCGACCTCTGAGTTCTGTAAAAGTCACGGACCAGTCTGGCCGTCTCGTCGCCGAACTGCCAGAACAGGAATCGTTACCGGTGCTAAGTGGCTCGGAGCTGGCTCAGCCGCTCAAGATCGAAAAAGTGTTGCTGCCCGGCGTTTATAGCGTCAAGTACCAGGTTGATTTTCAGGATGGCAGTAGACCAACCCAAGGGATAACAGATTTGGTCGTGGGGAAGGTGGCAGCAGCTGCCAACTCCGGCCCGGCCAATGAGGCAGGACCCGCCAAGCCATACTTCGAGGGGGGAGCTTTTTCTTTAGAACCGATCGCCCGCCGACCCTGAGAGGGTCAAACGCAAAGACCAACCATCGGCGCCGACGTCCGGCTTCACAACAATCAAGAGGATAACTTCCAAAGCATTGTCTGCCGAGTTGAGGGTGCCGGCGAGGGAAACGCGGGGCCCGCTGAGGATGCGTAATGGAGATGAATGATTCAAGTGTACGGAGGCCATTTGGACCATTGCATTCTTGTTTCGGCTGTCGAGCTCCGGAGCCACTTGGAGATTTGCCAGGCCGTCCGCTGCCACGAACCTGCCTGTGGGCTGCGCGTCAAGCACAACGAAGTTGGCCAAAGACGCAGCCTGCGGTTGAACCAGACCGGAGATCTTGTAACCGGTATTTGAACGAATCAAGAATGGCACCTTGACGGACACCGCGTCATTGCCAACGCCCGACAGCGTCAGCGTCAAAGATTTGACATCGCTATGGCCATTGACTTGCACGTTATCCTGAAGCAAGTTCGGAGATACTGCGAGGGCCACGATTTCGCTCACGTTAGCCTTCATGGTTACTGAACCAATGGATGTTTGGCCATGAGCCATGATGGGGAGGATCAAAATCACTCCTGCCAAGATCCAGTAATTGCGATATTTGAACCAGTTCACAGTCTTACTCCTAATTAGACCTCGATGCCTAACCATTCCGCCACATCCGCACGCTTTTCGCCCCGCTTTATTGCCCTGCAAGGCTTCTTTTGTGTGTTGATCTATGAAAACTACCAATGACCTGAGCCTTCTACCAAATGCGATCTGCATTACCCGTACCAATGAGACATTTGTCAGGATAGTGACATTTCTGAACTCAACCCTCCTCTAACCGCTGGCCAGCGCTCCGCTATGTACACACGCCGTTTGATCAGTGTTCTGACCTCGAGTCTTCTCTTTGCGTTGGTAACAACCGCGCAGACAGTGGGCGGTGGGAATGGAGTTTATGGCAACGAAGCGGCAGGCGTTAGGTTTGTGGGTGGACGCGAAGAGGGTAAAGATAACAGCAACCAACCTGCTCAGAAAGGATCGCTGCCGGAGAGTTCCGTCATCATCGTCAATGGCAGGACACTGACTGGGCCGAACAGTGCAGCCCAGCAACGGGGCGCACGTCTATTTCTTCCGGTCGCGAGCATAGCGCACGCCCTCGGTGACGTGCTCCAGTCCGACGCAACGTCGCGCATTGTTAGCGTTCGCCATCAGAACGGCACTGTTACAGACTTCAGCGCACAGCTGAATCAAGTCCGCGAAAACGGCTCGGTCACGCTGGCCGTTTCTGGGACGGCTGACATTGTTTTTCCTCCCGACCCTCAAGAGTTGATGCTGCCCGCCGAGATCGTTGCAGCGTTGCTTGACATTTCGATCCGGCGAGACGAAGGACGTGCCATCAATATCACTCGAGGACAGGGCCCGGCTCAAACCGTGCGCGCAGGACCCCAGCATGCACCGTGGGAACTCTTCCAGATTGAGTACGATTACAATCTCAGCCGTTACAGCTCCTTTTCCGGTCATAACCTGGTGTTGCGTGGCAGCGGTCGCTTGGCTGACAGCCGTGTCACTTTCCTTACGAATTTTGTTGGGGGCGGCGTGCCTTCGCTTTTGACGGGTTTTCGCGGTGGCAATCTCAGACTTGAGCGGCCGAACGGGCAAACCTTTGTCGCCGGTGACTTTGGCACAGGGACTGATCTGCAGTTCATGTCCGCCACAGTGCGCGGCGGATCGGCGGAATTGCCGGTTGGCGGTGTGCGACTGAATACGTTTGCAGGGCGCTCAATTTCGGGAATCCCGAACCTTGTTCCGTTGGAGGATTCGGGCCTACCTGTACCAGACTTGCTGGAGCAGAGCCAACCGCGCTTGGGTCAACTCCACTTCGATACAGACATCGTTGGCGCATACGTAACTGCGGGCTCTTACGCGAAAGGGCCCAATCGGCGCGACCTGCTATTCTCTTCCGGCGTCATGCACTTTTCCGGGCCGAGCCGGCGGGGCGATATGCTCGCTGGCAGTGTTCGCTTCGCCAAGGGCCGGAGTCGTTTTCAAGCCGATCTCGGAGCCGGAGAGTTCTCGGGACGCAACCGCGATAACGTTCGCGTTGATGGCGCAGGCGCGGCCCTCAATCTCTCGGGCTCCCTGCAGTTGAACGATCAACTGATCGTGCAGGGCAGATACGCCTATGTAGGACCAAACTTTCTCAGCGCGCAAAGCGGCCTACAGGATCCGATCAACCTCACCGCCGGCGGCGTAACGTGGCAGCCAAAGGAGTGGGTTACTGCTTCACTTAGCGGCAACACCGCAACGAGCCCTGGGAAAGCGGGTGATTTCAATCGGTTCGTGACGTCGACTCTGAATCTGACACCGAGCGGCCAATGGCCGACAATGTTGTTCTCGCACACGCAGAGCGGCACGCCGCAACTCAAAAACGCAGCTTTCACTTTGGCCAGCGCCGCCAAACAATTTTCCCGCTGGCGCCTGTTTATGAACGCTACGCGCGTCAAAACGTTTGGCCCGGCTACACTCAACGCGCTGGCCGGAGCCAGCGTTCAGCTTAACGAATCGAACACAATCGAAGTCAGCCAACTGGCTGGCAGTCGGGACTTGTTCAGCGGAAACGCGGCGTGGCAAATGTCAAACGTGCTCGGCAAGTATCTTAATATCAGCGGTGGTTTGGGTTACATGCGTAGTGGAACCTCACCGCTGCGGACAACGGAAAGTCTGTCGGCTTCCCTGCGTCTACCACGCCAGAACACGCTGCAGTTCAGCTACGTGCAAACTCAAACCGGCCCGACGATGCTGCTTAGTTTGCGCGGCTTGTTGCTCTCTTCGCCCCGGGCCGAGCGCGCGATGAATGGCCCTCTGGCGGAAGTGAATTCCTACAGTGCGGTGCATGGCAGGGTTTACCAGGACGTGAATCTCAACGGGCAGTTCGATCCCGGTATCGACCAGCCGACGGCAAATGTGAAAGTAAGGGTAGACGGCAACCGGTATGTGCTGACCGGACCGGATGGAAACTACCATCTCGACGCCGTCCCGATGGGGGAGCATGCGATCTATCTGGATCTGCTCACCGTGCGTGCGGATCTGACATTGCTCGATGGCTCGCAGCAGCAGGTATCGCTGGATTCCAAGCGGGATTCGGTCGTGGACTTTCGACTCGTGCGCGCCGGTCGCATCAGCGGCATGGTCTGGCTGGATTTGAATGGGAATGGCCAGCTCGATGAAGGCGAACAGGCGGTGGCCGACGTTCGCGTCGTCACCGGCAGCGGCCGGGACACGCTGACCGATGGGAACGGTCACTTCATGATTGGGGACTTGCCGCCCGGAGAGCATGTCATTCTGGTGGATGATAAAACTCTGCCGAATCAGACCCTCTCAGTTCGCGGCTCGCTCTCGGTGAAGGTTCTCGTCGGCAGCGAAACCGGCGATGTAGTCTTCCCCGTGACAGCTCTCCCGCCAGAAGTGAAGCGGTTCCCCGGCAACTGAACACAGCGTTCGGTTCTAACGTATCCACAGGGCACTGTCCAACCAGTAGGTTGCCGCGCCGTCCGCGGTGGTTGCGGTGAAGAGTTTGCGCTATCCCGTCATTGCTCTCACTGTTAACGTCTCACTCACCGCTCCCGCTAGTGTTACAAACCCAGCCACGATATCCGGAGGCGGCGAAAACAACGCCTCAAACAATACTGCCGACGATCTGACGACGATCGATGTTGCGGCACCGCCCAGCATCGGCCTGCTCAAGAGCGTTAGTCCCGGTGGCTCGCAGATTCCCGGCGGCGATCTTCTGTATACGATTGTTTACACAAATACTGGCGGGCAGCCCGCAAACAATTTCATCCTCGTCGATCCCAACATGGGGAACGTGCTTCCCGCCGAAAGAGTTTTTCGTGATGTCGATTTTAAGGTTGGATCGTTAACAAGCAGCCCGGGCTCAACGGGCATGGTGGCTACCTTCCAGTATTCAAATGATGGCGGAACGACCTGGGCCTACACGCCCGTGAGCGGCGCAGGCGGCGCCCCGGCCGGGTACGATCGCGTGGTCACAAACATCAGGTTCTCTTTTGCGGGAAGCTTAAGCCACGCAGCGCCGAATAATACCGGCAGCGTTGGCCTGACTGTGCGAATACGTTAGCGACCCCTTGACAACTTCGTCATAGCCGCGACGCAATCGGCCCCCGGAGGTGTCGAGCTTGGAAACGTGCACCTCGGACCCAGAAAACTTGCTACGTCCAACTCTTTACCGTCAGTTGTCACCGTAATCGTTCCACTACTTCCCGTCGTCAAGACCTGAGCACCGAAAGCCTTCCATCTTTCGACTACGGTTGGATTCGGGTGACCAAACACCGAAGTCGCTCCAACTGAGATTAGTGCGACGCGTGCCTTTGTTGCAGTGATGAATTCGGTTATGGAAGAAGTCTTGCTACCGTGATGAGCTACCTTAACGACATCCGCTGTTAGATTGGTTTGGTTTTTCAACAAAGACCTCTCTGCCCGCGCCTCGATATCGCCCGTCAATAAAATCGAACGATTTCCGTATTGCAACTGAAGGACGAGTGAATCGTTGTTTCCAGATGGCAACTCTGAATTCGGCGAGGGTGACGGCCATAACACCTTCATGGAAACGTCGCCGATGCGCATCTCATCTCCAGCACCCATGATCTGCATCGGGATGCCGCGCGAAGATAGCGTCTGCGAAAACTTGGAATATTGAGGGTCGCGACCGGGGGACCTTGCCACCAGCGCCGCTCGCACAGCAAAATTCCGCGCCACATCATTTAATCCGTCTATGTGATCAGCATCAGCATGCGTGGCCACAAGGTAGTCAACGTGGTCCAAGCCTCGCCACCAGAGATATTCTGACACTACAGACTCGCCGATACTCCGCGTCTCCCTCTCAAAACTCTCAACACCTTCGTCATCAGTTGTTCTCCTTTTGAATGGTCCAGGTTGTCCACCACCATCAATTAAGATGGTGCTCCCCTCAGGTAGAGTAACCAGCGTCGCATCGCCCTGGCCCACGTCGAGAAAGTCAATTCGAAGCCTTCCTTCAAGACGAGCCGCGCTCCCCGGATGGAAAACTACCAACGCGATCGCGAGTAGTTGTACTGCCGAGGTTGCCAACGCATATCCCTGAATACCCTTCCCGGCCGTGCTACCTGGCACTGGAAGTTGCATAGGCTTCCAGCGAAACAGCAGAAGCGACAATATCGTGAGTGGGAAATAGTAGAGAGCGTATACAACGGCGGCCCATCCCGTATATTCCGGCAAGCGTAAAGATGCCATTCCGGCTCTTTCGAATGGATCCACGCTGTGAATCATTACCCAATTCAAAGCATTAGCAACCCTGAACAGCGGCTCTGCGAGCACCGCACTGACCTGCGCGATTGCCAACCCAGCCAAGGCGGTCAAGGTGACGCCGGCCATTAACAAACTTACGGTGATATTCAAAAGAAAAGACGCCAGCGACAGTCGGTGAAAATAGACAACCAGGAAAGGCAGCAGCACTACCTGCACGGTAGCTGAGACAACGACAGCCCCGAAGATGTATCGCAGCGCGGATTGAAAATGCCATCGCTCTAATCTTCCGGCGAAAGGAGATTTGAAAAGTCGATAACTATAGTTGGCTGCTTCAAGATCTTGTTTTCCCTTCCGTTCGCTCCAAAAGAGACATTCAGAGAAGCTTCGCACCCACGTCCCACAGAACGGTGGGTATGGTGTGGCTCTACTCGGACGCCAGGAACCTATATCCGCCATTTTCTCGAGGAGCGGCCAGGCGAATACCACGATTGCCAATACAGAAGCGAAGGTTAGTTGAAATGAGGGATCCAGAAGATCGCTGGGCCGCCATGCAAGCAATATGATCGCAACCCCTCCGAGCGCGTTGAGAGAAGCGGCCCGACGCGCGACCAGGGGCGCCAGGAGAACAATGGTAAACATCAAAGCCGCCCGAACTACGCTTGCCTCGGCCCCGACGGCAAGGGAGTACCCCCAAACAACTGCGACTGAGGTGAGGAACTGTAAGGGCCTGTTCTTCGTAAGCCGTCTGGCCACGATAAAGATCAGACCTCCAAGAAACGTAATATGTAATCCACTAATCACAAGAACGTGAAAGGTGCCGCCCACCCGAAAGCGTTCGGCAGTCGAGTGCGTAAGGTTATAGCGGTTACCCAATAGTGCCGCATCGAGCACTCCTGCTGTTTCGTTTGAAAAGCGGGAGTCGATCTCAATCTGCAATCTACTTCGCCATTTGTAGACCCAGGCGAGAGGCAAAAAAACTGACTCATTCTCGAGGCGCTCGATCAAGAGCGGACTCTTAACGAAACCTGTAGCGTCGTAGCCTTTGCGGTCCAGATATTCAGTAAACGAAGAAACTCCGGGATTGCGGAACTTATCCATCCGATCAAGCGCGGTCATCACGCGTATGCGCGCTCCATAAGAAAGCTCCAGTTGATTGAATTCCTGTTCGATTGACTTCTCTGGAACTACAACAAGCAGTGCTATTGTTCCAGAGGCTTCTTTTTCGAATCCTCGAGCCCTGACTCGCTCAACTCGTAGATTGAGATAACGGCGTTCGTGAGCCCTTTCCGGTTCACGTTGCAGAACTCCCGTAACCTCAACCGGCTGCGCAACCTGCACTTCTCCCGAATCAAGCAAATGCTTAACACCGCCGGAAGCGACATCTTGCTTTTCGAGCGTCGCTAACGTCGTTCCCAATAGAAGAAACGTGGAAGTAACGAGCACTGTGGCCAATCTGGGCTTTCTTCTGAAGTGAGCAGCAATCGCGAGGCTGGTACAGACAAGGGCCGCTTGAGTGACGACTCCAAGAGGCAGAATGAACCCGTGGCCCATCAACACGCCTAAGGCAAAAGCTGCTGCAAGCTGCGCCAGTGGGAACACGAATAAGTGTGGTTGAGAGTTAGTATGCATGCTCTCACAACCTTCCGATTCAATCAGTCGGCTCTTACGCCGAATGGCCGCGGATTGAGTTCGCTAGTCGTCATCCGGAGACGACACGCGGAACCTCGCCACTAGGGGCAAGTGGTCTGAAAATGTGCGCTTGTACTTGTCACAAAACATATTTGGCAGCAACGCCTGAAGTTGTTGAATACGAATGAAGCCGGTCCATTCAGTAGTCTGCACCCGGGAAATCGAAAACCCGTCCAACAGGTTTCCTTTAAATATGCTCGCGTTGACGCAAGTATCGATATGTGATGGTCCACTTAGAGTCGACGAGATGAACCTGAGAAACTCGTTGCTCGCCGAACCGGGGCTGAGGTTCGAGAAATTCACCGCGTCCTGACCGGGAATCATGTTGTAGTCGCCCACAACCAGCACATCCTTTTCATTTGTGTTTGCAGTCTCGGTACGGATGAAACTTGCGATAGCTTTCGTCTGGCTGTTGCGGGTCTTCCGGTTCGCATTGGTCCGGCCTGACTTCAGGTGCACGGCGATTAGAAGGAAGTCAAAGTTTCTTATCTTCCCATCAAACGCATAAGCCTTTCTCAAGGCAGAGTTGTTGTCATCCGATCCGGAAATTGCTCGCCGGTTCGTAATGGAAATGTCCGGACTATCCTTAAACAGGACGGCGATCTGCAGTAGCCCAGGCTGAGAACCATCCATACTCACTTTGTAGGTGGCGCCATTACTGAATGGTGTGGCAACAATCTCGTCCATCGACGCGGGCGAGTTCACTTCGGATAAAGCGATGACATCGGGGTTTATAGCCGCGATCGCGGTACGGAGTTGCTCGGGCTTGTTTACGGGGATCGCCTGGCCTTGTCCGGTAAACCTGACGCCCTGCTGGTTCCAAGCGGCAATGCGAGCGAAGGTCTGAGATTGACCCAGACTGGCCGGAGCCCAGCTAATGGACACACCAAGAGTAAGGGCAAGGATAAGGGTGAAGACTCGTTTCATTGTTTCTCCTTTCGTGCGAGGTCTAAGCGGTTGAGGGTGATGACTTTGTAGGACAGGGGTTCCTGTCTGTCGATCTTCGGACCGTGACAGACAATTCACGTCTAACCTAACCGGAAGCTTTTGCCGCCTTGATGAGTCGTCGGAAACATATCAGATGCAATGGCAGAGTCAAGGAAACGACGGCTCAAAAACACAAACCGACCGATGGATTGAACCTGGTGTCGTTCAGGCTACCTTCTCTAACTTGCTTCCTTGTGGAACAGTACCGTGAAGCATGAACTTGACCTTCTGGGGTGCTTATTCACAAACTGCATACGAATAATGTAAGAAGTAGTATGACAGACATCTCGTCTGTCGGTCTTTCACCTTCAGCCAAACTACGTTGTAACGGAACTTGAGTGGGCCACAAGGAAATGAACCATGTTAGAGGCAAAGCTTCGAACTATCGGACTCAACAGTCTTGGGTTTGCACTGGTAACCCTTGCGGCCTATATGTCCGCCATCGTGGCGATGGGTTATGTGCTGAATAAGATCAGCATTCCCAAGGCTGCCACGCTCATAGCCCTGGGCGTTGCTTATCTGGTAACGGGTATATATGGCTATGCCTGGGCCAGGAATTCGGACTCACTCAAAGCGGCCTTGCTCTATTTCGCGGTTCAGATCGCGCTCGCCGTCACGCTTCTTTTCCTTGCTAAATCTCCGGCGATTATGTTGGCGATGTTGCCTCTGGCAGGTCAAAGCGTGGTGCTACTACCGCGCCGATTGATGTATGCAGTGTGCGCGGCCATGCTGTCTGTCCTTGTCGTTCCAATGTCTGTTTTTGGCGGACCGGGAGCCGCCGCGGTGCTGGGAATGTTCTTCCTTGCGGGCATTGTTTTTGTCGTGGTAATTACCCAACTGGCGGTCAAAGAACAGCGAGCTCGGGCGGAGGTTGAGCGATTGCTCGCTGAGCTAAACGAAGCGAATAACAGGCTGCGCCAATACTCGGCCCAGGTTGAAGAGCTTGCCACTGCAACTGAGCGAAATCGACTGGCCCGAGAAATCCACGACAGCCTCGGACACTACCTCACAGTGGTGATTGTGCAAATCGAAGCGGCCACAGCTGTGATGGAAACAGATCGGCAACGAAGTCTTGACGGCCTTCGCAAAGCTCAGGCGTTGGCCCAGGAGGGCCTTGCCGAAGTCCGGCGTTCGGTCACAGCTTTGCGTGCGTCACCGAATGAACGTCGCTCTCTAAAAGACTCCCTAGCAACATTGTTCGACGAATGTCGTGTGTCAGGAGTTTTTACGGAGTTTCAATTGATCGGCTCGCCGCGCAAGCTTTCTCCTTCCGCTGAATTAACTCTGTATCGTGCCGCTCAGGAAGGCTTAACCAACGTTCGTAAGCATGCGCAAGCGGAAAGAGCGCGGGTCACCCTGGACTATTCGGGCGAAGGCGTCTGGTTGGTGGTCCATGACGACGGTATTGGGACGAGCGAACCGGAAAGAGGTTTTGGCTTAATCGGATTGCATGAGCGGGTGCAACTCCTGGGTGGCGAAGTTAGAATCACCACGGCAGCCGGCCAGGGTTTTACCCTGGAGATAGGCATACCCTCATGAGTTTGATTCGAGTTTTACTGGTAGACGACCAAGCTCTTTTTCGCGAAGCGCTCCGAACGCTGATTTCGTTGCAGCCCGACTTGGAAGTGGTGGGCGAAGCGGCTAACGGCGAAGAGGCGCTTACCGCCGCGCAAGTTCTGCGACCTGACGTAGTGCTGATGGATTTGCAAATGCCCGTCCTGGACGGCGTCGCGGCAACTCGCCATCTACACACAGCACAACCGCAATGCCGCGTTATCGCCTTGACCACTTTTGACGACGACGAGTACATCTTTGAATGCTTGCGGGCAGGCGCCGTGGGTTACCTCTTAAAGGACGCCCCCTCGGAAAAAGTATTCGAAGCCATCCGGACGGCCGCACGGGGGGAGTCCTTCCTACAGCCTTCCGTAACCACCCGTGTCCTGGCCGAGTTCACGCGGCTTTCTGACCACCCGCATCCAAATCCTCCGACACTAATCGAGCCACTGTCTGATCGGGAGCGCGAGATTCTCCGCCTGATCACCACGGGGTCCAGCAATCGTGAAATTGCCGACAAGCTGTTCATTACCGAAGGCACGGTGAAGAACCACGTCACCAATATCCTTGGCAAACTTGACGTTCGCGATCGCACACAGGCTGCGCTTAAAGCGCGAGAGCTCGGATTCAGCTAAACCGCGACCTCTCCTGTCGGATTGTAGGGGTGGCACTCCGTGGCCACCCCTTCGTTGCGCGACGTTGTAGTAACCGATACAGACCTGTAGCCATACACGGGGCGGCCACGGAGTACCGCCCCTACAACATAAGTACAAATCCTCACGAGTCACGTTGAGATCGTGACCACCAACATGACTTTCGGCACATCCGCCGCTTTCCCCTTAATGCTAGTTTCCTCAGCCTGACTCTGTTTCAGACTGTGCTGGTCGAACGACAACCCATACAGGCACGTTGGAGAAAAGGCCTATCATGAAAGTACAAAACAAAAGACGAGTTCCGGTAAGCATCACTTTTGTCGCCACCTTAATTTGCCTATCAGTTACACAACTGGCCGATCGCCGAACCGTCGACGCGCAACAACCCACCCGACAGCCGAGAACAGCGGAGCAGGTATTCAAGAATATTCAGGTGGTCAAGAGCATGCCCGCGTCGCAGCTGCAAAATGCCATGTCATTCATGGCCGCATCGCTCGGTGTTGATTGTTCGTATTGTCATAATCCGCCTGCAATGGAGAAGGACGACAAAGCTACCAAGCAGACCGCACGACGAATGCTCGTGATGATGAACGAAATCAATAAGAACTTCGGCGACAAAACTGTGGTCAACTGTGCAACATGTCATCGGGGTCAAACGAGACCCTCCTCCATTCCACCCCTGCCGCCGCTCACGTCGCCCCTTACTTCAGGCAGTAGCCCTATGAGCCGCGCGGCTTTGCCTACCGTTGATGATGTGCTGGACAAATACGTTCAGGCTGTTGGTGGTAAGGAACTCGACAAAATCAAAACCCGAGTCCGGAAAGGATCAGTTGAGGTACGCGGTGTGAGTGGAACGTTTGAACTCTATGAAACTGCGCCGAACAAGTCGTTACTGATAGGCTCACTGCCGCCCCCCATGGGATGGGTGCATCAGGGGTTTGATGGCAACATTGGCTGGGTTAAGAATGAAAATGGCGTCTTTGAAATGAGCGGTGACGGCCTGGTCCAGACGAAGCGCGAAGCCAATTTCTACGTAGACACGAGGTTAAAGGATCAATTCGCCACCATGAACGTGACCAGCAGAGAAAGGGTTGGGAATCACGATGTTTATGTTATCGAGGGGACCCGTGCCGACGGTAGTTCGGAAAAGCTTCTCTTCGACGTGCTGAGCGGTTTCTTGATACGCAGGTACTGGGAAACCCCGACGTTCTTTGGAAAACTCCCCAACGGAATTGACTACGACAACTACAAAAAGGTCGGAAATGTAAGACTGCCTTTCATAATCCGCCGCTCGCGTTCAGGAACCACGTTTCTACAAAACATCTCGGAAATTAAGCTCAACGTTCCCATAAACGATACGATGTTCAATAAGCCGGCTGTGCAAAAATAAACTGCATCACATTCTTCGCGAGCAGCCCGCACAAGGACCACAACCTTGTCGTAATGTGCCCGCAACATGCGCAATCTTGAGGGCAGAGTTAATCGAATTTCTATTCACCGAAATCGCTATTGGTACGAACCTTGGTCACATAGCTCGACAATCACAGCAACCAAGTTCCAGAGATAAGACATCCCAGGTGCGCCTCTACTCTTACGCGCCTTTAAGAGCGCTCGCCGGGCCCTCCACCCGAGTGATTTATCAAGCGGGTATGCCTTGGCCTTAACGAGATCTCAGGCCCGCCTCTACTCTCACTCAAAGAAAGTTTGTTCAATGAAGTTTTCGCCCCGAATGTCGCGTTATGTCGCCGTGTGCCTCTGCTTGTTTTTTTCTTACGCTCTGTTGATTTCAAACATTGCTCCTTTTGCTCCACAGTCTATCCATGCAAAGGTTTCCGAGCGAAAGTCGGAGGGCCCTGTCAAGAATCTGCTTCGCAGCAACCACATTGATCCTGAGAAGCAAGCGAAGTCGTCAAATGCGATCTCGTTCTTACAAGGTTCTAGTCAAGCGCAGACTCGTGACGGCGAAGTGCTGGTGCGATTTCGTATTAGTGCTTCTGAACAGGACAGGAATTTAGTTGCGCTGACTCATAACGTGCAAAGGAAGAAGCTACGAGGTGAGTCAGGCGTAGAGAGGTTGCGCACTCAGGCTGGCCAATCGGCCGAAAGTCTGGCCCTGGCGTTACTGCAACAGCCGGCTGTTGAATTTGCCGAACCCAACTTCCTGATTAAGCCTGATCAGATAAACTCCGGAAACGCAACAGCCCCAAACGACGCGCAATTTGCGGAGCAGTGGGCGCTCAGGAACACAGGGCAGAACGGTGGCCAATACGCATCAGACATTGGTGCGTCGACCGCCTGGCAGACAACCACTGGTTTGCAGTCGACAGTAATTGCGGTTATCGACAGCGGCATCGACTTCGAGCATCCCGATCTCGTCAACAATCAATGGACGAATCCAGCGCCCTCTCCTGACGGAGACCTCCACGGCTGGGATTACACTACTGACAATGCAATCATCAAAGACGAACAGGGTCACGGCACGGCAATAGCCGGAATTATCGCTGCGCAGGGCAACAACGCGACCGGCATCTCAGGCGTAATGTGGAGAGCCAGCTTGATGAGTTTGCGTGTGCTCGACAACACGGGCACGGGAGATATTGGCGACGCGGTGGAGGCCATCGACTATGCTGTTGCGCATGGCGCGCAGGTTATCAATATCTCGTGGGGTACCCACGGCGAGTCGTTGGTGCTGAAGGATGCGATTGAGCGAGCTATGCGGAGCGGAGTGGTGGTCGTATGTTCCGCCGGAAATGGCAGTCAGGATGTCGATGCATCCCCATACTATCCAGCATCATTTGGTTTGCGCGACCTCATTACAGTTGCAGCAACCGACAACTTCGACCGCTTGGCGACATGGTCAAACTGGGGAACAACGAAGGTCACAGTCGCGGCGCCCGGCATCGAAGTCCTGACCACCAAAATGGGCGGTGGATACTGGAACGTGACCGGCACTTCTGCCTCCGCGCCTCTTGTTACCGGCGTGGTGGGACTGATTACGTCAGCGCATCCGGCGCTAAACACTCACAAGGTAGCCAAAGCAATAAATGACGAAGCGCGGAAGGCGGCTTCTCTATTCGGCAAAGTTTCATCAGGCGGAGTAGTCAGCGCTTCCGCCTCGCTTGGTTCACTACGCGGTTCGTCCAATCAACGTCCGCCAACCCCCACACCCGGTTACGGCAGTGGTGGTACTGGCCCAGGCGGAACGTTCTCCACAACTCCTCCTGCACCGACGACAACGAACCCCGGAGCAAACCTGCCCAATCTCGATCCGTCTCGAACTCCCGCCACGGAGCAACCACGAGGCAGCCAGACTATTCAAGCTAATCTTATGTGCGCCGACTGTGATCCGCAGGGTGGCGGCGGCGGTGGTAGTTATTATCCGGCTGGAGATCCTAATTTTTCGTCTGCTCGTGAACTTCCCCGCAACGAGACCGGACAATCAGGTGAAGACCTGGGTTCGCGAAACTTTAATTGGAGTCAGCCGCTGGTTAACTTGCCGGGACGGGCGGGGATGGATTTAAACCTGGCGCTGACTTACAACTCTCTCGTTTGGGCCAAAGACGGTTCCAACATCAAATACAATGCGGATTTTGGTACACCGGCTCCCGGTTTTCGGCTTGGGCTGCCGAAGCTGCAGCAACGGTTTTTGAACTCGCAGACAAACATCTACGCTTACATGATGGTCACGCCCTCAGGTGGGCGGGTAGAGATGCGGCAGATAGGCTCGTCGAGCATTTACGAGTCACAGGACGGCACCTATACGAAGTTGGACGTAACCAATCCCAGTGCACCCATAATCTATACCCGGGACGGGACAAAACTCACTTTCAGTGCTACCACAGTCAACAATGAGCATCGCTGCGTTGAGATAAAAGACCGCAATGGCAACCTCATTTCGGCGACTTACGACTTAACCACGGGCCACCTGCTAACGATCACAGATACGTTGAATCGGGTGCTCACCTTTGCATATAACGCGAGCGGCAACCTTGAGGCAATCAGACAAACCTGGGGCGGCTCAACCCATGACTGGGCTTACTTCGAATACGGCGACGTTTATGTTGCGCCTAACTTTAGCGGTTTGAACGTCAACGGCCCGAATAATGTTAACGTGACCGTGTTAACAAAAGTCAAGCTTCTCGACGGGACCTATTTTACGTTCAACTACAACGCAGCCTTCGGCCAGGTGAATCGAATCAACCACTACGCGAAAGACAATCACCTGCCGTCTTACACCTCTTACAACGTCGACTCTAGTGCGGGACAGACTGACTGTCCACGTTTCACCGAACGCCACGATTGGGCGGAGAATTGGAACAATGGCGCCGAG
The DNA here is from genome assembly GCA_038040525.1 of Acidobacteriota bacterium. Classification (GTDB taxonomy): domain Bacteria; phylum Acidobacteriota; class Blastocatellia; order Pyrinomonadales; family Pyrinomonadaceae; genus PSRF01. The sequence goes on along the minus strand of JBBPIC010000001.1, from coordinate 70,371 downwards.
GCCGTAACTTACTTTGCCGCTGCTACCGATAATTCTTGGAGTAAAGTGACCGCCCCGGACGGCGTGGTTCGCAAGGAATTCTACGGCACCACGACCTGGCAGACGGGACTGACTACGACCAGCAAGGTCTATGAAAATGCCGCCGCGGAATCAGCGGACACCGCCAAAAAATGGACCACTATTTCCTGGACTCAGGACGACACAAGTCTGCTTTATCAGAAGAACCCGCGCGTGATTGAAACCAATGTCTACGACTCTGACGGTAATCGCCGGCGAATTACGATCGACTACGGCGCTTATGCGGAGTGGAGTCTCCCATATCTCGTCAAAGAGTATGCGGCCAACGGGACGACGGAGCTCCGTCACAGTTATACCGACTACAATCTCAGCCAAGCGTATCTCGACAAGCGCATCATCGGTCTGGTCAGCGCCTGGCATATCTCCGACACGGCGGCCTGGAAGTCGATGGTATATTACGCCTACGATGGCAGTTCTTTGACGAGTAGAGATGGCACGACCCAGCACGATGCTTCTTTTGGTACCGGTTATACGGCGCGAGGGAACCTCACGTCAGTCACTCGATATGATGTCGAAGATATTAACAACCCGGACAAGCGCGCGGTCACGCAGCTCGGTCATGACACCAATGGTTCGGTCATCTCGTCCAGCGATCCAATGGGCCACCCGAACACCATCAGCTATACCGATTCATTCTCAGACAACGTGAACCGGAATACATTCGCTTATCCCACGACGATGACTGATGCGGGCGGCTTTTCGTCTTCCGCGAAGTACAACTATGATTTTGGCGCGATCACGCGGACTCAGGATCCAAAAGGGGCGGTGCAAAAGATGGACTACTATCCAGCCACTGCGCGCCTCGAGAAGATTACAGACGAAGATGCCGGGGCCGACCTGGGTTACATACGCTATGTCTATCAGGACTACGGCAACATTGCCACTTATTCAAAGATCAAAACCGGGAGCGAAGAGATCTACAGCGACACCTATTTCGACGGGGCTGGTCGGGTGCGCGCGACCGGCGGCGAAATGCCAAACAGCGTGGGTCTCCATCGTGGACAGTTCTTCCTTTACGACATAATGGGACGGCTTTCGTTCCAGAGTAACCCGGCGGAGATGAACGGCAGTTGGGCGCCAGCAGGGGAGGACGCCGGCGGCTGGGTTTGGACTGGGCAAACTTATGATTGGCAGGGCCGACCAAGAGTTACGACGAATCCGGATAGCACGACTCGCGAGAACACGTACGGCGGGTGCGGCTGCGCGGGTGGCGAAGTAACCATGGTTCGCGACGAGCGAGGCCGCCGGCGAAAAATGACCATGGACGTGCTGGGGCGTCTCAAGCAGGTTGACGAGCTGAACTGGGACCAGAGCGTCTATGCGACCACAAGCTACACCTACAACGCGCTCGATCAAATTACCAGCAGCGATCAGGCGGGCCAGACCAGGAGCTTTGCCTATGACGGGCACGGTCGGCTGAAGACGCGCACCACGCCGGAACAAGGCGCCACGAACTATACCTATTTTGCGGATGATACGGTGCAGGCCATCACCGACGCGCGGGGAGCAACCACGAACTTGCTGTATAACAGCCGGGATCTGGCAACGCAGATCTCATATGGTGTGCCGGGAGGAGTTGCGGCCACGCCAACCGTTACGTTTACCTATGACGCGGCGGGCAATCGCCTCACGATGGATGATGGGCCTGGTTCAGTGAGTTACAGTTACGACACCATGTCGCAACTGATCTCAGAGACACAAAGTTTCGACGGCGTTACCGGATCGTTTGCCCTCACCTATGCCTACAACTTGGGAGGCGAGCTTACCAGCCTCACCGGACCGGCCCAGTTCGGCAGCGTCAAAGTGGGGTACGATTACGATAAGATTGGCCGGGTCACGGGGGTAACGGGCGACGTCTATGCCGGCGGAGTGGATTATGTCAGCAACACTAAGTATCGGGCGTTTGGGCTCAAAGAGATGGGCTATACAAACACCAAGACGTTAACGCTGAAGTACGACAATCGGATGCGGGCGACGGAGTGGCATGTGCCGGGCGTGATGCAGTGGGATTATTCCTACACGAACTTTGGCGAGAACACGGGCCGGGTGACCTATGCGAAGAACGTGGACGATGGAACCCTGGATCGCAGCTACGACTATGACCAGGTGGGCCGGTTGATTGCGAGCCACAGCGGGCGCGAGGCGCGTTGGCACATAGGCACGGATACGTGGGCCATTGATGGGCCTTATTCACAGCTCTATGGTCATGATCAGTTTGGCAATCGCACTCACCGCGAGGGCTGGGGCGGCATCTACAGCAGCGGCGTCAACGACAATCCTACCTACAGTAGCAACAAGCAAGTGGGATTGACCTATGATGCGTCGGGGAACTACACGGCGGGCGGCACGATGACATACGACGCCACTGGGCAGCAGATCGTTTCCGGGGGCGGCGTGACAAACGCCTACGATGGCGACAGGCTGCGCGGGAAGAAAGAGGAAAGCGGAATTACAACTTACTACCTGCGTTCATCAGTTTTGGGTGGGCAGGTAGTGGCCGAGATAAAAGACGATGGGAGTTGGAAGCGTGGCTTTGTTTATCTGGGTGGACAGATGGTAGCCGTGCAGCAGAACAGCGTGACGGGCATCACCGCGCAGACGACACATTGGGTGTTTCAAGATCCGGTAACCAAGAGTCAGCGCCTAACAAGTTCCGCGGGCACGGTAGTAAGCACGGTGGACTTGGATCCATTTGGCGGCGAAACAGCGAGAAGCGCCAGCAGCGCCTTTCAACCGCATCGCTACACAACCTACGAGCGAGACGGCAACGGCACTGACGACGCCATGCATCGGCGCTTCGATGCCACCGCCAGCCGCTTCTCACAACCCGACCCTTATGATGGCAGCTACAACGCCGCTGATCCGCAATCGTTTAATCGTTATGCATATGTCAACAATGATCCTGTGAACTTCACCGACCCGTCTGGATTGATCCCGAATGAGGATTGCCCGCCAGGTCAGACACCCTGCGTAATCTATGGTGGCTATTCACCGATCGAACGTGAGCTGCGAAATTGGGCCAGATACGCAGGTAATCGATCTGGAATTCCCATTGGCACAGGGGGAGAGCCAAGGGGTGGCAGAGGTGGCCCGGGCCCGACTGGCCCCGCAACGGGCTCTCCGCAGAACCCTTCGACGCTGCCCCACGAACTGGGTCATAGCCAGCAACAGGATCCGATCTGGTGTCAGCCGGATGTCATCAAGGCCATGAAAACGGCTTGGTCACGAACCGGGAATGGCACACTCGGAACTGAGGCTGGGTTCGTTCTAAACGGAACTCCGAGCAACTACCAAATCGTAGGGACAAAATCTGCCAACACACAAGGCTCGCAGAAGATAACGGTCACTACCACCGGGCCTAATCGTACATTCGCCATTTTCCATGTACATCCGTTGCGTGGCGGCAGGAATCCATCAACGCCGGACAATAACTACTTGGGTAACGCTGAAGGCGATACGGGTATAGCTGACAGGCTCAAAATTGATTTTTATGTCATGCACAGAAATGGGTTGACTATGTATGACCACAAAACCAAACAAACGACGCCACTACGCGAGAACCTCGACTGGACAAAGCCATGCAAATGAAACCTCCGGCCATGACTCTACGACTTATCGGCATCGCCGCTTTGTGGGCGCTGCTAGTCTTGGCGCTGCAAGTTGGAAGGGCCAATGCACAGAGCGGTTCATATCCGCAAGACAACGCCCCTAAATCTTACCCTGTGGTAAGCCGGGAAACGTACAACCGCGTCTTGGAGATACTCTTTCCGCGAGACGATCCAGACCCCAGCAAGACTGTCCTTGAACTTGTTCTCCGCTTTAGACCAAGTTTTCAATCAACGTCACAAATGATAATCAGAAGGCGCATCGATAAAGTTGAAGTTGTGGAGTACACGTCGCTGGACGGAAACATCTACAGTAAACTAAATGAGACTTTGGCCCGCGGCGGCAAAGAAGACGCCGTTGAGATGGCGAAGTCAATTAGGATCAAACGAAGAGAGATAAGCGTGCCTTACACCCACGCCAAGCGATGGTATGCAAGCTTCTTTGACAGCCTCGCCAGCACGACCAAAACGCTTCGGGAAAGTGGCCAAGAGTTCGATAAAACGGGCGGTAACGAAACCATCCTACTCGACGGCACGATCTATGATCTTTGGTATGAACAGCGCCTCAACAAGATGTCATTCAGCTTGTATGACGTTGAGGTTGATACGCCCGGTGCCGACGGTGAGTTCAAGCTAGTGCAGTGGATGAACGCTGTTCGCCGAGAAGTCGGAAAGCTAAAGCAGCAGTGAGCGTGGACCAGAACTAAGCAACTGCAGACAAGCGGCTGGGTGCATTAGGACCGGGTGACCAAGAGCCAGCGCGTGACCAACTCTGCCGGAACAGTGGTAAGCACCAGGCTCGGATTATGAATATCGCAGGCCCAACTTCGCGGACAGTCGCACGGATGCGACGCTGGACCGCCGGTACAACTATGACCACGTCGGGAGATTGCATATTGCCCGCAGCGGCTCGGAAGCACGGGCGGCTTATGGTGAGCCGTTCAATGGACAGTATGATGGGCCATATTCGAAGGGTGTGTACTACGACGTTTGGGGCAACATCACTTTGAAAGAAGGGTGGGGCGGCACTAATCCGGCTTACACCGCCACCTACACCAACAATCGACGCAACGGGTTCAGCTATGACGCAGCCGGCAATCTGATGAGTGACGGCAGTCAGAGCTACACCTATGACGCCACCGGCCAGCAGGCGACGGCGTCAGGCGCTGGCCTGAGCCAGTCGTATGACGGCGACACGCTGCGAGCAAAGAAGGTCGAGAACGGAACCACCAGCACTTATTACCTGCGGTCTTCCGTGCTGGGCGGTCAGGTGGTGGGAGAGATCAATTCAGACGGAAGCTGGCGGCGTGGCTTGTCAGCGGCATCACCGCGCAAACGACTCATTGGGTGTTTCAGGATCCGATCACCAAGAGCCAGCGACTGACGAACTCCGCGGGCACAGTGGTCAGTACTATTGACCTGGATCCCTTTGGCGGCGAAACCTCGCGCAGCCTGAGCAGCGCCTTCCAGCCTCGCAAGTACACAACCTACGAGCGCGACAGCAATGGTGGTGACGATGCGATGCACCGTCGCTTCGACGCCACCGCCAGCCGTTTCTCTCAACCCGATCCTTACGATGGCAGCTGCTCACTAATCAATCCACAGAGCTTTAACCGCTATGCGTATGTGGGAAATGACCCCGTGAACTTCACCGATCCGAGTGGCCTCGACTGGCAAGACGACCTCGGTGAACCGCCACCTTTGCCTGGTGCTCCATCAGGGACAGTGAACATACCCATATCTTTTGACGATCCGATTAATTGGGATAACCTACCGGGCGCTGGACTCAATAAACTGACGATGCTTCGGCGGAACTCCGCGTCAAATGGCTGCCTGGAATTTGTCAATATTGTTCAGACATTCCTGGATGCCGCTCAAAGCGAGCGGGAGTTCTTCGATATGTTAGCGAGGACCTTTACTACCGCCGCTAACTCTAACTTGCAGGAATGGCGAGATAACGCCGGTGGATTGGTCTTGTCGCGAGATAGTAGCCGAAAAGTACTGTCGGATAATGGCATTCTTTCAACTTTGAGGATACCCGGGGTTGAGACCTTTAGTTATGTTCGACACTTTGTAGGTGGTTTAGTTTCCTCTGGACGCCACGGTCTTGCCGGATTGAAATTCTTTGGCGATCAGGAGGATGGTCAAACAACTGAAGATAGCCGGGTGGATAGGGCCATCAATGAAGTAAGTTTCGATTTAGGAATATCATACTTCGGGCCCACAACTGGAAGCCTTGATCGGGCACGCCTTTCGTTAGCTGCTAACATTCGAAAGAGATTCTGCGAATGAAGAAACCATCGCTCAAATTTAAGGACAAAAGGAGTGTACTGGTAGCTCTGATATGCTTGTCGGTCCTCGTAATCCTTCCGTTACTAGTCGATTACCAGTTATCTAAAACCGACAGATATTATACTGAATTGCTCCGAGTCTATGAGTGCTTCAGCGAAATCTGTCCTGTAGATTTTGACTCTGACGGCACCTTGGGACGAGTATTCGTTGATCGAACCTCTACGCCTACTCCGCACAGATACACGCTGATCGCAAAAGAGAATGGGAAAGAGTTAATCCGACTACCTTATTGGCAGCTGGATGACACCGCTAGAACCCATGTAGCAACGACCCAGGAGTATGCGTCCGGCAAAACACATTTGTTGGTATATGAACGTACAGGGCGTGAGGCCCTGGAAATCAACGCTGTATATGCCTGGAATGGAAATGAAATGATGCAGATTGCTCCTTCCGACTTCGAGAAAGAGCTGTTTAAGGCTATGGCTGCGCGTGACCAAAATGGAACATTTAACGACTGGGTTCTTTACCATATGGTTCGAGTGCCCACGCTTATTGGTTACTATTTAATACTGATTCTGGCTGTTATCTTTCTAGGAAGAAGGCTCATCAGACAGTAAGCGGCAGTTGGACGCGGGGCTTTGTTTACCTGCGTGGGCAGATGGTGGCGCTGCAAGGCGGCACTGGCGGACAGGTTAGCTGGGTGCACCAGGACCCGGTAACGAAGAGCCAGCGAGTAACAAACGCAGCCGGCACAATACTCAGTACAATTGATCTGGATCCATTCGGCGGCGAAACAGCAAGGAGTGCCGGCAGCGCGTTTCAACCTCGCAAATACACACCGTATGAGCGCGATAGCAATGGAAGTGACGAAGCCATGCACCGGCGCTTCGACGCCACCGCCAGCCGTTTCTCACAACCCGATCCTTACGACGGCAGCTACTCAATGACCAATCCACAGAGCTTTAACCGTTATGCGTATGTGGGAAATGACCCCGTGAATTTCACCGATCCGACTGGACTATACGAAATTTGCACTACCGGCAGTGACGGAACAATCACTTGTAGAGACGTCGGTGGTAGGCCGGGAACTCAATTAGACGGAGGGCCAATTTTTTACACTGGGGAGCGTGAGACTGTTTACGATAATCCGTTATTCGATCTCATTCTCAGAAGTCCTGATCGCAGTTGGAAGCTGATGCCCACCGCGGTCATCTCAAACCGTACTAGTAACCCACGTAACAGTGGCCTGAGTCCAGGGGAGATCCAGAAACGAATCGCGGAAGGACAAGTTTGGGACAACTGGCATAGGTGGTTGCATTGCAATGGACCCATCATGAACAAGTACAACGGGCAACTGAATGATTTTCATAAGTTAGGAGGTACAGCGTTCTGGTGGGAAGTGGGGGCAGGAATTGGTGCCGCAACGGCGATTTTTGGTGCGGGAAGTAGCCGGGTAGGAGGCGTTATTGGTACCGGCACCGAAACGGGACTGGAAGACGGATTGCCTGTCGGTGTTTGGGGAGTCTTCCTTGCCGTGATTGGCACACACTACGCGGAAAGGCAGCATATCAACGACATAATGTCCGAGTACCAAAAAGAGGTAGGTGGAACCTGTGGGCCAAAGCCTCCGCACCCGTAAGTATAGAGTAACGCTGACCAAGCGTCGCAAAGTACTTTAAAGTCCTTCTTTGAATAAGCGGAGTAACGCTATCCCGCTGCTCAAGCTATTGTCAGATGATTGAATTAACGAGGTGTCACGTCGGAGTGTAGTTGGAGCCACCGTAGAGGGAATAAATGACTGACATAAAAACGATTTTACGATGGTTGGCGGGTGCCGCAATACTTCAGTCAACTGTTTTCTTTCTGGTTCACCTTGTGCTGACAAAAAGATTTGGCACGGTTAGAGGAAGCCTGACTGACGCATTATACAGATGCCATGCGGCAACCGAACAAGTGGATAAGGCCAATCAAGCGTTCTTTTCAATTTCGAGTTTGACATTGTGGATTCTTCTGGCAGGAATTGCAGCGACGAGTGTGGGTTATGGTTTGCTTAAGAGCATTATCATAAAGAATTGGCCGAAAGCAGGTCCGGCGGATATTGACTCTTGTTAAGAGCAGTTTTACCCAGTGCTGGCTGTAGCGCGGAGAACAACTTTGTGGATTGTTACGGCAGCGGCGGTGGAGGTTTTTGGGCCGGAGGCTAATCAGGTGGTAATGGTTGGGGCAATTGTCCTCGGCCGGGTTTGGACGTTATAGCTGCTGACGAAATTCGTCGCAACGGTTCGCGTTTCGCTTCTTGCCTCTTTACGAGGATGAAGAACTTCCAGGGGAGTTTCAAAGTTTTGGCGGTGCAGCAGAACAGCCAGGTGAGCTGGGTGCATCAGGAATCCAGTGACCAAGAGCCAGCGCGTCACGAATTCGGCCGGCACTGTGGTGAGTACGGTTGAGCTGGAGCTCTGGGGTGGCGAGAGAAACAGAAGCAGCAACGAAGCCTTCCAGCCCAAGAAGTTCACTACCTACGAGCGTGACGCAAACGGCAGCGACGATGCCATGCACCGCCGTTACAGCCGCTCTCAATCGCGCTTCTCTCAACCCGATCCATACGATGGCAGCTACTCACTTACCAACCCACAGAGCTTTAACCGTTATGCGTATGTGGGGAATGACCCCGTGAATTTCACCGGCGAAACTGGCTTGTAACGAGAAGTTAGGGGCCAGTTTTTTTATGATTTTATGTTAGGTTATTTGATATGGATAACAGGCCGCTCATTGATATTGAAGAGACATTCGGAGATTTTGTTGAGGAGTTTGGGGGTATTGTTTCTGACAGACTTCCCCGCAAACCTGACCAACCTCGAAACGCCGATTTCATTTTTAATGAGGGCAAAGTTATTGCCGAGTTAAAGCAGCTAAAGGAAGACCCTTTCAAAAACAAAGACTTCCGTAAATCCTTCGAAAAGAAAAACCGTGAATGGCTGGACAAAGGATATATAACCTCTGTCGAATTACAGAAGGTCACAAGTATCAAGCAGCTTCCTGATAAATGCTACGACGATATTTTGAAGCTTTATATGAGGCCTGTTAAATATGCTATTGAAGAAGCAAACAAACAAATCAAGGCTACAAAAGCGAGCTTAGGCGTTGCTGACTATAAGGGCCTTGTGATGATTGCAAGTGACGGGAATTATTTTCTTGAACCTTATTCTATTCGCTTCTTTGTTGGTCGCCTTTTGAACAATCCAAACAAATATCGGTCAATTAATACCGGTCTCTATTTTACTGCTAACATCGTAACGGTTCGCCCGGACGACCCGTCTTTCTCTCGTCTCTGGGTAAGGCTCTATCGAGATAAAGATTATTTTGAAAACGTCTCGTTAGACTTCTTGAATAGGCTCTACAATGGTTGGTTTAAACACTACCAGCAAGTAACAGGTATCACCCTTGATAATATTAATGAGACAAACGAGGAAGGAATCACTGAAATCGATATGCTTGAGCAGACCCGCTTTGTTAAGCCACCAAAACTGTAAGTCAAACTTCCCCGTTCCTCGCGTCTTACATTCTCATCCCCTGTACTAACGATAATCGGGGAGAGATTGTATCCGCCCCGCTTTGTGGGTAGGGAAGCTTTTATGCCGCCGCAGTCGCGAGCGGGAACTGTGTGATACAATCGGCTCATTGAAAGGCGAAGGAGGTGATGTCACGTGCGTAAGCTCACAGCTTACCTTGTAACCGCCCCCTGCCGTCAAAGGTGCAGATAGCGAACAGGTATAAGAACCGCGTTAGGCTACGGTCTTCGTTGTCTTGCCACTGGCCCAGCTGGACAGTGCACCCAAAGACTCACTGGCAGAAGCTTGGGAGTTGACTAAGCCCTTTGACAAACCTAATCGTTGGGAAGGCCACTCCCCTGCGGTGTACAACGACAGGGGAGGACTGAAACCCGTCGTTAAGGGGCCGGACTGCGTTCGGCCCTAAAACTTTTTAGAACGGAATACTCTCTCCAATATCTTCACCTATCATTTCATTCTGTTGAATGGTTGGCGGCTCAGTCGCCGAGATTCCCTTCGGCTCCGAGACTGCAGAGGAACCAAAACGCTTTGCGCCGTCTGCTTTGATAGCCTGGAATAGTTTCCAAAATGCACCCTGCTCAATGGCAGAAATAGCGGTAGCTATCGTCTGTTAATTACCGAGGGCAGAAGTCACTGGCACAAGGTCAACGACTTCCACCACTCGCTTGTGCTTAATTAATCTGAGATACATTTAAGAACGTGTATCACGTCTTTACTACCATCTTGTTGGTCTAGTTCCTCGTTTAACGCAATTCGCAATATACGAGTGTCCGTTAACTGTAATAGTGACATCATCTCCGAGTGATATTTCTTCTGGGTAAGGCAGACGGCTAGACAGTTTAACGAAACGCTCATTAAGAGTCTGGTCCATATGATTGTTTCTGCCGTTCCCGAATGCGACCGCTTGGTTTGCGACCTTTACTAAAGTCTACTAAAGCTACAGAATTTGACCAGACCACTTATCCACAAGGAGTTTTTTATGAGCGTAATTGATACGGCCAAAGAAGCAGTAATGCTGGTCCAGAAGATTGATAACATCGAGCTTTATAGAAAGATTCTCGACTTACAATCCGACGCGCTGAAGATGGTTGAAGAAAACGGCAAACTCAAAGAGAAGATTAACGAATTGGAAGAAGCCTTTCAGGTTAAAGACAAACTGTTATTCGAAAATAATCACTATTACGTTTTAAAAGGCGAGGACAAAGAAGGCCCTTATTGCACCTATTGTTGGGACAAGGACCGAAAGCTTGTGCGACTGCACAAAGACGACCACGATTGGTGGTGGTGTTTGATTCACCAAAAAGAAAAGAGCTACATATACTTTGCTTAAGCTGAGAAATGAAGGCCAATGCCTCAAATAGAAATCGCCACTATTATTAACTCATTAATTTCGCTGACGGCTTTGTCAGTAGCTATCTATTCCTTGTATCTGCAAAGACGAGATAGGAAACCCAGGTTAACGGTAGAGCCTGAACTTGGTGTGAAGCAAATAAAACTGGCAGACGATGGCTTCAGTGGTCACACTCTAGTTGATGATTATTGTTTGGTAATAACTCTCAGGAACTCTACTGAGAAAGATATTGAAGTTTCTAATCTGAATTTTGTTACCAAGAATAATAATACTCTTGAGTTAGAACCTTGGAATAAGCGTCTCCCCGTAGTTCTCTCTCATAAAGCAAGTGAAGTGATAATACCGCGAGAACAATTAGTGAGGGCCTTCGGTGCGAAACTCAAAGGCAAAGGTTATATCCGCATCAAGGACGTTCTCGGTAATATTTCATCTAGCTCAAATAAGCATTATGACCTTACAGACCTACGAAACTATTTCGTATCTGACTCTGATTACCACAAGTGGTCAAAACAGAAGTTAAAAGAAAAAGAGGAATGAGAGCGCGAGGAGGTGCAGAACTCTCTTTAATGGAGAGTGGAAGTAGGGAGTGTGTCGCTATCATAGAGGAATGAGCCGTGGACATATATCCCATTTATCAATCGGCATTCGACATAAACATTTTGTTTTTGAGGAAACGACGGTAAGAGAAGGAGCCTCCGTTTCCTAAGTGCTTGGTAATAGGTATGCATACGCTCGGAAAACTCCAATACCGTGTTTAGCCCGCCGACAATAGCGAGGCTCAGCGCGATAAGGGTCAATACGTCGTAGCCGGTCATTTCTCGCCATGTATACCCTTTCCGCAGGGTTCGGTCAATATTGAGGTTTAAAAACCGAAAGCCCCGGTTTTGGACCAGGGCTCTCAAGGTTGGGCGGAAGCATTCAGCTTCCTTGCGGTCATTGTCCTCACCCCAAGCAAATCTAACTCGATTAACGAGGAATCTAATAACAAGGCTTGCTTATCAACGCCACAAGTAGACAGAAGTGAATTCAGTTTATGTAAGAGATTTTGCTAGGGAGGAATCCCCCGCCGACGGCACTTGGTTATCATACTTCTACACTGACATAGGCAAATGAAAACAAAATGAGAATCGTATTTTAGGCATAAAAAAACCGACTCAGTGAAGGTCGGTTCAATAACTGCTTATTTTCTACGGGTCTTATGTAGTCTCTTATGTGGTGTCTTAGGTGGAATTTTGTCCGGCCTACTACATCTGCACTCTGGAATATCGTGATTAGGGGCCGCTTGATGGCTAAATGCGAATATTGCGGCAACTGCTAATACAATGGAAGCCAAGCCGTGGACTATCAGCTTAATAAGGAACTTGACTTCATCTAACAAAAATTCTCCAAACCGTTCTCGTTCGCGGCACATAAATCGTGTCCCTTCGAAAAGGCAGTTGAATCCCGAAGCATTTTGGGTTTATGTCAAAGAACTTCTGCTGGCATCTTCGGTTCGCCAACAGCTAAACGCAATTAGACTCTTGTTTTTCCTACCTGTCAATGTCCAGCTAAATCAGGTAGTGTCCTATTCTTGTGTTGCTAATTATTTTTCTTTTTCCGATACCAGCGAATCAAATCGAATAATGACATCCGACAGAGTTTATCCCATTCGACCATGCACTCCACTAAGTCGGTTGCCTCAAATTCCCAAACATCGGGCTCAAGAGAGGTATCGGTAATTTTCCAGAATAGAACCCGACCTTTATATGAAACGTAGCGGTTAATGGTGGCTTGAAAGTCTCCGGCGTATTGATGGTAATCAATAGCCTCTAATGAATGGTCGTAGTCGTAATTAAATCTTTTCTTGAGGTACGCCTTAAATCCCAGCCAGAAAACCTGGTTTTCGATGAATGAATATGCTCGACGATCTACAGTAGCATCCTGAAATGCAACCGCCTTGTACAGATCGCAATCACTTTGATTATCGAAGATGCGTTTCATTCCGGGTATTAACTCTATATGTGTGTTGCCGCCATTAGTAAATCTTTCAGCGTCCAAACATGCTTTGTGATTCCCGCAGCCATCGCTGGGTACATCTTAAACTTTTGTGCATCCGGCAGAAATTGTATAAGCAAAGTAGAGAGCTAATGCCGCGTGATGCTTTCCCCACTTTTTTGAGAAAGTATTAGTCAGCCGCGTAAATCTGCGAGTTTCCATTCTTACTGACAAGTTGTGACGCTCGATCCGCGACGTTCCCACACGCTCGGAGTCGGGGCGACCATGGATCACTTTCTGCTTAGTTCCGGTGCACTGGGCTGGCGAGTATCTGCTTTCACCTTCGGGGTTGTTTGCATAGATTTTGATTAGCTGGGCGAAATCTGTGCGACCGCCAAGAATGAAGCCTACCGCATCACGGTATGGCGCGAAGCCATCGGTTGTGATCTGGAAATCGCCCTTTGTCGCTCTGTCAATCTTTTCTGTGAAGATAGCCGTATTCGGATAGTCGCGTTGCCCCAGGTGCCAAGCTAAGATCAATTTGGTGCTGCGTTCAATCGCTGTAAACGTCCACGCATCGCCTATCGAATCGTCATTCTGTGCTGTGAGTTTCTTTGACTTAGTTTTAGCCTTCATGCCAATGTAGGCCCACAGCTCGTCACATTCAACATCTTCAACTGGAATGTCTTTGATCAGGGCTTCGGAGAGGGCCTCACACTTGCGGTCCGCGAGCGTAAGCAGGTCAAGGATAGTGTCACGGTGAACGCCAGTTAGCCGCTCAGTGCTTCGGATGCTGCAACCCTCGACAAGAAGCGACAGGATAGACAGTGCCTTACCTTCGGCAAGGTTCATATTGGCATAGGTTCTACTTCGGCTCGGTACATTTCACTCATGATACAGAGTTGCGGATAAAATACAACGGGTCAAACTAGCTTCCACATTTTCTGAATGTGCGTAATTTCGTCTTCCAAAATAGATAGAGCTTGCCGGACTTTGTCACTTTGGATTGTTGAGTTACCCGCTTCAGATATATCCCTCAGAATAGCTTCTCGTAAATAAGGTTTAACTTTTAGCCAGCTAACATTCCTACTTAAAGATTCTCCAAGTACGCTAACTCCGAATGTGGTGTCAGTGGCATTTCGATAGTCAACAATCATCCGCCGAATATTATGGATAAGTTCCTTCCTAGCATCCTGAACATTCCGGCGTTTCTCAATACCCCAAGCAACATGAGGAGCGATAACGGCAGTAACAAGACCGCCCAGTACGGCTGAAGCGGCAGCGATTAAAGCGATTTTTAAAGTAAGGTCCATTGTGGATAACTGAGTTTGACGGCTTATATCAGTTTGCTATGCTTCAGGTAAAGGCAAAGGACTAGTAGTCTAAATCAGACTCTTCGACAACATCGAATTCTCTAGCGACGGAAAAAGAAACTGAGTCACTCAAATGAACCACCGTTTCAACGTGATGAGTTTGTGGAAACATATCGAACGCCGAAATCTTATCCAGCGAATATCCTTCGGCGATTAATTTCTTCAGATCGCGAGCGAGCGTGGCAGGGTCGCATGAGACATAGACGATTCGCTGAGGACGCAGGCCAATTATTCCCGCAATTACTCTGTTCTCAGCACCCGTCCGCGGGGGATCAAGCAAAAGAAAAGCGATCGGTTCAAATGAACGGTATTGTTGCAACCATTCGCCGACGTCCAAGGTCACAACCTCGGTGTTTCCCAAATCTGCGGAGTGAAGGTTGCGCCGCGCAAACTTCGTCGCACGTTCATTTGCTTCCACCGCGACAACCTGTTCAAAACGTCGTGCCAGCGGAAGCGTAAACAAACCTACGCCACAATAAAGATCGATTGCGATCTTGCCTTTTTTATCACCAACTGCCTCAGCAATCAGCGACCCCAGCAGCTCGTGGTTGATCTGAAAGAAGGCTTCAGCATTGAAGTGGTAGATCTCATCTCCTACGACACGATGCACTTCTTTTGTCTCAAACTCCGCTATCGGCGGTGAAAGGGATATCCCGTCGTCTCCCACAACGACTTCGATATCTCTGAGCTCCGGCGAGGCCGTATCTGAAGTAAACTCCGTTCTTACTCTTTCCAAAGTCTCCTGCAATTGAGGAACGAGTACGGCACAGTATTCCACGTCGCATATATCGCGCGAGCCGCGCACGAAATAGCCTAACTTCCTCCGTGTTCCATCTACCTGCCACATCGCCCGGGCCCGGTAATGCCATTCGTTCGGCGAGGCATGCATGGGAATGTTCAATGGGCCATCTATCCGCGCAATCCGATGCAGGCAATCCTTGATGATTTCGACCTTCGCCTCGAGTTGAGCCTGATAAGTCAGTTGTTGAAAATCACATCCGCCGCACAAACCAAAATAGGGACAGGGTGGCTCCACGCGCACAGGTGAAGGCCGGATAATTTCCACAATCGAAGCGAATCCCACCTTTCCCTGGACTCGGTCGATTCTTATCCGAACAAAATCGCCAGGAGCAGCCAGGGAGACAAACAGCGTCAACCCCTCGGCGTGGGCCAACCCAACACCGCCGGGGAGGAGTCGCTCAATCTCTACTTCGAAAGTCTTTTCTACCGCTTTTTCGTTTATCGAATCCATGCCGATACAGAGTTGATGTCACACTAAAGCTGCCAAAGCGACGATACGATCCACGAAACCGCACGAAAATGCACTAACGCCTTTCGTGTTTGTTCGTGCGGTTTCGTGGATCGTCTTTCTGTTTTTGAGGGCTCCCATAGGCTAGAGATAAAACAAGCTGAGACGGGGCACGCCATACTGTTCTCGCAGGCGTTTCATCAAGAGGTTGTCAAACGTTTGTTCGTAAACAGCCGATTCCATGTGTTTGCGATACGGTTTTAGTTGTTCCTTAACTTCACGTTCGTGCGCGGCCAACTTTTCCGACAAGGCCACCGAACGGACCGCCTCGCCCAGCATTCTCTCCAAACCAGTTAGCGACTGTTCCAGTTTTTGCGCATTAGGAGATGTCGTAGTTTCCAGTTCATTTTCCAATTCTTTAAGCAATTCTTCAGCGCGCTGTAGCGAATCGGAAAGGTCGTCCGCCGAAGTGTTCATCCGAAGTTTGCGGGCCGCGACTAAATCCGAACGCCCCCTTTTCAGATGTACGAGGATGGACGCTCGGGAAAAAGGCAATCGCTCCCCGTTTTGCTCTACCTCAGCCGCTAGCTCCTCGCTCGCTCCGACACGAGTTTCGAGCCATTCAGCGTATTGCGCTTCCACCTCTTCCTGGCAATAGAGCAGGCTCTTGATCGTCCGCTTGCGAGGTTTGGATTCCCACGAGTCGAAAGCCTTTTCAATCCCGCGCAAGGCCACGTGCAGCGGGATCTGCATTTCTTTCCAACTCTCGATCAGCGCCCAGTCCATCGAGCTTATGAGCAAATGCTTTCCTCGGCGACGGATAAACGCATCTTCGATCTCGGTGAAGTAATTGAAGTAGTTCAACGAATCTTGTCCGAAGTCCGAGGTCCAACTCCAATGTCCCTGGCAAAACCAGAAGCTGTCTTATGATTCCGACGCTGGACTTGAGGCACTGAGCGTTGGACTACCGGCAGTTCTTTCGTGTATTAGGCGCAAGCCTTCAAGCGTTAGCGTTTCATCGACCAACTCGATGTATTCAGAACCAGTAGCGATTAACGACGCAAGTCCCCCAGTGGCAATCACCCTTGGCGTTCCACCCAGCTCGTCGATCAGCTTTCTTAGTACTCCATCAACCAAACCGACAAAACCGTGATACAGCCCCGATTGCATCGCCGTAATCGTGGATGATCCAATAACCTTTTGTGGCCTCCTGATATCCACGCGCGGCAACTTGGCGGTTCGCTCAAAAAGCGCTTCCGACGAAATCATGATCCCCGGGGTGATAACCCCACCCACGTACTCAGCTTTTTGATTAATCGCGTTGAAAGTCGTTGCCGTTCCAAAGTCAACCACGATGCAGGGTACGCCATACTTCTCAATGGCTGCGACAGCATCGAGTATCCTGTCCGCGCCCACGTCCGATGCTGGTTCGTAGAGAATCTTGAGTCCCGTGTCAGTCGTGTGATCCACAAAGAGAGGAGTCAGGTGAAAATATGTCTCTGCCATGGTCTTCAGCGTGTAATTCAAAGGTGGCACGACAGACGCGATGGCGATCGCGTTGATGGCTTTGAAATCAAGACCAGCAAGCTCAAAGAGGTTGCGAGCGTGAACGCCATACTCATCGACTGTGCGCGAACGCGCAGTTGTGAGTCGCCAATGCGCTACCAGCTCAGTCCCATTGAAGACGCCTAGTGACGTATTGGTGTTTCCTGCGTCAATAACTAGTAGCATAGTCGAGTTCCGATTTCTCCCGGGTTATCAGCGTTTCTTCGATCGCGTCGGCGGCAGTCGAGGCCCCGTTTTCATTTTGCACTTGTCGGCCAATCTCCGAAGCCCTGAAAAAGTAATGGGGCTTTGCCAGCAAGGCTGTGAGCTCGGTGATCGCAGTTTTCGCATTGTATCGCGGCCGTGGGATTGCGCGCCCGCAACCGATGCGCACCACGCGCGACGCATTGTCAAACTGATCGTGAGCGTGCGGAAGAATCAACTGCGGCCGGCCCGAGCGCAGTGCCTGGCCAGTCGTTCCCACACCGCCCTGATGTACGACAGCGAGGGCACGAGGCAAAACCTCTCCAAACGGTGCGTATTCAAAAGCAGCAACACCTTCAGGTAAAGGCTCCTTAGGCATATTCCCCTCGTGCCCAATCAGCAACAGCGCTCGTTGGCCAAGAGCCTGCACAGCTTTAATCGAGTCGCGATAAAAATCTTTCGCGACCCAGAAGGCCGAGGATCCGAGCGTAAAAACAATGGGCGGTGGGCCATCGTTAAGAAACTTCGACAAGTCAGGGTGCATTTGAGTCTCGCCGAAGTAGTCACGCCGATCATAAAACGGAAAGCCTGTGAGCCGCGTATTACGGGGCCAATCGGGCTGAGGCTTAGCCAAAACAGAAGAGAACAACGCCAACACGAGCTCCGGCGAATGCTGACCAGCAAGCAGCGGCTGCTCACCCCGAGGTAGCCCGAGCTCTGCGCGCAGACTGTAAACCGGCTCCATAATGTTTTCCAACTTGTAGGCGGCAACGCGATAAAAAAGACGGCCAATAATAGGGCTCAGCCTAAGCAGATGATGAAGCGCGGGCATTTGTGGCGGCATCGGGGGATCATACGCAGAGAAGAATGAAATTGGCGCCAGGATGCTCGAAACCCACGGCAACCTGCGCTTCTGCGCAACGATCGGGCCAACTAATGGCAGTGGATGTGTCAATAAAAGATCGGCGCCTTCGACCGCCGCATTAACATCCTCGTACACCTCTTGGAGGTTCCTGGTAAACAGTTCGATGACCTTTTCTGTCCCCCCTTTCGCCTCAATCAGATCGGCGGCGAGTTTGCTGAGTTCATCTGGCTGATCATAAGAAGGCATGTCCGGACGCACAGGGAAAAACTCAATGCCGACGGCATCCATCTTCTCCCGATAGACTTCTGACGTGGCAATCACGGGCAGGTGTCCGCGAGCTTTTAGTTCGAGTGCGATTGCAACATAAGGATGAATGTCACCGAAGGAGCCAAATGTGGATAGGACGATCCTCTTGCTGGGCATCATTAAATGTGCCGGATTTCCAACGAACTTGCAAAGCAAGTAGAAGGATAGTTTTAGTTGTGATTTAGTGTCAGTTCGTGGATCGTTCTGACTGGTTCGGATTGGATACGATCCACGAAGCTATGCGAAATCCATTCGCCAATCATGCCGAAGGTCGCACAGCAGTGACATCACCTGCTCGAACAGTCTTGATCTGGCCAGAGTCCATTTCAATACGCAACCCGCCATCGCGCTCGAGCCCCCGCGACGTGCCCTCGAGAATTTCGTCCCCGGTTTTAATGCGTATTCGCTTTCCGCTGGCGTATGACGATCGAGTGGACCACTCTCGAACAATCAGTTCCGGTCCGTTTGCGAGTTGTAGCTCTTCATAATACCTGGCAAGTGAGCCAACTAAAGGTTTGATGATGATCTCCAAATCAGCAATGCGCTCGACGGCCGATTCCACCGAAGTAGCGGTTCCCTCCAGTTCAACCGGAAATGAACCCTGTTTCAGGTTGATACCAATGCCAAGAACAACCGCACCCCCCAGTCGGGTGTCCACCGTTTCTGCCAGTATGCCGCACAATTTCTTATCTTTAACCAGAATGTCATTGGGCCATTTGATGTCAGTCTCAAGTCCGTAGGCCGCGAACAACGCATCGTGCACGGCAACTGCAGCCATTAACGTCAGCAGCGGCCAGACGCTCTGCTCAAACTGTGGACGCAGAACGATACTGAAATAAAGCCCTGCATCTTTTGGAGAAACCCATTGGCGATCAAGCCGTCCTCGTCCGGCAGTTTGCTCTCCGGCGACTATACACAATCCCTCCGGCGCGCCCTCAGTCGCCCGTCTGGCCGCTTCCAGGTTTGTCGACGGCAGCGACTCAAAGCGGAGAATCTGTGTGGTCAGCATTGCTAGATCCCCGAGCGTTGGGCGAGATCAAGCGCATCCTGCGTCAACTTTCGCAGAAGCACATCAAAGTGGCGGAAGCGCTCGTCACTAGTTTGTCACTTTACATATCGAGCGTAGATCTGCTGAATCACGACGGCAAAAGTAGCACGAGACTGTTCGATAAGTAGTAAGTGGGCGCGTGAATTGTAGCTGCTACAGGATTTGATAACCAGACTCTTACAGAATCGAGCGCGGTAGCCGAATGCTAACGAGGGCCATGTGGCCTCTCAGGTAAGGAAGGCGGGCATGCCCCCGCTCTTCGTCCCGTAACTCCAATCCTGCAAAGAAATTGAGTAACTTCATTCACCCGAGCAGGTGTGCAATTAGTTTCATGGACTGCGGTAATTGACGATGAGCGGGGGCAAGCCCACCTTCCTTACCTGAGAGGTCACAATGGTTCTCCCTTCTTGCCTGAGAGTTTTTACGCAACCACTACCGCGCTCGGTTCTGTATTCCTTCTTGAGCAACCCGCTCTGCGATAACATACCGCATTCCATTTGGTTTGAATGAAGTCATAACTATGGGGAGGGGTCCGCCAATGAAGTTATCCCGCATTCTGCTGTCACTGATTCTACTCACTTGGACTACGGTCGTAGTGAGTCATTCCCAGAATCGAACCACAGGTCTTCCTGCAGGTTTGATTGTCGACCTCTCGTATCCTTTCGAGGGCACCACAGTCTATTGGCCAACCGCCGAAACCTTCCACCTGGAAAAAGATTTCGAAGGCACTACTGATAAAGGCTATTACTACTCGGCTTATCGTTATGCCGCCGCGGAGCATGGAGGCACCCACATCGATGCCCCCGTCCATTTCGCGAAGGGACGCAACTCAGTTGATGAAATCCCACTCGCCCAACTCATGGGGCCGGCGATCGTAATAGATGTGACCAGGCAGTGTGCGAGGGATCGCGACTACCTTGTTACTGAAACCGATTTTACAAATTGGGAAAAACAAAATGGAAGAATACGGGCGGGAGCCATTGTATTTCTGCGCACGGGATTTGGAAGGTTTTATCCTGATAGGAAAAGATATCTCGGAACAGACGAACGCGGAGCTGCTGCAGTTGTGAATCTCCACTTTCCTGGCCTGCATCCAAACGCGGCGCGCTGGTTAGTCAGAAACAGATCGATTAAAGCGATTGGACTAGACACCGCAAGCATCGACTACGGACAATCGACCCTCTTTGAAAGCCATCGCATACTTTTTGAAAAGAACATTCCTGCCTTTGAGAACCTTGCCAATCTGCACCAGCTTCCAATGAAGGGGTTTTCAGTGATCGCGCTGCCCATGAAGATTAAAGACGGTAGCGGTGGACCATTGCGAATCGTCGCTGTAATCCCGCAGCAAAGATAATTAAATGGACTTCGGTAACATTGACTGGTTTCCTATCAAGCTTTCGTTTGCAGTGGCGACGGCCGCTACCGTTATCGCCCTTATTGCCGGTTCTGGTTTGGCCTGGCTCCTGGCGCGAAAAAAATTTCCTGGACGAAATCTCATCGATTCGGTAATTACGCTGCCTTTAGTGTTGCCTCCCACTGTGCTCGGCTATTACCTGCTTACTTTGTTGGGCACGCGTTCGTCGCTTGGCGGTTTTCTATACAACCGATTTGGCATCCGGCTGACGTTTACAGTGGGTGCTGCGATCATAGCTGCGACCATACATGCTCTGCCGCTGGTGACAAAAAGTTTGCGCGCAGCGTTTGAAGGAGTAGATACAGAACTGGAAGCGGTCGCGAAAACCCTGGGATTGGCTAGTTGGCCGATTTTTTTTCGTATCACGTTGCCGCTCGCTTCGCGTGGCGTACTCGCCGCCACGGCCCTGGCCTTCGCGCGCGCCCTGGGAGACTTCGGCGTGACGATCATGATTGCCGGCAACATTCCTGGGCGGACTCAGACGGCGTCGGTCGCAATTTACGATGCCATTCAGGCAGGACGCGATAACGAAGCCTTCACGCTGGCCGTGATTGTGTCGTTAATTGCCGTCGTGATGCTTTACTTGATTAATCGCTTTGGCAGGCTGAGGTGGTGAGAAGACTATCCCCAGTCTACGCAGCGCGTCCTGAGCCGCAACCAACGAAGAGAAATACGATCCACGAAATCACACCAAATAACACGAATCGTTATTGTCTTTTGGTGTGAGTTCGTGGATCGTATCTTCTTTTCCGGCATTAGCCGCCCTGAGTAATCAGCGTAATCTGCGAATAGCCTCATCCAAGAAAGCCGCGGAACTTTGGTTCTTGTACCGAATATCCGGGAAATACCGCTTGCAGGTTGGGGGTTCTCAGATGCTTCTGCGCAACTTCACTAAACACGTCGCGGAAGTCTGTAGTCAATGCCAGATCACGACCTTCGTAAAGCTGTTCGGTCTTGAGCCCGGGCCACTGTCCGTAAACTTTCCCGCCAAGAACGGTGTTGCCGATTACAAACATCGCGTTCGCGTGACCGTGATCCGTGCCTCGGTTCCCATTTTCTCTGACCGTACGACCGAATTCAGACATCGTCAGAATTACTACGTCGTCCATGCGCCGGCCCAGGTCTGCATAGAGGGCCGCGATAGCGCTGCTGAACTGTTGCAACAGGTTGCCAAGTTGCCCGCGCGAATTCCCCTGGTTCACATGCGTATCCCAATTCAAGCCAGGAGTGTCAGTGAAGGCGATTTCCAAACCCACGCCCGCTTTAATCAACTGAGCGATCTGTAAGAGTGAATTACCGAAGGGTGTGCGGGGATATTGAGCGCCATTCTCCGGTTGGTACTGCGCTGGATTGACCTTCTTCAAATAGTTGACTGCTTCAAAGGTTTCTTTTCCGGTCCCGCCAAGCGCGTCATTTGTTGTCTGATCATAAATTGCCTCGAACCCGCCCTGAACACTGGCGGAACTCCTGCCCGCGCGAATTGTAAAGTCTGCAAGATTTGAGATCGCAAGTGTCGGGGCCTTCCCCTGCATGACTCGTGGCAAGTTTTGAGTCATCGAAACCGCCCTAAAGATTCGCCGCTCAGGATCCGATTTACTCTGCAGATAGCGATTAAGCCATCCGTCAGTAGTTCCCTTCCTCCCCGGCGTCGCAGATTCCATGTAGTCCTGCGCGTCAAAGTGGGAACGTGTGTTGTCTGGCGAACCTGCCGCATGAATTATTGCCAGCCTCTTCGAATCCCACAAAGGCTTGAATGAAGACATCCTGGGGTGCAGACCAAAAAACCCGTCAAGGTTGATGGCCGTCTCAGCGTTGCCCGATTCGGGCTTAGGAATGGCAAGTGCTGGTCTCACGTCGTAGTAGGACCGTTCACCGTACGGGACGACCATGTTTATGCCATCGACTGCGCCACGCTGGAAAATCGCAATCAAGGTTTTGCGACGACTTCCTGTGATTCGGTCTTGCGCCTGGGCCAGCACAGCGCGCTGCAAAAATGACGGCGTCACATTCATTAGGCCGAAGCTGGCCAACGCCACGCCACCCGATCTGATAAAGAATCTTCGATTCATATCCGTAAAACCTCAAGCTACTGTCTTTGAAACTCCGGCGAGCCTAATATCAATCCAACAATCTTCGTTACTGGATCACTGATGTTGGCTTCCGCGCGAGCTAGTTGCAGGCGTCGCGGCCTTTCGTTCATCATTTCGCCTCCGCCACTCTCGTTTGCCATCGCAGTTTCGGTTTTCGACGTGGGAGCCAGCACAATCTGTTCATCCATCTGCTTCAAGAGTGCATTCCTGGTCTTGGGCGAAACTTCGCCAGCCACGATTAGGCCCAGGAAACGATCCATAATCTGAGTTTTGTTTAGAGATTGGCGCTGGTCGGTATCGGCCAGAAACCGCTCCAGATTTACGCGTGTCCCGGGGATGCGATTACTGGCAAGCGCGAGACCAAAATTAAATCTCTCTAGTAGTCCACCGGTATTCACCCAGCTTTCGGCCGTGTCGGAGTAGCCGTTAGGTGTCTGAAACCCATAGAGCGGCTCACCCATCCGGGCAATCCATTGATGCAACTGGGGACCACCATTCGTTTCGGCTCCCAACGTCCTAATAGAGCTGATCGTGAGTTCGAAAGGTCGCTTAATCTTAGCGCGATAAGCCTCAGGCGAATTAAACTCAGGCGAAGTCAAGATCGCTCGCAACGTTTCCCTAATATCGCCTTTGCTCTTCGTAAACGCAGCGGCCGCGCGGTCAACTAACGCTGGAGCAGGATTGTCCGACACAAAATATCGCGCCAGCTTAGTTGAAATATACTTAGCGGTTGACGGGTGGGTCGCAAGAATGTCGAGCACCCTCAGGCCATCTTTGATTCCGCCGCCCGCTGGGATCTTTTGACCCAGAACAACCTTCTCGCCTTCATCATGGGTGCGCGGATTGAAAAAGAATGTTCCCGCTTCCCTTCGACCTGAGTCGCCCATCAACGCAGCCGCTGCGGCTCCCCCACCGCGAGGAGCGAAGATGGTCCAGCCAGTGAAGCAACGGGCGACTTCCTGAACGTCTTTCTGCGTATAACCGCCGTCAACACCAACGGTGTGAAGCTCCATCAACTCGCGAGCGTAGTTCTCATTAATTCCTCGACGCTGTCTTTGAGGGTTGGGGGGCGGCGGATTCGGATCCATTTCGCGATCCTGCGGGTTTGCCCGCCCGCCCATCATCAAACCAACATTCCGATTGCGTTGCCGGCGCTGGCCAAGTCCGAAAGCCGACTGAGCTTTTGGACTTACGCTTTGAAAATTATCCAGGTAAAAAAGCATTGCCGGACTCTGGGCCGTTGCCGTCAAGAGATCGGAGAACTTTCCCATCGCATGGGGGCGAATCGTGTCGCGGTCATAGGAGATCAAGAGCCATCGATCAGCACCTTTGCCAGCAAATACGTTGAAGTGGTTGGTCCAAAAATCGACCATCACTTCCTGCAACTGACGCTCACTGTAAACGGCGCGCAGGATGCGCGACGCGTGCAACTCGGCCATGATGCGTTGAGGTTGCTGCAAACCGTTTTGACGGTAATATTCTCGCAGTGCTTGACGATACTCCTGGTTGTCACGCGGGTTGGCATTGTCGCCCGGTTTGTCGCCTTGGCGCTTTTCAGGAACTCCGCTTTGCTTGTTCGTATCAACGGACATGTTGTCCGATTCAGCGGCCATCTCATTCTGTCCGGGCCTGATACGATTGTCGCGCGCAGATGCAAGACCTTGGGGTAATTCCCCTCGCCGTTCCAACTGCCGCAGTAACTGGCCGGGCTGGGGAAATTTTTCATAAAGCTCGGCGGTCGTCATGTTGAGCGTGGCCAGATTTTTGACCTTATCCTGGGCTACCGCATCGTTAATCTTCTCAGGGTACAGTTGCTGGTTGATGTAGTTTTCCAGCCCCATCGCCTTTACGCGTTCCACGTCTCCAGGACGCGCTCCAAAGCCCAGCCGGTTAAGAACGTGCAAAATACGCTGGTCGTCGCTTAACCGACTTAGCGGCTTTTGCGGAGCGCTGGCACCCGGAACAATCGTGCCCGCGAGCAGCGTCAATACAGACAAGCAGGCGACCAGTGCGCTGGCAGTTTGATTCGATAGAAGAACGCAACGCCGGTTCAAATTTTTCATATCAACACCATCTCGATATCGTCGGATTCAGGAATTCATTCTGTGGAACTTGCTCAACCTAAATGGTCCGCCGCAGTTTTAGACGCATCCCAGTTGAAGAAGGTTTAAAAACCTGCTTTGATGAAGGCCATCTTAGTCTAAATCCCGAATACAACTGAACAACTAACTGCTGAACTGGCAAAAAACTCACTGATAATTGAGATCAAGACACAATCCACAACTAACCAACCAATTCTTGCAGCACAATATGATTTGAGCTATTCTCTCAAGGCAACATGGATCTAAAAAGAAAGGCTTGGGTGCAAGGACAAGATGAACAAGAAGAAAACGTCGGCAGCACGAAAACGAGGCTCCTCTCTTAAGCGTTCTATCAAGAAAAGCATTGCAATGAAAAAAGCTGCTTCTACCAAGCTTTTCACTTCGGTCGAATTTGCTTTTCCCAAAACAAGACAGGAGAAAGCCAGAGCTACCGCCGTCGAACTGAATCTCGGTCAAACTCAAAGCTTAAGAGATCTTCTTAAATCCACCGGCTGGTCATGAGCCGCCTAACATCCGGGGAGCGTCAACAGATTGTTGACCAGGCTCTCGTCCTCATTGAACAACTTTATGTCCACCTCCCTTTGAAGCGGGCGATGCATGCCGTCGATCCGATCCAGCGACTTCGTCTTCTTAAACATCGGCTGAAAGGAATGTCCGAGCGGGCATTCCATAACGAGATGATCTCGATTTTCACCCGCCTGCGCGACTTACACACTAATTATGTTCTTCCCGAGCCATTCCGCCATCTGGTTGCTTTCCTTCCTTTCCGCGTCCAAGAGTTTTTCCAAGGCAGCCGGTGCCATTACATTGTAACTTTGGTTTCCCCGCTCGTTAATGACCCATATTTCAAGCCAGGGGTAATCGTGACGCATTGGAACGGAGCTCCAATTTCTCGTGTGATTGAAGTCATTGCGGACCGGGAGGCCGGTAGCAACGCAGAAGCTCGTCACGCCTGCGGCCTGGAGGCGTTGACGATTCGTCCGATGTCGATGTCAATGCCGCCCGACGAGGAGTGGGTCGTCGTTAACTACAGAGACGGTAGGAAAAAGAGGGAAAGCCGTTTCGAATGGGAGGTCTTTACACCCGACGCGGCGACGGGGACTCTCGACCCGCTCTCAGCAACCGGCGCGTCCGCTCACGTGCTCGGCCTTGATGCCAAAGCTGAAGTTGAACGTCGTGTAAGGAAGTTATTGTTCGCGCCTGAAGCCATAGACGTGGAGCGCACTGTAGCTAAGAAGTATAAGCAGGCATCACGTACAGCGAAAACACTGGCAAGCGATGATTATTTTTCCACTCACAGTATTATGCCGGACGTTTTCAGCTTCCATCCCGTCGATACACCCAACGGAACTTTCGCCTACATCCGAATTCAAACTTTTAACGTTGAAGACGATGAAGGCTTGGTTCATGAATTCATCCGCATCGCCGGTTTGTTACCTCAAAATGGATTGATTCTCGACGTTCGTGGTAACGGAGGTGGAAACATCCTGGCCGGTGAGCGTTTACTTCAGGTTCTTACACCGCGAAAGATAGATCCTGAACGGCTGCACTTTATTAACACACCGTTGACGTTGAAACTGTGCGAAAAGAACGATTTCATCGGACAATGGAAAGAATCCATCGCGCAAGCCGTGGAAACGGGATCGACTTTTTCTCAGGGCTTTCCCTTGTTGCCGCAGGAAAAATACAACGATATAGGGCAGACGTATCACGGTCCAGTTGTGCTGGTGACAGATGCGCTGTGCTATAGCACGACCGACATCTTCACAGCCGGTTTCCAGGATCACGAAATTGGGAAGATCTTGGGAACTGTGAAAAACACCGGTGCCGGGGGTGCGAATGTTTGGGACCACGAACTACTTTCGCAATGTCTGCCGGGGCCGAATTCTCCGTTTCAGGCGCTGCCGAAAGGCGCTTCTTTCCGTGTGGCGATCAGACGAACCACGCGCGTCGGAGCTCACTCCGGTGTTCCCATCGAAGATCTTGGAATCGCCCCAGATGAAATTCACCGGGTGACGAAGGACGATGTGTTGAATGGTAACGTTGATTTATTCAAGCACGCGGGAAAAATTCTGGCTTCCCTTCCTGTTTACTCCCTTCTGGTCGAGGTGCAGAAAGTGAAAGGCGGTTCGGCCAACGTCACAGCAAAAACCAGGAACATTGAGCGTCTGGACATCCTGCTAAATGAACGTCCCAGAGAAAGTCGCGATATATCCTCCGGTAGCATAAGATTCAAACTGACAGGTCTGCCGCGCGGCGCGAAGCTGCTGGAACTACGTGGCTTCCAGAAAGGGGAGCTTGCGGCTTGCAAACGCATTAATCTTTAGGCATTTGAAGTATCCTGTCTAACAAACCTCTTGTCTATCAATGTAGACTGGTGTTTTGTTGTCGACAAACCGAAGAGATATTCGCACTCAACCGCTGAGAACAGTTCTGCCAACTACAAAGAGATCTAACGTGCCGAAGCGCGAGCTGAGGGTCTCGGGAAACTCACTGGACTACGATTCCCATCTTTGTCTACTGCCCGCACGCCGAAGAAAAAGTTATCCTTGGACATTCCCTTCATCGTGTAACTAGAAACATTACCGACCATTTTTGAGTTAGTCCAAATGGGCGAGATGGTATCGCGCCAGACAATTTCATAGCCGGCCAGATCGGGTTCCCTGTTTGCGTCCCACTTTAGATCGGTGTCGTTGGTCAGCCTTGCAGTAACTATCCCTACATTCTTAGGACGGGCTGGCGCCAGCGCCAGCATGGCCAATGCAGTCGCGTTTACGCGACTCACGTTTGCGATGTAATTGAAATCGACAAACTGCGAAAGATCGCCATACTGCACGCCATTTTCAATTCGCACATTCTGATGCTGGTGACGATAATCTTCATTAGGTTCAGTGAAACGCACTGCTGCAAATCCGCGCTCGAGAAACGGACGATGATCCCCGCCTCTGAGATAGCGATCACGACGGTAAACCATCATGACCTTCATTCCCAGCACATAACTCGATGCCGTTTCCGCTATGAAGCGAGCCAACTGTCTAGAGGGTGAATCATTCTCACCTCCAACTCCCCGACGTGTGTTTGCTTCTTCAGTCGTCTCATTGGATGGCACACCTTCCGAAAAAACGCGCACTGTACGAGTGTCGCGAATTCCATTGCCGCCAAGAGAGTTGCCTACGATGTCGTTGGTAAACATACCTTCGATATTCATCGCACTCTGTTTTGCTTGCTCCGCAAAGTATGTGGATCCGTACAGCCCCTGTTCTTCACCCGCAACGGCCATAAAAACAATGGTTGCGTCGAACTTATGTTTGGCCATGACGCGTGCCATCTCCAACACCGCCGCGGTGCCTGATGCGTCATCGTTTGCGCCGGGCGCATCACACGTGGCATCGGTAGCCCTGCCGCACATGGAATCGTAATGGCCACTCACGACGTAAATCCGGTCCTGGGATTGGGGCTGTGTTCCTCTCAGAGTCGCGACGACGTTCGTGATGATGGTGGGTGCTGGAATACGGTCTGCTTTCGGCTGTTCAAACGATTGTTTCTCAACGGTCATCCGACCGCCCGATTGGTCCGCCGCTTTTGAAAACTCACTAAACAGCCAGTCGCGCGCAGCGCCAATACCGCGGGTCGGATGGTTTTGCTCTGAAAGCGTATTGCGTGTGCCGAAAGAAACGAGTTTGTTTGTTGACTGTTCAATCCTCCGCACATCGATCTCGCGAATAATTTGAGCAATCTGCGGATTGCGACTTCTCGCCACTGCCGCCTCCGAAGACTGCGCCCTTTTTCGCTGTGCAAGCCCTGTTATCGGGCCTAACAGTAGACAGCCGAGCAGAACGAGGAGCGCGGGGTTCCTCGTTTCAGCAGGGACTAATCGCATGGAAATTATTTTCCTTTTGCTTGGAGTACCAGTCAATCTAACACTACGGAGCCTGGATGAGAATGTTGAAGGCGGGTTGAAGAATTTCGTCGGCTCGCATAATCAACGAATTCGATAGGCTTTGCCTTTCCAGACTACGATTACTTCGCCCGCGAGTTGATTTGCTACGGTGCGGATTTCTGGTTCGTCGGCGACCAGCGCCCGAAACTGTTCGCTACCGCGTGAAACGTTAATCGTCGTACGGGATGATTGGTAACTGGTGTCAATCCAAACATTTCCCTGACGACGAAAACGCCTGCCTGAAACAGCCCTGGTTTCCTCTTCGCCGGAAGACTCCCTTTTATTCTTAACACTATTAGCGCGCCGCTCGGTCATTGTTCCATCAGCCCGTCGAGGACCGGAGGGCGCGTTGGTGTATAGGCCACTGCTCTTGTCTTCAGCGTTCTTGCTAGCGTCCACTTTGTACTCGTCCCTTCCGCGCTGCTGGGCTGCCCGCTCGGCAGGTTGCTCTTCCTTTTGGACTTCCACTTTTTTATCGACTTCGCTAACTATGGGACGCCCTGAAGCAAGGGCACCCGCCTTCGGCTCAGGAGCAAACGATGGCTGCGGACGGGCAGCGTCGGATGAAGCGGCCGGAGGCGGCGGTAAAGACGAATCTTTCAATCCCGGCGCAGCGGCTGCAAGATCCGTATTTGCGGTCGACTTGGCAATCTCATCTCGATCACTTTGCGATTTACTTCGCTCCCTCGTGGAGTCGATGCTTTCATTCAAATCAGGTCGCGTTTTAGGAACTGAGGGTGTTTGCTTGCCCGAAGTCTCTAACGGTTGCTCTTTTGTCCGTAACTCAGACTCAGTGGTCGCGGGAGCTCCATAGTGTTCTACTACAAATTCTCGGCCACTTCTCTGGCGCAATGCCAGAAAACTAACGGCGATGACTGCAGTAAGCGTCAGCGCAGGCACTGCGTATCGCCACACTTGCGGTGAGAATAAGGCGGCTAATTTCTGCCAAAAACCGGGATGACTTTCGTTTTTAGCCGTGAGACTTGGACTCGCAATGCCCGACGCTTGTGCGAGACTTACGACTGTGCCGCGGCAACTGGCGCAGTCGGCCAGATGCTCGGTGAATCTGGCGCGTGCAAGCTCTGGCACCAGTCCCTCCGCAAAAGTAATTAACTCGTCAGCGTCGAGGTGCTCAGCCATCTCTCCACGGTAGTCACCAACGGCAGAGCCAAATCCCAAAGCGGACTCATCACGTCGACTCTTGGCAAGAGAACGTAAAACAAGATCCATCTCGTTGTTATCGGCCTTTTTCATCTACTTACTGCTCTGCCCTCTTAAGAACGCTTTCGATGCCCGATGCTTGCAGAACCTTTTCGTGCGTTCCTATCAACTTTTTAACGGTGATCCCGTTTCCTTCTGCATTAATACAGTTTCCGCCGTTACCAGCGGTTCAATATCCGCTTCAAGATGAAGGGCGATATCACTAAACGCACGTTCGGTTTCACTTCTGGTCCAACCTTCTTCCCCTATCAGCGCAGTCTCTACCTCACGCCGCAAATCGCCATGAACCTTGGCTAACCGTCGGCTCGCAGTAGCTTCGTGCACGCCGAGGACGGCGCCCGCCTCTTTCAATCGAAGACCATCAAAGTAATAGAGCTTCACCAGGAGTCGATCCTCGGCTGAGAGCTGTTGTATCGCTTTAGCGAGAGTCTTCTGAATGTCGGCAGCGGCAAACTTGTTGGAAACCTCGATTTCTGGACTAATTACTCCCTGAGCTGTCCAATCGTTATCCTCTCGCCCCTGGCCCATGATCCGATCAAAATCACCGTCTTCCTCTGTCTGAACCAGGCGAGACAATTTGCGATGCTGATCGATTGCGAGTTGAGCGACCACGGCCCTGAGCCAACCGGCGAGCGAGCCGCGGCCGGAATAATATGCAAGTTTTCCAGCCGGCTTCCCATCTTCACGACTTCTTAGGCCATGCAACTCTGCCCAAATAGACTGGGCCAGATCTTCTGCGCCCTCTTCATTAGAACTGGCTGATCGGGCGGCGGAGCGAACCGTGCCGGAAAATCGCTCAACAAGATCGCTCCAGGCTTTTTGGTTACCGTGTTCGCACGCGACAATCAGACAAAGATCGTCGACCTGTAAGCTGTCGACAAAATCGATCAGCGTTTGAGCTGGCGCGTTCTCGTCATCCTTGAGAACATACTTTTCAACAGTCGTTCTTATTCGCGGGGTCAGGACATCGCTCGTGACCTCATAGTTATCAGTGGCGCGCGCAAGTAAACGCCGTGCGCCTTCCGCATACAAGTTGTCGTTCTGATCTTTTCTTTGACTCACGGGGGATCTCTCGAATCGCTGGATACGCTACTTATGCTATCACGCCCCGCACGACGTTTGACTGCTGTTCCCTAGAATGCTCCCAGGGTTTGATGTCTAATTCCATGTCCAGTTGCCGAGGCGATTGCAGTCCGGACTGACTTTGACACGTCTGACTGACTGGGCTAGATTCAAAATCACTTATGTTGGGCTTATTTCGCGGTACTGCCTCGCCAGACAGTGCAGTAATACACATGGCAGCTAACACTTTAGAATGCTAAGGGTTACCGAAATATTCAGGTCCATCCAGGGCGAGTCAACGCATGCGGGAAGGCCGTGTACGTTTGTCCGCCTGACGGGTTGTCCCATGCGTTGTGTATGGTGCGACAGTGAATACACATTCAGCGGTGGGGAGAGTATGTTGCTGGTTGATGTGCTGGAACGAGTGCGCGACTACGGGTGCAATCTCGTGGAAGTAACTGGCGGAGAACCTCTGGCTCAGAAGGAAGTGTTTACGTTGATTCAGAGTTTGTGTTCGGAAGGATATGAAGTGCTGGTTGAGACTGGGGGCTTCTTTCCCATTGATCAAGTTGACCCACGGGCAAAGATTATCCTGGACATCAAATGCCCGCACTCAGGGGAAGAGCATCGCAACCATTGGCCTAACCTGGAATGCTTGCGGCCTGACAAAGACGAAGTCAAATTTGTGATCGCAAATCTGGAGGATTGGAACTATGCGCAAGACATAATCAAGCGGTATGAGCTGATCAAGCGTGCAAAGATTCTCATATCGCCGGCCTGGGGCTCCGTCGATCTCAAGCATTTAGCCGATTGGGTAGCCGCTAGTGGGCTGGATATTCGCATGCAACTGCAACTTCACAAGTATGTATGGGGACCGGAGACACGTGGAGTCTAATGGGCGGTTCCAACGACGCAATCTACGATGAATTTGAATCGAGAGGCGATGAGGTCCATCGGCGGGATGTGGCTATTTGTTTAGTTTCGGGAGGAATGGACTCTTGTGTTACCGCAGCAGTCGCGGTCAAAGAAGTCAGCGAACTTGCGCTTCTTCACGTGTCATACGGACAAAGGACTGAATCGCGTGAACGCCGGGCGTTTGAAGACGTCGCCAACCACTACGGTGTCCGGCGACGACTGGTCGTTTCCCTGGAGCATCTTGCCAGAATCGGCGGCTCATCGATCACCGACCAGACGATTGCGGTCGCACCGGCTGACCTCGCTACGCACGACATACCTACAAGTTATGTGCCCTTCCGCAATGCGCATCTTTTATCCGTGGCGACGAGTTGGGCTGAGATAATCGATGCTGGAAGCATTTACATAGGAGCAGTCGCCGAAGATTCATCGGGCTACCCCGACTGTCGTCCGGAGTTTTACGAGGCCTTTCAGCGGGCAATCACGTTAGGCACTAAGCCAGAAACTGAAATTGAGATTAGGACGCCTGTTATCGCCATGAAGAAGTCGGACATCGTAAAACTTGGTCAAAAACTCGGGGCTCCATTGGAACTTACCTGGTCATGTTACAAAGACTCTGAACAGGCGTGCGGAGAATGCGATTCCTGCGCTCTTCGGCTTAGGGCCTTTCGAGCTGCTGGGGTGACCGACCCAATTCCATATCTGCTTGACAGCAAGAGGTTTGCTTATTAACGTTAGGCTGTTTCCAAACCCCCGATTTTACAACCAGGAAGAGTGTTAGTGCATCATATGGCCTCTCCTGAAACTCAAATCACCGGTACGCAGATCTGGAGGAATTTTAGGATGTTTCGCCGATACTTTTTTTCCGTAGTCGCTTCCGTCGCCGTTATCTTCTCGGCGTCCATTTTTGTTTCTGCCCAGACTGGCGCACTTCGCGGGCACGTTGTAATGAAGCAAGCAGATGGCACCAAGGTTCCGGCTGCAGGGGCAGTTATTGACGTTTATAGAACTGACATATCCGCGAAATACGAGACCAAGACCGATAAAAATGGTGCGTTTGTTTTCGCCGGTTTACCATTTGTCGGAACCTACGTCGTCGCTGCAAGTAAAGAGGGAGCATCCCCTACGTGGATTCCGGGCGTGAAAGTAGGTAGAGAGGTCGATTACGAACTCGAGCTATCGCCGGGTGATGGAAGACGCCTAACTCCCGAAGAAGTGAAAACTGCTAACGCGCAGAACAAAGGTCCAGCTGCTTCGGGATCTGGTGACGTGAAGGAGAGCGCGGCAGATAAAGCGAAGCGCGAAGAACTGGAAAAGCAGAATGCTGCGATTTTGGCCAGTAACAAGAAAGTAGAAGAATCCAACACCATTGTCCAACGCACGTTCAAGGCGGGAAACGAGGCCATTAAGGCCAAGAACTACGATGAGGCAATTAATCAGTTTACCGAGGGTCTAAGAGCTGATCCTGAACATCCCGGCGCGCCTTCGTTATTGACAAACAAGGCCACTGCTCTTAACTCGCGTGCCGTGGCTGCATTCAATGCCGCGATCCAATCCAAGGACGAGTCAGCCAAGGCGGCTGGAATCGAAGCCGCTAAAAAAGATTGGCGACAAGCATATGAAGCAAGCAACAGAGCGGTCGAAATGTTAAAGGCGAATACGACGAATACGACTGATCCAACTGCAGCCAGTAACAGCAAGACTAACTTGTATTTCGCGCTTCTCGTGAGAGCGGAGGCTTCCCGATTCTTCGTTACCAAGGTCGACCAAGAGAAGGTTGATGCCGGCGTCACTGCATTCCAGGAATACATTGCGGCCGAGAGTGATCCCACCAAGAAAGTGAAAGCCGAACACGATTTAGCGCAGATGCTTTTTGATGCTAACGCCTTCGATAGGGCTCTAGCTCAATACCAAAAGATCCTCGAGTCCAACCCTGATGACTTAGACGCCTTGCTTAGGTCCGGACAAGCTCTATTCAACATTGGGGCGCTAAACAGCGACAAGGCTAAGTATCAGGAGGCCGCCAACTTTCTGGCAAAATTCGTAGAAAAAGCCCCTGATACGAATGCCTTTAAGGCAGACGCGAAGGCTATTTTGGACACTTTGAAGGAACAAGAGAACGTTAAACCCGCGCCAGCTCCAGCCCGAAGACGGCGCCCCTAGTTCTTAGATTTCGCAAACAAAAACAAGGCCGCCTTGGGGAAGCCCAGGCGGCTCTTTTCTCTCTAAAACCCTCCAATTTCTGCGCTTTATGTGCTTACCCAACGGGCGAATTTGGCCTTGACATGCCTGTTGATCAAACTGTACTATGCTTGCCCAACGGTGTTGTCCACACCGTTTACTACTTCAAAATCCCAGCATGCAAAAGGCTCTTCTCGCGGCATAGCTGGCCCATCTCGTCGTGAATCATCTCTTGGCTCTATCAAAACCGGGGTATAAATGTCCGCAAAACTAGGCGAAATTCTCGTTCGGGAGAATCTCATCAGCCCGCAACACCTGCGTGAGGCGCTTGACTACCAGCGCGAACACGGCGGTCGTTTGGGCTACAATCTCGTAAAGCTCGGGCTTGTTTCGGACGACATGATTACCGCCGTTCTCTCCCGGCAATACGGTATTCCCTCAGTTAATCTGGATCTCTTTCAGATTGATGAACACGTCCTCCAACTCATCCCTCAAGAAGTTGCACAGAAATACTCTGTTCTTCCTCTCTCACGGGTAGGCGCCAGCCTAACCTTGGCGATGGTCGACCCCACCAATGTTTTTGCTATGGACGACATAAAATTCATGACGGGTTTGAACGTTGAACCTGTCGTCGTCGCCGAGGCAAGCATTCAACAAGCCATTGCCAAATACTATGGAACGTCCAGAGAGATTGAACTCGCCTCAATCGCTATGGACGATGCAGCTTTCGAAGGAGCTGCCGCCAAGAACTCCAACGGCGGTGGAATCACACATGCCGACCTCGTCTCCCTGGACACGCTCGACTTCGACACCGACCGCACCGAGGACGTCGAAGTACTGGATGATAACGAAGAAATTGACCTCACCACACTATCGCGGATAAGCGAAGATGCACCTGTTGTCAGACTTGTGAACGTGCTTCTCGTAGACGCTCTTCGCCGTGGTGCCTCTGACATCCATATCGAACCATACGAGAAAGAGCTTCGCATACGCTTCCGCATAGACGGTGTGCTTTACGACGTGATGCGCCCGCCGCTCAAGATGCGCGATGCTTTAATCTCTCGTGTAAAAATCATGTCAAAACTTGACATCTCAGAGAAACGGCTGCCTCAAGACGGCCGAATCAAAGTAAAAGTCAAAGTGGATGCGCGATCCCGTGAGCTGGACTTTCGCGTCTCGACCCTTCCCACTTTATTTGGTGAGAAGGTGGTTCTGCGACTGCTGGATAAAGAAAACTTAATGCTCGACATGACAAAGCTGGGCTTTGAACCCGAGTCGTTGGTCAAATTTCAGCGAAACATCTCGAAGCCGTATGGCATGGTTTTGGTTACGGGGCCGACCGGAAGTGGAAAAACCAACACTCTCTATTCGGCGCTCCAGTCTCTCAATACTGTGCAGACCAACATCATGACCGCCGAAGACCCGGTTGAGTTCAATTTGATGGGTATCAACCAAGTCCAGATGAAAGAGCAAATCGGGTTGAATTTTGCTGCGGCATTGCGCTCTTTCCTCCGCCAGGATCCCAACATCATCCTGGTCGGTGAAATACGCGATTTTGAAACCGCTGAGATAGCGATCAAAGCTGCCCTAACAGGACACCTGGTTCTCTCCACCCTCCATACAAATGATGCTCCCTCTACGATCTCCAGACTGATGAATATGGGCATTGAGCCGTTCCTGGTGGCCACGAGCGTTAACCTAATCCAGGCTCAGCGACTAATTCGTCGCGTTTGCAAGGATTGTCGGCGCGAGCACCAAACACCCCCTGAAGCCCTGATGGAAGTGGGATTTTCGGCTGACGAAGCAAAAACACTCAAGACCTTTAAAGGGAAGGGTTGTTCCACTTGTAACAATACTGGATACAAGGGACGAATTGGTCTCTACGAAGTCATGGAAGTCAACGACGAAATTCGAGAGCTAATCTTGATTGGCGCCTCGGCTCTGGAGTTGAGGAAGAAGGCGATCGAAGATGGCATGATTACATTGCGCGAGTCCGGTCTATACAAGATTCGCGCGGGATTGACTACCCTCGAGGAAGTGGTCCGCGAGACGGTGGCCTAACTGAAAGAAGGAAAACTATGTTGCGAAAAGTTACATTGTCACTCTTAATGTTGATCTCAGTGGTGGTATTGCTTCCCTTCGTCAACTCTGCAGCACATGGACTTCGCCAGAGTTCGGCATCTCAAAAACAGCGGCGCCTGAGGCGTCATTCACGCGCCTGGTGGCGACGCTACCGCGCACGCATGAGAATGCGAAATGCTGCTGCTGCCTCTGCCCTTGCACACCGCAAGGCCCAGCTTGGACCAGTTCTCTCAAACACAACAAGGCAAGAGGTGATAAAAGGAGTGCTTCCTGCATTGCCTGCTGGATGGAACAATCCTACTGTTGCCAACAATGGCGAACTGAGATTTCGAACAGAGACCAATGCTGGTGCACCCAGCCAAGCCACCATTTCAGTTGTCGCGCGAAGTCGACCAACACCGGGATACCTTACTCACCGTGAACAGACCCGCTTGCTCGCCGGTGTTGCCTTTTCCGATTTGCGCCGTATCGTGATCGACAAGATGATTAACTCTGGAGGTTGGGTCATAAACGACTACGAACGTCACGTTAATGGCGCGCGTGTGTTCGTGGTAATTGCTCAGACCCCAGGCGACGGCAGGTCAACGGAAAAATCATGGCAGTTTTACTTCGCTGAGGTCGAGGGAAAAATTTATAGTTTAACCCTCAATACTCCTTTGCAATTCTCCGATCGATTATCCGGAGAGGGTGAAAAGTTCTTGAGTTCACTTCGCGCGAAGAAGACAGAAGGGCAAGTACCAAAACGATAACCGATTACCGCGAGTCTCATCTACCCGGCCCCATAAACCCAACGAGAGAGCCATTAAATCACCCAGGAGTATCGCCGCAATGCCACTAACCGACACAACCCCGCAAATTTCACTCTCCGAACTTTTGCGGCGGCTTTCTGAGCTAGGCGGCTCAGATCTACACATTACGACCGGCACCGCACCGCAAGTTCGGGTCGACGGTCATCTCCGGCCGCTTGAAGGCTATCGTCAAATGACTGCTGCCGACACAAAGCAGTTGGCCTACTCAGTGCTCACTGATGCACAAAAACATCGCTTCGAGGAGAATCTCGAACTGGATTTTTCATTCGGCGTCAAAGGCCTTTCTCGCTTTCGGGCCAACCTTTTCAATCAACGCGGCGCAGTCGGTGCCGTTTTCCGAGCAATACCATACGAGATCAAACCCTTCGAAGAACTAGGTCTTCCTGGCGTTGTCCAACAGCTCTGCGATAAACCACGCGGCTTGATTCTCGTGACGGGACCAACCGGCTCCGGTAAATCTACGACGCTGGCAGCCATGGTGGACAAGATCAATCGCGATCGCCACGAACATATCCTTACGATCGAGGATCCCATCGAATTCCTGCACAATCACAAAGGCTGTCTCGTAAACCAACGAGAGGTGAATGCTGATACGCACGGATTCTCACAAGCTCTGCGAACAGCTCTGCGCCAGGACCCCGATGTCGTTCTCGTCGGCGAAATGCGCGACTTGGAGACTATAGAGTCGGCGTTGCGCATCGCTGAAACAGGGCACCTAACTTTAGCAACACTTCATACCAATTCTGCCGCATCCACAATCAATAGAATCATTGACGTCTTTCCTTCCGATCAGCAATCACAAATTCGAGCCCAACTCTCGCTGGTGCTTGAGGGAATCTTGTGTCAGGCGCTTTTACCTCGCGCGGAAAAAAGCGGACGCGCTATGGCTCTCGAGATACTCGTTCCGAACACAGCTATAAGAAACCTAATCCGGGAAGATAAAGTCCACCAAATCTATTCCATGATGCAAACGGGTCAGGACAAGTATGGGATGCAGACGTTCAATCAAGCACTAGCGACCTTGTATCACAAACGCCAGATCTCTCTGGATACAGCTTTGCAGCGATCTTCAAATGTAGATGAATTGAAAGAGTTGATCGAGCGCGGAGCGGGTCTCAACACTGGCAATAGCGTCAAACACCCAAGTCCGTACGCTCAGGGACGACCCATCGGAACTCGACCCTCGGTGAACGGCTAACACACTCCGGAGCATTAACTATGCCTACATACGTATTTAAAGGTCGCAACAGACTTAACGAAATTGTCGTCGGCGAGCGCGTTGCTGATAACCGCGACTCTCTGCGTCAGATTCTCCGACGCGAACAGGTCACACTCACTTCCGTCAAGGAAAAAGGTCGAGAGATCGGAATTCCGAAAATCGGCGGCAGAAAAAAAGTCAAATCCAAAGATCTTTCGATATTTACGCGCCAGTTCTCAGTAATGATTGACGCCGGTTTACCACTGGTCCAGTGCTTGGAAATTCTGGCTCAGCAGCAGGACAACAAATATTTTCAACAGATCCTCATGCAAGTGCGCCAGGACGTCGAGGAAGGTTCAACGCTAGCGGCGGCGATGGCGCGACATCCGCGCGTATTCGATCAGCTTTACGCAAATATGGTAGAAGCCGGGGAGACAGGCGGTATTTTGGACCTTATTCTTCAACGGCTTTCAACCTTCATAGAAAAGCTTGTGAAACTGAAACGGGACGTGATCTCGGCCCTGATCTATCCTGCGGCTGTTATCGTGATGGCGATTGCCGCGGTGGCGGTAATCATGGTAGTCGTAATCCCGCAGTTCCAACAGATATTCCTGGGCCTGCTTGGCCCAGGCGAAGCGCTTCCGTTGCCCACCCGAATCGTTGTTGGGATCAGCGATTTTCTCGCAGGTTGGGGCGGACTGGTCATTCTGGCCGCCATCATCGCGTCAGTAGTCGGAATC
Source organism: Acidobacteriota bacterium (assembly GCA_038040525.1). Taxonomy (GTDB): domain Bacteria; phylum Acidobacteriota; class Blastocatellia; order Pyrinomonadales; family Pyrinomonadaceae; genus PSRF01. Next base: position 31,158 of record JBBPIC010000001.1, on the reverse strand, counting down.
CGGTTCTACTACAAAACACCTGGCGGCCGAAGAGTTATAGACCGGCTTATGCTGAAGGTTCCTGTTATAGGTCAAATCCTTCGTAAAGTTGCCGTAGCAAGATTTGCACGCACTCTTTCGACGCTCCTCTCGTCGGGCGTGCCAATCTTACAGTCGCTTGATATCACCGCCCGTACCGCCGGTAATGTGATTATCGAAGAGGCGATCACAACTGTTCGCGCTGGTGTCGAACGCGGAGAGAACTTTGTCGATCCCTTGAAAGCCACAGACGTCTTTCCGCATATGGTGGCTCAAATGATCGGCATCGGTGAGCAGACGGGCGCGCTCGATGCAATGCTCGGCAAGATTGCTGATTTCTACGAGCAGGAAGTGGACTCTGCAATCGCAAACCTGCTAACGATGATTGAACCAATTCTGATTGGCTTCTTGGGTGTGACCATTGGCTCGATTGTTATTGCGATGTATCTTCCTCTGTTCACTCTGATCGGAAAACTCTCCGAAGGAAAATAACGCAACCTTAGCGTCCTCGAAATTTGCAAATTCAAGTCAGGGCCCGTGACAACGGGCCCTTCGTTTTTCATATCCCCTTAAACGTAAACGGCGCCACCTTGACACTTTCACTACCTCAACACTTTCGCCTGCTGACATCGTCACGGCTTTGCCGTAGCACGTGACGCTTCTATCCTAGTTTCAATTGGGAGGTTGGACTGATGGATCGAGACGCAACGCTGTGCATTGAACAGGCAAGTGAGAAAGATGTGCCACTCATTTTGACTTTCATTCACGAACTAGCAAAATACGAGCGACTCTCAGATAGCGTTACAGCTAATGAAGAGCGACTACGGGTCGCGCTTTTCGGCCCCCACCCATATGCAGAAGCTGTGATTGCTTACCAAGATCAGGAAGCCATAGCATTCGCGTTATATTACTTCAATTACTCAAGCTTCAGCGGGCTACCCGGCCTTTATCTCGAGGACATATTCGTTCAGCCCCCGTGGCGCGGCTCCGGCGCGGGGCGACAATTATTTGGTTATCTCGCGCAGAAAGCGATCGAGCGTGGCTGTGGTCGTATGGAGTGGGCAGTGTTGAATTGGAACGAAACTGCGATTCGTTTCTACAAGAATCTCGCCGCTGACCCCGTTCAAGGCTGGACGGTCTTCCGCCTTTCCCGAGAGCACCTCGAGCCACTAACCAGAGAAACTAAACGCTAAACATCCGGTTGTGGGCATCCTGTGCCGAAAGCTAACAACCTAAGCGGCATCCCTTCAGCATCGCGCTCTATGATAGGCTTTTATCAGGATGGCCCCTGAAAACCCAACCCGGAGACACTCATTGAGTCAAAAACTTTGGTGGCTAATCCTTGGCCGCCTTGGGGCTTCACTGGTCCTGTTCGCAGTTCACGCGTGGATCCACGGTAACGGCAAGCAGATTTGGGCGAAAACTCTCCCGGCGCTTCTGTTTGTATGTGGCCTCACAGGTCTTTATGCACTTGCCCATCGGTTCTCCAGGACCCTTCTATTTCAGGCACGCTTGCAGTTCGTCGTGGACATTGTCCTAGTTACCTGGCTCGTATGGGACACTGATGTCATTCACTCCCCATACGTCGCTCTCTACATCGTCATCATCGCTGCCTCAAGTCTCTTTCTCGGTCCCCGGGATGCAATAGTCACCTCCGTTGGCTGCGCAGTCGCTTTTACCGCCAGTGCACTAGCTGTTCTAACCGGGTCTGCACCTCAAAGCCACGAACTATTCGAGGGCAGTCGTTCTCAAACATTTCAATCGATCGGACTGTTTGACATTGCGTTTCTTATTGTCGGCCTTCTGTCGGCGCGATTGGCTGAACGTCAGTCGCGCTCAGACGTCCGCTTGATTGAGGCCACGCAGTCTCTAGCAAATTTGAGGGCCCTTCACGAAAGGATAGTGGAATCGATCCGCTCAGGGGTCGTTACGACGGACCTTCGTGGCCGCATCTACACTATCAATGCGGCGGCCGAGGAGATTACCGGCTACAAGGAGGAAGATGTGCGTGGCCAGGGCGCGTCTATCTTCTTTGGCGAGATCGAAAGCATCATTGAAGAGTCACTGGGTCCAGCAGGCATCGGGAATCCCAGCCCGCGCTTCGAAGCCGACTGCCTTACAGCAGATGGTCTTCGACTTCGTCTTGGGTTCAGTATCTCGCCTCTTTCTTCTGAAACGGGTGATACTACTGGCACAGTAATAACATTCCAGGATCTGACGCAAATTCGCGCTCTTGAGGAGACATCACGTCGTCAGGACCGACTAGCCGCGATCGGCCGAATGGCGGCGTCAATTGCGCACGAGATTCGCAACCCATTAGCCGCAATGCGCGGGTCAATTCAAATGCTTCGTGCGGATATGGCCGACGCCTCTTCTCAGACGGAACTAATGGAAATCATCCTTCGTGAATCAGATCGTCTCAATCGAATCATCAGTGATTTCTTGAGTTATGCGCGTCCGCGTTCCATCGTGCAATCAAAAATAGACGTGGGCGAATTATTGAAGCAGACGTTTACTCTGCTCCGGCACAGCGCAGAAATAAGCGAAAAACATGTAATAGAAGAGGTTGTGGCTCTCCGGCCGGCGCTGGTAAATGCGGATTCGGAACAACTACAACAGGTCTTCTGGAACCTTGCGAGAAATGCGCTGCAGGCCATGCCCGTTGGTGGAACACTGCGTGCCGAAGTACAAACGAATTCAAACAACCGTTTGCAGATTGCTTTTTCAGATAGTGGTCGGGGTATGACCGCCGAGCAAGTGGAACATCTCTTTGAGCCTTTTTCGTCCACAACTGGTGGCACGGGGCTTGGCCTTTCAATTGTCTATCAAATCATTCGAGATCATGGTGGTACAATCAATGTGCGCAGCCGCGAGGGCCGAGGAACAACAATAACGATAGAACTCCCAGGTGAAGTCGGAACTGAAGGACCGGTTACAGCACTCCTGGTCCCTTAGGGGGGGACTATTGCAGACCCTAAGTATTTAGGATCGAAACTTCTGACCTTAAGTAAGTCAAAGCATGGCTAATCTTCTTATCGTTGATGATGAACTGGGGATGCGTCAGTTCCTGACCCATCTCTTCCAGCGCGCAGGCCACAATGTCCGATCCGCTCAGAACGGTCGCCAAGCGCTGGAAGAGCTGCGTGTTGAGCCCGCCGATCTGATCGTATCTGACGTACGAATGCCTGATATGAATGGTATCGAACTGCTCAGATCTGCGCGAGAACTATTCCCTACCGTGGAAGTAGTCCTCATGACGGCTTTCGCCAACGTGGATACCGCCCGGGAAGCTTTCATGCTTGGCGCTTATGATTTCGTTCAAAAACCGTTCGACAACGATTTGTTGAAGGAGACCGTCACACGCGCACTGGAAAAGATCTCGCTGGTTAAAGAAAAGGACGCGCTCCTGGAAGAAAACAAAGTTTTGATCCAGGGGCAGCGTACGCGCGGCAAACTCAACAACATCATCGGCAAATCAGCGAAGATGCAAGCTCTCTACCAAATGATTGAGACGGTAGCTCAGGTGCAGTCCACAGTGTTGGTAACAGGAGAATCTGGAACCGGGAAGGAGTTGGTTGCTCGGGCGATACATGATTTAGGACCGCGCGCTGTGAAACCCTTCGTTTCCATCAACTGTGGCGCTTTTACAGAAACATTACTTGAATCGGAACTATTTGGTTACGTCAAAGGTTCTTTTACCGGCGCTAACACCAATCGCAAGGGTCTTTTTGAAGCTGCCAATACTGGCACGATTTTCCTGGATGAGATTGGCGAAATGTCTCCAGCCATGCAGGTAAAATTACTGCGTGTGCTTCAGGAACGAAAACTGCGACCGGTGGGCGCAACTGAAGAGACCACAGTGGATACGCGCGTCATTGCAGCGACCAATCGAGATCTGGGAAGTATGGTTAAGGAAGGGACTTTTCGCGAAGACCTGTATTATCGAATCTCAGTAATACCAATCGAGCTTCCGGCATTGCGCGAACGAACCGACGACATTCCAGAACTGGCTAGTCACTTCATCGAAAAGTTTTGCGCCAGTAGTGGTCGGCCCTTAACGATCAGTGAAACTGCCATGCGCTTGCTCGAGAACTACATCTGGCCTGGAAATGTTCGGGAGCTTGAACACACCATCGAACGTGCGGTGGCTTTGGAAACAACGAAGGAAATTCAACCCGAGCGTTTGCCTGAAAAAATCACTAACTATAACCCCTATAGAATCGCTGACAATTTTGAGTTTCCGGAAGAGGGCGTGAATCTTACAGCTCACATGGACCAGCTCGAAAAAACTTATATTCTCGAGGCGTTGCGACGGACAAACGGTAACCAAACGAACGCGGCCCAACTACTCGCCCTCTCAGTGCGATCCCTAAGGCACCTGCTTGATAAACACGGCATCCGCGGACTCACTGCTCAGATGCGAGATGACCGGCGCACTTCGGATTCAGTTCCCAGGCGGCGCGCCAGCGATCCATCACCTCGTCGTCGCGACCACGACGAACCCGAGATTGCCGCGACTGCCGGCGAAAGCTAATCCCATGCGACGCTAACTCTCTTTGACGGAAACCGTCATCGGCTTCTGACGAATTTTGTCACTCCCGCAGATCTGTTCCTGATCTCAAAGGTCAATTCCCAAAAAAGCCTTCATTTCTTCAGATTCTACATTTCTCAAACGTGGCACGCGCGTTGTAATCAGCAAGCCAGACACTTCGCGCTCTGCGCGGCACTACATCGTTAAGACGAAGGCCGTTGGCGCGAGAAACAAAATAACGAATTTTCTCCAAGGAGCACGAATGAAAATGAAAACCAATCGCCAAGAGGGCTTCTCACTAATTGAACTCCTCATAGTCGTTGCGATTATCGGTATTATCGCCGCCATCGCTATCCCTAACCTTCTCGCTTCCCGCCGCGCCGCTAACGAAGGCTCGGCGCAGTCGTCAATTCGCACGATCCACAGTGCCGAAGCTGTTTACCAGGCCACGATAGGTAATGGCGGTTTCGGAACGCTGAGGACCGCCGATGAGCCTGCTGCTGGACAGTCTCTTGCAACCCAGCGCCTGGTTGACGGTCAACTCGGCCTCGGCACGAAGAGTGGTTATAACTTTGCAGTCCCCGTTGCCGGACTGGCTGTTGGCCCGCCGGCCACGTTCTGGGCCTCAGCATGGCCAGCCAACGTTCAGCCCGCCACCCGTACGGGTAATAGAAGTTTCGGGATCACCGAAGACGGTGTTCTCCGCGGAGTGGTTGCGGATGCGGTTGCTGACAGAGCTGCTGTAGATGCAATGGCCGCTCTGGGTAACTAACCAATTGCGGGATGCAAATTTACTCTGCGGGGCCAAGGCGAGTTCTTGGCCCCGCATTTCTTTAGCGGATCACAAGAGAGCCTTCAGAATTAGGGTGCTTCCGCAGTCTCAACGTCACATCATAGGAAAGTGAGGTCTATCAATGGCCGCACGGACACAACATCACGGGTTTTCTCTCATCGAGCTCTTAATCGTTGTCGCTGTTATTGGCATCGTGGCGGCTATTGCGATCCCCAATCTTTTGGCTTCGAAACGTGCCGCCAACGAAGGCTCAGCCGGAGCTTCCCTTCGCACCATTCATAGCGCCGAGGCGACTTATCTTGCTACAGCAGGTTCCGGCCAATATGGCACTATCGCGCAATTGCGAACTGAGAACCTTATAGATCCACAACTCGGCTCCGGCTCCAAAAGTGGATACAGCTTCGTTTGCCTCGCTACTCACCTGACCGTCGGCCCACCCCCCACATATTTTGCGACGGCAGCACCAAGCAATCTTACATTTGCGGGCAGGACAGGAACTCGTAGTTTCACAGTTGCTGAAGACGGTGTATTACGCGGGAAGGCTACCGACACTGCAGCCGCAAATCACGCGGAAGCAACCAACGCCGTAACCTGGCCACCGACGAACAATTAGTCATTGACCTCGATTTGTTTAGTTACCGGAGCAGGAAAGTAAGACGAACTTCTTTCCTGCCTTTCTACGTTTGGCTGCTGACACGGATTCTACTCGCGTGTATATTCCACTGATATGATTGGTCGGATCGGCGCCATCGCGCTCAATGCTTTTCGCGAAGCAGTAAGAGATCGCGTTCTTTATAACCTGGTTCTTTTTGTACTTCTGCTTACGGCTGCAGCCATTTTTATCGGCGACTTATCCGGAGGCCAGGAACGAAAGATCATCGTCGATCTTGGTCTGAGCGCCATGCTTCTTTTCGGAGTCTTTATTTCAATCTTTGTGGGCGTAGGGCTGGTCTATAAAGAGATTGAACGTCGTACGATTTACGCAATCTTTTCTAAACCAATTGGGCGCGGAGAGTTTATCATTGGCAAGTATCTTGGTCTTTGCCTGACCCTGCTGGTCAACGTGCTGGTGATGGGCGCCGGCGTCTCGCTCGCGCTTATTTATGTCAGTCGCGGCTTCGACCCACTGGCAATAAGCATTTGGCCCGCGGTTCTACTGATCTATGTCGAGCTGATGATCTTAACGGGTGTGGCACTGCTGTTCTCATCGTTCTCTTCACCCGCGCTGTCGGCCCTGCTGACTTTCTTTGTCTTCATTATCGGGCATTTCAGCGCCGATCTAAAAGGACTGGCCACTACGATGGGGAGCACAGCAGCTCGGTGGCTCTTTCGAAGCCTCTACTATCTGTTACCCAACCTGGCGAACCTTAGCTACATAACACCGGCCGCACATGGAAAGCTTCCGCCTCCGGGTTATGTTCTAACGGCTACTATCTATTCTGTGATGTATATCGTCGTCATTCTCGCGGCTGCCACACTCATCTTCAGGCGACGTAACTTCAAATGAAAGAGCGGAAACTAACTAAGAATGAAATTGGGTTGCTGCTGACCGTCATCATTGGCCTAGTTGGAATAGTAGGTCTTTCGATGTGGATAGACGCTCACCGACCGCCTGCCGATTCGCCTGTGGAGGAAGACCGGCTTTACGTGAACGCGGCACTTGTCGATCGGCTAGCGCTGGGCTTCAACGGTTTGGTCGCAGACTGGTATTGGATGCGATCACTCCAGTATGTTGGTCGCAAGATTCTCGGCCTTTCTGAAAAGATTCAAATCGATAGCCTAACACCCCTCAACCTCAAGCTGCTGGCCCCGCTTCTTGACGCAGCTACGTCGCTGGATCCGCAGTTTATGGAGCCCTATCAATACGCCGCCGTAGTCTTGCCCACGATCGATGTTGACGAGGCCATTCGCATCACCAAAAAAGGCATCGCATCCAATCCTGATTCGTGGCGCCTCTATCAGCACCTTGGCTACATCTATTGGCAACAGAAAGATTTTAAAGCCGCTAGTGAAGCTTATGCGACTGGCGCTAAACTTCCTGGTGTACCCGCATGGATGGAAGCGATGAAAGGACGCATGGCCAGCGAAGGGGGAAGCCGGGACACCGCTCGCGAGATTTACCGGCGTATGTACGAAGAAGCAGGTGACGAACAGGTAAAAGAAATGGCGCGCCGCCGGTTGTTACAAGTGGACGCGATGGACGAGCGGGACGCACTCCTCCGGCTAATGGAGACCTATAAGCTCAAGATGGGACGCTGTCCTTCGAAGTGGCGAGAATTGGAAAACGTGCTACGTGCTTTAAGAGTGAAAGTCGATGCTTCCGGGGCTCCGCTTGACCCTGCAGGCACCGCCTACCTTCTGGTGAAGGACGAATGTGACGTTAAAGTTGATTGGAGATCGGAAGTTCCTGTTAAGTGAGCGATGAGCGTGACCAACGTAGTTGAGATTAACAATCTTACGAAGGACTACGAAGTAGGATTCTGGCGTAAACGTAAAGTCCGCGCCTTGGATCACCTCACTCTGACTGTAAACCAGGGTGAGATATTTGGTTTCCTGGGAGCCAACGGCGCCGGCAAGACAACGACGTTAAAGCTGTTGATGACTTTGATTTTCCCGAGCGCTGGCAGCGCCCGGATTCTGGGTCACGACATATCGGATGTCTCGATGCACAGTCGAATCGGCTACTTGCCCGAAAACCCTTATTTCTATGACTATCTAAGCGCTCTGGAGTTCCTGAATTTTTGTGGCCAAATCTTCGGATTCTCCAAGGCTGAGCGAAACACTCGCGCAAGAGAACTCTTATCACGCGTGAGACTCGACGAAAGCAAATGGAACACGCAACTCAGGAAGTTTTCTAAAGGAATGCTGCAGCGAGTGGGATTGGCCCAGGCCCTAATTAATGATCCCGAAGTAGTGTTTCTCGATGAGCCGATGAGTGGACTGGATCCAATCGGACGCCGTGAAGTTCGAGATCTGGTGGCGGGGTTGCGCCACGACGGTAAGACCGTCTTCATGTGCTCTCATATCCTTTACGACATCGAGGTGCTCTGTGACCGGGTGGCAATTCTAAAGGATGGCCGGCTGGCCCATGTGGGTTACCTGGAAGAGTTGCGGAAGCAGGTTGTCGGCCAGGATCTTCTCGAGATCATTGTCACAGCGACGGAAGCAGAAGCCTTACAACAACACCTCCCACTCAACAATACGTTTCAAATAAATGTGACACCGGCTGGTCTAAGGATTGAAGTAAATGAGGAAAGAGATGTTGACTCGGTAATCGCCGCTCTAAGAAAAGCTGGGGGGAAACTTGTCTCAGTGCAGCCAGTACGGCAGTCCCTCGAACAACTGTTCATGAATGATAGGTAGAACAACCAACCCGTAACCCGAGATCTCCACTGTCTCTCTCGTATTACTTGAACTTGAACCCGGTCACTTCCATCTTGATATTGGAGCGGTCGTCGGCGTCAGTCATTCCTTCAAGCCTGATCTGAACAAACATCGTGCGATTAGGTTCGAGTTCCGGGTGTAGTGGAGTGGGGATCGCGACAATCGTCCTCTCCCTTACCGGCTGCCCCTGATGGTTCACCACAGATCCCTTTACTTCCAGTCCATTGAGCGTCCGGCCGGTGAAGTTACGCACCGTCGTCTGAAGATTCATCACGATGTCACCCAGGGCTCGTTTAGCCTCTGTGGCCTCAGGCGCATCAAGGACAATCTTGGGAGCATATTCGTTCCACTCCGGTGAGCCGGCACGGATGGCGCCTTGCAGGGTTGGATCGGCCGCCGGTGGTCCACTGCTAGCCCTCATTAAGAAATAAAAGAGTGCGGCAAGGACTATCGCCGCCAGGACCGCGACAATAATTATTATTTTACGGCTCGAGTCGGTTGGCTCGGATACCTGTTTCGGTGATATCGACATTAATTGAATGGACCAGATTCTATTCCCGGAGAAACCAATTTTGCAATCGAGTTAACGCAAGCTGCACAGCCTTAGACAAGAAGAGCGGGGAAAAGTTTCCGTCAATCCAAACAATTTAGGTCAATCCAATAAATGACCGGTTGATAACAAGCGGCAGACGATTTCCTCAAGCTCTGGGTAATCGATCGGTTTCGTGATGTAGGCATTGCAACCCGCTGCCAGCGCTTCAGCATGGAAATCAGCCGTATCATGCGCGGAAACTGCAACGATTGGCACTGCGTCCAGCCCAGGCAGACTACGAATACGCCGAGTGGCAGCCAACCCGTCAATCAAAGGCAGACTAAGATCCATCAAGATTATTGCGGGACGCTCCTCCGCTGCGACCTTGACAGCTTCTTCCCCGTTGATCGCTTCCACCACCCGATAGCCGCTTAGCTCGAGCAGCTTTCTCATCATCTGCCGGTTGTCTTCGGTGTCCTCAACCAGCAAGACCGTCTCTACTTCGTTACCGGGCCCCGTAGAAGCAGATGCCATGTCTCGGGAAGAGTCTGTAGCTGATTTCAAGTTATTTTAGTCCTCCCACTAGGCGGAAAGGCTGTATCACTAGAATACGCAAGCTTTTTTTGCTAAGATCGCGCACCGAAACACGACATATCGAAGGCTCGGTGCCTGGGCTTTTCGATACACTACGCTGGCTGCTTTCCCCTCCCCCAAAACCAGCTGAGGAAGTTAGGACCGGGTACTCCAGAATCTAAATGAAGCCATTATTGTCAGAATCCCAGGATACCCAGTCGTTGCAAGCGCTTGGAAGAGCCTCGGTACAGATCGTTCACGATCTCAAAAACCAGATAAATGGTCTCAAACTCTATGCCACGTTTCTTCGCAAAAGACTGGAGAAGACCGAGCGTCCATCGGATGAACTGGATACGGTCAACAAACTGATAGCCGGACTAGATAGAACCGCTGCTGATCTTTCGATGATCATAGAGTTTGGACAGCCACTCGTGCTGAAAAAACAAACCGGGATTGACCTACAGAAAATGATAAGCGGGATAGCGACTAGCTTGAACGCAAGCCCCCCCACCACTGGGGCGTTGAAAGGTGTCGTAGTTGTGGACTACGAGCCGGTGCGTCTCGTCGGCGAGTTTGATTCAGAGGCGCTGTCTGAGGCTTTTAGGGCGATTTCGCTAGGGGCCCTCAAGATGCTTGCCAGCCGAGGCCGCGAGGTGGAACTGCACATTCATTTGAAGGATCAGGCAATTGAATCGCACAGGGACGGGGTCATTGAATGGCGCGGATTTGATTCCTCAAATCACGATCCTTTCCATTCCTTCGTGGGCAGCGAAGGGATAAGAATGTCTTTGGCTGCTAGAGTAGTTGAAGCACACGGGGGATCCGCGGAGCGCCAAAACGGTACTTTGCGGGTGCGCCTCCCCTTAGCGCCTTAAGGTTGAAGCCCCTTAGACGATTTTTAAGATTATCAGACCAGGGATCCTAGCAAGGAGGAAGTAGTGGATAGAAGCGACGTACGAATTTTAGTTGTTGATGATGATGAATCGACGGCAGACTCATTAAGACTGAACCTTGTGGAAGAAGGTTATACAGTCGATACCGCGGCCACTGGTGGACAGGCCATTGAACTTTTCGATCAAGGCGGTCATCACCTGGCAATTTGTGACCTTCAACTTCCCGATATGGATGGGCTCGAGGTCATGCGTCACATCAAGGACGCGCGCCCGAACGCGGAAGTCATAGTTGTCACCGCTCATGGTTCAACCACCAAGGCGGTGGAAGCAACGAAAGCCGGCGCATTTGATTTCGTGGACAAACCGTTGAACTTCGAAGAGCTCGAGCTAAGGGTGCAAAACGCGCTGAAACATCGCGAACTCGTCGCCGAAAACGCCAATCTGCGCCGGCAGCTTTCAACCCGCTCCGAGTATTTCAACATCATTGGCTCTGCGAAGGTGATGCAGACGATATACGAAACCATAGAGTCTGTAGCCAAGTCCGATGCTAACGTTCTCATTGTTGGAGAGTCAGGAACCGGCAAGGAACTCATTGCTAATGCGATCCACTACCAATCGCTGCGCTCCAAAAAGCAATTCATCAAGGTCAACTGTGCAGCGCTACCTAAAGAATTAATTGAGTCGGAGCTTTTCGGTCACACAAAGGGCGCGTTCACTGGAGCACATGCGGACAAAGAGGGTCTGGTGCAACACGCCGCCGGCGGTTCGCTAATGCTGGATGAAATCGCTGAAATGCCAGTCGAGCTTCAGCCAAAACTCCTGCGCGTGCTGCAGGAGCGGAGTTACCGAAAGATTGGCTCCGAAAAAACTTATGCAGTTGATTTTCGGCTTATTTCATCGACTAATCGCCCGCCAGCCGATGCTATTCGCGATGGCCTGCTGCGCGATGACCTGTTTTACCGGATATCCACAATCACCATACATGTGCCACCGTTGCGCGACAGAAGTGAAGACATTCAACTTCTGACCGAACACTTCCTGCACATGTATGCTCAGAAATACGACCGTGGCATCTCGGGAGTTTCACAGGCAGCATATCAACGACTGTTCGGTCACACCTGGCCCGGCAACGTTCGTGAGTTGCAAAACGTCATCGAACGAGCAGTCTTGCTGGCGAAAGGAACTCGAATCGAACCGGTTGATTTGCCATTCGACAATGGCTCGCTACCGGAAGGCTCGCCGGCCGGAGTTGCCTGGGATGTGCCTCCCAATATGACGCTCGAAGACATCGAGCGATTGGTAATCGAAAAAACCCTCCAACGCACGGGGGGCAACAAGCAGGCAGCAGCCAACCTACTCGGTATTTATCGCCCTCGCCTGTACAGTAAGATTAGGAAATACAACATTGATGTGGCGTCGCTCATGTCGGCTTAGGTAATAGAATCCTTTTCTCAAAGGACGATTCCACAAGCTGGGAGTGTTCCTTGGCTCCCTGGGCTACATTGGTGTTTTTCTTTTCTTCGTGATCTCGGGATTTTGCATTCACTTGCAATGGGCCAGGGCGCGAGCTGCCGGCGAGTCAACAACGATACCGTTCGGTGCTTTCTGGAAACGTCGGATTCGACGCCTTTATCCGCCATACATTATTGCCCTGGGTTTATTTCTGGTCCTGGCAGCGCTGACAACGGGGATTGATGTCACTCATTTTTTTGTTTACGACGTGGTGATGCACCTCTTGATGCTTCACAATCTTGACCGTCACACCTGCTACAGCATTAACGGCGTTTTTTGGACCCTGGCCGTCGAAGAACAGCTCTACCTCGCTTATTTTCTCCTGCTGTTTCTGCGGACGCGTTGGGGCTGGGCACCAACCCTCATAGTCTGCGGTTTGGCCCGCGTGGTGTGGTTCTTCTTCGGCCATGCATTTTGGTTAACAACCGGCGTGGGCATTCCTGTTCCAGAAGCGGCTGCATCACATTGGTTTACCTGGGCGCTTGGCGCACTTGCAGTAGAGGCGGCGTTTGGTTTAGTCAAACTGCCAAACTGGTGTCGGAATATATGGCTGGCCGGGGTTGCAATTGTGGTTGCTTCAGCGATTTCGGTGCTATTGCCGTTTACGCCGAAAGACACGCTCTTCCACGACCTGGCCTGGATGTTAATGCATCCCATGTGGGGATGGGGGTTCTTTGTCTCGTGAATAGAGTGGTCCAGAAGGAGCGTTTCTGGGTAAACAAACTGGGCAAGCTGCGGCAACCGCGGCTCCTGACCGCTGCCGCAACGGTGGGTGTGTTTTCCTACTCACTCTACCTGACTCACGAATTAGTAATCATGCAGTCCTGGAGATTTACCATTCACTGGTTGCCTCCGATGCTAAACACGCTGCTAATCACCACACCTGCGACGATATTGTTTGCCTGGTTGTTTTATAGATTCTGCGAGAAGCCCTACCTGCGGAAGGCCACTCCAAAAGAAAAGCGGGCGGAGGAAATCAAACCACTATTTGCCCAAACATCCGCGGCTTTGCCAGATGAAGCTTAGGAGACGAAATGGCAGAAGGCAGAATGCAGTAAGTAGTTGGCAGTAGGCAGTAAGCAGTAAGCAGTAAGCAGTAAGCAGTAAGCAGTAAGAAAAACGCAGAAACAAGAGAGACCACAACACTTATCTCTACTTTCTGCCTTCTGCCTTCTGCTTAATCTACCCGATAAGTCGCCACGCTTGTAGGCGTCTCAAAGCAACGCACTTTATAAATCTGCACGCGATCGTCACCAACCCTTGATGCAACCCGTTCCAGAATGTATTTGGCAAGGTTTTCAGCGGAAGGTTGCAGCTCAACGAAAGGATCGAGCTCGTTGATGTTACGGTGATCGAGGTATTGGACCACCTCATCGGCCGCCGCTTTCAGATCAACAAAATCTACCAGTAAACCAATGTTATCCAGCTCATGCCCGCGGGCGTAGATTTCGATTCTGTAATTGTGGCCGTGTAGGTTCTCACACTTCCCCTTGTAACCACGCAGCTGGTGTGCGCTCGAGAAGTTTCGTTCAATCATTACTTCAAATTGTCCAGCCATAGATAAGTCCAAAGTCTAAGGTTAGTTTTCAAAAGCGCACCACTCCACCTCAAGTCCGGAGTTAGGCAAGCTTCACTGTGGGATTGGCACTGACTGCATTCCATCGTGGCACAAACATCTCGGCTAAATCCTCAATCCGTCTCGTAACTCGGCAAGGTGGAAGGCTCTTTAGAAATAATCGACCGTAGCTCTTGGTCGTTAGCCGTGGATCAAGGACCGCCAGCACGCCCCGATCTGTTGTGCTACGAATCAACCGCCCGAGTCCTTGTTTCAAAGTGATAATTGCCTGGGGCACACTGTATTCAAAGAAACTCGAGCCGCCTTCGTCCTCGATGTAGCGTTGTCGCGCCGCAACGATTGGATCGGTGGGCACGGCAAACGGTATCTTATCGATAATCACACATGATAGTTGTTCACCCCGCACATCCACCCCCTGCCAGAAACTTGAGGTGGCAAACAAAACGGCATTGGGTGTTTGCCTGAACCTCTCGAGCAGCCGCCCCTTAGACGCACTGCCCTGCAATAAACAAGGGTATTCAATCTCGGGCATCGCCAGGTCATACAGAGACTGCATCCCTGCCAGGCTTGTCGACAGCACAAAGGCGCGGCCCTCCGTAGCATTTACGATGCTCACGACTTCGGCAGCCGCGGCTGCGGCCCATTCACGTGAACGCGGATCGGGCATTTTTGGCGGAAGATACAAAAGCGCCTGACTCGGGTAGTCGAAAGTTGATTCCGCGATCAAATCGTCGGCCGAATCCAGGCCCAGACGCTCCCGTATGAACGAAAAGTTGCCGGCGCTGGACAATGTTGCGGAGGTCAAAACCACGGTATCGATTTTCTCAAACAGCTTGTCTTCGAGAATGGCGGAGACATCAATCGGCGAGGCCCGCAAAAAGAAGCCTCGCCCGCGGCGCTCCGTCCAATAGACAAACTTCTTGTCCTGTCCGGTGACAATAAACTGCAGGTCGAATTTTATCTGTCTAATGCGCCGCACAAGGTTTTCAACTTCGGGCGGCTTGTCCTTGAGCGCGTCGAGCGTGGTCTCCAATCTGGCCAGGGAACCATCAAGGGCGACGTACAGGTCACCGAGCGGCGTAGACTGCATTTCGCCATCTTCGTCTCTGCGGGCGAAGCTACCTGGAATAATTGGGAAGCGTCCTTCTTCACCTCGACCCTCGCGAAATCCCATCCAAAAATTGTCCGCGAACCGCATGACGCGCGCAGACGTTTTCGTTATCTCGCGATCGGCATCGGCGTTCTCGAATGGCACCGCGCTAACATCGCGAATCAGATCATCAATCTGATAATTGGAAACTTGTGAGCCGAAATACTCCGAAGCTATGTCTTCAATCAGGTGTGCCTCGTCAAGGATCACGGCTGAATAATCCGGCAGCACACTTCCATACATGCTGTTGCGTAGTGCCAGGTCGGCAAAAAACAAATGGTGATTGACGACCACGATGTCGGCATCCTGCGCTCGATTGCGCATGCGCGTGATGAAGCAAGGATCGAAGTCGACGCATTTTTGCCCAAGGCATGTTTCTGAACGAGCATCAATGTGACGCCAAAACGAAAGCCACTCAGGAAGGTTTGCCAACTCCGCGCGGTCACCTACTTCTGATGCCTTTGCCCAGTGCGTAACCTCATCAAAGTAATCGACTTCGTCGAGTCCTTCGAGGACAGGCGAACTCTCGGCGCGCCCCAGTCTATTCAGGCACAAGTAGTTGTTTCGACCCTTCATCGAGGCCGCCTTGAAACTCTTCGGCAGCACGCTTTGGAGAAACGGAATGTCTTTCTCCATCAACTGTTCCTGGAGATTCTTGGTTCCGGTGGAGATGATGACGCGCCCGCGACCTCCGATCGCCGCCGCAACTGCAGGAACAAGGTAAGCTAGCGTTTTTCCCGTTCCGGTGCCGGCCTCGACAATCAAATGCCGGTGATCTTCAAACGCACGCATCACCGCCCGCGCCATATCAATTTGGCCGGGACGATGCTCATACTCTGGATGAGCCTTGGCGATTAAGCCATCGGGTCCGAAGATTTCTCTCATACCTTCTACGGTAGACCTCTCAAGAACCAATCGGGATTAGATCCCAGACGCATGTCAAACGAGTTTGAGGTTCGCAACTCCAAGGTAGTCAGATTTGTTGTGAGTAACTAGCGGCACGTCATAATGCACTGCGACTGCTGCTACCCATGCGTCCGAGCTGTTGATCGAGCGCCCGCGTCTCCGAGCACTGTCTGTTGCCTCCGCCCATTTCACGCATAATTCCTCGTGGAAA
Source organism: Acidobacteriota bacterium (assembly GCA_038040525.1). Lineage (GTDB taxonomy): Bacteria > Acidobacteriota > Blastocatellia > Pyrinomonadales > Pyrinomonadaceae > PSRF01. The sequence goes on along the minus strand of JBBPIC010000001.1, from coordinate 15,079 downwards.
GGCACGAGCATGAATTGTTTTAGATGGACCCGCATCGCCTCACGTCTGGCCTGGCCCCAGTTCCGTTCGAGAGCCCAAGCCTCAAGCTCTGCGCGGGTCATAGGTGAAATAAGAAGCAGATGTCCTTGCAGTGGGGCTTGTAAAGATCGCCGCGTGTGTCTTGCTTGAAGAGATAAGAAACAACATCAGTATCAACTACGAGCACTATTAGACGCTCCGTATTTCGGAGGCTTGGCGGCGTTCACGGACCGTCCGGACAAAGTCATCGACGCTCTCATCTTCCGGCCAGAAGTCAGCCTTGAGGGAATCGAAGTCGATTAATGGTCGTACATGCTGCTCGGCCGCCAGCCTCTCCAATTCCTTTCGTGCAGTTTCAGCAGCAGAAACGTCGTCGGGTGCTGTTGGGTTTCTCTGTACCATCTTTCAAGCCTCCTTGCTTCTGGGTTCTTCCGCTTCGGTCGATCGCCCGTTCGAAATCTACTTAGAGGATACACTCGTAATCGCAATGGAGGAAGACCAGTAAACCCTCTCTTTAATTGCTTCGGATCTGGCCAGGACGTTGGTCGTAACTCTTGTTCATCGCATGTTTGAACTACCGCGGAAATACTTTTTCGACCTTCTCAACCAAATCTTTTGCAAACGTGATCCAATCTTTGACTTCATCACGTGTAATTGTTCGTAACTTTTTTCCGCTCCTTCGGGAGGTCAGCCGGTCGCCTTCGTGGGAGATCTGATTACGACGCTTTATTAAGACGTTGAATCTCACTTCAAAGCATCTCTATCGGCTTGAACAGGTTCGATCGTGGCCCAGAAATCATTAATACCTGCTAACTTCAAAGCCTCCGCGACCGCGACTGGTGATTGTAAAGTTCGGACCGACAAATAGTCCGTAACCCAATTGCGCAAAACATTTCCTTTCCGTTTAGCCTGGTCCCAAGCCGGAAGGCCGGAAATTGGAATTTCAAACTTTGCCAGTGCTGGGGGAAGAGCATTAACTGAGAATTTTCCAACCCCATATTTCACCTTATCGTGAAAGTATGAGTCCAAGGCGGAAACTGTGAACATAACGGACGCTCGCAGAACCCACTTGATATTGACCCTAGCTGGTTTAAGTTTGACTATGGCGTCATAAAGTGAGAGGCAGTCTTCAGCACTCTTAATATTCTTTTCAAATAGACTTCTTGCAGAGTGTATTGACATTGGTCTTCGATGCGGCTCAGGTATCTACTTCGCGTCCTCGGCGAACTCACTAGCGCCCTTGTGACGATGTCGCATTCATCTAACAACCTGACTCACTTCGTTGTGACCTAATTTGCGCCCATTGCTTCGGGTTGTTTGACGCGCTTCAAGCGCCTCTGATAAAGCGGAAAGCGAGCCGTTAACTCTGCTACACCTCGCTGAACTTTGCTCTGCACCTCTTCCGACTCCGGCGCATGAATTATCTCCGCAATCAATCGTCCGATCTCCCGCATCTCGGTTTCTTTCATTCCGCGCGTCGTCACCGCGGGCGTGCCGATGCGCAACCCTGAAGCAACAAAAGGTTTGTTCTGATCAAAAGGAATCGTGTTCTTGTTTACGGTGATTGTCGCAGCTTCCAGAGCCTTTTCGGCGACTTTGCCGGTGATTCCCTTCCCGTCCATCCAAACGTCGACAAGCATAAGATGATTGTCAGTGCCACCGGAAACGAGCCGCAGACCCTGCTCCTGTAACTCCGCAGCCAAAGCTTTTGCATTCGCCAGAATCTGCCTTTGATACTCCTTGAAGTCGTCCTTCAAAGCTTCACCAAACGCGACTGCTTTGGCGGCGATGATGTGAACAAGAGGACCACCCTGGACACCGGGAAACAACTTTCGATCGATTTCCTTCGCGTGTTCTTCTTTGCAAAGTATCAATCCACCGCGTGGACCACGTAGCGTTTTGTGCGTTGTCGTAGTCACGTAGTCTGCGTGTGGTACTGGCGATGGATGCAGATTGGCGGCGACTGGTCCGGCAATGTGCGCTATGTCGGCAAACATCCGCGCACCCACGCTCCTCGCAATTTCGCCGATGCGTTTAAAGTCGATGATGCGCGGGTAAGCCGAGGCGCCGCAGACGAGCAGTTTCGGTTTGTGCTCTTCAGCAATACGTTGCAGTTCATCGTAATCGATTTGCTCTGTCTCGCGTGAAACGCCGTAGTCAGCAACCTTGTAACTCATTCCCGAGAAGTTCATTGGATGACCATGTGTGAGATGGCCTCCGTGCGAGAGGTTCATACCCAAAATCTGATCGCCATACTGAATCGCCGCAAGATAGACCGCCATGTTGGCCTGGGCGCCGCTGTGTGGTTGAACGTTGGCGTGGTCGGCGCCAAAGATTTGTTTCGCCCGATCAATTGCCGTTTGTTCGACCACGTCGGTCCATTCGCAGCCGCCGTAGTACCGTTTCTTTGGATAGCCTTCCGCGTATTTATTTGTGAAGACAGAGCCCGCGGCTTCGAGTACAGCTTCGCTGACGAAATTCTCGCTGGCGATCAATTCCAAACCATCGGCCTGACGCGCAATTTCGTTGTCAATAGCTTCAGAAATTGCTGGATCAACTTCGGCAAGTGGTGCGTTTCTTAGATCGTCCATGAATCTGGTCCTTTGAGCTGTATTCCTGCGTAACGTTAACGCCCTTCCTAATGGTCGAGCTACTGCCCCGGGGCTCTGCCTTCTCCAACTGCGTCGCCCTCTATCTTGGCAACCCGATCGGCGTGACGCCCACCTTCGAAATCTGCGTTGAACCATGCTCGCACAATATCCGCGATCTGGTCCGGTGGCGTGGTGCGTGCCCCGATAGCCAGGACGTTGGCATCGTTATGTTGTCTCGCCAGACGTGCTGTCTCTTCAGACCAGGCAACTGCTGCGCGCACGCCCGGAACTTTGTTCGCCGTGATTGCCATTCCTGTGCCGGAACCGCATACGAGCAGTCCCTGATCGGCGCGACCTCCGGCAACTTCTTCCGCGACTTTGCGCGCATAATCGGGGTAGTCAACAGACTCTTCGGAAACGGTTCCCAGGTCCTCAACCTCCAGCCCCAGATCACGCAGCAAAGACTTCAACCGTTCTTTTTCAGAATAGCCCGCATGGTCGCTGGCAATCGCGATTTTCATTAGTGAGTCTCCGGCACGATCAGTTGTGGAGCAGCGGACAAGGGTTGATGTTACATCACGGTATCAGCGCCCGCAAACGAGAGAGTCCCGCGACATCGTGTAGCGCAAACTGTTAGTTTGCGAGCCTCGCGATACCGTAGTCGCGTGCACTCGCCGCGAAGCAAACTAACAGTTTGCTTTACTCCGGATCGGGTACAATTCCGCCATGCCACAGTACCTTGACGTAAGTAGTTGGGCCCGTCGGGATTTGTTTCAGTTTTTTGTTAACTTTGACAATCCATACTTCAATGTCTGCGCTCAGCTCGATATTTCAAAGCTCCTCGCTTGTGTGCGTCGTCAACCCGAGACGGGCGTGTCGCTCACCTTTCATTATTTCGCGCTGCGGGCCGCTAATGAGATTGAACCCTTCCGCTACCGTCTCAGGGACGGCAAGGTTCTTGTTCATGATGTTATTCATGGTGGGACAATCGTGATCCTCCCAAACGAGAGCTTCAATTTTGCATATTTCAGTTATTACGAGGATTTCGAGAGGTTCATAACTGAGGCACAGCAGTCGGTTGAGGAAGTGCAAAAGGGAGACAAGCCGTTCAACCCCGATCCTGGTGATGATCGTATTCACTTCACAGTCTTACCCTGGGTGTCGTTCACAAGTTTTGCTCATGCGCGAAACTGGGGACGCGAGGATTCAGTTCCGAAAATTGCATTTGGGAAATTTACCACTGAGAACAATAGAGTGCTCCTACCGGTTTCCGTCGAAGTGCATCATGCCTTGATGGATGGTCTTCATGTAGGCCGGTACTTAAGCAGGATGGAAGAGATGCTGCACGAACCGGAGGCTTACCTCCAATTACAGAACCGGGCGCGGTAACAGGTGTTTAGAGTACAACCTTTAGGTTGCTTCTTGCGCAACACCGCAAACTAAAGTTTGTACTCTAAACACCTGTTACCGCGTTCGGTAATGCCTTGGGTTTGCGTTAACGTTTTCGCTGGGCGAGAATGCTGAGCCGGAATCATTTCAAGAAAGTTACGCAATAACCAATGCGCTGGTCACAATATTTCCTTCCCACGCTTCGTGAAGATCCTGCGGACGCCGAAGTCGTTTCCCATAAACTGCTACTGCGAGCTGGCTTAATTCGCCAGTTAGGCTCGGGAGTCTATTCGTATCTGCCAATGGCGCAACGGGTCGCACTGAAGATCATGCACATCCTGCGTGAAGAGATGAACTTTATTGGCGGCCAGGAATTCTATCTACCGGCTTTGCACCCCGCGGAACTCTGGAAGGAGTCGGGACGTTGGGAAGCGATCGGCGACGATATGTTTCGACTCAAGGACCGCAAAGGCGCAGACATGTGTCTGGGTATGACGCATGAAGAGGTCTTTACCACTATTGCGCGAAACGAACTACGATCTTACAAACAACTCCCGCAGGTTTGGTACCAGATCCAAATCAAGTTTCGCGATGAGCCACGTCCGAAGTCCGGGTTCATGCGCCTGCGCACTTTCATTATGAAGGACGCTTACTCATTCGACGTCGACCAGGCCGGGCTGGACAAATCCTTCACCGATCAGCGCGAGGCATACAAACGCATTTTCTCGCGTTGCGGAATTAAGTTTTCCATTGTCGAGGCGTCGTCCGGTTCCATGGGTGGCTCTGAGTCAAATGAGTTTGTGGCCAAGACAACAGCCGGCGAAGATTTGATTGCGAGTTGTGCAAACTGCGGATATGCGGCCAATCTCGAAAAGGCCACTTCCCGACTAGCTCAAGTCAAAGACCTGGTAGGTCCCGACGCGCCTGAAGAGTTTCCCACCCCCGGCGTGCGTACGATTGACGATTTAATTAATTTTCCTGGGGGAGCCAAGGCTGTAAATCAAATTAAGTCTTTGGTCTACGTGGCAACAATAAACAATGAACCTCGGCCCATACTCGCGTTGCTTCGTGGTGACCATCAGTTACATGAAACTAAACTGGCTGACAACTTGAGGGCGACTGCCGTGCGTGCATCTCATCCCGAAGAAATTCGCGAGTTGTTGGGCGCTGGAGCGGGAAGCCTCGGCGGAGTTGGCGCCAGAGCACGCGCGAGGGAGGCCAGGTTCGAGTTGCGGATCATTGCCGATCAGGGGTTAAAAGGCCGGCGCGATATGACCACCGGCGCCAACAAAGACGACCATCACCTTCGCGGAGTCGACATCGAGCGCGACATCAAACCTGACCAGTGGGCGGACTTGCGCAGTGTCGAATCAGGCGAAGGCTGTCCACGTTGCGAGCAAGGCACTCTTGAAGTCTACAAGGCCATGGAGATCGGCCATATATTCAAACTGGGAACAAAATATTCGGAGGCGATGGGTGCGACGGTGCTGACGGAGGATGGGAAGCCCGCGCCTATCGTGATGGGCAGCTATGGTATCGGTGTCGAGCGCATCATCACCGCGGCCATCGAACAGAATAATGATAAGGACGGTATTATCTGGCCTAAGAGTATTGCGCCGTTTGACGTAGTTGTGACCGTCACCAACATGAAAGACGACGTGCTGCGCGAGACTGGTGAGAAACTCTATAAGGATTTGCAACGAGCGGGGCTGGAAACACTACTTGACGATCGCGACGAGCGGGCGGGTGTGAAGTTTAAGGATGCCGATCTGATTGGCATTCCATACCGAGTTACCATCGGTAGGAAGACAGCCGACGGTTTAGTTGAATTGTTTGACCGTCGAGCGAAAGCAAGCGAAGACGTAAAACTTGGTGACATCGTCGCCCGTGTTCAAAAAATGGCGCTTGCGGGACTGTAGATTTCTCGTGTGGGCTCAAGGTTCTCATGGCCCATCAGCAAGCTAAAGCTTGAACTCTGAACTACAAGCTTGAAGTTCAGAGTTCAACCTTTAGGTTGTGTCTTTGGGCAACAATGCTGAAAGCTGAGGACGCACATAGTAGAGTTCTTGAAATGAAATTCATCTGGCTTTTTATCCTTATCCTTTGCGGTGGCGGCCTGCAAACTGCCGCCGCACAGGACCTCCTTCCGGAGCTCGTCCGTCGCATCAAGCCGTCCGCAGTGGCGATTGAAACCTTTGACGCGCGGGGCGAGAAACTCTCGCGAGGGAGCGGCTTCTTCATCGGCTCCGATCGCGTGGTTACCAATCGCCATGTGATCGACAATGCATATCGGGCTGAAGTTCACTCCTACACTGGAAACGTCTATCCGGTTAAGGGAGTCATTGCTGTAGATGCGGAAGGCGACCTTGCTCTCCTGCGAGTAGAGGCGCCGGCTAATCAAGTTCGCCCACTACCGCTGGATCGGACCTCGCCACAGGAAGGCGAAAGCATCGTCGTCATAGGAAATCCGTTTGGCCTCGAAGGAAGCGTTTCAAACGGAATAGTCTCGGCAGTCCGCGACATACCAACATTTGGACGGATCATTCAAATTACGGCCCCCATCTCACCAGGTTCGAGCGGCAGTCCAGTGGTAAACATGCAGGGACAGGTGATTGGCGTGGCTACCTTGCAGATAACCGGCGGTCAAAGCGTCAACTTTGCCATTCCATCCGAACGCATCTCGCAACTACAGAGCGGACCGCTCCTATCTTTATCCGATTTAGTGGCAGCCGCAGGCAGAAACAAACGGGCGAAGGCCGTACAGTATTTTCGCGACGGACTGAGTTTCCTCTCTCAGGACGATTGCGAAAAAGCCCTGCCCTATTTCGAAAAGGCAGTTGAGTCGGACGGCAACTATGCAGAGGCATGGGCGCAAACCGGATTCTGCCGGGAGAAGCTCGGCCGGCACAGCGAAGCGATTGAAGCTTCGAGGAAGGCCGTCTCGCTCCGACCCTCGTCAGAGTCGTATTTCAATATCGGATTGGCAAACTACTACTTGAAACAGTATCGCGAGGCCAGCGAGGCCTATCGCCAGGCCATACGCCTGGAGCCTTATAACTCTGCGGATGCTTACTATGCGCTCGGGTTGGTTTACCGAGATTGGGGTCGCGCTGACGACGAGATTCAAGCTTACAAACAGGCTATTCGACAGAAGCCAGATTATACGAGCGCCTATGAACGACTGGGGGCGCGGTATTTAAAGTCGAAAAAATACAGCGAGGCAATCGAAATCTTTAAACAGCTCTCGGCCCTGAAACCGGGGGACGCAAGCGTACTAAACAACCTTGGCGAAGCTTATCTGGAATCTGCGCGCATGCCCGATGCGGTAGAGGCTTTCAGGCAGGCCATTCGACTTAAACCGGATTTCGGAAGAGCTTTTTACAACCTTGGTAAGACGTTGCTCGCGCAGGGTAATCGTGACGGAGCGCTCGAGCAATACAACATTCTTCAGAATCTGGACCAGGACTGGGCGGAGCGGCTTAACAACCTGATTAATCCGTGAGAGTTGTAGGTTCTTTTCGTGTTTCTTCGTGAAATTTCGTGGATCGGTTCCGGTTTTATGGTTACGTTGCCAGGGGGTTGTCATGAACGATCCGTTCCTTCCCACTTCCGATTAATCAGACTCGCGACAAACCCCGCCCCAAATCCGTTGTCAATATTCACCACCGTCACATTTGACGCGCAAGAGTTGAGCATCCCCAGAAGTGCGGCCACCCCTCCAAACGACGCGCCGTAGCCAATACTCGTCGGCACCGCAATCACCGGCACACTCACCAGCCCGCCAACCACCGAAGGAAGTGCCCCCTCCATGCCGGCAGCAACAATCGCGACGCGCACGCTTTGCAGCAAAGAACGCTCTGCCAGGACGCGATGAATGCCCGCTACCCCTACGTCCCAAACACGCTTAACCCGATTGCCCATTGCCTCGGCCGTTAAGGCCGCTTCTTCTGCAACCGGTATGTCGCTCGTTCCTGCAGTTACCACAGCAATCTCGCCCACGCCAAGATCGGTGTGATCATTCCGAATTCGGATTAGCCTGGCCGTCTCGTGCCATTCGGCTTCCGTCGCGATGTTTCTGACCTCGCCATACGTTCCTTCATCTGTGTGGGTGATTAGCACATTCGGTGATTTCTTAACGAGCCGCTCGACTATTCCAACAACCTGTTCACGACTTTTTCCGACGCCAAAAACAACTTCCGGAAAACCCTGGCGAGTCGCGCGCGAATGGTCCACGCGCGCGTACCCGATATCTTCGTAATGAAGATCCCGAATGCGGGTCGCTGTCTCCGTGATCCCTAGTTGCTCACTTTTGCAGGCGACCAGGAGCTGTTCTAATTCCTTCAAGTTCATTTTGGTTGAGCCGCTTGGATTCTAACATCGAAATGGAACCCAAACCCGCCTGCACCAAAACTAAGTGACCTGGCAACCCCTACTAAAACTCTTGCGCGAAGATTTAGGAATGCTATACTTCGTCTTCGCCATCCGGACACTCGTTCACAAACATTCTCTTCGCTACAAACTGGGTACCTTGATGCCTTACTCGAGCCACCTTCGTATATCCACCGGAGGTGTTGTTTATCTTGCGGGTCGCCTGCGGCACGCGTGTGCAGCCTTAATTGAGCCCCAGGTGATTCATAATTATCGCGGCATTATCTCCCCGCAAAATCTTTCCGCCGATGCGGGCGACACTCACCATCCACCAAACCTTACAACCATCTAAAGGAGAAGAGATGAAGAAAACTGCCGTATTCCTTACTCTGGGACTTTTCTGCGTGTTGTTCTTTGCTTCGATACCGACGCGAAGCGCGGACGAAAAGGGAAAAGTACTTAAGAAAGCAAACAAGATAGAAAACAGCTATATCGTCATGCTCGACGATTCTGTTGTCGGTGAAAAAGGGGCATACTCAATTTCCTCCTATGTTGCGGACGATCTGGCTTCGCGCCACCGCGGCAAGGTCAAACACGTTTACAAACATGCAATCAATGGCTTCTCAGTAGAGATGTCCGAAGCGGACGCCGAAGCTTTGAGCCTGGACTTTAGAGTCGCGCTTGTCGAAGAGGACGGAGTGGTTACGGCTGACGCAACTCAGACCAATCCGCCCTGGGGCCTCGACCGCATAGACCAGCGCAACCGGCCTTTGAACGGAACGTATGTCTACAACTGGACTGGCTCGGGCGTTCGCGTCTACGTCATCGACACAGGCATCCGTACCACCCATTCGCAGTTTGGTAGTCGCGCCTCAAACGTCTTTGACGCCTTTGGCGGTACCGGCCAGGACTGCAACGGCCACGGCACACACGTCTCGGGCACGGTCGGCGGCTCAACCTACGGTGTGGCCAAGAGCGCTCTACTGCGCGGGGTTCGCGTGCTGAACTGCTCGGGATCGGGCTCAACCTCGGGCGTCATCGCCGGCGTTGACTGGGTCAGCCAGAATCATATCGCTCCCGCAGTGGCTAACATGAGCCTCGGCGGCGGGGCCTCTACTTCGCTCGATACCGCCGTTAACAACCTGCACAACGCAAACGTGACTATCGCCGTAGCCGCCGGCAACAGTAATGCGAACGCGTGCAACTCTTCGCCGGCACGCGCCGCGAACGCCATTACCACCGGATCTACGACCAGCACGGACGCCCGGTCGTCGTTCTCTAACTTTGGTACCTGTCTCGACATATTCGCGCCGGGATCGTCAATCCTTTCGGCGTGGTATACGTCAAACACGGCTACCGCCACGTTGAGTGGCACGTCGATGGCTTCGCCTCACGTCGCAGGCGTCGCTGCGCTTTACAAGCAGGCAAATCCATCGGCATCGTCCACTACGATTCGTAACGCCATCGTCAACAATGCGACTACCGGCGTGGTTACGAATCCGGGGTCGGGTTCACCGAACCGCCTGCTTTACTCGCTGTTCTTCTGATGCCTTTCGCGGAAGGGAAACACTCGATGGGGGCTTGACGACTGCAAGGTTGAGCGCCCTGATTCTTAGGGGCAGGTCGTGGACGTGCCCCTACTAATTCTCACCCTGATAATGTTCCGCTTATTGAGTGAGCACTCGCGCCCGCTAGGGGCACGCGACAGCGGCCAGCGTCATGTTGCCCGCGTTATCAATCGAGAGCAGGCGGCACGTCGCGCCGTTAGGCGATTTCAGGATGATTCCCTGGCCGGGCGAGCCGACGAAGATGTTGCCGCCTGTTACGTCGAGTGTGGCCTTGGGCGCAGTTGTGCCGATGCCGACGCTGGTGCTGGCGACTGCCGAGTTCACGCCGCTGATGCTGCCCAATACGAGCGAATTGCTTTGCGTTACGTGCGCTCTTGCGCCGATGGCGGTCGCGTTGCTCAAGCCGGTGATGATCCTTGTATCACTACCGAGTAGCGTGTTGTTGTCTCCGGTTGCGCCGGGCATATTGAAATCTGCATCTCGCCCGATAAACGTGTTACCCGTGCCCGTAGTGTTGGCGCTGCCGGTGCCTTCGCCGAAGAAGGCGTTAAGTTGTCCCACCGTGTTATTGAAGCCTGCGGATGTACCGAAGAAGGCGTTGCCGCTACCCGTATTGTTGTTCCTACCTGCGTTTTGTCCGAAGAAGGAGTTGAAGCCGCCTGTCTCGTTGCTCTTGCCCGTCTCAGCGCCGAAGAAGGAGTTGGAGCCGCCCGTGTTGAGTAATCCGGCATGAAATCCGAAGAAAGAGTTGCTGTCAGCAGTCGTGTTGCTTACTCCTGCGCCGTCTCCAAAGAAGGAGTTGAAGTCGCCCGTCGTATTCAATTTTCCTGCCTCAGTTCCGAAGAAGGAGTTGGCGCCACCCGTCGTGTCGCTCAAGCCCGCCGATGCTCCAAAGAAGGAGACTTGCCCGTTTCCGCGCTGCGGCCCAAGACGACCGTGTTGCTCGTGCTCTATCAGCACTTGCTTCTGGTCATGAGTCGCGATGGTGCAGAACGAGTGGGCCGAGTGCTTTTCAACTCTCTCTAATATGGGTGAAGTCGGCAACGGTGGCACTTAAACGGATAGTAGATCTTTGCATGGGGACTTGGGCACACTTCACCTCTCTTGCCGCGTGGCAAGTCAATCAGTTACCGCGCCGGGAAAACTTCCTTAGAAGCTCAGCAAACCAAGGATGGTCAATAGCACCGTAGTGGTAAGGCTGGATTCAGTCTCTCCACTAGTTGACGCAATACCACCGGTGGGTACGTCACCAGGCTGAGGCGACGTAATACCGGCAGTGGGTACGTCACCAGGCTGAGGCGACGTAATACCGGCAGTGGGTACGTCGCCAGCCAGAGCCGAAACGGAAAATACGCACGCTAGGGCAATAGCACCTAAGAATCGTTTCATTGGTTTGTCTCCTTTGATGTTGAGGGATGCAAGAGTTCTTACATAACTTAAGCATATCGCAATTTTCAGAAGTTCTTGCAAGGCCTAGGCTTCGCACGTAATATCCGGCTGACTTGCAAGCACCCTTGCAAGAGCTCCAACGCTCACTGTGAAAGGTCTTAACTCTCATGAACACAACCTCCACAAAGCGGGAAACCTCTCACCTTGCGCCTAATGCAGAAGCTCTTCAGAAATGTCAGGCTGCGTTAGAGCTCAGGGATAAGAGTGATTTCCAAGGCGCCCGAGCCGTGATGCATCCGCTGTGGGAGCGGATTGGTGAACGTCCCGAGCTCAAGGGTCTTCATGCAGAAGTTTGTGCGGAAGTTCTGCTGACGGTTGGGATATTGACGAGCTGGATTGGTAGTAAAGAAGGAATTGAGAATGCCCAGGAGGCCGCTAAGAATCTCATTACCGAGAGCATCGGCCTTTATCAGGCGCCGGGAGACCTCACTAAGGTGGCGGCCTGTCGCGCAGAGATTGCTTATTGCTATTTTCGCGAGGGAGCTTTGGATGAGGCCCGAATCATGCTCACCGAAGCACTTCAACAAATGAAGGTTCAAGGCAATACAAGAGCTAGAGCGCTTCTCAAACTGGTAGTTGTTGAGTGGTCAGCCTCGCGATACAACGTTGCCCTGGAACTCCTCACTGATAACGCTCCTCTTTTCAGAAAAATTACCGATGACTCTATTCGCGGCATTTATCATAATGAACATGCGATTGTTCTTCGGCACCTGGCAAAGTCCGACCCGCTGAAGAGGGAAGAACTATTACAACTGGCAATTAGTGAATATAAGAGCGCTGATCGTCATTTTCAGTTGGCCAAGAACAAAGTCTTTAGAGCCACTGTCAAAAACAACCTTGGACTAATCTTCTTTAACCTTTCTCGTTTCAAGGATGCATATGCCTCTATTGCTGAGGCTCGAAGACTCGCGGTAAGTATTAAAGATAAATGTCTGACGGCCCAGTTTGATGAGAGTCGAGCACAGGTATTGATTGCCCAGGGAAAACTCAAAGAAGCTGAATCCGTAATGCGCGGCGCCGTTCGCATGTTGAAAAAAAGCGGACAACAATGTCTATTGGCCGAGGCACTTACTACATATGGTATTGCCCTAGCTCGTTCGGGCAAGCGCGATCAAGCTCAGTTCAATTTTCAGCGGGCTATGGAAATAGGGCATCAGGTGGGTGCGCTTAACAAGGCTGGACTTGCCGCGCTCACCTTGATCGAAGAGATTGCAGACTTGGCACCAGATGTTTTGAACCAAGCCCATGATCGTGCGATTGAATGGCTGGCAACATCGCAAAGCCAGGAAGTGTTGCAACGAGTGATAGCAGTCACGAAGAAGATCCGAGCGAACTCGAGCGTAGACGATGACAACGCTTCCGGTGCGCTCTTAAACACCAGGTGCGACCTTACTAAAGAAAAGTTAAAGCATGAACGCGAATTAATCAGGCAGGCACTGGCAAAAGTGGACGGCAGATTAACCCGTGCAGCGTCGCTGCTGGGGATGACCTATCAGGGTCTCGCCTACATTATTGAAAAAAGGCACCCGGATTTGCTGAAAGAACGTTCTCCAATCCGGCGACGTTCGAATTGATAAACAGTACATGGCATCCAATCAGAAGCATGAGTGAAGCCGCGACGCAAGCATTAACCGCTTTAGGAAAACTTCGGGAAGCTGAAGCTGTCGAGCGTGAGGCAGTGTCACTCCTGGAAATTACCGGCCCGCAGAGTCTGTTTATTGACGCTCTGATCAGACACGGCATCACCTTAGCTCGACTGCGCCAAACAGAAATGGCTGAGGTTGAACTACAGAGAGCAATAATCGTAGCGGTTCAATTGGGGACGCTAAACAAAGCAGGACTGGCGGCTTTAACGATGATTGAAGAGTTGGATGGACCTGTCGGCAGAGGCACTAATAACAAACTATGAGCGTGCCAGTATCTGGCTGGCCGATTTTCCGACCCTCGAACTGTTGCAACGAGTCAACGATGCATCCCGGAAAGTGCTCGTCAGATTAAAAGGCAAGATAGATCCCGACGAAGCTCTCGAAATTCTTCTTAGAAAAAATTGAAGGGAGCAATTCGAGACGTTGCACGTTCGATGCTGAGGGGGAAGCGAATGGTCTACAAACGAATCACCTGTTGGATAACCCCCATGCAAAAAATCTTGCATTAAAGACATCATGCAAAACTCTTTGCATAAAACGTTGTACAGTGCTGGAGAGTTTTCTCTTGACAGGCTTGATTTCTCTGCAATAGCTTCCGCCTCGTAAATTCTCAGTTCTCTCTCTCGTCCACGTGCGACTCACACCGCGTCAGCCACATGTGAACGACTCTCTTCCTCTAACGTACCAGGGGCTCGATTGAATCTGATCTGTATCTTCGTCAAAACTTCTGTTTATTGGTTATCGCATGTGGAGCTCAACATCGCATTGAGAAGCTACCTGTTGAGCTTCTGCCTCAGCGAAAAAACAGAAGTAGGCGAATCACAAAGTACCTCCCTCCGATGGAAAGAACTCAGAAAGGTCACCAATAATATGACTCACCTGACACCGCGGATTCCGCAAAAACCGATCTTGCGTTCACAGGTCTGGAGGCTGGCATTAATCAGCTTAGTGCTAATAACCCTCCACGCCACACCTACCAGCGCGCAGCAGTGGCAGACCAATGGCAATAACATAAGTAACACCAATACGGGCAACGTCGGCGTGGGCACGACGACGCCGCTTGACAAACTTGAGGTGGTGGGCCAAGTCCGAGTTTCGGGAGAAATTGGCGGATATGTCATGACGCCTCGCAGTGGAGGCGGAGCTCATTGGGTTTGGTATAACCCCGGAGCCGAAGGCGAAGCACGGCTCTTTAGCAGTGCCGGAGGTGTTGGCGATGTGATGACGATTCAGAATTCCGGCAACGTCGGAATTGGCACGATCGCACCGTTATTCAAGCTTCACGTCGCAGGCGCCGGTAAATTCACTGGAAATCTCATCGTCGATGGGAATATCGCCGCCAAGTATCAGGACGTTGCTGAATGGGTACCTGCATCAGGACAAATTCCCGCCGGCACTGTCGTAGTCCTCGACTCCACCAAATCCAATCACGTCATTCCGTCAACCAGAGGCTACGACACGCGCGTCGCCGGAGTGATCTCCGAACAGCCGGGCATAACTCTGGGCGAGAGGGGCGACAACAAAGTTCTGGTTGCCACCACCGGAAGAGTGAGAATCAAAGTTGATGCTACTCGCGGTCCAATTCACATAGGTGATCTGCTGGTGACGAGCGACGTCCCGGGATTAGCGATGAAGTCTGAAGCGGTCAACATCGGTGGTGTGCGTCTTCATCGTCCAGGCACGTTGATTGGCAAAGCGCTGGAACCGCTGGCGAAAGGGCAAGGTGAGATCCTGGTGTTGTTGAGTCTGCAGTAAACGTCGGAACCCAACGACTGCTCAACGCTTAAACCAAACTGGAGTTACCTGATGCAATACTGCTACTCCCTCTTTCGATCGCGAGTTGTTCGCCCGCTTCTCAGTCTATTGCTGGCCGTTTCGCTGATATCGCCACTGGTGTTGACTGGCAGCGCGCGTTCTCTGCGGCGGGCGCAAAGCCAGGGCAATGGGCCGCGGCCGGAAGCGCCGGAGGGAGTCTTACCTAACCTGGAAGAGGCTAGGAACAGAACGCCTACGAGGCCAGTGGCGCCGCGGCCTGTCGCCTCTACCACGC
>JBBPIC010000019.1:0-103672 GCA_038040525.1 Acidobacteriota bacterium | reverse complement strand
CTCTGCGTTCGGCGTCAGCTTGATCATTCTTTGAAGTGTTGTGATGCACTCTGCACTTTACCAGCGAGATATGCTGCTTGCCGCGTGGAGAACCAACAACCGCGTCAGCGTCTTCCTGGTCGAGCACCTACCCCACGAGCTATGGGGAGCCACAGTGCCAGGGGCTCCACGACGAACCGTTCGGATGATCGCCGGCCACATCCACAATGCGCGGTGTATGTGGATCAAGACGCTGGGAAAGGAACACGGCATCGCGGTGCCGCGAGCCGTCAATCGACACAAGGTTGGACCGAAGGAGCTGATTCCAGCACTAGGCCACAGTAGCCGCGGCATTATCAGTTTGCTGACGCTCGGTTGTGACCGAGGGGGCGCGATCCCAGCCTCCTCGTCGTATACTTGGCGCAACCTTCCCCTCGACGTCGGGCATGTCCTAACCTATTTCGTCGCGCATGAAGGTCACCATCGCGGGCAGATTGTCATGCTCGCCCGCCAACTGGGCTATCGTTTGCCGGTTGAGATTACGGGAGGTCTTTGGCAGTGGTCGAAGCGCTCCCAGGAGGGTCAGATCAAGAACCCATCTACTTCGAAAGACGGCAGAAAAACAACTCCGTGTTCATGATGCCAATTTCAGGAAAGTCCTCGCCGCAGTAATCTACCGTAAATCCCAGCTCGTTCAAAAAACCGTCAAGTTCGGTTCCATATGCTCGATAGCTCAAGGCTCTACGGTCTTCTGAATTCGCATCCCCGTGGTATTCCTTCTCCATCACAAATTGATCTTTGGTCGGATCCGCGGGGTCAACTACCTCCACCCGGACAATTGTTTTCTGGCCGTGTCTAAAATGCGGGACCGTGAAAATGTAAACCCCTCCCGGCTTCAACACCCGCGTAATCTCTTTATGCGCCCTATCATCGAGCCTGACATGCTCCATGACATCACTTGTGATCACGAGATCGAAATTATTATCTGGAAAGGTTAACTCTTCCAGATTTTGATTGGTGAAGTTGGGGCCCAGGCTGACGCCAAGTGGTTCGTTGGGTCGGTAGACCGATGTTTCTCTTTCAATCCACTGGCACCTGGAAAGCAAGTCAGGTAATGGATAAGCACTTGCGTTCCAGTAGAAGGGAGGCTGAGTATCGTAGATTTTGAATGATATGTTTTCAGCCGTCGGCTGAAGATCGACCATGCTTGTCGCTTTGATGCCCGTTAGTTCTTCTATGGCCTTTAGAACCCCTCGGGCGATAGAGCGATACCGGCTGGTGGTCAGGCATTGACCGCAAACAAGCGATTCGCGGTAGAGAAGGGGGTCGGTATAGTAAAACTGAGTTTCGTTACCGCAAACGTTGCACCTGCCGGCATGGAATAGCATCCCGTGGAAACGACTGTACCTTTCCCAGAGAGCCGAGCCTGGAATCTGCATCTCAACCCTCTTCTGCGCGATAGACTTCTGGCTGCCGCGAAGCAATAGCCGTCGGTCCAAATCCTAATGGCGCATACTGATGGGGCACCCATTCCATATTCCATTTCTGTTCGTAACGGCGCCGGTTTTCTTTAAACAACGCATGGTATTCTCCATTCTCAATCAGCTTCTTGAATGCGGCCTGGCCGAAATGATGAACAAACGAATCAGCCGCGCAAACAAGTCGTAGCCCCTTGAGTCTTACCCGATGCGAATAGTCGTCGTCTTCAAACATACCAATGCCAAATTGCTCGTCGAGCAACCCAACCTTCTCGAACACTTCTCTTCTCATTGCCACGCAGAACATTGCCAACATCGTGATGGGAAAGACTTGCCCATCGTGCTCCTGGACGAACCGGGAGGCCCAGGCCGGCATGTCTTCGAGCTCGGTGTAGTCAACTTCAACCTTCGCCTCATTGCCAACTGTGTTGGTCACCGGCCCGATCAGACCGATCGTCGCGTCGCGATGCAGATGGCGAATCAAAGTAGAAATCCAACCGCGAGTAACGATAGTGTCATTATTCAGCAGGACCAGATAATCTCCTGTCGCATGATGTAGACCGATATTGTTGGCCGCCGCAAAGCCCTGGTTGCTCTCGTTTAGGATAACGCGCAGATTGGGAAAGGCGTCCTCCGCTTCTTTAAGATACTCAGGAGTGCCATCGGTAGAATTATTATCAATGACGATCACTTCAAAATTGGGCCACTCAGTCCGCGCGTAAATACTTTCCAGGCAGAGACGATTCAATTCGAGGTTATTGAAAGTCACTACAATGATCGAAGCCTTAGGAAAAACACTGCGGATGGCCGGAGTAAGCAGTTCATATCGCTTTTTCCACGTATGACCTTGAGCAAATGCGCGGCGCTTTCCAGTCAGGCTCGGGTCATCTTCGCTCAGCGCTGCAATGATTTCCTTTTCAAACTCTTCCGCGGTTGACGCCAGCCGAACAAGCGGCGCCAGCGACGCCACTTCCGGGATTGGCACCGACACAAGAGGCTTTCCGGCGGCAAGAGTCTCGTACACTTTGACGGGATTTGTGGCCTCCGTTAGTGGCGTGCGCTTAAACGGGATAATTGAGACATCAAAGGTTTTAAGCCACTCGGGAATTTTTGAATATGGCTTCTCGCCGGGCAAATAGATATTAGGCAATTTCGAGATTCGGTTTACATCTGCACTGTAGGTTGAGCCAACCAATGTGAAATCCCAGTCGGGCCGCCTCGCGGCGAGGTCAGCGACCAGGTCGGAATCGAACCAGTCCGCGATTGCGCCGTAATAACCGATTAGAGGCCGTTTGTTTTTTTGCTGTTCCGCCATTGCGAAGTGATCATAGTCGCAGGCATTACGCACCATCAGCACGTTGGAATTCCGCCGGCGGGCCTGCTCTTCGAGGAAACTTGATGAGACCAAGACCAGATCAGATAAATCCAGCAAGCTACGCTCCTGATCGAGCATGATCTGCTTATTGTTGGAAAAGCCGGCGTGGAGATCCATGCAGTCATAAACGATAGGCCAGGCAAACTGGTCCCGTGTCTTATTGACCAGAGGCCACCAGAATGGCAATTGCACGAATGCTATGGTGGCCCCTAACAATAAATCGCGACGCAACTCATCGAGCGAGGCGTATAAGCTCTCGCGCGCCTTCTCGTTTAGGAAGTCCTCATAAATATTTCGCTGAGGTCCGCGGAGAAAGATTTCGTAGATGTTCTTTTGCTTCTGCTGAACTGTGTAGGCTGGACCGGAAGACTGGAATTGCTGGTTGATATAAAAGACCCGGTGACCCGCATCAGCAAACCGCGACATCAACTGCTGCGGGCGCTGAAAACGGAAATCCCAGTCAATGATTGGAAAACAGATTACATCACAAGCATTTAACTCAACTGGGATGTCCTCCTGCGCGGGCGGCAACTCCGCGTCGCGAGTCTCTGGCCAGTCGACCTGATTCTCGCTTTCGGGACTCGGACTATTCCGATCAGATAGGGGCAGCCCGAACAGCCGATAAGCCGGCAAAAGATATCGATACTTAAATCGGCCGTAGCGATTTAGCAAGCGCCAGCCAGGGGAACTCTTAATTTTATCGAGCTCTTCTGTCTTGGCCGACAGCCTGAACGATAGTGATGAGTTCTCTCTCTCAGATTGGGCCAGGTCACCCTGGAGCGACACGATATACTCAGAAACTTCGCGGATTGTCACGTCACGCGCGAGACGGATTTTTTCGCTCTCGCCAAACGCTGCTGCCAGTGATTCAATCCTATCAGCCGCTACCCCGCACTCGTTGCGAGATTCAGCTAAGGCCTCAGTCAGTTGGCTTTCATAATGAAAATGCGCTCTGTTTAGCCACTCGCCAATCGCGATTCGTACAGAATCAACCTCATTTGGGTCAAATACAATATCTGCGGAACAATCAACCATCTGTTTTCGAATAGTGTCATACGACTCCATCCGCAGCATGAAATTGAATGGATGACCGAGCAGATCGAAAATACTGTCATCGGTCCTTACCCGAGTGCTTTGCACTTCGCTTCTCTTTGCTACGAGAGACTCAATCGAAGATTGGAAATCGTATATCGCGTCGGCCAGGGACTCTCGTGCGGCAGGCACCCAACGGCTTCGCTCAAGAAAGACATAAAGAATGACCGGTAGAATCTCCTTGAGATTGCTGGTCTCAAGATTCTTGAAAACGGAAAAGAGAGTATGTTTTTGACTCAGCTCGTGTATGTACTCTTGCGGCAGTTTATTCGAGCTCGCTCCTCCTCTGTGATACACCAGCGACTTGGGCGCCAGAACACACTCATAGCCCCGCAGCCACAGTCGCCAGCCCAAATCCACGTCCTCTTGATACAGAAAGAAGTCAGGATCAAAGCCACCCAGCTCTTGAAAAACCTGGCGCCGAACCAGCGCCGCCCCACCGGAAACAAAAAATGCTTTTGAATAACCTTTGGCGGCGGGCGCGGGTGCTTCCGAGATCTGGGAAGGCGAATAGGCTAAACAAAAGGCGTCGCCGCCTCTGCCTTTAACCTCAGCTTCTGTTCCATCCCAGTCCAGAATCGTGGAGCCCACACAGGCCACGCCTTTTCCAGCACCAGCAGCCTCAACCAGCAGCTTCAGCCAGTTGCGGTCAACACGCATATCATTGTTGAGGAAGGCCAGATATTCCCCCCGTGCTCTTGACGCGCCCAGGTTAGCCCCTTTGGAAAATCCGAGGTTCACTTTACTGTCGATGAGTTGAATACCCTTAAATCGGGATTTGGCGAAACGCACCGAACCATCTGTCGAGCCATTATCGACTACGATGATTTCTAATTGTTCTTTAGGGAATTCGAGATCCTGCAACGAAGTTAAGCATGTCTCGAGATGCTCACGTCCGTTGTAGTTCAAGATTATTACTGAAACTAAGATGTTTTGGGGCGAATTAAACATCGATCAAACTACCCGCCTGTTCCCGGTGTGACAGAGTGCGAGGCATTATACTGAAGCTGGATGAGACTTCCTACCGAGCGGATTGGGGCGATAGTGTCCTAATTTTCCGAATCTCTGGGCCCCCTCTGTGTTCTTTGTGTCTCTGTGGTGAGTGTTTTCCGCCGTTTCCCACCACAGAGACACGGAGAACACAGAGGAGGCACAGAGAAAACTTCAAATTAAGGCAATACTGATTGGGGCCGATAGAACCAATGAGATCGAGCAGTCCCCGTTAGGGGGAAATCCGAGCAGATGGCCTCGCTTGCTGGCTCCGCGCTCCTCGCTTAGACTCTGCTCGACAATCCGTCCGTCAGTATCTCTCACTTACGAGTCTCTTTCATCGTGGGTGATAGGGAACATAAGCGTATTCAGATGTCCTTCCGATTGGATAGTCACAGGTGGCAAGAGTGCGCAAGGAGGGTCTACCTTGCCTGACGAGCCCATCCATCCAACAGTCATCGTAACCGGTATGCACTGCTCAGGCACGCGGCTGGTTGCGGCGATGCTCTCCGCATTGTCAGTAAGAATGGGCGATCACCTTAGCACAGCCGAATCGCGTAAAGAGGCCGGGCGCTTTGAGGATGACAAGTTTGTTCGCTTTCACCGCCGGGTTCTTGCCGAAGCTTGCGCAGATGATGAACCTGGCTATCCCGATTGGGGCTGGACCGAGAGCGAGAGCCTCGACCCTCATCGCTTCAGTGACTTTCGCAATGAAGCCGAGAGACTTCTGATGACGCGGGCGCATGAGTCGGTGGCGTCTGGCTGGGAGGATCCCAGAGCTACGCTTTTTCTTGACGACTGGGATGAGCTGATTGAAGAGCCGCGCTATGTTTTAGTGTATGGCTTTCCCTGGGATGTTGCCGAGTCAATGCAGTGGCTTTGGATCGAGGAATTCCTTGCGGAGCCTGAGTATGCATACCGAATTTGGAACTACTACAATACCCGACTGCGCGACTTTTACGTCAAACATGCGGATCGATGCCTGCTGGTAAACATCAACGCAGTGCCAACGAACCTTGAGAGGTTTGTCTTTTTGCTTGGAAAGCTTGGTATTGGCTCGACGGACATAGGATTGACGGAGGTGGTCGAAAGCCACAAACCCAAAAGCATCGAAGGGCAGAAGTCCTGGGTTGAGATGGCGGTGGTCGGCAATCTCAGGTCGCGCTCGACAGAAGGCCCTCTCAGGTCGCGCTGGATACATATTGAGCGGCAGGATCCGCTGATCGATCTCTCGGTGCTGGCCTGGCCCGACTCAGCTAAGCTGCTTTCTGAACTCGAAGGATTGGCAGATATCTCTGGCGATGGCCTGTGGCGACCGAGGCCCGTCAAGAGCAAGTTATCGAGGCCAGACGCCACGAATGGAGCGCCGGTTGATCTGTCGGTGGTTACACCGTGTTATGAACAGGGCGCGCTTCTCATCGACGCGATCGCCAGCGTTGAGCGACACGCGCCACCGAACTGCGAGCTGATAATTATTAACGACGGCTCGCGGGAGCCGAGGACGCTGGAGATCCTGGAGCGTTTGAAGGGGGCCGGATACTTCGTGTTTGATCAGAAGAACGGCGGCCCCTCGGCGGCGCGCAACACAGGGATCGCTTTGGCGCGCGGTCGATACGTTTTGCCGCTGGACAATGACAATCGGATAAGGGGAGGATTTATTCAAGAGGCGATGGAGATCCTCGACTCCTCAGTGGACGTTGGGGTCGTCTACGGTGATCGCCATGACTTCGGCGTTTACCATAAGACGCAACGCGTGCCAGACTTCGATTTGCTGGAATTGCTGAAGGATAATTTCATCGACGTTTGCGCGGTACTCCGAAAACAGGTGTGGGCAGATTGCGGAGGTTTTGATACGGATTTCCCCCCACTCGAGGACTGGGAATTCTGGATTCACGCCGCCGAACTGGGTTGGCGTTTTCATCACATTCATTGCCTCACTTTCGACTACAGAGTGAGACCGGGATCCCTGATAAAAGCAATCGATTCGGTGGAGGTGTGGGCGGATTTTTGCAAGCGAATCCGAAACAAGCATCCGGACTTTTATTGGCAGGTCGCGGTTGGACGAATCGAGGCTGTGAAATCGGAACTCCAGTTAATGAGATCGCAGATCGCCGAGAGGGAGGCCGAGATTCGACACCTGAGATCTGCCGAAGGTGAGGCCGCAATTCAACACTTGAGATCTGCCGAGAGTGATGCCGAGATTCAATACTTAAGATCCGCCGAAGGTGACGCCGAAATTCGACGTCTGGTATCAGCCGAGAGTGATGCCGAGATTCAACGCCTGAGATCAGAACTAGCTTCGGAATCGCAGAAAGCACAAGTGCTCAGTGCTTGCGTCGCACAACAAGACGCGGAGTTGTCCGGTAAAACCGGTTCACTTGCCTGGCGTCTCCTGGGCCGCTATGGTCGAATCAAGTATCGTTATCTGTTACCTGTTTACCGGTTGTTTGGTCGAGCGCCAGCCAAAGGAAGCGAAACAGTGCCGGTGCAAAACAATGAGCCTTCAGAAGGACCTTCTACGCGCCAACCTGAACTACTCAAATGACCGTTAGTTGAATAGGGTCCTCGAGATGGATGGGGGTCAGTATGGATATTAGCGTTGTAATACCTACCTACAACCGCGCTTCACTTCTCCCTAAACTGCTGACAGCGTGGGGCGAAGTTGATAAGGCTACGAAATATAAATACGAATTGATCTTCAGCGACGACGGATCCTCTGACGACACAATTGCTACGCTGAAGCAGCATGCGAATCGCCTGCCAATTATCATTCTTGAAAATCAGCATGGGGGCGCTGCAAGGGCCAGGAATGCCGCCATTCGAATTGCGCAAGGCGAAAAGACTCTAATGATTGGCGACGATATTTTTCCCAATCCGCAACTGGTTAACCGCCATGTCGAGTTGTCCCGGCAATTCGGTCCAGACACCGCGATACTCGGCGACATAAAGTGGCATCCCGAATTGAAGCTCAACTACTTGATGACACACATCACCGAGGTAGGTCACGAACAGTTTAGTCTTAATGCTTTTAGACCAGGTCAAAATGTCGATTTTCGCCATTTCTACACTTCAAACATTTCCGTTGATAGTCAGTTTTTGTTGTCTGAGGAGGTCTTGTTTGACGAAAGTTTCTACATCTATGGTTTTGAGGATGCCGAACTAGGCTACCGACTCTCGAAAAGAGGGTTGCAAATCATATTTGACCCCGAAGCCCCAGGCTACCATCATCACATTTACAACGTCGCGGGATTTTGCAAGCGACAGAGGAGCGCCGGCGACATGGCGGTAGTCTTTGTTGAGGCTCATCCGGAACTTGAAAATATTTTTGGCATTGAAAGAACCTGGAAAAGATATTCCGCATTTCGCGACTCTCGATTGGCCGGACTTCCAACACTATCTGACGATGGTCCGGATTTTGACGCCGTAATAAGGATCTGTGAGACGTATGAACAGGAGTTATCGGTTGCGAGTGAGGGAGAGCGGAGATTTATTAAGCTAGCATTATCGTCGCTTTATTTGAGGCTGTTCCGATTATCATTCGAACTCGGCATTCTCACAAAATTGGATCCAACCCGCACCGACTATGAGCATTATTTGAGAAGCGTCTATTTCAATCCTGATGGTTACTGGAGTCTTTGGCTGGAAGCCACGGATGCTTTTAAAGATCTGAGCGAAGCTGATCGTTCTTTACGAGAAATCGTCTTGCTCAGCTATGCTGACCAAACCAATGCCGGTATGCAGATCGCGTTGGCTAATAAGGAAGTCGAATTACTCCGGGGACGGGAGGCGCAGGCCCAGACGGAGCGAGAGTTGGTCGAGACTCGGGAAGAACTCGACCGCATTAAAGCGAGTTATGCCTGGCGCGTCGGCACCACAGCTGTTTATCCGGCTAAAAAGATCATGAACCTGGCGAAAAAAGTCACTTCAGGCATTCCCCAGAGAGTCGCCAGTGTGGGAGAAGAAGGCGCGCAGAAGGTTGCCGCCGATGCTGCAGGCGCGGACAACGTTGCCGCCGATGCCTCATCTCCAGACCACGACGGCGCCATTTCAAAAACGAAGCTTGGAATCATATGTTCTGAACGTAACCTGCCCTCAAAAGGAGAGCGCGACGACTTCCTTTCAGAAGTGGGTAAGCAACATTGCTTTATCCTGCGCAAGGACAACGAGAAGTTTCAGGTCGATTCGTCTGAAAGCGAACTGAAGTACGACTCACTGCCAGTCGACTTTATTTATGAGCCCGACAACTGGGACCAGAGACTAACTAACGATCACTTTAGAAATGCTTTGCTTTGCCTTGCGCACGTAAGTCTTGATTTTGTCATTGTGTCGTCGACACTGTCCCCGCTGCCACAGCTGGCAATCTCTTCTTCTGCCAGGAATCATCTGATTTTCTCAAAGAGACTGGGCCCGGACTTCCTGGAGAACGGAGATAAGAAGGCCAAGGGTCGTGTTATGCGACTCTTGCCGCCTGATTTTCCGGTTACTGAGGTTGGTATCGAAGAAGTATTCAGGGACAGAACAATCAACTACGCCCCTGACCCGGGCCGCTACACGCCGGACCAGGGATACCTCTACATCAATCAGGAGTTCGAGCCGATGTCTGACGCTTCGGCAAGCGAGATCCGTGTCACGCAGTTCATACCGAAGTTCAAAAAGGAAAAGAAGCTGGTGTTCGTGCTGCCGATCGTAATGTCAATAGGCGGTGTCGAGCGAAACGCCGTCGAGATCATGAGTCAGCTAAAGGATCGCTATCATTTTGTCGTGATCACGATGGACCGGCATGACAACTCCAAGGGGAGCTTACATCATCAGCTCAAAGGTGTGACTGAAGCTGTTTATGATCTGATGGAACTGGGGCATCTTCACTACTACCTGGCTTTTCTCAACGATCTCAAGGAGGCTTATGAGCCAGATGCGGTCTGGATCTGCAATGGAATGTTATGGCTCTGCGATCATGCCGAGCATGTTCGCAGGATTTTCCATGACGTGCCCATCATAGACAACCAGGCCTGGAATCCCGAATTCGGTTGGATTGAGCTGTATGACCAACCCGGGATTCAATCGTTCGATCGCTTCATCGCCACGAACTCCGAAGTATACCGCAAGTTTGTTGATGATTTTAAAATGAATCCTCAAAGAATCGATTCAATATACCCTTGCTTCGACTCAGAACGTTTTCGCGCTCCGAGCCCTGTGGATGAGCAAAGAGCCTTCATTAGAGAGTTCGATCTGCCTGAGGACCGGCCTGTCTTTCTCTTCTGCGGCCGGCTAACAAACAAAAAAGCGCCATTGGATTTCGTGGAGCTGGCGCGGCGAAGATTACAGAGGCAGGACGATGCGTTCTTTGTCATGCGCGGAACCGGAGAACTTGCGCCTGAGATCGACCAGCTCATCCACGATAACGGCCTTACCAACTTGCGCCGCATCAGTTTCCTCGAAAATACGGTGCCTTTATTGTCAATCGCTTCCGGCCTGATTATGACTTCTCACCATGAATCGATGGGAATAGTCGTAGTTGAGGCTCTTTCAATGGGCCTGCCGGTGCTGGCTACCGATGCGGGCGACATCCGCCTCGTCCTCGAACAGTGGCCTGCGGGCCTCTTGGTTTCCGAAATCGGTGACATGGATGCCTTCGAGGCGGCTTATGAGAAATGGCGAAAAGATCTGCCGCTCTACGCCGCCAAGGCGAGGCAGTGCAGCGAACAAATTCGCTTGCAATTCTCGGCTAAGGCGATCGCCCAGCAATACGTCGCTTCGTGGGAGACAGCGATGAAAGAATTTTCAGAATCGAGAATGCTAATCGTCAATCCTTAAAATCGAGCTTGCTGCATCAGCAAATCTGTATTCTGCATCATGCCAATTATTGAAGTCCCCAACGCGATCACAATTGGGCAAGCGGTGACGCTTACGCTGCGCGACTGTGCAGCAACAATGGATTGTCACATTATACAAAACAGTATCATGCTGTCTGACCCTGTCACGCTCCAACCGGACGAACCTTTTCGCTACTTTCCTGAAGCTCCGGGTCACTACACTATCCGAGGAACTGATTGTGCAGCCTCGTTTGATGTCCTGGTAGACATGGACGTTCAACCAGGGCCGGTGCTGGCAGGTCGAATGTGGTTTCCGTCTGCGTGGACGGCGGCCCTTGGGAACGATCACGAATCAGCCGTGATGACTATGCTGCCTCGCCTTATACGAGCCGGCTCGGTCGTCTATGACATAGGCGCCAACATAGGTCTGTATGCCACGCAGTTCCTGAGCCTGGTAACCAATTCGGGTTATGTTTATTGCTTCGAGCCAAACCCTGTGGCCGCACATTATCTCTCTCATAACTTAGCAGCGACGGGTGCCAGGAATTATCTGATTCTACCGTTGGCAATAGCAGACAGACAGGGGCGCTATCGATCTCATTCTTAATCCTGACAACCATGGTTTTGGCAGCGTCGAGTTAGCTAAGCAGGGTGTAAAGATCAAGGTAGACACTGTGACTCTTGACGAGGCAGTTGCACGGTTCGGATTCCGCCCGCCGGATGTAATCAAGATGGATATTGAAGGCGGTGAGACCATTGCAATCCAAGGGATGCGGGAGACCATTGAGAGGCATCGGCCCGCGCTTATCTTTGAATTACATGGCCGGCAAGCTGCCAGGGAAACATTGAAGGGCCTGGGAGCTTACGACTGGCAAATTCCAGGCGAAAATAAACAGTACTCTGCTCAGCAGTTAGCAGAAATTTTCCCTGAGGCTTGCTTGCAGGTGGTTGGGGCAGCCCTCGTGGGAAAAAGCGATTCGAGAATTCTCAGATCCGAGGAAGGTGATTTCCCATGAGGCAAGAACCGTAGGGCGGGTTTGTTAGATCAAGCTCGGTTAGACGCACTCATTCAATTCCTTCCTGGCATCATTTGTGGGCCGAAACCTGGTTATTGGAAACAGTGAGATGACCTTTGAAAGAAGTAGGAATGCTAAATAGTTGAAGAGTACGTAGTACCTTGCGGTATAAGCGGCTCCCAGTGAGATCAGAAAAAGATAAAACAAAGTAATCGGGTGCAAGAAGATCAAGTCCAAGTCAAATTTCTTCATGCAATAAATACCAATAGGGAAGAGGAGAGAAAGCAGCAGGAACGGATTGATAATTCTTAAATAGGCATTTGAGAAGCTATCAAGAAAACTAAAGATCGATGCGTGTTTTTCAGCGTTTGTACGCCAGTTTTTAAGGTACTCCTGGTTGCTTTCTCCGAAAACATCCGAGACGAGGCTGAAGCAACCCCCAAGTTCAGGCTGTGAACTAAAGAGAAAAGGGTTGATCTCCCGTCCAGTACCGATCGATTCAGTAACCGGCCGTCTGACGTAGGAGTACAAAGATGCTCCTATTGTCTTGAATAGAGAGGACGGATACTTGAAGGCCGCCCTGATTACCCATTTTCTGAATATTCCATTGGTCACAATTCTCATCCTGGCATACTCGCCGGGTTGCAAGTCTCTTTCTATTCGGTTCAACACGCTATTACTGTCGAATAACTCGATGGGCTGTTTAGTGACTCTTAATGGCGTGTCACGACAGTGCTTTTTCACGACTTCCCTTTCTTTGAACGAGCCTGTCAGCGATTCCAATTGCCCACAAGAAAGATGAGGCATCAGATTCGCTAGAACGACCTTGCCTCCCATGTTTTCAATTGCGACGTTGCCCACTCGCTTTCGGTTAAAGGAGAAAGCATACCAAAACGGAATCAAAGAAAACGCCAGGAACATCGCAAGAGTGACGAGTACCCTATGCTTTATTGGATCTCTGATTCTCAAGACTTTAAAACCAAGAATCGCAGGGCAAAAGTACAAAAATGTCGCTTTAACGATTGCAAGATAGCCGCAAAGCAAGCCGAAAAGAATATTCCTGAGATAGCGATGACGACTGCCGAAATAGAGGAACATGATTAGCGATACTAGAAAAAGCGCGAAGGTGTCGGTCATGTATGCCATAGAATCCACGATAATAGTTATCGGGTTGATGGACACCACTATTGAGATTACAAATGGTATGAAGTGGTCTTTTCGAAAAAACTTGACGGCGGTCAAAAAGAAGAAGATGGATGTCAACGTTCCCCAAATACCATTTATAAGTACTAAGAACCCTGGCGACTCGGAGAGTTTAAACAAGAAATGTAGTAAGAAAGGGAACCCGGACGGATGGAAGTCTACCGCGGCGACCTCAAGATGCTTGGCTAGATACCAATAGTATCTACTGTCGCCACAGAAAAGGGTTACGTTCTTATAAAGCGAGGAGAAAACGAGAACTCGGTATGCGGTGTGAAATAGAAGTAATCCAATCACGTAGAAAAAAGTCCTATCCGATAAGCACTTGCGTAAGCCAGATCTGAAAAGTGCGTGCATCCCCCTTAAGAGTCTTCGCATAATAGTTTTATGATTTTAGGGCCCAATTCCAGCGAAATCGACAATATTGATATACTTCAAATCAAAGGAGATGGAACCAACATATTGAGATTCCATTCAAGTTCGACACCACAAACCGGGCCCGGACGACACGGCCAAAATGTAAGACTGGGACTCTTGCTCACAGAGAGCGATATACCGTCGGAGCAAGATCGGCAACTGTTCTTTCAGCAATTCGGTCGTCAGCATTCTTTCCTGCACAGGTCGTCACAGAACAGGTTTCACGTTTTCTCGTCCACAGTCTCCGAGAAACTAGCTTTCGACTCTTTGCCTGTCGACTACTTTTACGCGCCCAACGATTGGAAGCATAGAATAACGGATGACCAGATCAGAAACATACTGCTTTGTTTAAACCACTCGAGGAATGATTTCCTGATTATTTCTGGCTCGCTTTCACAGTTTCCGTTGGCAGCAGTTTCCTCGATTAGAAATCACACGATATTTTCCAAGGAGCTGGGTTTGGAGTTTCCTGAAGGGCAAGCGGGAAGAGAAGCGACCGGAAAGATTCTCCGGCTGCTGCCTTACAATCACGCCGTGACGCAAATGAATGTTGAGGAGATTTTCAGAGAGCATTCAGTGACCTGGACGCCGGATCCGTGCTGGCCGCCTCGAGAACCTTTGCTCAGGATGGAAGTGGGCCAAATTCGACCAATTCTTCCGGTAACCGTATCTATTTCTAAACTCAATCCGCGGGTGATTTGCAAGGAAGAGGCTCCCGCTCTCCCAGCAACAGAATTTATCCCCAGGTTTCATAAACAGAAGCCCCTGGTTTTCGTCTGGCCCATGCTGTGGGTTGTTGGCGGCGCCGAGCGAAACGCGATTGAAGCGATGCGACATCTGAAGGATCGTTATCACTTTGTCGTGATCACCATGGAGAGGCCGCACCAGAGTCAGGGCAGTCTTCATCATCAGCTCAAGGATATTGCAGAAGCCGTTTATGATCTCGGCGAGCTGGCGCCATACGAAAACTATCTTGACATGCTGAGTGACCTGAAGCAGACGTACCAGCCGGACCTGATATGGACTGCAAACGGTTCGCCCTGGTTTTCCGATAATGCCATGGAGATCCGCGAGCTTTTCCGAGAGGTTCCCGTCGTCGACCAGCAGGTCTATGACACGACCCGGGGATGGATTCTTCGCTACCGCGAGCCGGGAGTTCAGTCATTCGATAGGTTCGTGGCGATAAACAAGAAGATTCAGGAAACGTTCACTGAACGATTCAGAATAGATCCCGATCGAGTAGACTTGATATACCATGCGGTCAACACTTATCGCTTCGACCCGTCGCACTACTCAGAGACCGATCGGCGCGAGTATTTCAAGAAGTTCGATCTCGACGAGCGGCGGAAAATCTTTGTGTTTGCAGGCCGGCTTACGGGTCAAAAGCGGCCAATCGATTTCTTGCAACTTGTTCTGAAAAGACAACAGGCAGGCGACGATGCATTATTCGCGATGGTCGGTGACGGCGATCTGACCCCCGTGGTCGATGAGTTCATTCGCCAACATGACTTGAAGAATCTGCGACGCATTCCTTTCGTTGAGAACATGGCTGAAGTGTTTTCAATCGCGTCCGGTCTGATCCTGACTTCCGAGTTTGAAGGAATGCCGATAGTGATACTTGAAGCGCTTTGTATGGGGGTGCCGGTGCTGGCGACTGATGTCGGAGATGTAAAACTCATGCTCGATGAATATCAAGCGGGCGTGGTCATCCCCGGTATCGGCGATGTGGACTCCATAGACCAAAACTACGAAGCATGGGTCGCGAACCTGGATAACTATAGAGAAAATTCACAGGCCAACGCAGCATTGGTCCGCAAGCGATTCTCAGGCGAAACCGTCGCGAAGCAATATGCAGAATCCTGGGAGCGAGCGCGGCAGGAAAACAATCAGCCTACTCGCCCGCCATCGAATGGTGTTTCAAATCTCGTCTCCATAATTATTCCCAGCTATAACCATGCCCGGTTCATAAAAACGACCATAGACAGTGTGCTGACCCAGAGTTATGACCGAATCGAACTCATTGTGATTGACGATGGATCGACTGATGATTCGGTCAAATACTTGAGGGAGATCACAGACCCCCGCTACAGCTTTTATTGCCAGGAAAACCAGGGAGCGCACGTGGCCATCAATCGAGGATTGGGGTTGGCTTCTGGCGAATACCTTGCCATCCTAAACTCAGATGATGCATTTCATCCTGATCGCATCAAAGAGTTAATGGCGGAGTTTCGAGACGATCCTGAAGTAGAGCTGCTCTCAACCTGGATCGAAGTGGTTGACACCAACGGCCAACAGCTTGCCATTAAGGAAGGTTGGCACAATCTCGAGCCCTGGCCCATTGCGCATCCCGAATTAAGCTTCCAGCAAACCGATGACTTCGGCTTAAACCTCTTGCGAGGGAATTTTGTGGCGTCTACCAGCAACATACTAATGCGACGTAGTTTCTACAATAAGATTGGCGGAATGCGGAACCTGCACTTCGCGCACGATTGGGACTTTTTGATGAGGGCGGCGGCTGGTGGCAAATGCAAGCTCGTTCCCAAGCCACTGCTGAAATACCGGGTTCACGAAAGCAATACGACTAATAGCAATCGAGCATGGATGTTATTCGATATTTGCTGGGTGTTGGCAGCCAATCTGCATCGCTTTGAAGACTCGAAACTTTTCAATCCCTCGAGCCCGCAAAAGAGTATGCAAAACCTGATCACACTTTACGAGTCAATCAACCTTCAGGGAAACGACAAAGTGTTCTGGGCCATGAGAGCCTTCATTCAATCATTGCGATCCAAAGGCGTAGCCAATCCGGAAGAACTGCTTCTGGAAGATGATGAGTTCAGGGAGAAGTTCATGGGATACATTACGGTTTAACCCCCGCACAGTGGGTACCTACCGTTGTGGATTCAAACCCCCTACGGTTTCCCATTAGGGGTCCAGTTCTGTATCCGATAACTTTTGGTATGTCCTAATTTGAAAATGAGAAGAGGATCCACGAAATCACACGAAACAACACGAACAATTATTCGTGTGATTTCGTGTTAGTTCGTGGATCGTCGCGCCAACTGCGCATTTCAAGCCTCAGATTAGGACACCACTGAACGTTTACACAACTTGCAGGCTCAACCGTTACTTGTGAATAATCGAACGCTTGGATGTTTTAGAAAATGCACCTAATACATCGAACTACTTGCCGTGTTTGCGGATCATCGGCGCTCACACCCGTCATAGACCTTGGCGATCAATACTTGCAAGGCTCGTTTGTGAAGCCAGGGAAAGAACTGCCGCCGACGCGAAAGATCCCAACCCGGCTGGTGCGCTGCGATCCTATGAAGGATGAGCAAGCCTGCGGACTGTTACAGATGGAGCACACGGTCCCGCCCGAAGTATTGTATTCGGCTTATTGGTATCGTTCGGGCACCAATAATACTATGCGCCAGCATTTGAAGGGCATTGCGCAAGAGGCAGCCAACCTTAAGGGAAAGGCTGGGGCGTGCGTCCTGGATATTGGTTGCAACGACGGAACGCTGCTTATGTCGTATCCGCCTAAATTTCAGAAATTTGGAATTGACCCTTCGGACGTGGTGCAGGAAATGCACGATGACCTTCAGATTGTGCAAGGCATTTTCCCTTCTGAGGAGTTAGCAGAGCGCTTGGGAGGACAGAAGGTCGATATCGTAACCTCGATTGCGATGTTTTATGACTTGGAAAGCCCAACTCAATTCACGCAAAGTATTAAGAGCATTCTGGACGCGGAGGGAATATGGATTTTCGAGATGTCCTACATGCCGACGATGCTCAGCATGACCTCCTACGACACTATTTGTCACGAGCACCTGGAGTATTACAGCTTGTCGGTTATTGAGTACGTTATGAAGCAAGCGGGAATGAGAATCTTTAATGTCTCGCAAAATTCCATCAACGGCGGAAGTCTTCGTTGTTATGCCACTCACGCAGATAATTTCACTTTTAAGAAGGACGAATGGGTTAATAACGTTAAGAGGACGCGTCAGGAAGAATTTGACTTAGGCTTGGACACGGAGAAGCCATACAAAAATTTTCAGGATAGAGTTAATGTTCATAAAGAGGAACTCACCTCGCTCCTTAAGGGGTTGAAAAACCGGGGAAAGAAAATTCATATCTATGGCGCCTCCACTAAAGGAAATACAATTTTGCAATGGTGTGACATCGACAATCGAATAATTGATTTTGCGGCCGAGCGCAATCCCGACAAGTATGGCGCACATACGCTGGGCACTGATATTCCTATCATTAGCGAAGCGGAATCCAGAGCCATGAATCCCGATTATTACCTGGTTCTGCCTTGGCACTTCAAAGAAGAGTTTATCGAGCGTGAACGAGAAGCATTGAATCGCGGCATCGGTTTCATCTTTCCGCTTCCAACTATTGAAACCATCAAGTACTGAGCGCGCTTAGTTATCATCGGATGTTATCGTCACGGAGTCTTCTTCGCTGAGCAGTAATAGAGGCCCTCTCCAGCCTTTACTACCTCGCTGGCTCCCACATAGTGTCGGTACATAGGGTATATATTGAAGGGACAGTAATGGACTGCGATGCTGCGTCGCGTTTTGGCTGGATCTTCTATCTCGCAACCGCCGTGAGCCAGATCTGCGCTCCAAATAATGACGTCGCCTTTGTTAGCGAGGAACTTTGTTTTTGGGATATTTCGGGACTTAGCACAATTGTGAAGATGCTCGTAATAGGTACCAACATCATTGCATCCCGGGAACAGCCACTTGTATTTACCGCCGAACAGAAATTCGGGAAACTCGTGGCTTTTAGGATAGTAAATCAATTCGCCGCTTCCCGGTTGAATATCCTCGAGTGCAGTCCACGAGGCTACGAGTTCCATTGGCGAGCTAATCCTCACAAAGGCCGTGTCCTGGTGTATCTCTTGCTGGGTACCTTTAAAGAAAAACAGACTTTGGTGCGCTAAAACTGGCCTCTCAAATACGAGTTTGACGAAGCTCATGGTTTTGGGCGCAAAAACCACCCTCCGTGCTGATGGCAGATAGTCGTAGACGTCCAGCAGCTTGACTGTCTTGTTTGCTTCGTCTCGATCACCAGGGACCATCTGACGTCCCAGCCAATCGCCGTTCTCAAAACAACTGATCCACGCTTCCGGCGGAGGATTTTCCGCAATTGAATCGACATCTTCGTTGAGCTTATCAACCAGCTCCGCGTCCACTGCATTCCTCAGGACGACGTAGCCATTTTCAACGAAGAACAGCAGTTGCTGAGCTTCTTCTTCACTGACAGTGCCAAGTTCCCGCTTGCCCTCGATTAATTCTGGGGCACTGGCGAGATCGGTCCAGAGCCCGCCGAACCGACTACGAAAATGCGGGACCTGCACCGGATCCCGATATGGATCAAACAATGTAATTGCGCTCCTTTCTGAATCTCTCCGGTTCTAAATCGCTATCCTCGGATGCTGATTGTGCCACCATTCTGCTGTGGGAAGAAAGGCGGTCTTCGGCCTCTATGTTGGGTTCATGCACCAGAAAACTCACCGACTCAACGCAGCGCTTGCCGCAAACTGCGAACGTCGTACATCACGCCATCAAGGCAAAACCAGTCAGGCAGCGCCTCAAACTGGCCGAGGGGCAGGGCGCTCTTTACAAGTCGGCTCTGAGCCCCATTTACTTTGAGCAGATTTCCTCTAAAGGAACAGTATGCCTTCTCTCGAAGAGAATTTATCTGTATGGGACGGGTCCTACGACTGGACGGCCCGCGGGAGTGAATGGTCTTCAGCGTGGGGAGGGCCAGAGGCCGAATGGTTCGGTACGCTTTGCCGCGAATACATCCTTTTATCCCGGTGGGTACGATCCTGGAAATAGCTCCGGGATATGGAAGGTGGACCCATTACCTCAAGGATTGGATAGATGTAAAGCAAACTGTTAGTTTGCTGACCGCCGGCAGGAATGGATTCGCGGAGACTATCTGTAGCCACGAACCAGCAAACTAACAGTTTGCTTTACAAAGCTTCAGTTTCCGCACTGTTGTTCGAGTTGGCGCTTGGTTTGCTGAGCAAGGTTTTCTTCCCTGGGTTTGCTCACGACTGATTGTGCTAACGCCAGCGCTTCCCTGGCTTTGCCACATTCCTTCCTGAATATGTGTATCTGGCTTAACCATAGATTTCCAAAAAAATCCTTCGGCGCCTTGTTCAATACCTCAACCACAAAAAACTCAGCCTCATCGTATTTGTTCTGCTGTATGAGAATTACCGCCAGACGATCGTTCAATGTTCTCTTGATTTCCGGCGTGGGGTTAAGTTGTAGGGCTCGTTTAAATAATTCCTCCGCCCTCGCCGGATCCGTATACTGATAGGTATTTCCCAGGTTGATTGCGGCGCGTGGAGAATTGGGTACGACTTTGTAATTTGCGGCCCATAGCGTTCGTTCATCTTTCCAGGTCTTATTCTGAATCACCGTCATGACAGCCAGGATCAGGACTGCGGCAGCGACAGCAATATAAGGCACTTTACTTGCCACGACGCCGCTGCTGGTTATTCGGCGGACCAGCAGGGAAACGAAGAGGCCAAAACTCATCATGGGAAGATACAGGTAGTGGTCTGCCAACAACTCGTGGTGCGGGATGATCTGACTTACAGGTATGAGAAATACGAAGTAGGAGAATATCGCAAACGCCATCAGCCTGTCGCGATTTAGTACCAAAAAACCATAAACCAACAAACCACCAACAAGAGCCAGCGACAGTAAGAACCGCCAATCAAATAGCGTCTCGGAGATTTCAAACACACCGAGGTATTGCGCGATTGGCGTCGGATAAACAAGCTGTTTTAAGTACCAGGCATGCACCCGAATGACGGTCAAAAAGTTCCGGTAGAAGCTACCTCCCCAGTACTCGAGTTTGTCTAAGCTAGCTCTCCGTGAGGCAGATCTGAAGGAGACCCAATACCAAGTAAATGCAATACCGGCTGCAGAAAACACTATCCAAGACCACTTTTCGCGGTTGAAGGCCTTCCGCGCCGCCTGCATAGCGGTCCGCCATCTGGATGGACCATCTTCCCAGGCATCGCAGTAATGCCAAACAAAAATTACGATGGGCAAAGTTACAGCCATCTCTTTCGCTAGCAAACTAAGACCCCAAAAAACCACGAACAGGAAGAAACAGATGACAGCTCGTGGCGACCATCGACTCCGGAAATAAGTGATGTAGCTATGAAACGACAGGAGATAGAAGAAGCTGAACAGTAGGTCGCGCCGTCCTGAAATGTAGGCGACGGCATCCGTCTGAATAGGATGCACTGCAAATATGAGGGCGGTTATGGTTGCCGAAACGAAATCCTGAGTAAGCCGCCGGATTAATGCAAAAACCAATAAGACATTGCCGGCGTGGATGACTATGTTGGTCAAACGAAAACCAAAAGGATCTGCCCCCCAGAGCGCGAAATCCACTGCATAAGAGATATCTCTTAATGGCCGGTACGAATTCAACAGCCACATGTTTATGTTGCGGATCATGGGGTTTTCCCGGACCAGGTAAATGTCGTCGAAGACGAATTCATTCCACAAGCTATTTGCATAGCAAAGGAAAACTATTAGTATTAGCCCTATGATTACTAAGAGCTGAGGGTCGACCAACAGTGGAGACAGGCCCTTGGGATCTTCTTTGGAGGGTTTTCGCTTGCCGGCTTTTGTGCCGCCGGCACCGCTTGAGGCTTTTATGATCTGATTTTCGAGTAAGTCAGAGTTTTGACTTACTCCTCGACGATCTCGCATTTTCCCTGGCTTTTTTCGAGTCACTATGGAATGGCCCACTTATTGGCTTGAGGGATATCGTTACTGTTACTAAGAGCGGGATTCAGAGGCCGGCTACGGATGAAATGTTAGAGAGCTACTGATGCATCCGAGATGCTGTAGTAATGATTTACTACGTCTTCGGCTGGTCCCACCTTCTGAACCTGACCGCCTTTCAGGAGAATGGCGTTTTCACATAGTTGCGCAATCAAAGGCATTGAGTGGGTGACGAGCAGGATGGTCCGACCACCTTTTATTACTTCTTCCATTTTGTCAAAGCACTTCTTCTGGAAATCTGAATCACCCACCGCCAGCACTTCATCAACAATGAGTATGTCCGGATTCAAATGCGCAGCCACGGCAAAAGCAAGACGCACATACATACCGCTGGAGTATCGCTTGACGGCAGTTTCGAGGAACCTTTCTACTTCCGCGAAAGCCACAATCTCGTCGAACCTCGAATTAATCTCCTTCCGGCTCATCCCCAGGATCGCACCATTCAAATAGACGTTCTCGCGTCCACTTAAGTCGGGATGAAAACCGGTACCTATCTCGAGTAGGCTACCGACTCGACCGTAAAGCTCAGCGTATCCGCTGGATGGTTCGATAATTCGCGAGAGAATCTGCAACAGGGTCGACTTGCCGGCTCCGTTAGGGCCGATCACACCCAACACTTCACCGGGCATAACCTCGAAACTAACATCCTTGAGCGCCCATAGCCTCTCTTTAGCACCGTAGCCATTGCCTATTAGCCGTTTGAAAGACGTGCGAACACCATTCACCATGGACTCGCGCAGCGTGTCATAACGCAAGGCAGACTGAGTGCGCGTTACAAGTGGGTATTGCTTGCAGAGATCCACGACTTTGATAATTGGTCTCATTGACTCTAACCGATCACTTCCGGGAACTAGATTACTTCGGCGAAACTCTTCTCCATTCGTCGAAAAGTATAGGCTGCGACCGAGAGGAGAACTGCAGTAAAGAGGATTGAATAGGCCAGAGACAAATGATGAAGCGGCAGACCAAACAATGACGAGCGGTAACTCTCGATAATCCCTGTCAACGGATTTAATGAGAACACCCAACGCCATTGTCGAGGCACAATACTCGAGGGATACATAATAGGTGACATGAACATCCAAACCTGGAGTAGAAACGGGAGTGCATATCGCACATCTCTGTATTTAGTGTTTAAGGCGGAAAACAATATTCCCGCGCCAAGTGCGAGCGTGGTCAGAATTATCGACAGAGGCAGTAGAAATAAGATGCTCCAGGTAAGACCAAGGTCAAAATAAAATATCATGGGAACGAACAATAAGGACGCGATTGCGAAATCAATTAAGCCGGCTAAAACGGCCGCACTGGGAATTATTAGACGGGGAACATAGATCTTTGTAATCAGGTTGGTGTTTCCGATCAAACTATTTGCACCGCTCAATACGGCGTTGGAAAAAAATGTCCAAAGAGCAAACCCCGCGTAGTAGAAGAGTGGCGAGGGAACCCCTTCTGTGGGGAGTCGGGCGACTTTGCTCAAGAAGAAGGTGAAGATGATCATCATGATGAGCGGCTGTATGATCGCCCATGTAGCCCCGAGCAGCGTCTGTTTGTAACGCACCTTGACGTCGCGCCATATCAAAAAATAGAGCAGCTCCCGGTGGGACCACAGGAATCGCAAATCAAGCGGCGACCACGGCCTGCTCGCTTTAATGGTAACTAAGGGTGTAATAGGTACATTGAACGAGGGCTTGCGCACCCGCTTGGTTTCAATCACGGTAAGAGATTCCTGAAGGACGCTAGCGTCAGGGGAACTCTCGGAACTTTGCGGGCTAATTACAGTCATCGATGTTCAGGTGATTCTTATTGCTTACCCATAAACAAGGGTATTCGGGCAAGGATTAATCTGTAGCCGGGGAGTTTAGCAGGATAAACCATTCGTTTCCATCCGCGACACCGTCCAATGGCAAAGTCCCAACACCCGGCGGTTACAATTTCCGAAGAAAGAAGTTATCCAGCCATAGCCGGCCGAAAATTGGACAGGGTGACTTGCTGCACGGCGCCCGCCGTAGCATCAACTGAATAGTGCTGACGGTGTCTGCGGAGGTGAAATCTAACACGTAGTCTTGCCAGTCGGTGATTTGTCGGGGAAACAAGCCGGTTTGAGCAAGAACGTTGTTGTTGCCGGCGTCGGATATAACGACGTAAGGCAACCCACCACTGACAAGATCTTCCGTTCGAGCGGCGAACTGAAGCTGGTAGCGGGTGCGCGGCTCTACAAGAATGAGTTGTGAAATAACAGGCACGCCGGGTTCCGAGTCGCCCTTGAAATCGACTCTTAAACTGGAGCGGCCTTCTTTTGGTTTACTTAGATCGAGAGATATGGACAACGACTCCGCTTTATTATCCTGACGCCAACTGAAACCGGGCTTGTCAAGATCCCCCTCCTGTTCAAACCCGGCATTTCGTAATTCCGATACCATGCTTTTAGAATCCGCGGAATGGTCCATTGACCACAGTACAGCAGCTACGTCGAATCTCCTGGCGGAGATCATCTCCTCAAGGAATAGCCGTCGTTCCTGCTCAGCTGCGGCGCCGGCCGCGCGGAACATTTCAACAGCGTCACTGAACCGATTTCGTTTTTTAAAGTATTCAGCCAGGGCCTTATAAAAATCCGGAGACTGCGGTCCTATCAACCGCTTAACCAGTTCAACGTCCTCTCCAGACAACTGCCACGCCAAATCAATAATTGAAGGCAGGAGCTGGGAATCGCTTTGCCCCGCAAGACGCAGCTCCCTGAAACCTTCTTCAAGTTGTCGAGCTCTGACGAGAATATTCCCGAGTTGCCAGTGAGGCTGCGCGTAATGGGGCGCCAGCGCCACGCTTTGCCTGGCAGCTGCCAGAGCACCGGCCGTATCTCCCTTCAACTCCCGCGCATGTGCCAGAGCCTGCCACAAGACATAATCGTCCGCACGCAGACGGGCAGCTTGCGTGTATTCCTCCACCGCAGCTGGAAAGTCACCGTTCGCTTCGAGAATCGCGGCCCGGACATAGTGAGGCTCGGGATCGTTTGGGCTCAGGCTTGACGCGGCTTGCGTGGCTGCGATGTTTTTAGCCCTCGCGCCATATGTGGAAAGCAGACTGGCAAACCCCGCCCAGCCAATGCCACGAGCTGCAAGGAAGAGCATCACCAGGACAGCCGCTGATATGACAACTTGCACAAAGTGCCACACCCGCTTCCACTTGAGGTCACTATCCAACATAGTTCGTTCGGCTTCCGTTTTCCGTGCGGTAAGCCATCGCGCAAACCCGTATTCCAGATCGCTGGATTACGGCGCCGAGGGACCAGGATTCATCCCACGCCCGACCGGCGATACACCTTCAGTCTTGGCCATACGACCGCCAATTATTCCCAAAGCCGCAGCCTTACCAAGACCGAATAATCCGTCGACACCAGACTGATCCGTCACAGCTTCCGCCGCGAGGTGCGTACCTTGTGGAAAACAAGACCTTACGATGCCGCCCGTGTTTGGGTCGGTCTTTTGAACAACTCCTTGAGCAGTTTCGATTTCACCGACGGTTCCTTTTCGTGCGTGCAAACTTGCGCAGCCCTTCATGAGGATCGCCCTCAAAGAAGCGTCATTAGAAAACGTCACCGTCAGTGTTGTATCTGGCGCGATCAGGACAGAACCCTGTAAGCCGAGATGAACCGAGGCCATAGCCTGAGGGGAAGTCGCGATTGTGGCGCCGCTCAGTATCGTTGCTCCGCTCGTCGCCAGAGCACCGTTAAGCGAGATCTGCCTATCGGTTCGCATCGTAAGGATCGCTGTCGCCGGCAGGGAATTACCACTCTGACCACCAGGCGACTCGGGCCCAATGGAACTCACTCCCTGCAGTTGAAAGACGAGCAAAACCACAAACGCTGCCACTGCGGCGCTCATCCGCAGCGATCTTGAATTGACTACACTGGTTAACAACTCAGAAAGATGTCTCATTGCCTTTTACCGATTTGTTTCGTGTGACTTCGTGTAATTTCGTGGATCGTCTTTCCGCCGCAACACCTCGATCCACGAAATCACACGAACAACCGATCTCTCAAACCTTGACCTCACCCTCAGCAGATTCTTCTGGAACATTCATAACAGCAATAGAAACAAGCGTCGTGAAGATCAGGGCGTTGATTGTAGTGTGGAGCCCAAAATCTACGAGGCTGTGTACTGCCACCGTCATAATTCCAGTCAAGGCCCCGAAGGTTACTGCGCGACCGTAACGATCTGTCGAGCGGATCTTTCGGCGTGTCTCTCTCACGAATGCGACAGTGAACCAGAGGCCAATAGCGAGGCCGACCAAGCCTCCACTTGCCACCAATTCGAGATAATCGCTATGAGCCTCTTGTGGCGTAATCTCCCCTGTCGCGCGGTGATACCTCGTAATCGCGATCCAATAAGCACCAAAGCCAGTTCCAACCAGCGGGCGGTCCTTAATCATGTCCAGCGTTGCTTGCCAGATATTTAGTCGGAGCGTGTAGGTGCGAGCGGTTTTCGGGTTAAGTTCTGCCGGCATCGCGTCCAATTTGCTTTGTAGTGCATCGCCCCCAACCATGACAATTGTAACAACAGCTGCGGCCAGCAACGCCGTTATCAGTATGGCTCGAACCGCTAAAACCCGCGCTCCCCGAAACCGCGCATCTCGGTCTTCCGGGGTTTGCTCCCGTGAACCGCGAACAGCGCGTGCAAACAACGCGAGAAAAAGTACCTGACAGAGAATGCTCAAGATACCCGCCCGGGAGTTTGCCTGAATTAAGGCGACCCACATTGGGATGGCTGCTAAAAGATATAAAACCAGCCGCCGTTTGCTAACGCCGCGGCAGACGACAATCCCGAGAGTCAAACCCAGGACCATCTCCATTAGAAATACAAAATGATTCGAGTTGATGAATTGCGCATAGGTGAAAACTGGGACCAGATATGGCAAACCAAAGCCTGGTCCCTCTTCAATTGCGTTACGCAAGATCCCGAAGGCAGCACTGATGACGCCGACGGCAATTACTACCTCGACAAGAAGTCGTAACCTTTTCCGACTCGTCGTGTGCACTACGAGGAGTGAACCTGACAGAACCAGGGCAAGAAGTTGGCTGACGAAGAGGCGGGTTTGGGAAGCGTCTGCGCTCAGCGTTTTCTCGATCTTGTCTACCCCGGCGATGCTGTACTCAGACCAGGATAGAGTTTGGATCAGAGCAAACGCGACTAAAGCAAACGCGGGCAATAATAGATGGCGGGGATGGGGCGTTGGGTCTGTCCAAAGCAATCTCTCGATAACCCAGAATCCTGTGAGAACAAAAATTACGCATTGGAAGAGGGCTTTCCACCAGGGCTCTGCGGTTCCGTAGGGTATCGCCACCAACACGATTAGGGCCAGAAGTGAGTAAAAGACGGTCGCCCCGATGCGCCGGGCTGCCTTTTCTCGCCAAGCCGGGGTCAGAATGGCCCTTGCGGGCTTGAAGGAACTCTTCACTAGCGGGAATTGTCAGATCGCGCGAGTTGCCGGGCGACTGTGATTGTGAGGGAGCAAGTTGAACGAGTCTCGCGAAAGAATGTTTGTTTCGAAATTGAATCTTCTGGAATGTAATTCCGGACTAACTCAGACCTTCCCGAGGAAGCTTTTTCAGGGAACTTTCTTAAGGTCACTATTCGTTGAAATGATCGACGGGAGAAGCCGAAGGGAATCACGCGGTACTTTGACTGGAACTTAGAGGTTGATCTCGGAGCTATCGATGTGTAACTACGTCTGCGCTACTCATAAAAGAATGCCGACGGCCAAGCTCGGCGGATGATGAAGTCTTAGTCGGAAAAGGCTGCACCTCGGATTTACTTTTTTCGTCGATGGGCAAACTGAGAATTTGGCTGTAAAGTTTAACCATACCCTCCAACATCACGTCCTGGTTAAATTCATCCTCGACCCGGACACGGCCCGCCTGACCGTAAGCCTCCCTTAGTTCTGAGTCGTCGAGAAGCTTGTTGATTGCGCCGGCTAAGGCAAGCGGATCGTTAGGTGGGACGGTCAGTCCAGTCATGCCATGCAGCGAAACCCAGGGAACACCCGAGTCCAGATTCGTATTCACCACCGGCTTGCCACAGGCCATCGCTTCCAACTGCACAATGCCAAAGGCTTCGCTCCGTGCAATCGAGGCCAGCGCAAAAACATCAGCTGCGTGATAGTAGGGAACGATGTCTTGATTATGAACCTCGCCCAGGAACGTGATCTTGTGGGAAACCTGATTAGCCCTGGCTCGGCTCTCCAGGTCCTCGCGGAGATGCCCTTCTCCAACAATGAGTAAATGCCCATCAATCTTGCTCATCGCGTCAACAAGATGCATGAACCCCTTGTAATAGATGAGCCGGCCCGCACTGATTATCAACCGGGATCCGTATTGCTTGCGGATTCGGGCGATCTCCAAAGAGTCATAGGCGCTGAACTGTTTGATAGGAATGCCATACGGGACGATGCGGCAACGGTCAACGTAATCAGACAGCACCGGAGACGTCTCCACATACTTCCTGGAAGTCGCAATAATGACGGCACACCGCTTGAGGAACAGGCGCAGAATAGGATCGAATGTCTTAGCCAGGAACTGTTGACGAACGATGTCACTGTGGTAAGTAGCAACCACCTGACCACGATGACCGCTTGCCAGATACGACAAAATCGCGGGCGGGTTAGGAAGATGAAGGTGCACGATGTCAGCTTTTGCGCGACGTATTTTCCCCGATAACCCCGGACAGACGGGCGCGCCCGACAGCTTGAAGCGAGTGCCTACTCTAGTGACTTTGACGCGATCGTCCCAAAACTCCTCATCATCTTTCGTCTCACTCGCCACGAGCACCTCAACATTGACGCGCTTCTGTAATTCCTGACAAAGCACTTGCACGTGAGTCTCAATTCCTCCCATGTGTGGGGGATAGAATTTTCCTACATGTAGGACCTTCATTCGTCCGTCGGTCATTGAAAAAGCTCCTTGTTCGATTCCACCCAGTCATAAAGCCGATCGAGACCCTGCTTGACGCAGGTCTTCGGCGCCCAGCCAAACTCCTCTTTCGCTTTACGTATGTCGCTCACATAAACTTTCTGATCGCCCGGTCGCCAATTGGCTAGTTTGTAAGCCACCGGGCGATTTTGTTTTTCTCCAAGATAGTCAAGCAACTCGTGCAAAGACATCAGATTCTGAGGCCCGCCACCGATGTTGTAGACTCTTCCGCGTGTCTGGTCGATATTGGCCGCGGCCGCATCAAAGGCGTCTAACAGGTCATTAATAAACAAAACGTCCCGGACTTGCTTGCCATCTCCGTAGAGGGTGATTGGTCGACCCAGCATTGCAGCGATGATGAACCAGGCAACCCAACCCTGGTCCTCCACGCCAAACTGTCTGAATCCATAAATGCAAGACTGCCGGAAGACGACTGTCTGCAGCCCATAGATTCGATGATAGTCACGCACATACTGGTCACCCGCACCTTTAGAACAGCCGTAGGGTGAGTGGAAATCAAGATTTTGCTGCTCGCTA
This sequence comes from Acidobacteriota bacterium, assembly GCA_038040525.1. Lineage (GTDB taxonomy): Bacteria > Acidobacteriota > Blastocatellia > Pyrinomonadales > Pyrinomonadaceae > PSRF01. The sequence goes on along the minus strand of JBBPIC010000019.1, from coordinate 74,982 downwards.
ACGCCCATCGATAAATCCGAGTAGGCGTACCGGCCGTCTCGCTCCACAGTCCCGGCGTGTTCCAGCCCTCCGTACACTTTATTACTCGAGGAAAAAATGATCGGCGCTTGAACATCTGCTAGTCGCGCCGCCTCGAGCACGTTAAAGGTTCCCACGGCATTAGCTTCAAAGTCTGATCTTGGATCTGACACCGAACTCGTCACCGCAACCTGTCCCGCAAGATGAAAAACCAGGTCGGCATCCTGGTGAGTCCTGAAGATTTGCTTGATTTGCCCGGCGTTCGTGATGTCTGCATTCAAGAACGTCAAACAGCCTTGCGGTTTTAGCCATTCCAGATTCCTTTCTCCCCCAACTCGAGAAAGATTATCGATTACGACTACCTCATGATCTCTTCCCAGTTGCCTGCTCGCTGCATTGCAGCCAATAAAGCCTGCGCCGCCGGTTATAATTGTCTTCATTATTGCGGGAGTCCCGAATCCCCTCGAAAAAGTTCTCTATTAAGCAACGGCAGAGGCATCCGTGAGAAAACGCGCATAACTCCGCAACAGAATCGCTTCCACAGTACTTAAGACTCGATTTGGACGCGAGGCCTGTCAGCCTAACAATTGCCGATTCCGCCGAGAGCTTTAAGGGGGTACTCACTCCGCGTGGGGCTTTCGTCCAAGCAAAGACGCACATTAGACGCATCGCCCGGGAATGTCAAACAAGGGTAGATGAAGGTAGCGCATCGTCTGGCAAACTCCCACGATGAGCGTACACACGCGCAAGAAACAAGAAGTCAGAGGACAGAGAATAGGGTTCAGAGAGCGAGATTTTCGGACGTCTGTCGGCTGATCGCTGACTATTGTCCTCTGTCCTCTGTTCATAGAAGCTCCTGGTAAAGCGCTACCATTTTCTTGGCGTATTCCGCCCAACTGAACCGACCTGCATGAGCGATCCCGGCGTCCCGGCGATCGGACCAAGCTTGAGATTTCCCCTCCCGATGAAGGAGTAACTGAGTCACCGTTTCTGTCCACGACGAGATATCACCGACTGGACAATAGAGCGCTGCATCGCCACCCACCTCGCGCAAGACCGGCAGATCGCTGGCGACGACCGCCGCGGCGCAGGCCATAGCCTCGACGACTGGCAGTCCAAAGCCCTCGCGCTCCGAAGGCAGCAAGACAACCGCAGCGCGCCGGTAAACAGCGGCCAACAGATTCCTGTCAAGACGAGGCAAAACGACGATCGCGCCGGCAATCCCGAGTTCGTTTGCCAGCTTCATTTGCTGTGATGTAAAGAGGCCACCGACACGGATGAGACGCGCGCCGGGAAACTCCTCTCGCACGGCCGCGAAGATCCGTAGCAAGACATCGATGCGCTTCCGTGGAATCGTGCTGCCGACGTGCAGGATGTCAACGGCGGCTGGGTCCACCTGACCGAGCAAGCGTATCGCTTCCGCATCAGCGAAAAGATCGGCTTCCGGCGAGCAGGAAGGGTGAACTCCATTCGGGATGACGACTGCGCGCTCGGGCGCGACTAATTTGTGCGCCAGTAATCTATCGCGGGTAGCGACGCTATCGCAGGTCACGCGCGCGGCCTGGCGAAAGCCACTGAGTGTGCGGCCCATCATTTTTCTGAAGAAGATTGAGCGAGGCTCCTCGGCTGGATTCAGCAGGCACTGAAACGTGTCCAGATCGTGACAGGTGATAATGGTTCTTTCGGGGGGAAGTTCATGCAAGAGTTGCCCATAGCTGTGATCGACGACGTGGAACAAATCAAACTCCGACTTCAGGCGTCGCACAAATCGCGGGTAGTCCCAAAAACGGTTCAGCACTCGATCAGCATTAAAGAGTTTGGCTCTCTGACTTCGGATCTCTGCCCCCTGGCTTGTCAGCCGTCGCCGCAACGGGGGGCAGATCCTCGTCGCCTCGAGCACATCCGAATAGTCTCTTTGCAAGTGATCGAGCAGCATGTCCGCCACCAGATCCATGCTCGGCCAATTCTCTTCAAGGAGATCACAAAGAATCGCAATGCCTGGCAAGTGCTCGATCTTTACCGGAATGGGATCAATTACCGTCTCAAAGAGCACTGTCATGCTTCTTTGTGCACTAAGAACCATACCTGGCTGGCGAGGTGTGGGGTCAGCCAGTCGAAGGGCGAACCAACAACCCTTTCGATCACAAACATCTGAGCCAGCGTATCCCGCAAGACCATCCAGTTAAATCCCTTATGATCGTGAGAACCGCTTCCGTCGGCATTTTTGTGAACTGGCCGGACGATGTGCTGCCGTTTCCCTGTTGCGAAAACGCTCGTAGCGAATTCGGCTACCGTGTAAGAGGTGGTGCCGGGATAGTCGCCAATGCCACGCCATCCGGCAAATCTTCGGACAGCCTCTTTGACCAGCAAAGGCAGGCCCGTTTCCACCGGCACGCTGATGAGCAGTTTTCCTGACGGTGAGAGCAGTCGAGCAAATTGGTCGAGTAGCGGCCTCACTTCAAGGACGTGTTCCATCACTTCCATGCAGATTATCCCATCGTAAACTCCCTGATGTTCCGCGGTATCCAATTCGCCGTTAACGACGAAGCTCAAACCAAACCGTGTTCCCAGGCGCGCACGACATTCTTGCACCACCTCACTCTGGAGCTCGGCGCCCACAGCGATGGCCGGTGGGGCTTGACCATTCATCAGCATGGCCAGGAAACTGCCATCGCCGCAGCCGTAGTCAAGGACTCTCTTTCCCGCAAACTGCGAAGCCAGTTGTAGGCCCACCTCAAAGCGACTGCGGTGGCTCCAGGAGATGAGCCAGCTCCTGGAGAAAATCTGCTTTCTGGCGTAGTGTCCCTCGCGTAAGGGCTCATCCAAATAGCTCACATCGACTCCATAAACTGACAACCTGCTCGCGATCGTTTGGCGCAAGCTTGCGATAGCCTGCTTGATGTCAGTTCTCGATTGCTGTCTCGATCAAATTGCCTAACCGGTCGGCCAGCCTTGAGTATTCAAAAACTTCCTTTGCCACCGCAACATTGCCGGCGCCCCTTTCGAGTCGCTGCCTATCGGACATGATGGCTTGAACCCTTTCCGCCAATTTCCGCGGGTAGTCCCAGTCTTGAACCCCTTCGTACGGAATCAACATCTCCGCTTCCAGCACTACCGCAGCCTCCCCCACCTCGCTCGCCAGCACGTAACGGCCCGTTGCCAAATACAGTGGCAGTTTGCCGGACGTACGTACCTGCCCCACCAGATCATTTGTTTGCGTTGAGAGGCAAACGTCAATCATGTTCAGATAGCGCGGCAACTGCTGATAAGGCACGCGGCCCAGAAAGACCGCACGGTCTTCGATGCCATACTCCCGGCAGCGCGCTTTAAGATAAGGAATCCCTGAACCGTCACCGATTATGACTCCTTTGACCGGGGCGTCTGGCAACAGTCGCAGCATCTCGATTACTTCCCAGCCATAGCACATGCCCAGCTTGTCGCTCCAAACGGACGAGCCGACCAATCCCACCGTAAGCGCCCCGTTTAACCTGTGCTCGTGTCGCAGCTCATTCGCGTCCAGCGGGGTAAACTCTTTCGTGTCTACGCCGTCCTGTATGACGTCCGCGATCAAGCCTCGCTGCTCAAGCCATTGCTGATGATAACGGCCCCGGACGACGATGCGGTCGGCAACGCGCAGCGAGAAATCTTCCAGCCACCGGGTCAGCCACAGCCCAAGGCGACCTCGATTGCCGGTAGAACGCATCAATTCATAGATGACGTCACCGGTCTCGATAATCAGGACGTTAGGGTCGTAGAGTCTGTGCAGCCACGCTCCCAGGACGCCCGAATACGACATGTCGAAGACGTAAGTGACCCGCGGCTTCACTCGCCTCAGGAACCTTAAAAACCGCAGCAGCGCCACGAGCTTATTGCCGGCGCGGTAAGCCAATTGAATGTCGTAACGCTCACGCAAGTGTGCGGCGAACGCTCGCGCTCTATAAGCCATTGCGCTTTGCGAATCGCCGTTGACAATGAAAACAACGCTGGTCATCGGGGATTGATCAGTGATGACTAAAGACCTGTGGTGAAACGCGAAACCAATTCCCCCTAGCCATCACTCTAATCGCTCATTACTGATTGCTTCCTCACTTCAAAATAGATCTGCTCAACCGCCGCAACCACGGTGGACCAGTCATGACGGCGCGCGCTCTGTTCGGCAACCCGGCCGACCTCGTGTAACTGCCTTCTGTTTCGGAGGCGTTCAGCGGTTTCCCCAACCCATTCATTGAGTGGCACAACAAACCCATCTTTGCCCGGTTCAATCAACTCGGCAGCGCCCGCCTGGTCAGAGCTGAATACAGGAAGCCCTGAAGCCATCGCTTCAAGCACAACCATTCCGAACGAGTCATAAGTTGTCGGGAACACAAAAGCATCGGCGGCGGCGTAGTAACGTTGGAGTTCGGAAGTCGGTCGCAGGATCTGAACATTGGGACTGCTCCAATGATAGGCCCGCGAGGGAGTTACGATTGCAAACCTCAAATCGGGCGCGGCTGCCGACAGCTCCTTAAGATAGACATGCGACTTGGTCAGATCGCCGACGTAAAGCGCCAGCGTCTCGTCCTCTTCAATACCCAACTGACAGCGCACATCCGCGCGGTGGCGCGTGCGATTCCGGCCATTAAAACGTGCTAAGTCGACGCCATGAGGAATCACGCTAATTGGCCCGGGCACGCCGTAAAGTTCCTGTAACTCATGCGCGATCTTCTGCGAAATAGCGATTACCTGTCCCTCATAGCGGCGATAGAAGCGTTCCTCTGCAGCAGCTATCAATCGTAGTGAGAGACGATGACGTAGCGAGGCGCCACGCAGCGAATCCAGATAAGCCGCCACACAAATGTGGGCCGTGACAACGTTTGGATCGCCACCACAATAACCCTGCATGTGACGAATCTGGTAGTTAGCTAAGCGAGCTTCCTGCGCTCGCAGACCCAACGGAAACGTATGGACAGTCGACAGGGCGCTGCTTCGCCAGGCGCGGGCGTGATGATGGTCCCAGCGAGCATCAGATGGCCGCTCACATCGGTTGGCAAAGACAGCAACATCATGTCTGCGGGAGAGCTCGTCGGCGAGAATCTTCGTGTAAACGCTATGTCCGCCGTGGTTGTGAAGGTCATGGACCACCAGCGCAATATTCAGTCGCTGCATCTGCTCGTCATCGTGCTTGCCCCAACGGGGCTTAGGCTTGTAGCCAGGGTTGTCGCGCTTTGGCGGCTACCCTGGGAACGAGGAACTATTCCATCCTGGCTTTGCCTAAAACTCTTGTTTCGTGTTCTTTCGTGTGATTTCGTGGATCGTGTGCTTAGATTTGGAGCCATACGATCCACTAAATTACACGAAACAACACGAAGCAATACGTCGGGGCAAAGAAAACGACACCTGCCGGCCATTTTTGTGTCTTACGGCTTTATGATCTGGCGCGCTGAATAATCCACGTAACGTAACCCACCGGGTATCGGTCGCGCTTCTAAGAATTCATCAACTGCCTTGCGAGCGCCGGCCCAGTGGCCATAGTCATCAATCTGTATGATTCCGCCAGAGCTGACGCGATCATAAAGGTGGTCCAGGCAAACTTTAACGCTTTCATACCAATCACCGTCAAGATGAAGCACTGCTATATTTTTCACACCAGAATCAGGCACCGTATCCCGAAACAAACCTTTAACGAAAACTGTATTTCCCAGGATGCCAAAGCGATCAAAGACTCTCATGACTTCGGACATGTGGCTTCGAAAAGCGCCAGTGAATTCATTCGCAGAGTCGTAATCGGGATCAGCCTCTGTAGGTGCGGGCATCCCTTCAAACGTATCGAACGCCCATAGTTTTCTATGCGCTCCCAGACTCTTGAGAGTGAGTCCTGATAGTGCGGCGCTTCCGCCAAAGGCGACTCCGCATTCTACAATGTCTCCGGGAATACCCTTCTCAACAACGTGGCGAACTCCCGCATGCAGGCGGCGCAAGCGCGCTCGACTACACATCGTGTACGGGTGAACCATACGGTAAAGCTCCGAGAACTCCCCTGGACTTACCAGATCGCGGATTTCAGCTAATCGCCAAGGTATGTCCTGCACCCTTCGCCAGAGCTTTCTACTCAAAGTGGGGGCACTATTCAGCGGCTGCATCGCGTCATTACCCTCATGGCTTTTCTGCGATTATTAACGAATGGTGCGCCACCCAACGCATGATTTTTTCCGGGTGGTTTAGGGAGGGTATTTCAACCGGTGGTTTGCCGGGTAAGAGTAAATATTGTCCGGTAGCAGATACGGTTCGCATTTGCAGACCTGTTCGGGCCACCCAGCGCCGAGTCAACGGCAAGACAAGAAAGTTGTTGATTGGTTGACCTTCCTCCGTGAAGCGCCGACCAATTATTCGCAGGTAAACGCGATACAGTCCAAGCGTGCCGAGATAGTTTGGTGTTGTTAACAGGAGCCGCCCTCCCGGACGTAAGACGCGAGCCAATTCGCTCAGTGCTCGCTTTGGGGATGGAACGTGCTCGATAGTTTCGCAGGAGATTACGGTGTCAAAAGTGGCGTCCTGGTGAGCGATGTTTTGTACATCTGCAACTTCCCAGGTAATGCCGGACAAGTTATGTGCTTCGGCGAAGGCACGGCCTTTCTGCACTGCCGTCGATGCAAAATCGGCCGCAACAATGTGGTCTGGACGTTCTGATTGTTTGGCCAACCAACATGCAAATCCACCTAGCCCGCAGCCGATTTCCAAAACCCTTTTTCCAATCAGGTCCTTTTTTGGCTGCAGATGCTTAATAACCATCTTGTGCCAGGGAGTATCGACTCCGCTATCAACCTCATATCGAGAGTGCCAATCCTCGTAGGCTTTTCTATTGGTTACCATACAGCGCTACTGATTTGTGTTGGGGTGTTATCTGACGGGCAGCGGACAACCTCTCGTAGACGTCCTGAATTGGAGCAGCAACTCGCTCCCAGGTGTATTTGTTCATAGCCTCCGCTTGTGCAGCTTTTCCGACCCGGGCGCGCAATTCGCTATTTTCGATCAAACGCTCACAGGCCTCAATAATCCTCTCAGGCGAGCGAATAGGGACCAGCAGCCCATTTCGCTCGCTGTCAATAGCGTCTCTCATGCCGCATGTCGCTGTGGTAATAATCGGTAACCCGCTCATCATAGCTTCTATCAAAGTGAGCGGAGTGCCCTCGAAAAGACTGGGAAGCACAAAAAGGTCGGCATCGGCAAATGCCTGTGCGGTTCCTTCTTCGTTCGCCGTGTTGACGCAATGAACTCTGTCGCGAATTCCCGGGGGAAAATCAGCCCGAACAGTTTCCTCCGGCATGCCTGCTCCCAGAACTATGAGCTGCAAGCGGTGATAACGTGCTGCTAAAGACGTGAAGGCTGCGATTAAGTCAGGGGTTCCTTTGCGTTTGATCCAGGTTCCGGCGAAGAGCAATTTCTCCATGCGCTCGTAATCGCGTCCACGGGCCATTGCGGCATAGATCGGATCGGCGCCGGGGCTGATGCGAGTAATTTTGCTTTGCGGCAAATCAAGCCAATTCATCAGGTAATCCCGATCTTCGAAATTCTTACAGAAAATATGATCCGCTTTTAGTAATCCGACCCTTGATTGCCAAAGACTTGTTAGCGGGTAAATGATACGTGTCTTAAGTGAAAGCGATTCCCGTCCTAAGCGCTTTTCCTCAAGCTTCAAATCCCACCCGCGACGCTCAACTCCATAACTCATCGCTACGACAATCGGATCGCCGGCAGCACGTTTGTACCTGACAATAGCGGCCGCACTGGGTTCATGGACGTTAATAATATCGTACGGCCTATGAGCGCGGGCTGCGGCAACTGCCCGACTTCGGACGAGCAGGGGGAAAGAGAAGCGCGCTACCCGACCCTGAAACGATGGCCGCACATCTTCAGCGCAAAAGTAATCCACTGAATGACCCGCTTGTTCAATCTGATCATGAATAAAACTCATGGTCCGACTCATGCCGCCCGTGCGCACCCTCGAAACGTTATGCGCGATGAGAATTCTTAGAGATCGACTTTTCTTCATACGTTGAGGGCGGCTGTCGCAATTTTCATTACTCAGTTAAGACTCAGTTTGCCGGATCAAGATAAGTATCGAGATCACTCATGACCGGCAGAGCCGGCAATCTCTTCAAAGACCCTCATCAATTTTGAAACATGCTCGCTCGCACTAAAACGCCGGGCAATCGTTGCCGCGCCATTTCGCAGTCGCAGATGCAAGGCCGGATCGGAAAAGCACTTAACAATCGCCTCGGCCAGCCCCTGAGAAGTTGGAGGGTCCCCCGGTGCGAGATACCCATTTACACCATCCTTAAGCCAGTCAGAAATCCCGCCTACCGCAAACGCCACCGCCGGGACGCCGTGTAACCCTGCCTGGGGTCCAACAAGCCCAAACGGCTCGGGCCAAAGGCTGGGCATAACCAATAAATCAGAACCAGCAAACAAGGTTTCGTGCGCGTCGCCGTTAACCCATCCCGGAAAGTCAAACGACAAGTCCTCGACAGATACCTGCATCCTTGCTGCTTCAGATTCCCACAGCCTGCGTTCCGGGCCGTCCCCGGCGAACGTAACGTGCAAGGGCCGACCCAAAGATTGTCGAATCCTCGGCAGAGAGGTCAACAGAGTAAGGCCGCCCTTCAAACGATCCATGCGACCCAAAAACAATATTCTCGAAGGTAACTGTGAAGCGGGACTACCTGGCTCTGCACCGTTCGTTGGCACAAACAAAGGAACGTGACGCACATTCAGTCCATGATTTGCAAACTCCGCGCGCATATGTTCTGAACCCGTCAGGACGTATCTATAGCGGTGCAGCAGTTCAAGCCGCGTCTTTTGACGGCGGTATTCGCTAAACATGGTCAGTGGACTTAGACCGCCACAACGATGTGGGAAGTAATGGACCAGGCACAGCGCACCGAAGTTCCGGGTGCAGGTTCTAACCGTGGGGTTACTCCAGGTTTTGGATCCGCTGATACACGTGCCGTAGTACGCATGAGCAAAGAATGCTGCGGGCGCAACCTCCAGCGTAGCTGCCTCTAACTTCGGATCGAGCAACCCGTGACCATAGACCACGGTTGGAGCCCACGCGCGCAAGCCGGCGAGGGCCCTGACAGCACCAATCTTAGACACGCTCCACGTTGGAGTCTTTTCATCCAGCGCAATTTGTTCCCTACTCTCAGGCTCATCATTCTCATACCAGAAAGCCACTTCAGTAGTGGAGCGTCTAAGTGCTGGGATGACGGCCTCCAGGTAAGTTTCGATTCCTCCAAACTTTCGCCGGCTGGAACTGACAATAGCAATTCTCATCTTGATTCCGACGAATTCGCTAACCAAAGGCGAACCTATGCGGTTACTTCGCGCAGCGCGTCGAGGGTACGTTGAACGGCAAAGCGCTCGTGGTAGAGCGCTTTGGCATTCACACCCAGCCGGGCGCGACCTGTTTCGTCTGACAGTAGCCCTTTAGTCGCCGTAACCAGTGCCGCCATATCTTCAACGGGAATGAGAGCCACGGCATCGCTATCAAACCACAAAGATTCGGTTAGCCTTCCGCTTGTCGTTACGATGGGCATGCCGTGCGAGAGGCCGACCATCAGGCTGGTGCGCCTACTGCTTGCACCATCAATGTAAGGTTGCAGCATTAAGTCGCAAGCCTTGATGTGACGGGAAAGCTTGGCTTCGGCTAGTGGACCTGTCGCATGCACGCGATTGGCCAGCTCCGGGTGAATGCGGATCAAATCGTCACGCATCGCTTCACTGCCACGCCCCAGAAGCAACACCGTGCAATCAGCGCTGGTCCTCAACAGCGACGGCAGAGACTGCAACAAGACTTCCTTAATGTTTCGATCATAGGTTCCGAAGTGGCCCACGATCTTCTGTCCTTCGGGCGCGTAGCCTGCACGGATAATTCTCACTCCTTCGGGATCGTCGACGACAGTAATATTACTTGCCACCGGCAGCCAACGAAACGATAACCTGCGGCCCAGCGCGTAAGGCCGAAATCTGTTTTCCCACGCAGGGATAGATATCCAGACTCGACTGGCAGCCCTAAGCAGAATCATCGTCATGAGTCGATGGACAATGGCAGCAGCGTCTTGTGTCACAGACCCCTCGCCAAATGCCAGAAACGGTTCGTGAACCATTAATTCGACGTTATCGCGGCTTTTGCGAGCACGCTGCCAGAGCCAAAGACAGAATGGCAGGTTCATCGATCGGTAGCCATAACCGTGAGGCACCCACTGGACCAACAGGCGTCGTGGCGAACCGAATTGATCCAGTAAATTTCCAGCGCGACGCAAGTCAACGGTTCCGAAACGGCCCATGACTCTATGCAACGAGACGCCTTCGATATGTTCGGTCTCGTTCTCCGCTGCGTCGGTCGCTTCGCTTATAGCAGGACACCAGACATGCACTTCATCACCGGCAGCCGCTAGCCCCGCCGCCACAAGCTGCGTGTAATCGCTGACGCCCCCTGGTTGCGGGGGGTACTCGCTCGTGATGAGATGCCAAGTCGTTGACTGCACCAATCGCCTTTATGTGTACTTAAGGTGGACCAGGCCATAATCGCCTAATGGATCGTCTTGGCCGGTTAAAGGGATGGCGCACAAGCCCAGGTCAGCTAGCAGGATTTCGGCCCTGGCTCGGGTTGTGTTTGCTGAGTTCCAAACGTTGGGATGCATCTCCACGACGATGCCTAATTCTCCCCGTCTGCTTTGAATCAGTTCAGTCGCCCCGGATAGAGCGGCAATTTCGAAGCCCTCAATATCAATAAACAACCAGTCGGGTTGCAGTCTCTCATACGAGCAGTACTCATCTAATGTCACAACGGGAACAGTGATCTCAGTTACCTTGCCCTCCAGAGCCTGGTTCGGTGCGCCGAGTCGGCTCATTCCTTCGGCTTCAGCAGCATAGAGTGTTTGCCGGCCACTGGTCTCACCAACGGCGGAGGTTACGATGCGAACTCGTTCGCCCAAACCGTTCATTTGAACGTGTTTCTCCAGAATGATGGAGGCGCTGGGGTTAGGCTCAAAAGCCACAACCTGACCTGTAGGACCAGACCAGTGGGCAAACTGCAGCACATAGACTCCTACATTGGCTCCTACATCAAAGCACAATGAACCCTGTTTGACGTGCTTAATAAGAAAAGTTGCGACTTGAGCATCGTAGTTTTGTCCGAGCCGATGCCGTTGATGCGGATCGATCCGATACGTGACACCGTTGATTTCCCATGGTATCCCCCGGCCGCCGCCGTACCAGTCCAGAAAAGATTCGTAAGCGGGACGCAGGCGGCGGATCAAACGGGACTCGCGTCCGATCAATCCGGCTGCCCGGCGTGCGGTTGTTTGCAGCCGCCTCATTGCGAACCGCTCCTTTGCTTCAATACGTCTTGATAGAAGGCCCTCACTTCGAGAGCAAAATTTTCGTAAGTAAGTTGGGCAACGGAGGGTGCAGCTGACTGGCTCATAGTTTGCAAAAGCTTAGGGTCGCTCGCCAAAAGTTGTAAATACTCTTTCAACTCTTTCACTGCTCTGCTCTCAACAACAAAACCGTTCTTCCCATGCTGAATAAACTCCGCTGCCCCCGTTTGCCGTGTAGCAATTACCGGCCGACCGGAAGCGAGAGCTTCAGTTACAACCAACCCGTATCCATCTTCGAGCGAAGGATGTGTTAGCACGCTGGCCGATCCGTAAGTGTCGCAGACAGGTGTGGTCATCATGTCCATAGCATGGTTTCGTATGTTCTTGTTCCTGCGCAAGAATCCATTCAACATGCGGTGTGACCAGCGGTCCTCTGTGCCACCAATCAGCACTAATTCTGAATTGGGAATCCTCGCCTCTTCAAAGGCCTGCAGCAGATAGTGAACCCCTTTTCGCAGGCCAATACTGGAAACTGCCATCACCCGAAAGACATCATCTTTTTTTTGGGTCGGGTAAAACTGTTTATGATCTACCGGGAGACGGATGACGCTAACCTTCTCCGGAGCCACGCCTCGCTCGACGAATGTCTTTTTGGCCCATCCGGAACTGACGCGAATTCGATCCGCGAGCTGAATCTCACGCAAAGCGCGTTGGCGCATTCGCGGATGAATGAAATTTGCGGCGCGGTGCCCGGTTATGTGGCTTTCTGTTACGAGCGTATCCAGCAGATTGTCAATATGAGTGTTTTGACAGGTGAGTACGAGGGGTGTCCTTCTCCGTCCCATCGCTATAAACGTGTTACAGCATTGGGCCATCACGCCATCGAAAAGAGACACGTCTCGAACTGCAGCTGCAACACGTCTATCAAACTCAAGATCAGACAATAACATCAGCCAATCTTTTCGGCGCCGCAGCCCAGGCGTCTTGAGGACGAGGTCGAATAAAGTACGCTGCGGGAAATCTTCAAAAGGAACAGTAATGCATTCGGTTTTCTCTGCCTTGGAAAATCGGCTAAACACCGTCGCCTGAGGCAGACAATCAAGAGCGAAAACCATTTGCCGAAGAAATTCGCCTTGCCCGCCCCTCCCGTAAAAGGCATTTGATGCAAAGCAGATAGTGCTCTGCGCAAATGAATCAGAACGTTCGGTTGCTACCATTTGCAGCGCAGGGAGTTGGCAACTAAGATCCTGGTTTATCGACGGAAGTTCTACGGCTTGCGAGCCACTAATATGATGTCGGTCGAGAGTGGCGGGTGGCGGCAAGCCAGGCGATCGATGAACTTGAGAAGACGTGTTCGCCAACCACCCTTCAATCCCTGAAAGTGGCTGCTGCCGTGGATGCGCTCGATTTGGAATTTGTGACACTGCAGGAAATGGATCCACTCGCTTAACACATTCACCCGGATATGGTTGTTATCGACCAGCAGGTTTTTGCGGATGGTGCTGGACGGTCCCGGATAGCATGCTGGTACGAGGCCGCGCAGTAGGCGCAGACGGTTATACCAGGAGGCTAAATTCGGCGTCGAAAGAATCAAGTGACCGCCGGACTTTAGAATACGGTGAGCTTCGCCAGCAAAATGATCGGTATCCACGAGATGCTCGATGATCTCACCGGCGATGAGCAGATCGTATGTATTATCCGGCATTGGGCACCGGCCGCCATCTGCATTCCAATAAAAACCCTCGAAACCTTTAGTCCGCACTTTGGACAGCGAGCCTTGACTAATGTCGAAGGCATGTAGCGTTTTGATCCCGGTAGCGGAATATAGCTCCGTAGCCATGCCGCTCAGGCAGCCGAGATCCCCTGCTGTTTCTTTATTTGAAATCGTCCGCAGAATAGAACAAATTTTCTCAACCCGAAAGCTTTGCCATTCAAATTCAGCGAGCTCATCTCGTTCATCGAAGGCACTTATGTTGACGTCCCTATGAGATAACCCTTTGGCGCTCTGGGCGGCCATCTCGCGCGAATCAATCTCGAATGCAACAGGAGGTGTTCCTTCCATAGGTTTCTCGTTGGCGGTCAACTAATCAGGAAGCATCGCCGAGGCGTAAAACGCGGAATACTCTCGCTCTGATTGGAAACAATCGAGGCCGGACGTAGTCGCCTAAAGGAGACCGCAATGCAAGCGGAAACATTACTACGACATAGATGGTCCCAATGACGGCGGCCGTTAGTCCAAGAAGCATGAACGTCTTCGGCATCCAGATGCGAGCCAGGAAGACAATGCCGACTGCCAGGAAGACAAACCGCAAAAGCCACGGCAGCAGAGGTCGGATCAATCGCCCAACGGACATCCCGCTTTCGCGAGCCAGAGCCCGGACGTTTGCCGGCAAACTAATCAGGCACGCCCCGGCAATGAGGCCAAGTGGTGCGCCGATTAACCCAAATCCTTTTATGAATAAGAACATTGCCACGCCACTTACCAATCCATCGAGAAAAGCCGTCAGGCAGAGCCTACGCTCATGGCCGAAACAGAAGAGCGCATAAGCTATGGTCAGATTCCAGTGACGGAGTAACATGCTCATGAGAATCAGCGCCGTCAACCAGAAACCCCCATACTGGCTAGCGCCCACCCAGCGTCCGACGAAGCCTTGATTGACTATCAGCACAACACAAACCGCCGCGCCGCTCAACATCAGCACCGCCTGGGTCAGCGCAATGCAAACCTCAGACAAACGCTCGCGCGTTCCTCCCATTCTCAACTGGCTTAGTGCCGGGCCCGCCAGGGCCATCAACATCTGAGGCTGGTTGCTCAGTACCCCGATCAATTTCCCTGTGATGACGAAGGGCACGATTGCGGCGGGACCGAACAATTTGCTGATAATCAAAATGTCCGTCCCATTCAAGAGCACTTGGGCAACTTGCATGAGACTAACCCAACCACCCTGCGTCAAACGCGTGCGCGCCGTGGACCACGGCATCTGGGGCAAACTTCTGGGTAACACAGTAGGGAAATGCGTGCGCAGCCGGTACCAACCTGTGAAGGCTTCTGCAAGCTGTTGCACTGTCCATCCGAAGGCCAGCGCGTACAGACCCCATCCCGCCAACACCAGTCCCACTGTCGTGGCGATGCTTATCAAGTAGCAGACAATGGCGGTCCGCCCCAGGTAAGCGAGATCCTGCAAACCATGCAGAACAGCGCGGAAGATTCGCAGAGGAAACGCGGCTACAAATGCCAGCAGCACTACACCTATCGGGTTGCGCAAGTTTGCCCAACCCGGCGGCATTGAGAACCAGAAAATCAAAGCACCCAGCGCGACCAGCGGCATCTGGCAAAGAATGATGCGAACTGTGTGTCCGAAGATTAATGGCAGATCCGAAGCTTCCTCGATGCTGCTGGCTCGACCAGTCGCGAAGGCTGTCTCTCTCGGCACGAGCGCAATGATGCCCAGGTCGAGCAATGCCAGATAAGCCATCAACTGCGTACCGACCAGCCAGAGACCGTAGTCGTGCTGTCCGACGCGATAAAGCAGAAAAGGTGTCAGCCCGAAGCCGACCAGCGTGGTCAGGACCTGGCTGGCGTAGCCAAAACCGATGCCACTCAAGAACCGATTAGTGCGACTCATGTTAGAACTCAAAAGCCCGAACGTCAGGAACGCAAACTATTCAACTATTTAAGACCCAGCATACTTTGGTTTACTCGGCAAAATGTAGTTAGTTGAACCGCGGTCAGCTAAAGAAACCACTTCATGCGAGAAATTTGCGATACCATGTGATGGTCTTCTGTAACCCGCTATCGAGATCGAACAGAGGTGACCAGCCGAGCATCTGTCGTGCTTTGGCCGCGCTTAGATACTGATGGCCGATTTCGTGTTTTGCTTCATTACGCACATCCGGTTTGAGATCGGAGTCCATTAGCATCAGCAACCGCTCGACCAGTCCCAGCACTGTCATTTGTATCTCATTTGAAAAATTGAACGACTGGCCCGCCAATTCCGGTTGGTTGCCGAGGCGTTCGGCCACCAGCATATAGGCCGCGGCCCCATCTTCTACATACAAATAGTCTCTGACGGAATCACCATCCGAACGAATGACGGGAGGTTGGCTGCGCAGTACCGAACGGACCGTGCCTGGGACGATCCGGTTCCAGTTGAGGTCGCCGCCGCCGAAGAAATTCCCGCATCGCGTCACGACCACCGGCAGGTTGTAAGTGGCGGCGTAGGCTTGCGAAATCAAGTCTGCGCAAGACTTGCTCACGTCATAAGGGTGGCGGCCCTCGAGCGGCATGTCTTCGTCGTAAGGAAGTTTTTCATGTTCGCCGTAAGCTTTGTCTGACGATGCGACGATTATCTGCTTGACCGTAGGACTGTGGCGACAGGCTTCCAGCAACGACCACGTTCCCCGGATATTGGTTTCAAAAGTCGAAATGGGATTGCGATTGGCAATGCTAACAATGGTTTGGGCGGCAAGATGAAAGACAGTATCGATCTCGTATTCTCCGATGACGCGCGCCATGAGCGCCTGGTCGCAAACGTCGCCTCGCACTACCTTAACTCTTTCGAGCACGCCGGATTGCACCAGTTCGCTCTGCGGTACCCAGTCTCTCACCAGGCAAATCACATCAGCGCCGGCCTCTTCAAGCTTGCCCACCAGCCAGCCGCCGAGGAAACCCGTAGCGCCCGTTACAAGTGTTGGACGGTCTCGCCAGAAGGGAGTTGTCATTGCCAGGTTTTCCAGGGCGCCTCTCCGGTCTGCCAAAGTTTCTCCAGCAGTTGCACATCGCGCATTGTGTCCATGCATTGCCAGAATTCCCCGTGCCGGTATGCCTGTAATTGTTTCTCTTCGGCGAGGCGCTCGAGTGGCGCGTGCTCGAAGGGAGTGTCGTCACCGGCTATGTAGTCCAGCACCTTTGGCTCTAGTACAAAAAAGCCGCCGTTGATCCACCCTTCGCCGATTTGCGACTTCTCTTCGAAGCGGCTGACGAGGTCGCCCTGAAAAGTGAAACCGCCAAAACGCGCTGGCGGACGGACAGCAGTTACGGTGGCCAGTGCTTTATGTTGACGGTGAAATGCAACCAGGTCGTCCAGGTTTATGTTGGCGATGCCGTCGCCATAAGTGAGCATGAAAGTCTCCTGGCCAATGAGATTGGCCACTCGTTTTACACGACCGCCTGTCTGCGTAAGCAGCCCAGTGTCAAACAAGTGGACCGTCCAGTCTTCACCATGGTTGCCACGGACACTGACTTCTCCAGTATTAAGTTGAACAGTCAAATCGCTGGAATGACAGCGGTAGTTGAGAAAATACTCCTTGATAGCCTCGCCCTTATAACCTAGGGCAATGATGAACTCTTTGTGCCCAAAACCGGCGTAGAGTTTCATGATGTGCCAGAGAATTGGCCGTCCTCCTACTTCCACGAGCGGTTTCGGGCGAACTTCGGTCTCCTCGCGCAACCGCGTGCCGACTCCGCCGCAGAGTATGACAACTTTCAAGCTGCTTGCTCCACCTTCAATTCTTCCTTTGCAGGTTGATCAACCCTCGATAACCCACAGGCGTCGACAAAGACTCATCCACTCGGTAATTCGTAGCGCGGGGAATACCCGTTGAGACTTCTTGTGTGCACCAATCGTTCTTCTGTAACTCTTTCCGATTGTCGTGATGCTACCCATCCTACGTTCAAAAGAAAGAGGCAGGTCTGGGGAAGGGAGGTTAGTAATCCTGTTCCTATCAATCCCGTCGCAAAATATGCGGCGCACGCCGCCCAGGCAAGCCGGCGGCCCAGAAACCATGGGTCCGCATGCCCTTCGCCGCGGCGTGTCAGCAACCAGGCGATGAAGGCGATCCATAAGGCCAATCCGACCAGTCCCTGCTCCAACATGATACGGGCGTATTCATTCTCCATGCCTACCGGGTTCTCAATGCGCCCGCTCAGGAAATACGGAATGCTCGTGCCTCCCCCTCCCAGGCCGTTGCCGAACGGGTAGTCCGCTGCAAGATCAAGGAACCCCATGTTGACGCTGCCGGCCACACGCTCAGAGACCATTTCCACGTCCTGTAAACCTGTAAACCGTTGCAGCCTTTGCTCGCCGGAAACCCACCAACCGATGCCCGCAAGTATTAATATCCCTGCGAGAACATGACTTAGCCGCGACCTCACCGAGATGAGCGCAATTATCACTAATATGGCTCCAGCAATAAAATGCACCCGCGTCGCCGCCAGCAACACACCCAGTAGAGACACGATCAACCCGACAACCAGCAAAGGTTTGTGTAGGAACTGACTCTTCTTTTGCTGTAAGGCTCCCAATAGAAAGGGAAGACTAACAACCATGGTGCCGGCGTAAGCATGTGCGCCCGAAAAGGTGGAGGGTATTCGATATGCATTCTGGGCGACGTCTCTGCTGAGATATATCAAACGCGTAACTTCATTGCGGGGGAAGAAAGTTTCAATAGTTGTAAAGAACTCGACGGAGGCAACCACAAAAGCGCCGATATTGAGTATGGCAAGGCCAATAGCGAGGTCATATTTTTCTTCGTCAACCAGGCGCGCCCCGATCAGAATAAATGGCAGCAGAAAAATGTTTCCGCGCAAGCCAACGAAACGTATCAGCGCATCCTGATTTGGAATGAGAAACAGTATCAGCGGCCAGGCGATAAGGAAGTCGAGCCAGGGCCTTACCGATTGAACTCTGAGTTCTTCTGTCGGCGTCAAATGACGAAACAATTGCGCTGCGAAGAAACCCAAAACACCGGCATCAAAAATAAAGTGAGAGTACGTTTCCGGTAAGTTTGCCCGGACAATGCCATAGCCGTAGCCGACGGCCAGCAAGGCAGCGAGCCCGGTGACCATTGAACGCCGGGCAGCGAAAAGACAAACGAAAAACGCAACTATGCAGATATATAACGACATCTATTCAGAGGCACGTTCCACTAAAACCCAGGAATCAAACTTGAGTCTTGTTTGTGAGACTTTGTGTAAGTTCGTTTTCATCCAATCTTCCGAGCGACAATTCTAATTAGTGGCGAATCCAGTATTGACTGATCGCTGAGTCGCTCGCCACTGGTTGCATGGGTCTGATATCCAAGAGTTCTTAGAAGCGAGAGCGTTTCCTGAGGCTGGCCACCATTTTCGCGAACCATTTCGTTATGCATTTCTATGAATAGGATGGGGGCGTTATCCTGGGCCAGCATTCCACGTCCCCCGTTTATCGTTGCTAACTCAAATCCCTCGACGTCGATTTTAACGTGAGTAGGCCATAGGTCGAATTCCTTAACCAATTGATCGAGAGTGGTCGTCTGGGTTGAACTGAGTTCTCTCGGCGTATGGTTGCTTTCAGGGCGCACGTAATAACCACCTGAAAGCACTCCCACGGCGACCATAGACTGCCACCCTACTTGATCGATAACTGCAGCCTGCACAGCGTGCAAGCGATCGGAGACGTGATTCAGTTGGGCCTGGGTTTTTATTAACTTAATGGCCATCGGGGAAGGGTCGACAGCAATCGATACTGCGTTTGACCCACCGTAATGCAGCCCCGCCAGGCTGAAAAGACCAAAGTGAGCACCGATATCAAAAAGCACGGCACCAGGTGTAATTTCTCGCACGAAGGAATCGAACTCTTCGATTTGAGCCGGGTCGGTGTTCTGAGCGAAGTATGCAAATCTATTCGCCGCCGGATGACAAATCAGGGACCATCCCGGCCGCACTTGTATTGAGTCTCGCGCACCAGCAAGAAATCTGGCTTGTGCCCACGCCCACCGCATCGAGTCGGAGGGAGACTTCAACCAATTACGCAAACTGCGTGGCAAGAGAGTTCGGGCGAGCTGCTTTGCTATTTCCATCTACTGGCGCCCGGTTCTGGGCCAAAACAAGGTTTTTATTTTCCGCGAAGGACTCGTTCAGAAAGATCTGGGGCAAGCCCCCTTTTTCCCGTGCAGGTTGAACCCGCCGCTACTCCGAGAAATACTTTTGCAGGCGGCCCATCTGCGAAGGCACGTCGCACAACGACGTTGCTCGCGCAAATCCAGCCTCGCCAAGTTTTCGCCGCAGCGGTCTATCTTCAATTAGCAGTCTCAAAGCGTTCGCCAAGGCGGGCGGGTCATTTGGCGTCACCAGCACGCCACAGGAATCATCTACAATTTCAGGCGCCCCACCGATGTTGGTTGTGATGACAGGTAAATAACTGTAGAGCGCTTCAATGAAACTGATGCCGAATGCATCCGGGGCCGTGTTTGGCTGACAAAAGATATCCGACGCCGACAAGAGTCGCGCCACGTCCGTGCGCTGACCCAGGAAACGTACCCGGTCGGCGATTCCCAAACGGATGGCGGCTTTCTTCAACCCTTCGGCGTAGAGTTCCTCGCCTGCCGTTTGAGGCCCTCCGACCTGCCAACATACCCAATCAGGTAAGTCCTTGAGCAAACTCAACGCTTGGAAATGCAGGTGATGGCCCTTGAGAGGCTCCATCCGGCTGATCTGAATAACGACTGTGGCACCCTTTGGTGTTTGCAACTCCGCTCGCGTTTGCTGAGTGTCCGAATCTGAATACGTGGTTTTCGGTAGAGCGACAGGACAATAAACTACTTCCGCGCGAGCATCCGGGTACAAATGGTCAATAGTCGCTGCCGTGAATCGACTATTGCAGACGACCTTGTCTGGAGGCGTGCGTCGCGCCCAGCGCTCCAGCCAGTGGCGCCCATTAGCTGGCCCATGAAGATAGAAAACCAAAGGCACCTGGGCCTGCCGGACCACGGGACCGAAGATGGCCTGCGACCAGCAGGAATGGGTAATGACCAGGTCAAAGTGCTCTCGATTCAAAAGCTCTCTCAGACTTTGGCGCGCGCGCAGGATTGAAATCGGCTGTCTGATTCGCACCCTGCCCAGCCAGTGAACCGCCGCCTCCGCCGACTTCAGTTCGTCACTAAACCGCCCGGCAAAGCAGAGAGCAAAGGAAGATTTCATATCATGAGAGGGTCGCTGCCGGGCCTGCGCCAACAGCATCGACTCAACTCCTCCAAACAGGTTTCCGGAGTGGACATGGAGAATGCGCATGAGGCGATTTGCAGGTAACGCAGGAAATGCCGGCGCCTTTTCTTTGCACGGGAAAGTCGTCGCCGGAGGCGGTATCAGTGGGGCTGTGTATCTGCCGCAGCGGTCGCTGCCACACGGCGGTAAATTGCTGTCAGCTCGGTCGAAAGTCGAGTGCGATTAAATCTTCGCTCGGCGGTAGATCTCCCAGCTTCGCCCAGGCGCGTACGCAGGCTTGCATCACTGGCCAGTTCCATGAGGCGCTCTGAAAGTCGAACCGCGTCGCCGGGTGGGTGGCCCAAAGCGTTGATCCCGGACTCGATCAATTCGGCAGCTCCGCCGGCCTCGCTCACAATCACGGCCCGGCCACAGGCCATACCTTCCACGATGACTAAGCCAAAGGGCTCGGGTTGAGTGCTGGCATGGACCATGATGTCCAGCGATCGCATTGCCGTTGCCGGGTTGCTGACAAAACCTGTAAAACCGATCCGGCTGGAAATGCCCAATTGCCTGGCCATCTCTTTCAGTTGTCCGAGTGAATACTGGCTGCCGTCAGTTTGGTATAAAGCATCTCCGACAACATAACCGCGAACGGGGAAATCGGGTTTTAGCAGCGCAATTGCGCGCAGAAATGTTTCATGTCCCTTCCAACGGGCGAAGGTGGCAAGCATGCCGACGCGAATGGTGTTGGAACCGGCCTCAGGCAGACCTGACAGCAGATCCAGATCAGCGCTTTCGCCTCGTGGTGTAAAGACTGCTGTATCGATGCCGTTGTAAATAGTCTGGATCGGCATGGCATCACCGCACACCGCCGTGACATCCAGTCTGACGCTGTTTGAATTGGCCAGGGCCATCGAACATCGTTTTCGAAAAAGCTTTATTAGCCTGGACATGAAAGGGCGTGCCGTGAGGTAGTCGTGAAAATGCCAGATCAGAGGTATGGTTCGCCGGTTTGCCATTGCTCCCAGCAGGTGCATCTTGAAGCCGTTGCTGTGGATCACTTCAGGCTCGAGGCGCCCCAGCCTCGTCCTTAATTTCCTGACGTAAATGGTTACTGCCGGGGCGGCTAATAGTAGCTGAGCCAGGAGATGTAACCGGCTCTTGCTATGGCCGGCTGGTCCACCTG
This sequence comes from Acidobacteriota bacterium, assembly GCA_038040525.1. Taxonomy (GTDB): domain Bacteria; phylum Acidobacteriota; class Blastocatellia; order Pyrinomonadales; family Pyrinomonadaceae; genus PSRF01. The sequence continues at coordinate 53,456 of JBBPIC010000019.1, read as the reverse complement.
CGGCTGCGTCTCCAATCCTGGCCAACGAAGCCGGAAAGGGCAGGACGTGGGTAGATACTCCAAGTGCCCGGGCCTTTTCGGCTACTCCCCCCTCTTCGGAAACAATAAGGTGGAGTGTCCACTCAGGTTCGGCTTGTCTAACACTTGCCAGCATGTCCAGTAAGGCCACCTCTGCCCCACCCATCCGGCCGCTTGGGCTAAGGTAGACGATCCTCATCCTGGTTTCAGTGGCAAAACCTAAGTCTTGGAGGGAGATGAACTAAGCGCGCGGTTGACGCTCAAGGGCCAACCGGGCTGGATGGAAGTTCGTCGTCTTCACCTCCACCACTAGCGTAGTAGTAATGCTCGTAGTTTCGATTGTAGTAGTAATCGTGAGACGATACCGTGACGTTATTCAGTACAACGCCGAATATTTTTGCTCCGACCTCGGTGAGGAGTTGCCTTGAGCGGCGAATTATGTGACGTGACGCGACGCCGCCGTGTACTACCAGCAGCACCCCGTCTGCCAGAGAGGAGAGCAATACGCCATCCGTGAATGAAGCGATGGGGGGCGAATCAATTACGATATAAGTGAAGCTGTTTGCGAGCACTCCCATGAGGCTACGCATTTGATCCGAACCCAGTAGCTCAGCAGGGTTGGGAGGAATTCGTCCGGACGGAAGTATATGAAGTCCGCTCTCTTCATGGTGCCGGACCTCGGCAAGCATTTCGGCATCGGTCATCCTGCTGGAAAGGATGCCGCTCAATCCGGTGCTATTCTCCATATCGAAAATGGAATGGAGTCGCGGACGCCGCATATCAGCATCCACGATAAGCACTTTAGCGCCGGTTTGGGCCAGAATCATGGCTGTATTTACGACCGTAGTCGTCTTTCCTTCACTGGGCTGACTGGAGGTGACGAGCAAGGTCTTGGGTGCACCTCCGGCAGCCGCCAAAAGCACTGAGGTACGAAGCTGGCGGAACGACTCAGCCAGCGGCGAACGCGGTGATTCATGAATCAGAAGTTCCGCACCGCCGTGTCCGTTAGTCCCCAACTTCCCCGGTATAACGGCCAGGAGCCGGCGTCGCGCCTGCCGGCCGATCGTGGGGATCACTGCCAGTGCGGGTAAACGCAGGTACGTCTCAACGTCTTGCGTTGAGTGGATCGAGTCGTCAAGGTAGTCGAGAAATCGGGCCAGGGCGATCGCCAGAAGCAACGACAAGAGCGTGGCCAGCGCGATCGTTTGCATTCGCTTCGGGCCTACTGGTCCCTTTGGCTGAGAGGCATAATCCACCACGTGAATATTGTTGGGGGTCCCTGCCAGGATTACATCGTTCTCCTTGGAGCGCTGCAGCAACCCGTCCAGTAGTGTCTTGTTAGTATCAATCTCTTGCTGAATGATCCGATAGTTAACTGCTGCTTCGTTCTGCGTAAAGGTTTCGCCACGTTGTTTGTTGAACGCTTCTCGCAGGGCCTGTTCTGTTTGCAGGGCTTGCTGATACTTGGTTTGAAGGTTGGTTTTAACTACCGTTTGCGAATGAGTGCGTAATTGGTCCGCCTGTTTTTCAAGCATTGCAATTTGTTGGTCGAGATCTCGCACTTCAGGGTATTTCTCAGTGTATTCCAGCAGCAGAAGGGCTCGTTGACGCTTGAGCTCAGCACGCTTGGTGTCCAGCGCGCCAAAAGCGTCGTTATCTGCCTCGGCTTGAGCTTCCAAAGCTCCCGGAGCCAGCGCAGCGCGGTAGGTCGCTTCGGCAGCCTTGCGATCATTCTCAGCCTCAAGCAATTGTTTGTTGAGACCAGTGAGACGGTCCACCACCGTGTTTTGACTGGCATCGAGTGTCAGAATTTGGTGGTTTTTAGCGTAGTTTATCAACTCCTCTTCACGACGTCGGATCTCAGATTGGAGTTCCGCAATCCGCTTTTGCAGAAAATCTCCCGCGGAGTTGCTGGTCTCAGTTTTTCGCTCGAGATTGGAAACCACAAACGTGTGCGCAATCATATTGTTAACTCGTTGCGCGATCTCTGGGTCCTGATGTTTGAACCGTATCTCAATAATTCGAGTCTCATTCAGCGGCTTAACATTCAGCTGGCCCTTAAGAATCTCAACGTAAGGCTCAAGGCGATTTGCCTCCGCTCCGTCATCGGTTGAAATTGCAGAACCCACTCGCAACTTATTCTCAACCTGCTGCCGGGGCTGGGCAACGGTCTTATCGGCCCCCACAAGTCGCTTTGCGCTTTGCCAAATAGAAGGCTTTTGGCTTAACTGCGGACGAAGAAAGGCTTCGTTGTGCTCAAGATCCAATGTCTTGGCCACCCGGCCTAAAAGGCCGGCGCTGGTAAGGATTTGAATCTGCGTATTGAAGTAAGTTGGATCCTGGGACGGGTTGTTTAAGAAAATAGGATTGCCCTTGAGAGCGCCAATTGCCGGGTTATTTGCGGTTTCGAGGTCAACCTGAACCCTTGAAAGTGACTCGTAAACGTCAGGCTGTCGAGCCGTGTAGATCGCTGAAAGCAAACTCACCAGAACTACGATTCCGATAACCAGCCAAATATTTTTCCTAACTGAACGCCAGTAGTCGCGAAGCCGGTTATATCCGCTACTCGTTTGCTCGGGATATGAGCCGTAGGGGGGATAGGGTGAGAGAGGGCGCTCTAAGGCGCTTCCGAGGTCCCGCGAACCATTGCTCTGCTCGACTAATTGGGTGGGTTCGTTCATTCGTTCAAATACCTTGTCTGCTTTGCTCCTTAAGGAATAACTCTTATTGGAAGGTTGCCAACGCTGGGAAGAACCGCGCCCAGCAGGCTGCGGAAGAACCGCTTTCCGCCGGCTGCCGGTACTTCGACGATGTCGTTGGCCACGAGGAGAAGGTCAGGTGCCTTTCGACGATTGATTGCTTCCAGGTCCACCAAAATATCTTCCTTATCAGCCTTCCCGGGTAATTGCCGGATCACATGGATCTTCTTTTTCTGAGTATCCAAAGCGGTGCCGCCAGCCATGGCTATTGCCCGCGAGACAGTCATCGCCTCGGTGAGAGCAATGGTTGTGGGCCGGATGACGTTGCCAATTACGTAAACCTGGTCCGCCGGAGCAATCGAGATAACGTCTCCAGGTCTCACATAGGGGTTTGACTTCTCGTCATTTCGCAGTGTGTCCGCAAGTTTGTAATAGTCGATTTGATTGGCAAGCCTGTCGGAAGCGTCTGTTTGCTCGTCGGCCGGCAAAGCCGTACACGCCGCCGCAGGTTCCGTGTGAACGACTTGAATGGTTTGTCCGGCGTTCTCAGTTGGGCCATTGGCATACGTGAGCAGATCGAGAAGGCGCACGCGCCGCTGAAGCTGAAAACGGCTGGGAACTCTCACTGCCCCCAACACTGCGACTGGCTCTGACAGGTATTCCTTTATTTGAACCGTTACCTGGGGCGATAAGATGTACTCTTTTAATAGCTCAGTGATCAGGAACTCAAGTTCCTCTTCCGTACGACAAGCAGCTCTGATTTCGTCTTTTAAAAGAGGCATTCGAATCGTGCCCCTGGGATTGACTCTGACACCCTCACGGTTAAACTGAGGCTTATTGAGTATTCTTATATCAAGCACATCGCCCGGTCCAATGCGGTAGCGTTCATCCGAGGACGCCCGTGAACGCGAGACTCCGGGCAGGTTGCCGGGCGATTCGGATGCAGGCAGCGACGAGGGTGAAGCGGCGGCGGGTGGCTGCTGCCCTCTGGTGGCTACGGTGAGCGCGAGAGTTAGCGCTATTGCGACACTCACGGTGTAAAAAGCCCTTGGGACTTCGAAGAACAGGCGTTGATTTCCGATCATTAGTTACTACCTTGTAAAGTGTAAAGCTAAAGAGTGACCTGGGTTCTGTCGTCGATCAAACACAGCTGTCAGCGCATGCAAAACATTTGGCTCAGAACATGCCCCGTTATCGTTCCTTTCAGATGCTCCAGGCGCCGGTGAACCTATTATATTGCAAGCATATAGTAAAGTAAGCAGAATTCCACCACTGGCGTAAAGCCTGGAAATTCGTCCCGGCATTCACACGAAGACCCCGAAGGGAAACCTCTCTCGCGAGGTGGCATTCAGAAATGTTAGGACCGGTGCTATTTGATTTCGGGGCCCTGCTTTGGTCCTATGCACAGATCCATGCCTTCAAGGTAACCGATCCTACTCAGGCTAGCGGTCTGCAATTAGCGCAGGGCCCAAACGCGCTACGAAGCACTTCACTTGCGGCTTACTCGGTGTGCGTTAACCTAATCCAGGATGAAGATTGCTTATCGGCGTATCAAATCTAATGAATCGGATCTTATTCTGCGCAAACATCCTACAAGTAAATAAGCTTGTTTCGTTCACGATCAGTCGGGAGGGTCATTCCTTACCGACCGAACCACCTGCGGTACCAATCAAACTGCCCAATTCCTTTCAAAATAACCAAACCGAAACGCAAAAGTTCGACTTCAAACAGCATCGAGATTTGTGATTTTGAAAGGTCTTTTTGGCCCCCTTCCTGGTCTTGTTTTTGGTCGGAGAATCAGTGGTGATTCCTGGAGCAAAAATCTCAAAAAACATCAGAAGACTCTAGTAGATGCGTAGGGTGGTGTCAAATGGCTCGCCCCTTCATTGTTGACACAAAGGGTCAGCGGGGACATACAATGAATCATTCGTCCGTCCTTCGGTTTTTAGGCTCTAAACAGGCGCGGCCAAACTGAACCCGAGCAACATAATTTTGAATCATACTGCTACGCAAAAAACATCTGATCGAAGCCGGCTAACTGTGTCGGTGGTGGTGCCGTTATTCAACGAGAGGGCAGCCTTGGAAGAGCTGTACAGCAGGTTATCTGCTGTGTTGGAGCAAGTTGCCCCCAAACACGAGATCATTTTTGTTGATGATGGGAGCAAAGATGGCTCGCTGGAGACTCTTAAAGAACTACGATCCGTCGATTCGTCCGTAAGATACATCCGTTTTCGCAGGAATTTCGGTAAGTCGGCCGCGCTTGCCGCTGGGTTCCGCGCTGCGCGTTATCGCATCATCGTAACCATAGATGCCGATCTCCAGGATATACCCGAGCAGTTACCCGTCCTTCTCGATAGGCTTTACGAAGGTTTCGACCTCGTCTGCGGATGGCGCCGCAATCGACGCGACAAACTTTCTAAGCGAATAGGTTCAAGGATTTACAACCTCACAACGGGAATGCTCACAGGAGTGCGGCTTCATGACCTCAATTGTGGGTTCAAATGCATTCGGCGTGAGGTGCTCGATGAAGTGATGGTTTATGGTGAGCGCCACCGCTTTCTTCCGGTACTGGCAAGTTATCGAGGATTTCTCCTGGGCGAGGTGAAGATTGACCACGCTCCGCGAAAATATGGAACGTCGCGTTATGGACTCGAGAGAGTTTTGGGAGGGATGTTCAGCCTGCTCACGATCATCCTCATGACCCGCTATACCAACAAACCACTTCACTTCTTCGGACTAATGGGATCTTTTCTGGCCGCCATTGGTTTGGTCATCGATCTCTATCTGATTACTATGCGGGTCTTTGAGAAGCAATGGCTCAGCAACCGGCCGTTGCTGATTATCGGAACCTTACTGATCATCGTTGGCGTCCAACTTGTTTTGTTCGGTCTTCTGGCGGAGATGATAGCTTTTTCCTACCGGCGCGAAACCGACTACTCAATTGTCGAGACTGAAGATAAAGGCACAGGCCGAATCTTCGAAGAAGAAGCACGACACTTTAAAGTTGAACCTGAAAGCATTGCTCAATGAGGGTCACACTTATTGGCCCGGCCTATCCTCTAAGGGGCGGTATCGCCCATCACGTCTATTGTCTCAAACGTGAATTGAGCAGCCGTGGTCATTCTGTACAGGTAATATCTTTCCGCAATTTATATCCTCGTTTACTTTTCCCCGGCACGACGCAGTTGGATAGCAGTGCGTCAACACTGGATGCGGGCGGTTTGGCAGTTCTCAGCCCGCTTAACCCTATTACCTGGACCAGGGCATATCGGGCGGTGAAGGAGTTCTCGCCGGATGTAGTCATCTTTCAATGGTGGCACACTTTTTTTGCTCTGATGGTGGGAACACTCGCAAGAATGTTTCGCAAGGCAGGACTCAAGACCATGCTTGAGTGTCACAACGTCTTTCCACACGAGAGTGGCCCCATCGATCGTTGGCTTGTTAAGTTTGCCGCGAAGCCGGTTGATTCGTTTATTACCCACTCCTCCAGCGACAGGAATGATTTACTTGCTTTCGCCTCCGGGAAGAGAATCAGTGTGTCGCCTCTGCCGAGTCCGACCGAGTTTTCCAGCGGTGCAAATCAAACCCGAAACGGACGAAACATTCTTTTCTTTGGAATGGTCAGAAAATATAAAGGTCTGGATGTACTGCTTCGCGCGATGCCCAAAGTACTGGCTCACGAGGAGTGTAGGGAGTGCCGGCTGCTGATCGCGGGGGAGTTTTACGATTCCATAGACAAGTACAGAAAACTGATTCACGAATATGGTCTGGAGCAACACGTAACCGTAGATAATCGCTATATTCCGAACGAAGAGATCGCCGGTATCTTTGACCGTGTCGATGTCCTGGTGCTGCCATATTTGAACGCCACTCAAAGCGCGGTCGCCGGAATCGCTCTTTCGAATGCCTTGCCTGTAATTGCTTCACGAAGCGGCGGCTTGTCGGAAATAGTGATTGAAGAGGTAAACGGATTGTTGTTTCCGGTTGGAGACTCAGACGCCCTGGCCGACCAGATAATATTTTACTTCAGTAAAGATCTGGGCCCTGTCTTTGCCAGAAACCTACAGACGGCCGCCGCTAAAGGGGAAGAGCAGATAGGCAAGCTAATCGAGGAAATGGTCCCAGACGACCAAAAAAGATCTACGAAGTACGCGAAAGTTCACGAAGAAAAGGTTGGTGTTTCTTAGTGGGTTAGCTCAGGTTGTCCCTTATTTGCAGGTGCTTCAAAATTAATTCCACACGCGAGGTCCACGAGTTTTCGCGCCCGAGTTGTCGTAAACGCTCCTGGATTTCCGGGAGTTGTCCCTGAGCTTTTGCGAGGTCGAGCGCCTGAGAGAATTCCTCAGCGTCTCGCACGATGTGGACCTCTGGGAATGCCTGACACTCCGGCATCGGCGTGGCGATGACGGGTTTGCCGCCGGCGAAATATTCATACAGCTTCAACGGAGAGGTGGCCCGCGTAATGTCATTTATCGCGAACGGAATCATTGCCACATCAAACAAGCTGAGGTATTGCGGGAGCTTTGGATAGCCGCGTGGACCTATCCACCTAACGTTGCTGAGTCTTAGGAGTGATCGTCCGGAATCGCGAAGGCTGTTGTCATACATCTGGCCGATCAGCACAAAATTCCAGTCCGGTCTGAGGCGCGCTACCGCTGCGAGCAATTCGTAGTCAAACCACTCGGCCATTGCCCCGTAGTACCCAGCCAGGGGTTTTCCATTTAGCCATGACGGCGGAATATAACGATCATCTACCGGCGTTACGGAATTCCCGGCGAAGTGATCATAATCAACACCATTAGGAAGGTAGAGCGCGTCTGGCCGCGAGGCGAGGACCCGTTCGTGGAGCACGCGCGCCACGGTTAAGACAAGAGAGGCTTCTTTCAGGGCCCGTTCGTGATTTCTTTCAAGGAAATCGCGATCGAAGTTAAATACGTCAAAATCATCGATCCAGTCGTAAATCGTGCGGGTCGACGCCGGGTAGGCATCACGCCGTAAATAGTTATGTGGGAAGGACCAAAGAATGGGATCGGGAATCTCAGATAGCGCACGATCCGGCTCGCGAATCAGAAAGAGATTACGTTCCACTTCCTTCAGCCCGCTCACGTCATCAAACGAACCACTACTGTCAAAAATCGCCACGTAACCCTGCCGCGCAAATTCCCGCGCCAGATGCTGCGACCGCTGAGTGTTAACTACGTTCCAACCGATGGAGGATAAAAAGACTACGGCGCCGTTGCTGTGCTTGATCCGCGAGATAAGCGTCCTAAGTTGATCGTCATCGAGCGGCTGACGGAGGATTCGATCAACAGCCTGAGCGCCGCGAAGCGTTTTTGACGGCCTACCGTCAGCTTTCGGCTGACTGGGCAAGTGTCCAAAGAGGCGATAAATCGGAAGCAAGTAGCGATACTTGATTCGACCGTAGCGGCCCAACAGGCGCCACATCAACGACACTAACTGTGCTCGTAAAGAGAACGACTGCATCTACGATTTATCTCGAGTCATCCATCACGCTGTGGGATTCTCGAACCAAATGTCCCGGTTTGGTGTTCGGTGCGCTCGCCGGGTTAAAACGATCCACGAACTAGACGAAAATCCACGAAGGAAAGTTAGGGTCGCTTCATGTGATTTCGTGGATCGTTTGCTTATCTTCAATTAGGACGATATATCTTAACGTCCCGATGATGCCGCAAAGCGACACAATCGTATCTGTCATCGTGCCTTGCTACAACTCGGAGCAGACGATACGTCTCTGCCTGAAGGCTATTCTTAATCAGCGCACCACAGTTCCTTTTGACATTATTGTGGTCGATAGCTCCCAGGACCAAACCCCTCAGATTGTCGAGCGGGAGTTTCCATCCGTTCAGCTCATTCGTTTGGAGAAGCGCACCTTTGCCGGCGCCGCTCGCAACGTCGGAGTGCAGGCCACGAGTGCCACTTTTTGCGTGATGATCGATTCGGACTGCATAGCAGCGCCTGACTTGATTGAGCGCATGGTTGCTCGTCACAGTGAAGCGGAATACGCCGTCGTGGGAGGCTCAGTCCGCAATGGAACACCCGGCAGCTTGAGCGGCTGGATCGGATACTTAATGGAGTTTAAGGAGCTAATGCCTTCCACGCCGCTCCGGCTGGTCCGAAATGTGCCCACGGGAAACGCAGCCTATCGCCGAGAGGTTTTCAAACGGCACGGGTATTTTGACGACGATCTGTGGCTGACAGAAGACTTATTGTTCAATTGGAAATTATACAGCGCCGGCGAGCGTCTCTTGTTTGATCCGGCTATCGAAGTTACTCACCTGAATCGCACCGGATGGCGTAACGTTTTCAAATATCAGGTCAACCTCGGTAGGACAGCGGTGACTGCGCGCAGGCGAGGAGAGGGGCTCGGCTTTCGGGGCCAGGAGATGCTGGTTCGATACCCCGTTTTGGTTGCCTTGATGCCTTTTGCACGATTGAAAAACGCCATAGTGTGGCTGGCCGCATATGATAAGAAAGCGTTGTTGTTTTTCCTCTTGGTCTGGCCCATGTATTTGATCGCGGCGGGCTTCTGGGCTTTTGGGTTTCATCAGGGAGTCAGAGAAGAGAACTAGTTCCGCAGATCCCTCTTCACATCGCTTAAGCTCGGATAGAATGCTCGTTATGTCGAAATCGGAAGCGGAAACGCTTGTGTCCGTAATTGTCCCTTGTCGGAACTCAGAAGCTACCATACGCCTCTGTCTTGAGGCCCTCCTCAATCAAGTCACCTCGATTCCATACGACATCACCGTCGTCGACAGTTCAACGGATCAGACCCCGTCTATCGTCGAGCGGGAATTTCCTTCAGTGAATCTCTTTCATTTTGAAAAGCGGACCTTTGCCGGAGCTGCGCGCAACGTGGGAATTAAGGCCACCAGGTCCACTTACTGTCTGATGATAGATTCGGATTGTGTGGCCCAGCCGGATTTGATCGAGAAAGCGCTGGCGCGACATCGAGAAGATAATTACGCCGGGGTAGGGGGCTCACTGGCAAACGGGACGCCAGACAGTTTTAGCGGGTGGATAGGTTACCTGATCGAGTTTAGGGAGTTCATGCCTAGTACGCCCTTGAGATTAGAAACAGGTGTGCCCACGGCCAACCTAACGTACCGTCGTGAGGCCCTGGAACGGTATGGCTACTTCGACGAAGATCTGTGGCCGGCAGAAGATCTACTCTTCAATTGGAAGCTCTGCAGCGCCGGCGAACGTATCCTCTTCGACCCGGCAATAGAGGTTACTCATCTAAACCGAACAGGATGGACCAACGTCCTTTCATATCAGGTTAATTTGGGTAGGACGTCCGCAATGGCCCGCCGGCGCGGAGGGTTGCCCGGCTCTATTCTCCTCAAATATCCACCATTGGTTTTACTAATGCCCTTTGTGCGAACGTTGAAAGCGCTGATCTGGTTTGCTAAACATGACCAGCGTACGTTCCTGCTCTTTTTACTCATCTGGCCCATATACCTTTTGGCGGCTACGTTCTGGTCCTACGGCTTTCTCAGTGAACGCTGGAACACAAAAGCTTAGTCGCCTGATAACAGGTGTTCAGAGTACAAGCTTTAGCTTGCCTCTGGCGGGGGGAGCAACCTGAAGGTTGTACTCTATACGCCTGAGTCCAGTCGTTCAGAGTCGCTTAGCGAGAACATCGACGATTCGTTCGGCCGCCTGTCCGTCTCCGAAGGGATTGCTGGCGGTAGACATCTGCTCATATCGTTGCTGATTCGTTAACAGTTCCGAAACCTCATCAATGATGTTTTGACTTTTCACGCCGATAACCTTCCCAGCACCGACTTCAACAACCTCGGGTCGTTCGGTCACCTCTCGAAGCACTAACACCGGCTTGTGGAAAGATACCGCTTCCTCCTGAATGCCACCCGAATCCGTCAATATTAAATAGCAACGGCTCATCACGCCCAGGAGGTCGCGATAGGACACCGGCTCAGTCAAATGAATTCCGGGAGTTTGGCCCAACTCCTCGTGAACTACCTCCCGCACGTTGGGATTCAAATGAACTGGAAACACTATCTCGACGTTATCAAACCTGGTTGCCAGCGTTCTGAGGGCCGTGCAAATGGACTTCAGGTTGGGACCATGATTCTCACGCCGGTGCGCAGTCACGAGCAGGACGCGACGCCCAATATAGTCAATTGTTCCAAGTTTTGGCTCGTCGAACACATCTACCGCAGGGATTGACTGAAGAGCATCAACAATCGTGTTACCGGTGACAAAAATATCTTCGGCTGATACTCCTTCGCGCAAAAGATTGTCTCGGGCACGATCAGTCGGCGCAAAATGCAGGTCCGTAAGACAGCCTGCGATGCGCCGGTTAATTTCCTCTGGAAAGGGGTTCCGCCTCTGAAATGATCTAAGCCCGGCTTCGACGTGACCGACGCGAACGCCAAGGTAAAACGCCGCCAACGCGGCGGTCATGACGGTGGTGGTGTCCCCCTGAACCAGAATCATGTTTGGCTTCAGTTCCTCGAAAAGGTTCGACAGGGCTGCCAGGGAGCGTGACGCGAATGAAGCAAGCGTCTGGTTGGCCTGCATCAGTTCGAGATCGACATCTGGTTTCATGCCGAACATGGCCAGGGCAGGAAAGAGCATTTCGCGATGCTGCGATGTGGTTACGAGGAGGTGGTCAAACTCTGAGCGACGCCGCTCGAGCTCCAAAACCACTGGCGCCATCTTGATTACCTCCGGGCGCGTACCCACTATGCTGACAACTTTAGGTTTGGTCATCCGGCTTTAAGATCGGTCAGTTTCTGGATTCCTTGATTTTATTGTCTACAAATAACGCGATTGTTCAGGGTAAGCAACAACGAAGGCAGCAGCTGTCGAGAGAAGCATCGGAATATTCTGGGTAACTAAAAGGAGGTGGTTAGAATACCATCCGCTGGCAGCCTTTTGAAAACGCACATGGTTACGAGTATTAATGCAGTTTGGAGCAACGTACCTAATTACAGAACCCAGCGCGGTAGCGCGGGATCCCGGAGGCAACTTCGCCGCAAGGTGGGCAATGCTTGTTAATACTCAGGTTCCTGAAGGATCCCGCTGGGCCAAAGCAGTCGCGTTTTTGGAGTGCGCCGGCCCGGCGGCGCTTTGGTCAGACTTCCGATACAGGCTGTCTGATCGAAGGTGTCAGTCTGGTTGGCAATGGTTGGGCCAAAGCGGCGCCGGGCCGCCGCACTCCAAAATTTACATCAAGGCCGCCCAGCCTCTGCCAGTCGGAGTCGCAGGCGTTGAATTGTCATATCGGCGGTGGCAAGCGCCGCTTGAAACCGGTTTCGCTCTTGACGCAACAACTCGAGCTGGGCCAGCAGGCCCTGTTTTTCAAAACTTAGCCGCCGGCGCACAGTGTCCCGGGCCTCCTCCGGCCGCACCAGGCCGACACCGACAAACATTCGTTCAATGTTCTCCGGCTTGAGCTGATTATCCAATTGGTCCAAACGCGTTTGGAAAATACTCTGTCGCTCTGCGGTCTCTCTTAAGCGGGCCTGCAGCGACTCAGCGCGTTGTTCTTCACCTACCAGCAAAACTCGAGTGACATCAAACAGCCGCTCCCTCTCGAGATCGGTGATTCGCCTTGCCAGTATCTCTACCTCGGCGGTTAGTCGTCGTATGCTTTTCTGAAGCCGGTCCAGGTGATCGCTGTTTTGTGACGGCTGTGAAACAACATCCGGTATCTTTTTAGCAGGTTCCTGAAGCGAGGAAGGCTTTACTGCGATGGCTGCTTGAGCATTGTTCGCTGGCGCGACAGCCGCCGTAACAATCAGCGCCGCCAACGCAAAAAACTTGCGCAGATCCAGGTGAGAATCTCTAACGATCATATTCGAGTCCTTCCATCGTTGAAACCGGGACTATTTGTACCCACGTATATCATCTTACTGTCCGCTCAAGAAGCGTTGGGGCGGCGATCAAGGGTTTTGGGCGAACAAGGTTTGCGCGGCGGCAAAGAGATCCGATCCACGAAATCACACGAAATGACACCAACGCTATTTCGTGTTAGTTCGTGTGGTTTCGTGGATCGTCTTCTTCAGTTATTTTGAAGTCGGGCCTACAGGTCTCTTCTCAACTCGCTCAGCCGACGGCGAACGTAATTCTGTTCTACATGGTTTGCCGTTAGTCCCAAAGCGCGCGAGTATGCCAGCTCCGCCTCGTCAAACCGGTTGAGTCGCCTCAGCAAGTCAGCGCGTGCAGCGTGAAAGAAATAATAGTGGTCCAGCTTTCCCGATTCACCCACTGCTTCGACCAAACGCAAACCTTGCTCGAATCCTTCGCTCATTGCGACAGCGGCAGCATGGTTTAGCGCCACTACGGGTGACGGATTAATGCGCTGTAACTCAATATAAAGTGCCACGATCTGTGGCCAATCAGTTTCGACTGCGGCTTTGGTTTGCGCATGCACGGCAGCAATTGCCGCCTGTAATTGATAGGGACCTACGCGGCGCAATCGAAGCGCCGTCTCGACCACTCGCAAGCCCTCTTCAATCTGCTTTCGATCCCAGAGCGCACGGTCCTGTTCTTCCAAAGTCACCAGTTCACCCCAAGCGTTGATACGCGCGTCGCGCCGTGAGTCTTGCAACAGCATGAGCGCCAGCAGACCGGGGTTTTCCGGCTCGTCAGGCAGCAACTGACAAAGTACTCGACCCAGACGAATTGCTTCGGCGCATAAATCTCTGCGAATCAGACTCTCACCTGACGTCGCTGTGTAACCTTCATTGAAGATCAGGTAGATCACTCCCTGAACAGACGGCAAGCGCTGCGACAGGAGTTCCGGCGCCGGGACCTGGTAAGGAATGCGGGCAATGCAAATCTTATTCTTGGCCCGCACGAGTCTCTGGGCCAAAGTTGGTTCCGGTAGAAGGAAGGCTCGAGCGATTTCGGAGGTTGAGAGACCCCCCAGGGTGCGAAGCGTCAGACCGAGCTGGGCCTCTCTACTTAGAGAGGGATGACAACATGTGAAGATCAAGCGAAGACGGTCGTCCGTATATTCCACCGCTTCCTCAAACTCTGTGAGCTCGACATATGACTGCAGACGCTCCGTCTCATATTGCAGTTCCGGCTGCTTATCACTCCTGGTCTTTTCCCGGCGTACGGCGTCGAGTAGTTTTCGGTGGGCCACCGTGGTCAGCCATGCGCCTGGATTTGCCGGCGTGCCGTCCTTTTGCCAATTCGAGACAGCCGAAGCAAAGGCTTCCTGCAGGGCTTCTTCGGCCAAATCGAAAGATCCGGAGAGGCGAATGAGAGTTGCAATGATGCGACCATACTCTTCGCGAAAAACTTGCTCCAGTGTCTCGCCCGCCTGCGGCATGAGGCGAGGGTTGCACGCCACAATGTGAGGATGCAAGGCCTATCTGCCGCGGATTAACGCGGATCTGCGCGGATCAGAATTTAGCACCGTTATGCCTGTCTGCTTCAAAATTGCCGCTCAATCTGATCTGAGCTGTTCAGATCCGCGTTTATCCGCGTTCCCGCGGCTTACGTGTTCCGACCTACGCAGTGGCCTCGGCAGCAGCCTCGGAGACGGGGCGCACTTCGACCGTGCCCACCCGCGCGGAGGGAATACGCGCCGCGATGCCGATTGCTTCGTCAAGATTGGCGGCCTCTATCAGGTAGTAGCCGCCAAGTTGTTCTTTGGTCTCTGCAAAAGGACCGTCGGTCGCGAGTTGTTTGCCATCGCGTACCCGGACACTGGTTGCGGTTGAAATAGGGTGCAACTCGAAGCCTCCGAGGTGATGACCACTCGCCATGATTTCCTGCGTAAACTGCCCATACTCCGCATACATCGCCTGGCGTTCCTGTTCGCTAAGCCCGTCCCACGCTTGCTCGGCATGGTAGATCAGCAACATGTATTTCATTTTCATTGCTCCTTTTTCTGAATCGGCATCATAAAAACTCGTTTCCAACTCTACGACGTATCAGAACGCCCAGATCGACATCCGGGAGAAAGATTTAATCCGCAGGATACACGGATCACTTTCAACTTCTTGTTTTCGAGCGAGATTTTGATCGAATAAGATACGATCCACGAAACCACACGAACCGCACGAAAAGATTGTTAGTGTCGTTTGGTGTGATTTCGTGGATCGTATTTTATCTTCGCTTGGTTGCGTCTAGGCCGCGCTGCGTAATCTGTGTAATCGGCGGATGTATCTTGACGCTCATTTCCGGCAGCGCTATGCTCGCCGCCGGCGTTCAGGCCGCCACCAGTCCGCGGGCAGGACTGAGTCCACCTGATTAATTCTGATTGACTACAGGTTCCAATGCGAACCTCCTTTTGCCCGAACATAGCGGACACCGGGCGATAACCAAAGGAGGCTCGTTATGTCTGCAGATACTACTAACCGCAACCTTCCCGTTCGTCCCAACCTCGATCAACTCAAGCACCAGGCGAAGGACCTGCTACGCGCAGTCCGGCGCGGCGATCCGTCCGCCATCGAAGAATTCAAGCAGCATCACCCTAAACCCATCGAGCCGGAACAGGCGAAACTTGCCGCTGCCCAATTGGCACTTGCCCGCAGTTACCAATTGTCAGGCTGGCCCAGGTTGGTCCAGGCGTGCAAACTTATCGATGCGATCTGGGACGACGATATTGATCTCGTGCGCGCACTCATTTTGAAGCACCCCCACCTGCTGCACGAGATGGCGCGAGGAACTAAGAAGTGCAACTGGGGTCCGCCCATGAGCTATGCCGCAAACCTAGGCCGCAACGGGATTATCAGGATGCTCCACGAGCTCGGCGCGAGGGACCACATGCATGCCATTGACCGGGCAACGCTTCAAAGCAAGATCGAGACGGCTCGGATGTTATACGAGATGATGGGTTCTCCGCGTTTACCCAAGGACGCCTTGGGTGGGCCAGCGTACACATTGAGCGCGTCGGGAACCGAGCTAATGTTCGAGCTTGGCGCACAGGTTCTTGACGCCGACGGCAAGCGTCTAGCGCCCGTCGATGTCGTCCTCGAAACGGATAGCCGCAATCCGTTGGCAAAGCACCAGATTCTCGAAATGTATGTCCGCCACGGACTCGATCTCCCTGACACGCCGGTGATGGCGCTGCATCGCGGACGCATCGATTTGCTCGAGGATCATCTGCGCCGCGACGCGAAACTCTTACAGCGCACGTTCACGCACGAGGAGATCTATCCGCCGGAGTTGGGGTGCCATGACGAAGTGCTGGCGACGCAGGGGACTCCGCTGAAAGGAGCGACCCTCCTCCACATGTGCGTGGACTACGATGAGTTGGAGATCGCGCGGTGGTTGATCGAACGCGGAATGGATGTCGATTTGAAGGCGGCGGTCGATGCTGAAGGCTTCGGCGGTCATACCGCCCTCTTCGCGACAATCGTGTCGCAACCGAATTACTGGATGAACCGCGGCGGCTCCGGTCAACTGATGAATGGCGTTCAGGCTGAGATTTTGGCGCCCTTTACAAAGATGTTGCTGGACCACGGCGCGAATCCAAACTCGCGTGCCGCTCTGCGCAAACAACTTCACCCCGGTTATGTACCGAAACATGGTGATGGCGAAATGCATGAATATCGTGACGTCACGCCGCTTTCGTGGGGCGCGCGATTTCCCGCCAAGATGTTCGTCAGCGCCCCCGCCATGCAGCTCATTGCTGAGCAGGGAGGGCACGAGTAAGTTCACCAAATCTGGGCGTCTCCTTGGAGTGCGCCGCCACGCCACCCCAGCGCGGCTGCCGCGCCGGGGACCCCGGTTGTCGGCGCTTTGGCCCGCGGCGGCCTGGCGCCGCTTCGTTTCGCTTCATGCTAGCGTCGAAGGTCTAAGCTTCTCGCGGTTGGACCAAAGCGCCGACAAGGCGGCGCACTCCACAAAGCCGCCTTTGCTGTATCCTTGCCAGCAGAGTCTCCTAACACGATGGTGGTATCGCTACATGCGGCCAACAGTGGTAGCGAAAAACCATTCGATCGGGTGATGCGCCAAGGCCCAGTACCCTGCATAGTTGAGGAAGAGGAAAAAAGACAAATGTCGAGTACAAGCTGCTCTCATTTAGACGCTGTAACGATCATCAAGCATCCGAAACGGCGCGAGTGCGATGAATGCGTGAAGATCGGCGCCGAGTGGGTTCACCTGCGGACCTGTCAGGAGTGTGGCGCTACCTTGTGTTGTGACAATTCACTTCACCGGCACGCCACCAGGCACGCACAAGTCAGCGGCCATCCCGTGATTGCATCGGCAGAGCCTGGAGAACGTTGGCTTTACTGTTATCCCGACGACCTCTTTGTCGAGTACACAGCCTAACGATTGTTCACAGAAACCAAAGATCAAACATGATAAAAAAACCCTCAGTGAAAATCAGCGATTAGCCTCTGCGTGAGTGAGAAATTGAAGGCGACTTTCGTTCTTCAGGAGTGTGTTCGGATGAAGGCAGTGCTGGCTCGCAGGTAACGCATGGATGAAGCCGCCGGCTCTCAGCGCCAAAGGCGCGAAATGTAACAGCCTGGGGCAACGCCCCAGGTGAGGGGGCCCTTAATCCTGGAAGCGCTGAAGGCGCGAAATACGGAAGTATGAAACAGAAATTAGTCGTGCATTGTGGCGAATACTCAATCATCTCGCGCCTTCAGCGCTTAATAAGATTTCAATTGCTTCACCCTGGGGCGTTGCCCCAGGCTGTTACATTTCGCGCCTTTGGCGCTGAGACCGGAGTTTTCGTCGCTACCTACCGCGTTCTTGCTCTGACCCGCTACCGCCTTGATTGAGATGTCGGAAGACCGGGCTCTTGCCCTAAACACGAAAGGACCATTTGAGATGACCACAAAAACGTTCCAGCTCTGCGACGTGCTGCGGGTCGTTGAGACAGCTAATCCGAGCCATCGAAGGTTATGACACTGCTTCTCGCCTTTCTCATTGGATTCTTTGCGGGACTGCGCACGCTCACGGCTCCGGCCGTGACGGCGTGGGCGGTGCACCTTGGCTGGCTCAGACTTAACTGGCCGCTGTCTCTCATTGGCTCAGTTCCCTCAGTCATAATTTTCACCCTTCTCGGTGTGGGCGAGCTCGTGGCAGACAAGCTACCGAAAACACCGAGACGTACAGCCCCACTCGGACTCATCGGGCGGATTCTAACTGGCGGAGTGACGGGAGCGTGCGTTGCGGTGGGCGGAGGACGAGCAGCACTTGCCGGCGCGGTGCTAGGTGTCGTCGGCGCTGTTACTGGGGCTTTTGTTGGTTATCAGGTGCGGGTCCGCGCGGTGAAGAGACTGGCCATCAGCGACACTTATGTTGCTTTGGTTGAGGATCTGGTGGCATTCGGCGGCTGTCTGTGGGTGGTTTCCATCGGATAGCTAACAGGCGTATAGAGTACATCAAGCTTTAGAACTTGCATCAGTACCTGGTTTCGAATTGGCTCTTGTGTGGATACCAATTCCACGTAGAATTCATTTTGAAACTCGTGAAGCGACAAGCAAAGCAGGGAACGATCCACTAAACAACACGAACGAACACGAAGTATTGTTAGTGTCTCGTTGCGTGAATTCGTTTATTTTTTATGACCAAAGACATTAGCCCGACCGTAAGAACACAATTGCACCGATTGCCAAAACGCGGTTCATATGACCGTGAAGTGGTTTATCAGATTCTCGATGAGGCTTTGATCTGTCACGTCGGCTTCGTTGCAGAGGGACAGCCCTACGTTATTCCGACCGGATACGGGCGCATAGGCGATACGCTCTATATTCACGGTTCGGCGGCGAGCCGGATGCTTCGTAGTCTGGCGAAAGGCATCGATGTCTGCGTCACGGTGACTTTGACGGACGGTCTGGTACTGGCGCGTTCGGCCTTTCATCATTCGATGAACTATCGTTCGGTTGTCGTCCTGGGGAAGGCAACTGTCGTTGAGGATCAGCAGGAAAAGCTCATAGCCCTCGAAGCCTTCGCCAATCACATCATTCCGCATCGTTGGACTGAAGTACGCGCGCCGACTGAAGAAGAGTTGAAAGCCACGCTGGTGCTGGCACTGCCACTGGTGGAAGTCTCAGCGAAAGTTCGTACGGGGCCACCGATTGATGATGATGAGGATTATGCGTTGCCGGTGTGGGCCGGCGTGATTCCTTTGCGACTTACGGCTTCGGCGCCCGTCAGCGACCCGCGGTTGAGTCCAGACATTGAGCCGCCCGCTCACACCAGCAATTACAGCCGGCCAACAGGTGTATAGAGTACAAGCTTTAGCTTGGGGCGTGGGGAAGAAGCTAGCTCGCGCTTAGGGATGAATGCTTGCGTAGTGGTCGCGAAGACGCAACCTGAAGGTTGTACTCTGTGCGCCTGTGAGGCGACATTGAGTATGCGAGGTCAGGTTCGTAGTCCCTCCAGATAGTCTCTAACCTCACTAACAGAAATCTCTGTCGAGATGAATCCAACATAGTTATCCGGTCTTAACAACACGATAAAAGAAGTACTCGCGCCGAAGGCTTCCATCGCTTGCGAGTCAGACGGAATGACGTTGAAATCAACCATTTCGGCGTACTCGTTTTCGAGTTCCGTTTTCAACGTTTGGTATTCGTTCTGAGCATCAGAGAAAACAAGGAAGTGGAATTTCGGTTGATGCAATCTGTCATAAACGCTCTTGCCTTCAATCTGAAAATACGGCAGTCGGTCTCCGGCTTTGACCTTGAAGTTTTCATCGCCCACGTGTCTGCTAAGTGAACCGTGTCGATAGTTGATGCCGATTTGAGAAATTAGAGTGAAAACGAAATTCTTAACCGTACCGAGACTGAGGATATATTCAGCAACTGACGGCAAGACGTTCGTGCGAAGAAATGCGAGCAGCCATTCCGAGCTCGCGAGAAACTGAAACATCCGATCAGTTGATTGCGTGAGGTTTTTCGCGTTTTCGAGTCGCTCCTCGTTATAAGTTTCAAGCAGTCGTTCGTCTGCCTTGCCCCCAAGAACCAAAGCCATTTTCCAGGCGAGATTGTAGCCGTCCTGGATCCCGGTGTTCATTCCCTGGCCACCGGCGGGCGTGTGAATGTGCGCGGAGTCTCCGGCAAGAAAGCACCTTCCTGCGGAGAACTTATTGACGTGGCGTGTATGGACTTTGTAAGTTGAAAACCAGTCTACACCTTGAATATCGAGATCGAGTTTTGCTTCTTCCTTGATACGCTGTTCGATTTCTTCATACAAAACCTCATCTTCCGCTTTGGAAAACTCTTCGGGAAAGGTGCCCACGATACGGTAGCGGCGGTCGCCTTTGAGAGGAAAGAAAGCCAGCAGTGAATTCTTCGATAGACAAACGTGGAGCGCGTCGTGGCTAAACTTCCAGTCAACCTTTACATCGGCGACGAAAAACATGCGCTCAACAGTGCTTCCCTGGAACTCGAGTCCCAGCGCATGTCGGACCAAACTCTTCGCACCGTCGCAGCCGACCAAATATTTGGCATCGACGATTTGAGAAGTGCCGTTGACAGTCTTAACTTCGGCCCTGACCCGGTCGTCCGTTTGCGAAAGACCCTTGAGTTCTGTTTTCCAAAGAACATCTTTGCCGCGCTGGCGCAGATACTCGTAGAGGAGTTGCTCGTTTTTGCTTTGCTCCAAAAGCAGCATATACGGGTAGGCGCTCAGCCCCTGCCCGATGTTCGAAAAATCAAGTTCGGCGCGCATCTCGCCGCCTGCGAGCAGTCGCGCTTTTCCTGCAATGGAGCCTTGTTCGATTGCTTTTTGCGCCAGGCCAAGCTGCTCATAAATCTCAAGCGTTCGCGCCTGCACGCCGATGGCTTTGGAAAATGGTGTTACGGCGTCGGTTTTTTCAATAACAACAAACTCAATGCCGTATCTGACGAACTGACAGGCCAGCGAAAGCCCGGTCGGACCCGCCCCGACAATTATTACGTCCGTCCTGGTTGTTGTGGTCTCCATGAATCAATCTCCTAAGCCAGGCTGCTTAAGTTATCAACCGCAGTGTTAGGTAACGAGGGATACGATCCACGAAATAACACGAAATGACACCAACCCGATTTCGTGTTGGTTGGTGTAGTTTAGTGGATCGTCTTTCTGCGGCCATCGTCGCGCGTAGCAATCAGAACGCACGCCAGCGCGATAAATCCGGGAAGGGCTTGTGTAAACAGAATTGATGTCTTTGCCGTCAGCCCACCGAAGATGCCGGCAATCACCACGCAAATCAGGAAGAAGAGCTTGATGTCTCGCCGCTCTTTCCAAACTCCCCAGAGCAGCCCGGCTGCCAGAAAACCGTTGTACAGCCCCTGGTTCATCGCCAACGCCGCCGATGAAGCAGATACCTCCGGAGTCATCGCAAAGATCCTTCGTCCAACCGGGTGATCCCAGAAAAACATCTCGAGCGTCAGGAATCCCAGGTGTAAGAGCGCCACCAGGACAGTCAGCAGATTTGCGAGTAGCTTCATGTGGGAGTCTCCTCTATGCGAAAGCGAACTGGAACGCCGAACGAAACGAGAATGATCTAGAGTAGAGCCACAACGCAAGCAGACGATAGCCGCTGGGGCCCGGTGCCGGTGAAATGTCCGACACACTTCAATAAAGCATGTCGGACATCAATACTGACGCACCCAAACACGAGTAATGGTTCCCGGGGGTCACTGAAAATGTCCGACCTACCTCAGTCGTCACGACGACCAACTAAAGCGTGTCGGACGTTAAAGAGTTGGCAAAACGGCTCCAAAAAATATTGACAGAGGGATTTAGCTGGGTATAGGCTCCGCGTCGTCGTAGTAGTTGTCCTTGCAAAACCCGTTGGCGAAGTCCTCACAAGATTCCGCTGATTCTGTTTGCCTCTTTATCAATATGCTCGTACTTACTACTCGGTGATGGATCAGACCAGCCAAAACATAACGCACGGAATCTTATGAAAGCTCTTCTCGAGACTTGCACAGGAGGCCTGACAAATGAAAGTTGAGTTGCAGATCAACAGCAGCGTAAGCCCAGGTGCGCGATTCGTCGCGTGGGCTCCGTCTCCATGCCGGATTCGCGTGACCGATCCTGCCGGCGCCGCCTCGCCCGTCGTTAATGTAAACATTGCGGGTAAATCGATGGCCACTGGTGGTGCTGTCGCGTTTCGCACTAGCACGACCGGGGCCTTTTCGAACAGTCTGACACTCCCGGTCCCCATCAGTGGCGCCTCCGTTCCTTTTTTCGTCGCCGGAAAATTCGGCCGCCCCAGCGTCAACAATGGAGATGTGACAATTGAAGCGCGGACAGGAACCACACTGGTTGGCTCAGTTCAGGTGATGGTGCGCATCCGAAAAAACGCCAACACTCTGACGTCGGGAGAACGCGACCGCTTAATATCGGCTTTCGCCCAACTCAATAACCAGGGTGCGGGCCGTTTCACAGACTTCCGCGACATGCACGTGGAAATAAGTTTGAGGCAGTCTCATAGGGCAGCTGGGTTTCTGCCCTGGCATCGTGCCTACCTGCTTGATCTCGAACGCGAGCTTCAGGCGATCGACGCGAGCGTCGCACTGCCTTATTGGCGGTTCGACCGGCCCGCGCCAAACATCTTTACGCGCGAGTTTCTCGGCGTCGCCGATTCAATTGGCGCCGTCCAGTTCAACCCCGGCCATCCGCTGCTCTTCTGGAGAACTGACGGGATGCTGGGAATAGATCGCCAACCACTATTCAACACTGGTGTAGCGCCGCCTAATCTTTTCAACGAGGCGGAGACGCTGGGACTTGGTAGCCAGTACAAGGCCTTCCGCGCGATGGAAGGCAACCCACACGGATTTGCCCACACAAGCTTCGACGGTTTCATTTCCGATGCCGCGACCGCCCCTAAAGATCCGCTGTTCTTTCTGCTTCACTGCAACGCTGACCGGCTCTGGGCGAAGTGGCAGCGAAGATTTAACCGTTTCGATTCGGCGGTGACCGCCTCCTACGACAGCAATCCTGCAAACCGGCTTGGCCACAATCTGCCCGACACGATGTGGCCGTGGAATGGGCTCACCGGCAATACCCGTCCACCTACTGCTCCTGGTGGTGCGTTGGCTGTGTCGCCGTGTGTCAGTGCGCCTGGGCCACAGCCGCGTGTGCGGGACGGTCTGGACTACCAGGGTTCCATCAACGCCGTATCCCGCATGGGATTCGACTACGACGATGTGCCGTTTGCCTAATGTCTTTTGCTTGGGGAGGTCCGAAATCATGACCACTAGACGTAGAGCTGTAAAGAAGGCGAGGAAAGCCGCAAAACGCTCGACCTCGACAAAGAAGGCGGCGCCGAGTAGGAGGATGTCGCCCAAAGCTGCATTGTCAACCGCGACAAGTGCGCGGAAAACCGTGAAGCAACGAGTCGCGGCCATGGCCGAAGTGCCTATGGAGGTGAGTCAGAACGACGAGGGCCTGCAGTCGCTGCTGGATGTCCTACGAAATCAGGAGGAACCTGTGAAGGTGCGTCTGGCAGCGTTGCAAGCGCTCCAGGCGGCGAACTTCAGTGTCAGCTCATTCGGATCATTCAGAGGCGAATATTTTGCAGCCTTACGCAAAGTCGCTCTCGACCCGGATCCGGAACTACGTCAGCGCGTGCTCGGCGTACTGGCGCGCGACAAGGACGGCTTCGCACAGAAGAAACTTCTCGAAGGTTTGCAGCACCCCGAAAAAGCGTTGGTGCCACCTGAGAAGGCCCTTCAACTCCTCAGTTACGACGCACACGCAGAAGCCTACTCCATAGCGCGAGATGTAGTCAGCAAGTCAACCGACGAACCGGCAAAACGGCAGGCGCTCCGACTGCTCGCGTCAGATTCCACTGCGGCGCCGATTTTCGAGAAGGTCCTGCGTGACAAAGAAGAATTTGCTCAAAATCGGCAAATCTCGGCCTCGGCGTTGCAATCTCTTAAGCCAAAGAGGTTGCAGGTTCACGCGCGCGAGATGCTTCTCGACGACTCGGAGTATGACGACATTCAAGCCACCAGTCTGACGGCGCTTGCACAGTTTGGCGACGACGATGCTGTGGCTAAGGACGAGGCTTTGCTTAACAGCGTCGACCGTCTGAGTAGCAAGGCATCCCCGACAATCAAACGGCGTGCGCGCCGGTTTCTCAGTAAGCATAGACGGTAAAGGCGACGATTGATGCAGAACGTCGCTATTGCGATGCAGAACGTGTCAACGGCGAACCCGCAATCAGAGGAGCAATTTGCGGCGCTGGTGGACGCCGGCGCCGCTGATCCGGATCTATGCGAACAGCTCACAGATCTGTTGCGCGAGGATCATCCGTGCTACGACCAGCGTGGCACCGCAACGACCGTCAGGATGCGCGGCTGGGTTTTGCTCGCTCTGGCGCGCACGGGGGTGTCGAACACCGGTCTCATCTTCGTGCTCGAAGAACTCGACACCGGAGCTGATGCGTATCTGGTCGCCGCGGCAGCGCGCGCACTACGTTCTTATCCCAATCCCACACCAGAGCTCGCTCCTTTTGTGATGCGAGCACTCACCAACATTCGATATCGCGATGAGCCGGTCTCGTTCGAGGGCTATGGTGAATACGCCGACTCGTCAGCCGGCACTAGTCCGGTGTGTGAACTGCTTGCTACGTTGGCCTGGCTTGGTCCACATGCTCGAGGAGTTGTCCCGGAGATGGAGTCGCTGAGAGCGGAAGGAGAGCTTTCCAAAAAGCGGCTGATCGATCTTGAGCGAGCATTGCAGGCAATCCGCGCCAGGGATCAAAACGGTAAGACCGACGCTTGCTGCACGGTGCCGGGCGGGCTGAGAAACACCTTTTCGTGGGCGTTCGGTTCTCGTCGCGACTCTGGGCCAATCGGGTCAACCCTTTTTGAAGATCAGGAAGGCGAGCTCATCACGTTCAGGGAATTCTTTGGAGGGCAGCCATCCATCGTCGTCTTTTTCTACACTCGCTGTGACAATCCGCTGAAGTGCTCGCTTACGATTACCAAGCTCGCGCAGATTCAGACGTTGTTGGAGGCCCAGGGGCTATACGATCAGATACAGACCGCTGCGATTACATACGATCCCGCGTTCGATCTGTCCGAACGTATTCGCGGCTATGGGCGGAACCGTGGCCTGCGCATGAATCCCCGCCATCGAATGCTAAGAGCGACTGACGGTATCGAGGCACTTCGCCGTCACTTCAATCTCGGGGTTAACTTCATCGAGTCGCTCGTGAATCGGCACCGCATCGAAGTCTACATCCTTGATGCGGAAGGTCGGATCGCTGCCTCCTTTGAACGCATTCACTGGGATGAGCAGCAGGTTGTAAATCGCACAATCGAGGTGCTGAAGGAGAAAAGGGAAGAGACGACAATTGAAGTTTCTGCAGATGGTCCAGTTCGTAAGCCGGCCTTACCGATATTTGGCACATTGGCGTCCCTCGGAATCGCATTTTTTCCGAAGTGTCCAGTCTGTTGGGCGGCGTATCTAAGTGTGTTCGGCATCGCGGGGTTAAATCAAATCCCATATTCTCCCTGGCTACGACCATTGCTTGCAGCAGTGATGCTGATAAACCTTGTCAGCGTGTGGTTCAGAGGACGCTCAACGGGCCGCATGAGTGCTTTTTATTTGGTCAGCGCGGGCGCGGTTGCGATCGTTGTTTCGAAGGTGTTTCTCGGTTGGGAAAACGCTGCCGTCTGGGGCGTCGCGTTAACATTCGCTGGTTCATTGTTGAGCGCGTTGAGTAGTTGGAGGTCTCGGAATAGCGCGAGGTCTCAGGGAATAGTTGGAGCTGTCAGTGAGTAGCTCCTGATTGAATATCCAAAGACGAAAGACCAGAGACCAGAGACCAAAGACCCACGTCCAAAGTTACTAACCAGCTTTCGCCTGTGCCCAACGCTCCACCAGTCGCCGCCGGTTCTCCAACTTCTTTTCCACGTTTGGTACCTTCATTACCAGCCGCTCCAGGTGGCCCAAATAGTCTGGCTCACCGATGGTTTCCCGAATTTCGGCTACGAAGGGTTGAAGTTTAGCGAACACGACCAGGTGTTCCGAGTTGGCCTCAAGGAATAACTTTTCATCGATGCCGCCGTTGTTTACGAGGGACGCGGCCACCTCCCAATGCGATGTGACCATGCGATAGAAAGCGCTCTGCTTTTCGCCGCTCAACAGGAGCGCCACGATGTCTCTACCGCTTTGCGGGGCAAACTCGGAAAAGAACCACGCGCGGGCCTCGCGCATTTTCGCCTCGCTTCTTATTTCGTAAAGCTTGATGATGACAAGTGAGTCCGACGCTTTTGTGTCCATCGTTGATACCTCCGCCAGGATAAAGACGTTCAGGGTTCAAACTTGAAGCCGCCTCTTCGCCACGACGCAAGCTAAAGCTTGTACTCTATACGCCTGCTTCGACGTATGTTAAGAGGTGTTTAGAGTACAACCTTCAGGTTGCTTCTCCCCAACCACGAAGCTGGCATCTTTCCCGAACGGCGAGCTAGCTTCTCCGCCACGACGCAAGCTAAAGCTTGAACTCTGAACTTCACGCCTGTACTTCAACTTTTCAAAACTAAAAACTTCGAGGTCTTAGCGCCTCTGGCGCTGGGGAGTCATCCACCCGCTAGCGCGAGATGGTACTGACTTCATGACCCCGTTCCACAGTCTTCAGCGACGCCAGTTGAGCTTTCGCGTGTAACGCCTGCAGAGAGCGGCAGACCTTAAGGTTGTGCGCGGCTTCAGTAAACTCACCGTCAGCGAGACTCAGCGCCGCCTCAAATTCTCGCTCAGCTTCCGGCAAGCGTCCCATCCTCGCCAACGCCACGCCGAGGTTGTTATGGCTGGCGGGGAAACCGTCCCTGGAGCGAGCGATGGCTTCTCTAAAAGAACTTGCCGCCGCACGGCTGTCGCCTTCTTCAATCACCAGCAGACCTAACATGTAGTGGGCCGGCGCGTATTTGCCGTCCGACGTGGCGATTGATTGCGTGAAGGACTCCTTCGCTTCCGATAGCCGTTTCAAATCTTTGAGGGCGACTCCGAGTGCGTAGTGGGCCATCGGATAGCGCCCGTTTCGCGCTTCGAGAGCTCTCCGGTAGTAGACGATGGCTGCACCGGTGCTCCAGAGTTCGTAGTAACAGACGCCAATGTTGTACAGCGACGTCGAATAGGATTCGCCCGCACCAGGCGGGACACGACGATACTCATCAATGGCGAGTTTGTATTCCGACTTGTTGTACTTCTCGTTGCCACGCCGGATAGCTTCCTGAGCGTCATCTCGCCTGGCTTGAGCTACCGTGACACTCGTTGTCATAGTCAACATGGTCATCAGCATTGCGCTCAATATCCCCAGTAACGGTAACCGCAATCTTTTCTGCCTCATCCTTGTCACCTCCACTGTCATTGTTAAATTTCGCAATGGAGTGAGCGTACAGGCGGCAGGAACTCTCGGTCTTTCCCGTTATTGCTAGTGGTTAACTAATCTTGCTACTGAACGTGGAGAACTAGCCGACCCCCATGGCTCTGCGCGCCTCCTTGATGTAGTTCAGAGTTCAAGCTTTAGCTTGTGTCTCGTATCCGCAACCCATGGCTGAACTGTGAACCTTTGGTAACAGGCGTAGAGAGTACAAGCTTTAGATTGCGGTTGGGCCAGAGGCAACCTGAAGGTTGTACTCTGAACACCTGCTGCCTACGACTGGAACATCAGCCGGTAAGACTGTGGCGTCGTGCCTGTGAGCTTGCGGAAGAGTCGTGTGAAATGGCTCTGGTGGCTAAACCCAGACCGCGAGCTGACCTCGACCAGCGGCATCTCACTTCCAGTCAGCATCGCCTTGGCGCGATCGACACGAACCTTGATCAAATACTGGTGCGGCGTCGTTCCTGTGGTTCGTTTAAACTCTCGCGCGAAATGAAAGGTGCTCATCCCGGCCACGCGCGCCAGGTCATCGAGGCTAAGATCGCTTTCATAATCTTCGGCGATGAAGGCCATCACGCGCTTGAGCTTCTGCCCCGCCAGTCCGCCTGTGAATCTATGCAGGCTGCCACCCGCAGCTGTGTAATGCCTCAAGAGGTGAACCGCCAAAACATTCGCGAGTGATTCCGCATATAAACGGCCACTCAATCCTTCCGAATCAAGCTCGGCCAGGAGCGCCAGCCCGATGCTGCTGATAACCGGATCGCTCGGCATACATCTTTCGACAACCTCGAGCGCGGCAGGTGTGGCAGACCGGGATTCCGAGGCCGCGGCGCGCAAAACGAGCGACGGATCAAGATAGATTGCGAGATGCTCTGAAGGCCCTTCGAGGGTGGCCGAAAAAGATTGCCCGGAAGGGATCACAGCCACGCTGCCCCTGGTCTGGCCGCGAACTCGGAGCCCGCTTGCTGTTCGTATCTCACCGCCGCAACCTTCGCCCAGCGCAATCGTGACGAGGTGGTCCTTATGTTTGTGTTCGGGTAATTCTCCGGCCTGGAAACCGTAATGTGTGAGCTTGATCCCATCCCATACGGCATCTCTCTTAAGCACAAACGCATGACTCGTTTCCGCTGGACTCATAATTGAAACCTACTTCTTTGCGCGAGCGCGACGGGGTTTCGCTTTAATCGGTGGCAAAAGTGCCGCGCCGCCCCTGGTTGAGTGGCGACGCAGGCGTTCAAGCACGGCCTCGCGCGCTCGCGCAAACGCCTGCTTATCGCCATAGAGCTGGAGGGCCCAGTTGGCCCCCAATTCGAAGGCGTTGAACTCGAAAGCGAGTTGCGTCGGGTCAACATCCTCGTTCATCTGCCCTGCTTCCTGAGACTCGACCACAGCGCGGCGAAGGATGCTGAGCCACTCCTTCATAATTTCGGCAATGCGATCACGCACAGCCCCCGGGCGGCTATCAAACTCTGAAGCGGCGGCGGCGAAAAAACAGCCACCACTGCAGCCATCGCTAACGCCTTCGCCCTGTACGTGGCTGAGCCATGTGTCACAGAGCTTCCAGAGTCGCGGCAGACCGCGTTCAGCCTGCAGGGCGGGGCGAATGACGTCTTCGATGAAGACGGAGCGCGCCTCCTCGATTGTTGCGAGCTGCAAATCTTCCTTCGATCCGAAGTGTGCAAAAAGGCCGCTCTTGCTCATCGAGAGTTGCGTAGCGAGCCGTCCGATGGTTAACCCTTCCAACCCTTCGGCCGAGGCAATATCGACCGCGACTTCCAGGATAGTTTGACGAGTGCGCCCGCCTTTAGCTTTGCGACCCTTAGCGGTTCCGGCTTTCACTGCGCGGCCTTTACCACCTGTCTCAAGAATGACGTCCAACGGAACCTCCAGTTAACTTTGAGTCGACGCTGATATAGCACGAACGTTCGTATTAAAGCAAGGTAAAGAGCTATCCGCAGATTTCGCCGATTACACCGATTAAGAAATAAGGCCAGTAGAGACAAGAGGACGATCCATTTTCTGGCTGCCTCCTGCCTTCCGTTCTGCGTAATCGGCGTAATCTGCGGATAGCTTTCATTCTCCACCAGGCGTAAAATAGGCGCCGCCGAAAGCTAAACCGACATGGACGATCTGAAGCCCACCGAGCAAACCGATCTCGCTGCTGCGAAGACTCAGGAATTTCCTGCAAGCCTCCGCCCTGCCCGAGACGATGACGAACAATTCCGGGCGGCGCAGGATCGGATCAAGCAGATGATTGCCGCCAACGCGTCGCTCAGCGAAATTCTCACGACCCTGGTGTTATTGATCGAGGCGCAATCCCCGGAGATGATCTGCTCCGTGCTGCTGCTCAGCGACGATGGCAACCATATCCGACATGGAGCGGCGCCGAGCCTTCCTGATTCTTATGTTAAGGCGATTGACGGGAGTCCGATTGGGCCAAAGCATGGTTCATGCGGGACGGCTATGTTCCGTGGCAAGCCGGTGGTCGTCAGCGATGTTTTTGAGGATCCGCTGTGGGAGGATTACCGCGAACAGGCAGCCGCGATTGGGGTGCACGCTTGCTGGTCCACGCCGATACTGTCGAGCAAAGGCAAAGTCCTTGGTTCGTTTGCCATGTACTACCGCCAGCCGCGGACGCCGACCGGCGAAGAGAGTCGCCTCACAAACGTCGCCACCAAGCTTGCGGGCCTGGCGATTGAGCATCATGCGTCACGCGAGATGTCCGTTTGAACCTGAGGCTGAATTCGACAACCAGAGTCATGCCGCGGCCCAATGAAGTCAGTACCACCTCGCGGTAGCGGGTGGGTCGATCGAACCCAGGAGTGATCAATCCGATCACCTGTCTGAAGCGACACCATCCAAAGCGATTATCACTTTTCCACGGGCGTGGCCCTCTTCCACATGCCGAACAGCCTCGGAAGCATCACTCAAGCTGTAGCGCCTGTCGATGACTGGCGTTAGTTTGCCGGTCGCGATGAGTTCGCCGCACAATCTCAGATCGTCCTGGCTTGATTTCGCGATGAACATGACGGCCTTCTGACTACCGAAGACTGACAACAAGAGGTCTTTAATCATAGGAGCCAGAAGAGCCAGCATCGACACGTCATGCGGCGCGCCGACCCCAACGAATCTTCCATCAGGAGTTAAGACGCGCTTGCACGCCGAAAACGAATGGTTCCCAACACACTCCAGAATCAAATCGTAGCGTTGATTACTACTAAGATCGCTCGTAGTGAAATCCTGCTGCGTGTAGTCAATGACTTCATCCGCGCCGATTGACCTAACCATGTCCATATTCCTGGTGCTGCATACGCCAGTCACGTGAGCGCCGAACCACTTGGCAATCTGCACCGCGAATGTGCCTACGCCTCCCGCCGCGCCGTTAATCAAGACCTTGCTGCCCGGCTGAATCTTTCCCTTGTCGCGAAGGCCCTGCAACGCGGTTAGCCCCGCGACGTTTACTGAAGCGGCTTGCTCGAACGTAACGTTGTCGGGTTTCATCACCAACTTTGACGCCGCTGTGCATGCATACTCAGCGAAAGCCCCCTGGCACCCGCCGAACACCGCGTCGCCCGGTTTGAACTGGGTGACGTTTATGCCAGCCGCTTCAATCTCGCCGGCCACATCCACGCCGGGCCGGCCCAGTTTTGGTTTGCGCAGACCCAAAAATAGCCGAAGGATCTGCGGCTCGCCTTTCATGAGGCGCCAGTCAAGTGGATTGACGGAAGCCGTTCGCACTTTGATCAAGACCTCATCGTCTTTGGGAACGGGCTTCTCGACATCCGCGATTCGCACAACATCGGGCGGGCCGTAACTTGTATAGATGGCAGCTTTCATTCTCGTAGATCCTCCGATGCAAAAGACTTCGTGATGTTTTCGTGTGATTTCGGGGATCGTTTCCTTCGCCTGGCCAGGGCGACGATCCACGAATCCACACGAAAGAACACCAAAGGTAGTACGACCACTCTAATATGAGAAATCAGTGAACGAGACCGCCTGCCTGCTGGGGTTCTCCGATCCCGCCGCTTATGCTCTGCGTTGCCCGCCGTGGCCTCCCAGTTGCAGTTTATTCGAAAGCCATTACTCAAAGTTTCGAGAGACCAATAGCATTACGCAGATCACAATGAGGTCAGTAACACCTGCGTTAGCGGGTGGCTTAGTCTTACGGCCTTAGCGTGTACGGATTCTAGTCAAGCAGATCTCGAAGTGATAGAAAAAAGAACGACTAAATGAGCGAAGTGAAAAATATCAGTTCACCAAGCGGCCAGGATCAAGAGCCCACAAAGGAAGAGCTTCAACTGCAAATGGAAGACTCCCGTGAGCGACTTGCGAAGACTGTGGGCGAGATTAAAGAGACCGTCGAAGAGCAATACCTGGCGGCGAAAGAAACCATCACCGGGGTCCTGGATTATCGCGAGGAGTTTTCAAAGGAACCTTTGGTTTGGAGTCTCGGCGCCTTGTCAGCCGGATTCGCGCTCGGCTACACCATGGGTTATGCACATAAGCGAACTAAAGGCAGCAAGCGGAAGCAATCAGAAATAGCGGCGTTCGCCGACAGCCTTGTCGAGGAACTCTCGACAGTTGGAAACAACATGGTGATGCCCTCGATAAATGAAAAGATTAAAA
This sequence comes from Acidobacteriota bacterium, assembly GCA_038040525.1. GTDB lineage: Bacteria > Acidobacteriota > Blastocatellia > Pyrinomonadales > Pyrinomonadaceae > PSRF01. Next base: position 21,830 of record JBBPIC010000019.1, on the reverse strand, counting down.
AGCTGTTGGGCTTCGACTTCTCTGATTTGTTGGACGAGATTGGCAGCGATTCGAAGCCCAAAACTGGGAGGCGGACAAAAAGCGTCGCTCAGAAGAAACGAGTGACTGTCAAAAAGGTGACTGTGAAAAAGAGAAAACAAGTCTGATTGAGATTGTATTGTGCGACACTAACGAAGTCTCAAATAACAACAAACGGGAGGATCATATGGCGGTTAAGAAAACAAAACGAGCAGGGGCCAGCAAGTCTGGAGGATCCAGGAAGACCAGTAAAAAATCCACCAAGGTTTCGCCAAAAGGGGTTTTGAACCAGGCGAAAAAAGCGCTCGGCAAAGTTGTCGTAGCTGCCGCTAAGGGTGCGGCCGTGGGTGCATTGCAGGGCGCAGTCGAAGAAGGCAGCAACGTTAAGGGCGTGGCTGAAGCGAAGGCAGCCACAAAAAAGGCGTCCAAAGGCACCGCCAAAAAGACTAGTCGAAAGAAATGAGTCCCAGCCCGCGGAGCGGGCGACAGGAAAGACAGTTAGAGGTTGGGCAGGTCGCAGGGTTGAACTCTACACAGTTAGAGGTTAGGAAGAATTCAACCCTGCGACCTGCCCGCTGCCGCGTTACAAAACGCCCCTCTTCCCCTTTACCCCTTCCCCCTTTCCCCTCTTCCCTCTTCCCCCGCCGTATCAGCTGCTTGATGCGTTTTCCCGCCTGTACTACTCTAACGCCCACTACTTTCATCTGGAGTTAACTCATTGATCGGTCGGACCATTTCGCACTATCGCATCACCTCGCAGCTCGGCGAAGGCGGAATGGGTGTCGTCTATGAAGCCGAGGACACGAATCTCGGCCGCCATGTCGCGCTGAAGTTTCTGACACCGGCGATGGCCAACGACCAGGGTTTGCTTCAGCGCTTTCAAAGAGAAGCGCGCGCGGCGTCCGCTCTTAATCATCCAAACATCTGCACGATCCATGGCATCGAGCAATTCGAGTCGGAACACTTCATCGTTATGGAACTGTTGGACGGTGAGTTGCTCGCGGATCGGATTCGTCGCGGCCCGCTCGATAACGAGTCGCTACTGACCCTCGGCGCTCAGATCGTTGATGCTCTCGAATCCGCGCACTCCAAGGGCATCGTGCATCGCGATCTGAAACCAGCAAATATCTTCGTCACCGCGCGGAGCCAGGCAAAGATCCTCGACTTCGGGATTGCCAAGATTGACCAGCAGCACAAACCCGACTCTTCCTCAATGGTCGAGACAATCCGCAAGGACCAACTGACCTCAGCCGGCACGACGATGGGCACGATCTCATACATGTCGCCGGAACAGGCGCGTGGCGAGATCACAGACGCGCGGACAGATCTCTTTTCCTTTGGCACAGTGCTGTATCAGATGGCCACCGGCGTACTGCCATTCCAGGGAGACACGTCGGCCGTCGTGTTCGATTCAATCCTCAATCGCGATCCGGCGCCGGTGCATCAACTCAATCCGTCACTGCCGCAGGAGTTGGGGCGAGTTCTGGACAAGGCGCTGGAAAAGGATCGGTCAATGCGGTATCAGTCAGCCACAGAAATTAAGACGGACCTGCTTCGCCTCAAACGAGATCTCGATTCCGGCCGCAAGCGTGCCGTGGACATAACCAGCTCTGGCCGAGTCGCGGCCGCAAAGTCTTCTGATAGTCCGATTGCCGTTCTGTATTTTGAAAACGTCGGCGGCGACAAAGACGATGAGTACCTCCGCGACGGGATCACCGAAGACATCATCACCGAGCTTTCGAAGATTAAGAACTTGCACGTTTTCTCGAGACCGACTGTGCTCGCTTTCCGCGACAAACCGGTCACGCCTGCGCAGATTGGCCAACAGTTGGGCGCCGCGTATGTGCTCGCCGGCACATTGCGCCGTTCCGGATCGCGTTTGCGGATCAGTGCGCAGTTGGTCGATACGAAAACGGACTTTCCGCTTTGGTCAGAGCGTTATGACCGCGAGATGCAGGACATCTTCGAGTTGCAGGACGAGATTGCGCGCAAGATCGCGGAAGCATTGCGCGTGACCCTCTCGCCGCAGGAGCAGGCAGAGCTGGCCGCGAAGCCGACCGAAAATCTTCAGGCTTACGATCTTTATCTGCGCGGCAAGAGTTACGCGCGACGTGAATCGCGACAGGATCTTGAACTCGCTCGTGAAATGTTTGAGAGCGCCGCTGCGCTGGATCCTCAGTTCGCACTAGCGTATGCCGCCGCGGCGAATGTGTGCGCGTTGCATTACTACCGGTACGGTCACAGTCAGATGTGGATGGATCGGGCGAAAGCAGCTTCAGAGAAAGCCACGGCGTTGCAGCCACAGCTACCGGAGGCTGATATCGCCCGTGCGTGGGTGTGTTACGCAGATCAGAAGTACGACGAAGCAGCGCAACTGGCGCGCGGCGCGCTCGCACGCAAAGCGGATTGCGAAGGAGCGTATTACCTCCTGGGCCGCGCACTTTTTTCGATGGGACGCTATAGCGAAATCGTCGACATGGCGGAGACAGCCGTGCAGATGTCCGGCGAGGACTACAACATGTACACGCCGATTGGAAATGCGCTGGGAGCGCTGGGCAAAACAGATCTTTTGCGCCACTGGAGACTGAGGCGAGTGCAGGTCATCGAATCGCATTTACGAAAAGTGCCGGAAGATGTGCGCGCGCGCGTGATGTTGTCAAACGACTATGCAAGTCTTGATCGGACAGACGACGCTTTGCGTGAAGTTAACCTGGCCATCAGTTTCCGGCCCGACGATGCCTCGGTGCTTTACAACGCGGCCTGCTCATACTGTCTGATGAAGAAGAAACCCGAAGCGCTCGACGCGTTGCGCAAGGCACGGGAGGCCGGCTTCCGCGACTCCGACTGGGCCCGCCGCGATCCTGACCTGGCGCTCCTCCAGGACGATCCCGAATTCGATCGACTGTATCCACCTTCGAACGCGTGATCCTCATCCATTTCATCCCTCCATCGCGCTGTCGCTTATTCCTGTTGTTTGATCTCAACTGCCCACTCCGAAACCCGTAGCCAAACCCTTGCCGAAAATCAGCGAAAATTGGTAAAGTACCGCGCTCAGTCGCCAATTCGTGGTAAAACCAACGTCTGCCGTCTGCTTGATCGTTAGCCGCAGATTAAATCGCGAAAACCAGGTTTCTTCAGCGCAGTGTTTCGCCTAAGCCAACGGACCCATGTCATTTAGACAAGTACATAAGCTTTTAGAGTGGCCGGATGCGCGAAGCGTTTTTCACCCACCAGGGGCCGGCGCCAGAATAAACGTCCGCCTCGCTGAGGCCAAGATAGGTCAGGCACTCAGACGCCGGGTAGACGGCCAGCGAGTTAAGGTCGGGGTCCTGACGGCGGAGCCGGCTTCAGCAACCACTGAAGCTCCGCTAGCAGTTGTTTGTGAATTCCCAAACCGGGTTTCGCAGGAGACCCTAAACGCGGCGCACGCGTTAGCGTGGAACTTTTGCCGGAGTCCGTTACTGATAACTATCGAACCTCAGACTGTAAGGGCCTGGAGTTGTTACGAACCTCCTTCCAATCCCAGTGCGCTTCATTACGAGGGCGAAGCCGAAATACGGGACGCCAGATTCGATCTCGAGGACAACCTGGCCCTTTCACATCAGGCCGCCCGCGCGCTCCACTGGGTTCATCTGGTCTCGGGACAGTTCTTCCGGGATCGCGCCGACCGATTCAAACGCGAGCAGCGAGTCGACCAGCTATTACTAGGCAATCTTAAGTTTCTACGGAATGAGTTGCACAAAAAGAATCTGGGATATGACGTCATCCACGACCTACTAGCCCGACTCATCTTTATTCAGTTTCTGTTCCAGCGAAAGGACAAAAACGGGACCGCCGCGCTGAATGGTAAGTTCCTTAGGAAGCTCCATGAAGCAGGAACACTTTCGGCAGCGTACTCCGACTTAAGCGGAATACTCGCAGACTATGACGACGCTTATAGCTTCTTTCGTTATCTAAACAACAAGTTCAACGGTGACCTGTTCCCCGGCAAGGGTGCTACCGAACGGGAAAGAGAGGCAGAGTGGCAAGCGGAAATGCGGCAGGTGAAACCTTACCACCTAAAGCTGCTGGCGGAGTTTGTAAGCGGCCGGATGCAGATGAAGAAGGGGCAATGGTGCTTCTGGTCCAATTATTCGTTCGACGCTATTCCCCTCGAATTCATCAGCAGCATCTACGAAGTATTCGTCAACAAGGACGAGAGCGGAGTCCACTATACTCGCAGTCATTTAGTAGATTTTATGCTAGATGCAGCTCTTCCCTGGGATGGAAAGGACTGGAACAAGTTGATCCTCGATCCCGCCTGTGGCTCGGGCATCTACTTGGTGAAATCTTTTCACCGTTTGGTTCAGCGCTGGAAGAACGCGAACCCTCGAAAGAAACCGCCCGCGAGCTTCCTGCGAGGTTTGCTGGAAAACAATCTCTTTGGCGTGGATATCGATCCGCATGCTGTGCGGGTCGCTTCATTTAGTCTTTACTTGGCTCTTTGCGATGAGATAGATCCTCGCTGGTACTGGCAGAAGGTCAAGTTTCCGAGGTTGCGCGATCACCAAGTAGTAGAGTCTGACTTCTTCCTCGAGGAGGAACCACTCTTTAGGAACCAACCTGAAATTGCTTACGACCTAGTAACAGGGAATGCTCCGTGGGGAAGAGACAGCCTCAACAAATCAGCCGCGGCGAGTCGTTGGGCGAAGAAACAACAGTGGCAGACCGCCTACAATGACATTGGACCATTGTTTCTTCCCAAAGCGGCGACTCTGCTAAAGCCAGACGGCGTCGTTGTAATGATTCAACCCGCCGGGGGCATCCTTGCAAATGTAGTAGGCCCAGCCCGCGACTTTCGCACTCGGTTCTTCAAAGAATTCAAGATTGACGAAATCGTAAACCTGTCAGCTCTCCGGTTTGAACTGTTTCCGACTGCAATCTCGCCGGCTTGTGTTATTACGATGCGAAACGGTCCTCCGGACGACGATCCCTTCACCTACCTTTGTCCGAAGCCTTCATTCTCGAGTCGCGATGATTTCCGCATTGCTATAGAACCTCATGACTCTAGTCTCGTTAGCCAAGGGGAAGCCGTGTCCGACAATTTTATTTGGTCGGCGCTAATGTGGGGTGGGCGACGCGACCTTGCCTTAATCAGAAAATTAAGTAGGTGGGACACTCTTGGTAAGCTCGCCGCCCAGCGCCTGGTAACTAAGCGACAAGGCGCGATACGCGGTGACCGCAAGCGTCTCGAGAATAAACTAGTCGACAGACTGATGCTTGAGACTGACAGTTTTCCCGCTGGCACTTTCCTCTGGCTGGACGAAAAGAAACTCGATCGGAACCATGACCCTTATGTACATTCACGTGATTCCACCGACTGGCGGGCTTTCGAACCGCCACAACTAATTCTCAAGCGAAGCTGGCAGATGGGTTCGGGCCGCTTTCAGGCAGCGCTTAACTTTTCAGGTGAAGGAATTCTCTGCAACCGAAATTATGTAAGCATCCACGCCGACCAGAATCAGAGAAACGTGTTGGAGGCCGCGTGCTTAAGCTACAACAGCAACGTTGCTGTGTATCACCAACTACTCTCGAGTGGCAGGTTTGCCTCTTATCGCCCAGACCCGAACGTGTCTGACGTACTGAGCGTGCCGTTGCCTCCACTTCGTCCAGGCGTGTTGGATGGCATCAAGAATTTTGCAGATGTCGACCGGCGGGCTTATGACGCCTTTGAATTAAACGAGACGGAACAAATCCTAATTAGTGACTTGTTCCAGTTTACGTTACCAGACTTCAAGGGTGACGGATCCTCGGCTGGCAGGCAGCGGACACACCGTGAATCGGTGAAGGGATTGGATGTGCGCTTGGAACCCGAATTGAGCGCTTATTGCGACACTTTCATTCGCGGTTTGCAGGCCGGGTTCGGCGAGAACAAGTCGATCTGCGCCACCATTTATCGCGACACGCATTCATCGCTCCTGCCCGTGCGCCTGGTCGCGGTTCACGTCGGTTGGCCCCTGCGAGAGAAAATTAGATTGGAGGAGATCGAATCTGACGAACTGTTCGAAACTCTAAAAAAGCTCAACACACGATATCTTCAGGTAAACGGCAGCCGAGGAACGGCGCAGTTTCAGCGAATCGCCATGATATTTGATTATGTTAAAGTGAAGCGTCGTTCTGTTCCGACTTTTTATCTCATCAAACCTGATCAGATTCATTATTGGTTGCGATCGATGGCACTGCGCGATTCAGATAGCGTCGCTCGGGATATGATGAAGTGGGCCCGATCTGAGGAAGGGAAACTGAGGAAGACTGCATAAATGGCGCCTCCCCGAAGACTCACCCTTGGCGAATTGCGTTATCACAAGAAGCCAAACCTTACAACCACTCGCCGGTGGAGCACTGAGTTTTCAACAAACATGCTGATGAGCGTTTGGAATGGAATCGACTTGCTGAAGTCAGATGTGTTCACGGTTGATCCAAGAGAGGCCGAGGACGACCTTGAGCGGAGCATTACGGAATTGCTCGAACCCAGGATAAAACGCTTCATATCACCTCACGCACCGTACTATTTGCAACATGCCACCGGCGAAAGAGAAAGTCGCAGTGCCGCACCCGCCCAGCCGCCACTATATGACCTCGCATTCGTATTTTGGGAGGATGAGACCTTTAAATGGCCGTTGGAAGCCAAGGTGCTGAAGTCTGACTCTGAGGCCGCCGCTGCCGAGTACGTAAAATCTCTGATCGACAACTTTCTAACCTTCAAATACGCACCTTTTGCGAGCGAGGCTGCGATGCTGGGCTACTTGCTCTCCGGGAAGCCCGGCACGGCGTTCGATAGCATCGGCAAGCGGGGCGCATGGACACTCACGCCTCATCCGGAGTTTACATCACGTGATCATAAGACCTCGGACCACACGAGAACGGTACCAGCGGTCAAACTCGGAACCTACCCACCCGAGCTGCGATGTCATCATCTGGTGATAATGATCGGTCAATAGGCCCCCGCCGCCAAATCCCAGCGGTATTCTCTATGACCTGACCAGCGAACTCTCAGCGACTCGACGAGGAAACTTTTGGGGAACCCGGGTCTGTCCCGGCTTAAATCCAGCAAAAGTTTAGAAATCAGGAAAATGGGCAGCCTAACGCTCATGTGACTGACTGCCACTCTTACGTCATCTCGCTAGCAAAACAACCGATTGGAAGTTTGCCTGCGCCGTGTGTTTGCCAGGTATTGAATCCTTAATACTGCGGATGCATCCGCGCGCATTGAGTTACAAGGACGTGAATCCGCGACCGCCATGAGCAGTGGCGGAGCGGTAGCGACCGCGATAGGTCAGTACCGGGAGCGCGAGCGACTGGGTACCGAGCGTGGTCCACACAAACCACTTTGTCGCTGACGCAGGAGTTGCCTCTACCGTTGCATTAGATCGTCCGTGATGCGTGGGAATCAGAAATCGAAGACAGCTCTGATCGAAGAACGCTTTACGAAATCGTCCTCCAGGACGATCCTGAATTCGATCGACTGTATCCACCGAGCGCCTGATTAGTCATCTCTCATCCTTCATCCCTCACATGCCCTAACTGGATTGCGGGCGCCCTCGCCCCGCAACGTGACGAAGAGTCATCTATGATAAAAACAGGTCGAAGTTCCCAAGCGTTTGCGGGCGAGGGCGCCCGTGGAACCAATAAGAAGTTCCGCTACCTTCGGAGTTAAGCACGCCGGCGCTCCGGAAACGAATGGTTGTTAGACGAGTTCGAAGAACACTGTCGTAATGTTGGCCAGGAGGCAGGAGGCAGGTAAGGCCGCTCTTTTCGTGAGGGTTGGTGTATTTCTTGGATCGTTTGATATGCTTCGTTAGAAAACGATCCAAGAACTCACACGAAATAGCACGAAACAAAAGCAAGAGCGGGGAACAAAAAAGAGCGGGCGCAAACCACTTTCCCGACCTGCAAATAGGCTGAAGTTGAATTGTGCAGCCACGATTGAGACAGGAGTCATAGATTAGAGACAAAGATCAGAAGCCAGATAAGACCGCTTTTTTCATGGAGGTTCGTGTAATTTCGTGGATCGTTTCTGCCGCTTGGTTAAAATACGATCCACGAAGCCCGAGTAACACGAACGAGTTGGATCGGCGCTTTTATTAACGCCAGTTAACATACAGCTAAGATCATAGGTTTTCGTAAAAGATGAGCAAAAGAATGCGAAGCGCCACAAAGATAATGTTAGTGAGGCACGCCGAGAAGCCTGACAAAGACTTTGCACCGTACGGCGTGACGCGAGAAGGAGAGCGTAGTAAAGAGTCGCTGCAAATTCGCGGATGGCAAAGAGCAGGTGCTTTAATAGCTCTCTTTGCACCTCCAAATGGCCAGTTTAATGCCTCACTTGCCAAGCCGCAGTTCTTGTACGCGTCCACACCCCTAAGACGTAAGGGCAGCAGGCGTCCAATCGAAACGATTACACCCTTAGCCCAGAAACTAGCGATTAAAATCAACTGGGACTTTCCAAGGTTCGACTTCGAAAGCATGTTAGAGGAGGTCTTCTCGTGTAGAGGAGTGGTAATGATTTGTTGGCAACGGGAATACATTCCCAAAATTGCACTTAAGATTCTGGACGAGGGGAACACTGTTCCGACAAACTGGCCGGAAGATCGTTTCGATATGATTTGGGTATTTGATCTCGATCGGGCATCGGGCCGATATAAGTTCAAGCAAGTTCCTCAAAAACTGCTAATGGGAGATTCCGAAACTCCGATAAGGTAGAAGATCAGGTCAGAAGTCAGGAGTCAGAAGTCAGAGGTCAGATAGACTTGTAAGCGCTTTCGTGACGCTTCGTGTAGTTTCGTGGATTGTTCTCTCTTCGTGGTGGTATATACAAACAACTCGAACTTAGCAAAAAATACGAGAAGATAAGTGAGTACACTTTGGCCCATGCTGGAAACTAATCGCACACGAAAAAATCGCGCACCGAGAAATCTTTTCATTCTTATACGCCTGGCCGGCTTGGCGTGGGCGCTGTTGTTATTGTCACTCCCAGTTCACGGGCAGGCTATGGCTTGGCCGCAGTTTCGTGGGCCGGAGTCAAATCCTGTGGGGAGGCATGCGCGGCTGGCCGAACGTTGGTCGAAGACCGAGAACGTGGAATGGTCGCAGGAGATTCCGGGGCGCGGGTGGTCGTCGCCGATTGTTACTGGCGGTCGGGTGTATGTGACGACGGTAACCACTGAGGGCAAGTCGAAGCCACCGCAGATCGGCACCGAATACTCGAACGAATACGTCGCGGAGCTAATGAAACAAGGGCTCTCAATGGAGGAAGCGATCAAGCGCGTGACGGAACGCGACACCGAGCTGCCGCACGAAGTGACGCTGCATTACTTTATCTATTGCCTGAACCTAAAGAGCGGCAAGGTGGAATGGAAGAAGGAGTTCCACACCGGGCGTCCGCCCGGTGGACGGCATCGCAAAAACAGCTTTGTTTCCGAGAGTCCGGTGACTGACGGACGCCACGTCTACGTGTATGTGGCGAATCTGGGGTTATGGGCGTTTGACCTGAAAGGCAAGCTTGCCTGGACCACGCCGCTTGAACCGAATCCGATTTACCTCGACTTAGGAACGGGGAGTTCGCCATCTCTGGCTGGGAATCTGCTGGTTATCGTGAGCGATAACGAGAAACAGCAATACATCGCCGCCTTCGACAAACAAACAGGCAAGCAGGTCTGGCGAACGAATCGGGACCTGGGCGGAAAAGGACAGCCAGTGCAGCGGTCGGGATGGGCCACGCCCTTTATTTGGCGTCACGCGCTGCGCACAGAGATCGTGGCGGTTGGACCAGGAGAGGTCGTTAGTTACGACCTGGCCGGGAAAGAATTGTGGCGTATGTCGGGAATGTCGGCGATTCCCGTTCCAACGCCCTTCGCTTATGAAGGGTTGCTCTATGTCAATGCCGGTCGAGGACGCCCGTTGTTCGCGATTCGCCCCGGCGCGGCGGGCGACATTTCACTACCGAAAGATCAGGCGATGAACAATGGGGCGAACGAGTATGTTGTGTGGTCGCAAGCGCGCGGTGGGACTTATCTGCCGTCGTCGGTGGCTTATCAGGGAGCTGTGTACACGCTGACTGAAACCGGAATCTTAAACCGCTACGATGCCAAGACTGGAAAGCAGACTTACAAGACACGGATTGACCCGACGGCAACGGCTTTCACGACCTCGCCCTGGGCATACAACGGCAAGCTGTTCTGCCTGAGCGAGGAGGGCCAGACGTTTGTGATCGCAACGGGCGAGGAGTTTCGGTTATTGCACGTGAACGAACTCGACGATTTTGCGCAGGCATCGCCAGCGCTGGTGGGTGACCGATTGTTGATCCGAACGGAGCAGCGGCTTTATTCAATCCGACGCAGAAATCAGGAGGCAGGAGACAGGAGGCAGGAGGCAGAAGGCAGAAGGCAGAAGGCAGAAAGATAAAGCAGAAGTGATAAGGGCCAATCCGTAAAGGACAAACTCTTCCTTTGTGAAGGCTCGTGTAGTTTCGTGGATCGTTCTTTCTTCATGGTTAAGAGACGATCTACGAAATAACCCGAAGTAACAGGAACCACCCGCTACTGCGTGGTGTACTGACCTCATCCTGCGCGGCGACTTATTGTTTCAGGTTCATTAGTCAAGCAAAACGGAGCACTTAGCCATCAACCCTCCGGGTTGATCTTGAATCCTTTGTCTGGCGGCGTGGCCTGCAATTCAGCACTTTGATTCAAGAGGGAGAGTAAAGGACCGGGACAGTCTGTGATAATACCGTCCACGCCTAACGCTATCATCCGTTTCATCTCTTTAGGTTCGTTAACAGTCCACGCATGCACCGGGAGCTTACGGCAACGCGCTTCCTCCTCACGTGTAAGATTACTGCAATGGGCCAGCGCAACAAGCTTACTTGTGACAATCTGCCAGGCAAAAAGCTTATCTTTAATCTGTATGGCATCGGTATAAGGCCTGTACGACCCCCCAATTAAGGAACTGGCCTTAAACTTTGCTAATTCCTCTCCGGAGGCTGAGGTGGCCGCTTCTGGACATAGGCAGCGAAACTCATCCAGATAGCTACTCAATAGTGAGGCGACGAGCACTTTGTCCGTCATGTCGTGGCTTCGAATCATCTGACAGAGTTTCGCGGCGGGTGAACGCCGGGCCGGCTTCATTTCGATGTTCATGCGCATATGAGGAAACGCATCGAACACCTCCTTCAAGGTCGTTACTTTGAGATCCTTATTGGGGTCATCGCGGTAGGAGCGATCGTCGCCGCAAACCGACGACCAGTGGTAAGCGGCATTTAGTTCCTTCAGCTCCGCGAGTGTAAACTCATCTACTGAGCCTTCGCCTTTCGTCGTCGTCTTAATATCTCGATCGTGCATTAAGATCAGTTCGTTGTCCCTGGTAAGGTAGACGTCCATCTCTAAAACATCGACCCCAATCTCCATCGCTTTCTTAAAGGCATACATGGTCTCGCCGGGCCACTGTCCATCACCCCCACGATGCGCTATGACTTCAGGTTGCTTTTTGGGTGCTTGAGTGAAAAACGGATGGTCAGCGCCGCGACCGGTTACGGTTTGAGGACCAGCAGGGAGCGCGACTTCAGTCACCAGTGTCGAAGTCCCGCTTAAAACAGTTGCTTGGGCTTCTGTCCAGCCCGTAAACGGCAAAATAGTCGCCAACTCGGTTGTGATCGCCCTCGTATACTCCTGTGCGCCCAAGACATTGGGGTGTCCGGTGCCTGCGCGTTGACATATTTTAAGTTGAAGCCCACGCTTCCCGGCCGCCTCGCATTTGCACCACTCCGCGCGCTCGTTAAAGAAGAAGTCGTTAGAAGCCAAACGATCGATTGGAGAATCGAAAAGACTAAAATTTGTTTGGGCATCAACGAGTTTCCATAGGAACGTTTGAGGGGCACCGTAGGCGTTCTCGCACTTGAAGTTGGGATAGGCGAAAACGACGCGCCGATTCAAAGGGTCGTGTGGCGTCACGGTTGCAGCTATGCTTTGGTCGCAGCCTCCGCTTTGAGGACCTGCGTTTAAGTCCCTATTAATGTCACCTACCGCCCGTTGCAGCGCGAGAGTGGATTCTGTGTACCACACGTTCGAGATCTCAGCCGCGTGAGCAAGGATCGGTCCCAGGTCTTGCTTATCTAACAACAGGCCTCTTCTTATCAAATTGAAGGCCGCAAATCCGAACCAGCTGATAAACTTCTTTTCACCGAATGCCAAAAGAATCAGTTTTAAAAACAGATCGGGAGCTGTCTGTCTTGAAATCAGAGGGAAATAACCCGTCACTACCACTCTTGCGTTGCAAAACGTCGTCCCCACTTTATGAAGTAGGTCCTTCATCGCGACATAACAATAATCGTCGGCAGCCTTTACAATCTTTTTCTTAGAGATGAATGGCTGGAGAAGATTAAAAACCCCCATGTCGTTGATGCCGCCATCCACGAGGACGACATCAATGGATCTTAGATCGGTAGTTGCAGCTTGATACTCTCTGACAGCCTCATCGAGTTGAGCGTGAATTGTCGGGATGGACACATTGACTTCGCGGTTGCAGGCTTGACCGTTGCCATTTTTCGGCAGGATGGTTGCGCCCGAATGGGCTTTCACTTTAGGCGTATTGACGGGCCGACCTTTTAGCGCACCCTCCAGCCATCTCTGTGTAAGCGTGTAGAATTTTTGCTCCTGTTTCAATCCTTGCCCCCACATTGCAGAGTCTCCCAACACCAACATTTCTAAGGGGCGAGCTGAGACTGCTTTGAATAAAGCCTTCCCGATGACGGAATTTAGAAATAGACCACTAGCGGTAACCGTCGCGGTTAGAGTTGCGGATTGTTTAAGGAATGTTCGGCGACTGTGATTTTTCATGAGGCTCTCTTTTCACGTGAAGCTTGAGTTTGCAAGATCGACATCGTAGAGAAAACTTTCTTTAGTCTGTGGTGAAACCGTGGCGCGCCGCATGTGCGCAGTTCACTTGAAGATTCAGGTCTACCTGCATCCCACAGAAGAAATGTTGAAGACTGCGAAATGTCAGGCTGTTGGCAGAGAGGCTTCGATGTTCATGAAGGGCGTCCTCTGTGAGTCAGTAAGCCGAACCGTTTAATTCGTTTCTGCGGAGCGGCGCTCGTGAGACTGACCGGAGCGAGTTCCAGTCAGCAGCTGTGCAAGGCTTAACGCGATGGAAGATATGACCAGGAGGAACGGAAGTCAACGGATTCTGTGATTATTGGGTGGGGACCGCCACCCCTAAAGAATCCGTTGAGTATGGTGATCAATGTTCAGGGCAGGGAACACGGTCAACGCCTCATCTTCTGAAGTCACCAGCCGCACGCGCGGCCACACTTATCCAAACCTTCGGGCGCGTAGTCCGCGTCGACCACGTTTATGCTGAGCACCGGGAAATTTCGAGTGACAGCTTAAAGGTTTTGTTGACAACTATATGCGTCCACAAGTACATTCCTGCCTTCTCTCTCACGTTAGTAGGTGTGTTTGTCCAATTTAATTACTTATCAACACTTCAGCTCACTAGAGGGGTGCCCGAAATCGCGCAATTCTGCGACCCCGTCGGGGTCGAGGGAGAAGATTCGATTTGGTCCGGTGGTCTGCGCTTCGCTCCGACCACCGGCTACTCTCTTTCAACCCTCCGGGTTGATGGATGTTTCGAACGGGCCGCGCCAAGCCGTCGCGAGTGTCGGGATACTGACCTCATCGCGCAACGATCAGTCAGCCTTGATCGATGAACTGGACGATATTGCGCAGGCGCCAGCGCTGGTGGGTGACCACTTGTTGATACGACGGAACAGCGGCTTTATTCGAGCCGACGCAGAAATCAGGAGGCAGGAGGCAGGAGGCAGAAGGCAGAAAGATAAAGCAGAAGTGATAAGGGCCAATCCGTAAAAGACATACTCTTCCTTTGTGAAAATTCGTGTACTTTCGTGGATCGTTCACTCCTTGGTTAAGAGACGATCCACGAAATAACACGAAGTAACAGGAACCACCCACCCGCTACGCCGTGGTGGTACCGCCGCAAAACCTGGCTGGTTCACCTGTCGCATTTTCTCAATTTCTCTTATGATGCGGCGTGTCTTATCACGTGGAGGTAATAAAATGAGCGACCGCAAATACAACCAGCGCGGCTACATGCAAAGCGATCGCGAGCCGCAGCGACCAAAGTCGCAATCAAAGCCGCGATCAGAGCCGCATCGTGAGGGCCCGCGATCGCCACGCATGATGGCATTTGGCGAGACGCTGAAGTGTAACGCGTGCGGAGCAAAGGCCGCGCCGACCATCAACGTCGACAGCTCTTGCGAAAAGTGCAACGCTGACCTCCACACCTGTCGTCAGTGCGCCTATTTCGATCCCAGCGCGCGCTTCGAATGTAGTAAACCGATCGCCGAGCGGATAATGAACAAAAACGCGCGCAACACGTGCGAACTGTTCGCGGCTCGAATTGTAGTCGAGCGCCAAACTTCGTCAGGCCCTCCGACGGATGCTCGTCAGGCGTTCGCAAACCTATTTAAGAAGTGAAGTGTGCTCGGATGTGGCTGCACCTGATGTGGGTATTGTAGGGTGGCCCTCCCAGGTCACACCGAACACCACGCGATCTTTCGTGTGATTTAGTGGATCGTCATGCTGTGGGCGAAGACTCGATCCACGCGCATCACACGAAGCCGCACGAAAAAAATATTCTGTCCGCAGATTTCGCCGATTTCGCAGATGGTTAAGCGGCCGGTGGTCTTCGCTTCGCTCCGACCACCGGCTACTCTCTTTCAACCCTCCGGGTTGACGGATAATTCGAACAAGCGGCGCCAGGCCACCGCGGCCCAAAGCGGCGCCGGGCCGCCGCACTCCAAGGAGAGGCCTCCAGCCACAAGCGCGGGCGAGCGCTCGATTACCAACTCATCTCTGTGGTGGGATCTTGAAGATCCGGGCTCGCGTGATCATGGACCTGGCCTTGTCCGGTTCGGTCGCATCAAGGAAGGCCTCAGTTATTTCGTTCCGGTCCTTTTCTGAACGCCGGGCGCGATCGGCATTAAATGCCGGCCCAATTTTGTCAGCCGCCGCCATGGTTGCAGTTGCTATCCAGACGAAGTGAGTGAAGTCACCGTCAGTCTTCACTTCTTCTGCTCCCAGGCCATAGGCCAATACAACACCATCAGCGACGAGCTTGTCGAAGACAGGTTTATTGTACTTCTCCCAGGTGCGCCGGTAGTCAGCGCCTTTTCCTGGTTTCACTTTCACAAAGTTATAGCGAGTGAACGGCAGCACCCCGGCGGCCGGAGGCGACCCATAGCCGGCAACGATATCGCGCGTTAGCCAATCGCGCGTCTTGCTCGCATCAAAGACTGAGCGGCTGCGTTCGGCCGTGGTCATCGCCGGCTTCAGTCTACCGCGCCCTGCAGCGGCCCGGGCTTCTTCTGCGGCCAGCCTCGCCAGCTGCGCTTCCATGCCGTTGAGAACTTTTTCAACGCCCGCCCAATCGGCCACGGTAAACCAGATTAGATGTGTCGTTCCGCCAGGATAGCGCAAGACCGGGGTCTCTACGCCCCAGGCCATCACGACGCCTTCCGCCATTAGCTTGTCGCGGACCGGCGCTCCGACGGTTTTGATTAGAGTGTTGAGATCCTCTTCCTTGCCAGGGAAGACGCTGTAGTCGTAATAGAAAGTAAGGGGTCCTGGCGGAGTTGGCTGTTGGGCTTGTGAGTCCCTGGGTGCGGCACAGCAGAGCAAGAGAAGCGTTAGGGAGACTAGAATCAGTTTGCGCATTTTTTTCTCCTCTGAGCCGGAATGAACGGCTCGGGTTTAGGGGTGGGAAAAACTTTGTTGGACATCTGGGCGACCGCTTTTGACCTACCCCGGAAGGTTGTCGAGTGAGGTCCTTAAGCTCGTCAAAAACTCAGACTGGCCCGGACCTTCGGTGCACGGTTGGAAATCTGTAGAGTGAAATCAAACTGCTTTTAATTGATCCGCGGTTTGCAGTCAAGGGCGAGGTCAGAGGTCGTTCTGCCTTTCGTGGTTTTTCGTTTGATTTAGTGGATCGTCGTGCTTGTGGGCGAAGACTTGATCCACGAAATCACACGAAGCCGCACGAAAAAAATTCTATTACCAACTTTGGAGTGCGCCGGCCCGGCGGCGCTTTGGTCTAGCTCGAGAGGCCCCGACCTTCGACGCCAGCATGGGTGCGAAACGAAGCGGCGCCAGGCCGCCGCGGGGCACGATGCGCTGAACGATTCCCTAAATCACGAAATTTCACGAATACTTCGAAGGCGTAATCAAACTGCCTCCTGCCTCCTGGCTATTCGGCTCTCACCGTGAGCAAGACAATTTCCGGAGGCACACCAAACCGTACCGGAATAATGCTGGTGCCAATACCCGTAGTTACAAAAAGGTGATGATTATTTTCGAAAACGTGTCCGCTGACGAAGCGGTCGCCGAACTTTGAAGGCTCAATCACCGTCCCGATAATCGGAAATCTGACTTGTCCGCCGTGCGTGTGCCCAGCCAACAGAAGCTGCACGCGCTCAGGAAGACGCGGAAAAATGTCGGGGTTATGTGTCAGCGCAATGATCGGCTGGCCGGCAGGGACCTTGGCGATCGTTTGCTCAATGCGTTGGGGACGCGTCCATAAGTCGGCGAGACCGGCAAGCCAAACGGAACTACCTTGGCGTTTGACTTCCACCACTTCATCCTCCAGGACCCTGATGCCATTCGCCTCTAAACCGCGCCGTACCCTGAGACCGTCCCACCACCAATCATGGTTGCCGAGGACCGAGTAAACGCCCAGCGGCGACCGTAAATCCTTCAAGACAGCAGCGAACACTTCGGGCTCGACCCGGTCACTTGTCGAACTATCGCCTGACATGTAGTCACCGAGTATGACTATTATTTCCGGCTGAAGCTGATTCGTGCGTTCGACGATCAATCGCAGCTTCTGGTCGTCGATGAACGAACCTCCGGCGTGAATGTCCGAGAGCACAGCTATCTTCAGACCGTCAAGCTCTTTGGGCCACTTCTCGATCGTAATGGTCGCTTGATGGGTGACCAGCCGATTGGGTTCAACTAAGAATGCGTAAAAGATGACGCAGGCAAGCAGAAGAACCAAGGTAGCAAGGGTGACACCAACTCTTTTTCTCCAACGTGGAGTACGACCCCATTCCCTTGGGCCGGGCGGTCGACGTATTTCGCGATAGAGGAAGAACGCTAATCCCAGGAGAACAGCGACCGATATGACGAACACGAGGAACATGGTTGATTGGCAATTGCTGACTGATGATTTGGCAGGACGACTTTAACTTTCCCGCAACAAGAACGATCTACGAATTAACACGAAATAGAGTTCAGTGCGAGCCGGACGCCTGCAGTCCCAGCATTGGGTTGTTTGCGTTTGGCCGATTCGGGATCTTTCGTGTGATTTAGTGGATCGCCGTGCTTTGGCGAAGACACGATCCACGCGCATCACACTAAGCCGCACGAAACAGGGCTACTGTTGCAGTTGGCATCCGAGTTGCTCATAATCACGGATACAAAAAAATCGTTTTGAACTGGTACACGTGGGACTTGCAACCTGGAGGAATTGATATGGCAACCGCAAAAGCCGGCATACAGACAGTAGCAATTGAGGACGATGCTGAGAGTCGGAAGCAGGAGCTTGAACAACAGATGGAAGAGTCGCGCGAATCGATCAGTCAGACTGTGACGGACATCAAGGATGCCGTCGCCGGTGAGTACCAATCGATCAAGCAAGGCATCAGCGACACATTCGATTGGCGCGAACACTTTCGCAAACACCCTGTCGCCTGGATGCTTGGAGCTCTTTCGGTTGGTTATGTTGTTGGCAGCAGCCTCAGTGACGCGTATCGAGGCGCGAAAGGCGATAACGAACTCCTGTCATACCTTGGCGCGCTCGGCGACAAGTTTACTAGTGAGCTTTCAAAGCAAGGGATGAGTATCCTTGCGCCTGCCTTAACCGGAACTGTCCTGGTTCCGATCCTAACCGGCCAGTTGAAGGAGGCGTTTGGCATCGACCTTTCGGATTTTTCCCGGCAGCTACTTGCCGACCCCGGCAATGGTAAAGGCAAGAAAGGTAAATCGAAGGCGGGCAAGAAAGCCCGCAAAAAGACCAAGAGTGGCAGCAAGTCGAATCGAGCAAAAAAGAGTTCGACGTAGGCAATCATCCAACATTCCGGGTCCGCGTTTACGGCAACAACTCCTTCCCTATCCGGGACGATTCTGCGTTCAAATCAAACCAGAACCAACAGTTCCGATCATGGCGCCCCGAGCACGAGCAGATCGCGGTTTTCCAACAGCCGCTTGGGCGCACCCTGATGCGCGACTCGGATCATGGCGCGGCCCAACCCCTCGGTGGTGATCATGGTTCCCGGTGCAATCACACGCACTAGCGGCCAAAGCGGCCGAAAGACCGCGTAGAGGATTCGCGTCCAACGCGTCTTCGAGACCTCGCCATGCATGGCGCGTACAGCGCCGATGCGGAACATGTATGCATTAGGGAACAGCGCGAGCAGCGCGCTCTCGGTGCGCCCTTTCACCTGCGCCCACATCGACTTGCCGCCCGTGCCGGCGCCCGAGACGTAGATGAATGTCATCGTGGGATTGATTCGCGCCAGGACCTTGGCCCAACCCAGCGTCAGGTCATAAGTCAGGTGTTTGTAGTCGGCCTCGCTCATGCCGGCTGATGAAACGCCGAGGCAGAAGAAGCAGGCGTCGTATCCTCGCAGGTCTGTGGTGGTCGCATCGAATTCGAATAGATCCGTGGCGATCAGTTCGCGCAGCCTGGGATGCGTTTGGCCGGTCGGGCTGCGGCTGATGCTGAGCACACTCTCGACGCCGTCGTCGCGCAGGCACTCGCGCAGGACGCCTTGCCCTACCATGCCCGTAGCTCCGAAGAGGATTACCTTCATTGACATCTTTTCGCCGATTTGTCGCACGAAAAAAACATTCTATCCGCAGATATCGCCGATTACGCAGATGAATTAAGCGGACACCTCGATCACGCGCGAGGATACCACCTTTGGAGTGCGGCGGCCCGGCGCCGCTTTGGCCCATCGTAGGTGACAAAGGGCGTGGGCTTCGACAAGCTTGTGGGAATAGGCAATACGACCAAAGCGCCGCCGGGCCGGCGCACTCCAAAGAGGCGCCCATCGGTTTTGGGCGCCGCTTTGGCCCATCGTAGGTGAGAAAGGGCGTGGGCTTCGACAAGCTTGTGGGGATAGGCAATACGACCAAAGCGCCGCCGGGCCGGCGCACTCCAAAGAGACGCCTTTGACTCAAGCCCTTCAGAAAGAAAAGAGACGATCCACGAAAGCACACGAACAGACTCGAACTAGGCGCGCTTTCGTGCCGGTTCGTGTGGTTTCGTGGATCGTATTTTTACTTGATCAAAGGTGTGCATTCATTGCGGATCAGATCTATACCTGCGGAGAATTTGACGAAGAAAGAGCGGTAAGTTTGGTAGAAGAAATCTTCCAGCTTTCTGATTTTCAGTCAGCGATTTTCTGAACTTTGGAGTGCGGCGGCCCGGCGCCGCTTTGGTCCAGCCGCGGGTAAATGAACGACGAGTTAACTACGGCGAGTTAACTAAGGCGCACATTCGATCAGGGAGCTTGTATCGTTAGTCAGGCCAAAGCGCCCCGGGCCGGCGCACTCCAAGGAGGCGCTTCTTTGACGTGGAATCTTATTTCTTTCAGCGGCTACTGGCAGCGTCGAGATGATGAGTTGTTGATTCGGTAATGCTGGGAGGAGTTAATAAAAAGTGCGAGGAATGGTGCGGCCCAGGCTCATGAGTCGATGTTATGGACGTAGTCCTTGTCGTGCCCAGTTCTGACGTAAGGCTGCGCTTATACACCATGTGATCCCAAAGGCCATGGAGAAGCATGAAGCAGCCAAAGAGAATTAGAAACCACGGGCCTCCAAAAGAAAGTCCGCCGGCTCCCGAGATTAATTGTCTAATCCCAAGGAATAAAAATAGGCATCCATTCAAGGCGGCAAAAATACTGTCCCTACGAATCCGTTCATTCTTGCGCTCTAAATATGCATCCATTTTGCTTGCCAGAATCACGGGTAGGCGTCTCGTCATTGCCTGCGAGATAACCTTGAGGTTCTCGCCGCAGGCACGACAGAACTTTGTCCCATCATCATTTCGCGCTCCGCATTTAGGACAATACATTTCAAAGCCTCCGAAGTATTTGAGTCAGGCAGATACCAGGTACTGCCAGCGAAAGGCTAACTCGAAAATGGTTTTTCACCCGGCGGGCAGCAAACTAACAGTTTGCTTTACGATTTTCACCAGCGCATCTTTTCTCTGAGTGACACTGCGTAGCGACGACTGATATCGACGTGCGAGCCGCATTGAAGCCTGGCCACCGCCCCGCCTTTGAACATTGGCTCGATTTCTACAACGCGGGCCAGGTTAACTATTGTCCCTTTGTGAACCCGGACAAAATTCTCCGGATCCAGTCTGGTTTCCAATTCCTTGAGCGTGTGGTTTACGAGCAGCCGGCCTTCTGCTGTGATAGCAAACACTAATTCGCGATCGGTGACAAAAGCCTGAATCGTGTCAGCGGGAATAATCTGCAGCTTGTTGCTCCGCCGTCCGACAACACGCTGCAGATAAGCCGGACGATCTTTTCCGAGGGCGGCGGCCAGGCTATGAATCTGCTCGAGAGCAAGGTCAGCGGTTGAAGGCAGCGCATTCAACTGCCGCGCTTTCGCCAAAGCTTTCTCAAGCCGTTCTACCTCTACCGGCTTGAGTAAGTAGTCCACCGCACTCAACTCAAACGCTTTGAGAGCGTATTGATCGTAAGCGGTAACGAAAATTATTAATGGCACCCTGGGCCCGCGCAATTCGCTGACGACTTCAAACCCGTCTAACCCGGGCATCTGTACATCGAGCAGAACCACGTCAGGGTTTTCGCGTTCGATCATCTCGACCGCGGCGATGCCATTTTCCGCTTCGCCGATAACTTCAATGTCAGGCATCCCAGCCAGAAGTTTGGTCAGACGCCGGCGCGACGCTCGTTCGTCATCAACGATTAAGACTCGTGTAATTCTGCCTGTCATAAGAAGGGGTTCTATTTTCCCGGCCGTCGCGAGCGTTTAAGCGTCTTCAACTTACGTTCGGGATGAATCCAGGATAGTCCGAGCGATGGCCAGAAGGTATCTGGCGCGAACGATTTTGTTCAGAATGTCGTCCGCAAGATTTCTGGCGCGGAAGTAATCCGTCCGAACAAGCGTATCGAGACCTTGAAAGGTCAACGAGTCGAGCGTGGCATGATTGCCCGTGGTCAACTCTGCTCCGCCCACCATCGTGAAGCTGTATACGCTAACGCCACGACGCTGCGGTGGCCAGGATGGAGCCGTGACAACGTACGGAATCTGGTTGATTGTCTTAATCGCCGCTGCCAGCAACTCAAAGCTTCGCTGCAAATCAAACTTCGCAAATTTCTGAGCAAGAACCAAAGTAATCGCCGCCCGCTCCGCGGTTGGCTCGCCGAGCACGCTGAGAGCGAGTTGTTGTTCAAGAGATAAGGTCGAACTTCCTTTAGGTGACGGTGCAGACACAGGTTGAGTCAGCGAAGGCTTTGGTGCTTGTTGGCCCAGTGCGCCGGTAGGGATTAGGCACCATACTCCAAACAGCGTCAGCAGTGATGCTTTTATAAATATGGAAATCGTTCGCCTCATAATTCCTCGCTTCGTGTGATCATTCTGAGCCAGTTGCCTAGCCGGCGGATCAAAGACGCCTCCTTGGAGTGCGCCGCCACGCCACCCCAGCGCGGCTGCCGCGCCGGGGAC
>JBBPIC010000018.1:5574-106536 GCA_038040525.1 Acidobacteriota bacterium | reverse complement strand
GAACCCGGACTCTTCTTTGACTTCTCGGGCAAGGCCAGTTCAAGCTTTAGCTTGCGTTGCGATGCCACAGCCTAAGGGTTACGTTTCGCGCAGCCAGCCCTGACGCAACGCGTAGCGGACCATCTCCACACGGCTCCTCAGATCCAGCTTCTCGAGTATGTTGCCTTTATGCGTTTCCACAGTCTTCACGCTAATCGTGAGATAAGAAGCGATCTCTTTGTTTGTGTAGCCCCAGGCCACGAGTCGGAGTACTTCGGCTTCACGCTCACTCAAATCATGGCCTTGCGGTGTGCCCTTGAGCCTCCGGCTGCCAACGTATCCGCCTACGACCTTTCCCGCCAGCGTCGGATCCAGATACACTCCGCCCGCAGCAACCGCACGAATTGCATTGATTAACTCTTCAGCCGCAGCCTTCTTGAGGACGTAGCCGGAGGCGCCTACTTGAAGCAATTGCCTGAGATAACCACTCTCATCGTGGGCTGTCAGGACCAGCACTTTTATCTTCTGGCAAGTACGCTTGAGCTGTTCTGTCACCTTGATACCGTTTAGCTCGGGCATCGAAACGTCCATGATCACAACGTCCGGCTGCAACTCCCTGGCTTTTTGCAAAGCCGTTCTCCCGTTGTCAGCTTCTCCTATGACTTCCATATCCGCCTGAGCGTTTACGAGGGATTTAAGGCCCTCGCGCATGACGGTGTGATCATCTGCTAAGAAAATGCGGAGCGAGTTCATGTGAAAAGGCCTTTTGTTGAGATGAGGCGGGTGCCGGAATTCGAATAGCTACGGTGGCGCCCGAGCCCGGTTCGGATTCGATCTTTACTTTGCCCCCAACCAGGGAGGCGCGTTCCTGGATGCCGAGGAGTCCCAGAGCGCCCGCTTCTTTCGTAGAGGACGTCACGTCGGGATGAAAGCCTCTGCCGTTGTCTTCCACAATTACGAGCAACTCGTCGTAGCGATACTCCAGCATCACACTTACGCGAGTTGCTTGTGCGTGCTTAAGCACATTGGTCAACGCTTCCTGCACAATTCGGTACACAGCAGTTTCAACTGATGGTGCAAGCCGGCGCTTGTCCAGGTTGCTGTGAAAATCGAGCGGGATGGAACTGCGCTCTGACCACTTTTCCACATAGTTAGAGATGGACATTTCGAGACCCAGGTCATCGAGGGCGGCCGGTCGTAGTTCCCACGCAAGGTGGTGCGCCTCATCCACCAGCTGCTCTGTTAACT
The DNA here is from genome assembly GCA_038040525.1 of Acidobacteriota bacterium. Taxonomy (GTDB): domain Bacteria; phylum Acidobacteriota; class Blastocatellia; order Pyrinomonadales; family Pyrinomonadaceae; genus PSRF01. The sequence continues at coordinate 105,309 of JBBPIC010000018.1, read as the reverse complement.
CTTGTAATTGCAGCAGCCCGTTGTGCAACGGCGCATGTCCGTTGCCAGCTGAGTTGTTCAGCGTCTTAAGCCCGAGGAGGAGGGCGGCAAGATGTTGGCCCGTCTGATCGTGAAGCTCGCGCGAAATTCGACTCCGCTCTTCTTCTTGAGCGGTAACCAGCCGGCCCAGAAGTTGAACCCGCGCAATTTCCGACTGCTTATGCTTGATGATCTCGGTTCGCAGACTTTCATTTACTCTCGACAATTCGATCGTCCGCTCAGCGACTCTCTCCTCCAGGTCGTCATAAGCCGCTTGCAGGGCCGCTTCAGCTTGCTTGCGCTTGCTGTCAGCGCAATGGAGTGCCCTGGCATCACGCCATATCAAAGCGGTGAGAATGAGAACGCTGGCTGCCACGCAAAGGAGCATTCCGAACGCCAGATCGTAGAATCCTGCGCGGGCACCGAAGATAATCAATCCTCCCGACAGAATAGGAATCGTCACGGTCGCCGGCAGCAGATGCCGGACCATCATCCCACCCGCGGTGTCGCTCAGAATGAAGGCCATCAATCCGCGGTCGGGAAAAGTGAAGATCACTCCCAGGCTAAGAACGATGAAGAGCAGCGCGGTATGTAAAGCCATACCGGTGTAGGAGCTAATGCTGTAGAGAAACGCTACTCGATAGATGTAACCCATGAGGGCCACCAGGGCTATGAGCGCCACGAGCAAGGCGAGCATCTGGGCCAGGCGGTAGGCCCGCACTGTTTTGAGGTTTGTCAACAGGAGAGCGGAACCTATGAAAAAAAAGTTCAGCGAGGTGTGAGGTGAAGGACGACCGGGAAATGATGTTCCGTTAACTGGCAACCGGTGACGAAAGAGCAATCTTTCGAGTTCCAGATTCGTTCCCGTAAGGTATTCCCCCAGGATGAGGGAACCAATCAAGATCACCGAAAGGGCACAAACTACAGCCACCACGGAGGTCCGTCGAGAGTCCTTCCTCCGCCATGTCATCCAGAGCGCCACGCTCGCTAACACAAAGGTCAGCGCAGTATTCGGGACCATTTGAGGTTGGCTGGGAAGAATACTTTGCAGGGCTGTCAGGTTGAGAGTCCAGCCTACGAGCACCAGGCATGCGACGGAGATTCCCAAAAAGCTCGCCGTTTGCGGGATCAACCCGAAAGCAGCGATGAGAGGAATTCGTTCGGGGATGCTTTGACGCATATATTCGATAGGTATTGGGTTCTCCACTCTGATTTGCTAGAACGAAAGCCGCACACCGAACTGGATCTCACGGCCGGGGGTTGCAGCTTCTGTGATAGTCCCGAATTGAGGTGTGTTAACGAACCGGTTAGGTGTGCCCAGGTTCGTGCGATTGAGCGCGTTAAAGGCCTCGGCTCGAAGCTGTAACTTTATTTCCTCCGTTACAGTGAACTCGCGCTGCAAAGCCAGGTCGAGTGTTTGTCTTCCCGGACCATAGACCGTGTTTCGCCCAACGTCCCCGAAAGTGAATGCCGCGGGTGTGGCGAAGGCTGCGGGGTTGAACCATCGCTCCGCTGTACGGGTGCCTTCGCCAAACACCGGCTGGCCGGTGTAATTCGCACGGATTGGGTTTTCGCCCAACAGGGTCCCTGCGTTTGCAGTATCGCCGAACACCGAGATAGTAAAGGGAAGGCCGCTTTGCGCCTGGTAGATGGCCGAGAGCCGCCAGCCCCTGGTCACCAAATTTGCGAAACCACGTCCTCGCCATGACGGCAGTGAGTAAACTGTGCTTAACGCAAACCGATGGCGGATGTCACAGGCAGGGCCCTTCTCAAAACCAAGGTTGGAATTGTTCTGCGGCGCCGCCGACTCGAACATCGGCGAACGGAAGTCAGGAGCGTCACTCAGGTTTTTCGAGTATGTGTAATTTGCCAGGAAGGTCCAGCCGCGAGCAAAGCGCCGCCTGACGTTGACGTACCCTGCCTGATACCAACTCTGCGCGGAATTCTCCAACAGGTTGATGCCACTTACGGGGAACGTGGTGTTGGTAATCGCGATATCGTCGGGAAGGACCATCCCAGGCAGGAAGCTTAACGTCCTGAACGGCCGGCGGGGACCAATGGCTCCGGGACCGGCAGGCGCGTTGTTGATTAAATGAGAACGTTGCAGGTGTACGCCATGGGATCCAAGGTAACCCAACTCGAGTGTTGTCTCCCGCCCCAGACTCTTTTCAACGGAGGCGCTCCACTGTTGGATGTATTGCGCCGGGGCATCAACTTCGATAGCAGCAAAACTCACTGTAGTCGAGCCCAAAACCGGCGGCCCGAAATTGAAGTGACTGGCGACGATGGCTGGCGCCGGCGTGAAGTTATCGCTTTGCTGCGTTTCCGGAAAGACATAGGGAACATTGTGGCGCTGGTTACACCACGTATTCATGTCAACGGGGGTGAAGAAAATGCCGAAGGCCGCGTGCAGCACGATTCCGTGCTTATGCAGGTTGTGAGAGATGCCGACGCGGGGCGCAAACTTGAGTTTGTTCGCGTTGCTTAATCCTTCCGGAAAACCTTGCTGGCCACCAATGAATACAAAAGGCACACCATCCTTAAACACCAGATTTGTGTTGGCATAACGAATATCGACTAACGGACTCATATACTCGTAACGCAACCCGATTTGGATTGTGGTGTTACGAGTCATCTGAAAGCTGTCCTGAATAAACGCGTCTGCGTACCACTGGCGCAGCTGCATCTGCGGAATTCCCGTCTGACGCTGTTTGACTGCAGGTAGACCCAGGAGAAAACTGGCAAGTGCTGAGCCCGTGCCATCGTTGGTCGCGGTTCGAGTGGTGAAGCCGTTGGTAAACTGATAGTAACCGCGGTTTTGGAAGAAGCCCCACATGGGCCAGATGTAATGGCGATAGCTGCCACCAAATTTTAGACTGTGACGGCCCAGTTGCCAGTTCACCGAATCGCGCGCCTCCAGGATCGTATTCCACATGTGCACCGGAGTGGCAATGAAGCTGTCGCCCATTCCTGAGTAGCCTTGCACGTTGAACCAGGGCGCGCCAAATGCTCCTTTGCCCCCAAAACCAACACCGGTAATTCCCAGTTCAGAGACAATATCGTTGGTAAAACTGTTCTCGGAAGTACGATGCATGGCCAGCCGCGAGAAGGTAATGCTTCCCATGTTTACGATGGTGGGGCTGATGATGCGGTTCCAACCGATGGTGCCGTTCTGAGACAAGTTGTCATGAAGTGCGCCGAACCCGGGCAGGTTTTGCGGCATGAAACCCTTTTCGCTACTGAAAGAATAGCGCGCAAAAAGGCTGTCTCCCCGTTTAAAGGTCTGATCGATTCGGATGGTGGCCTGATCGGTCGTGTTATGTTCATTAGTGACGTCTAGAAAGTTGTTGCAATCCAGGCCCGCGCCAGTGACCTGCGGAATACCGTTCATGGTCATACCCATACCGCACCCGTCCATTCCCATCGCCAAATTCGGACGAGGAATGTACTTGCTTAGAAAGAGTCGGGCCTTCGGATCAATCAGGTTCTGCGGGATGACGTTCCCGGGAAACGGGTCACGTATGACCTGCGGATTGGCTGGGCCAATGGGTTTTGTCGGATCAAACCCAGGATTCGGTCTGGAGCTGAAGGGGTTAAATATGGTTGCCCCGCTCATGCTGAAATCACCGTTGATTTCATCCTCAGTGGGCACCGTTTCAATCATGGTATTCGACTTGGTGTGCCTGAGGCCTTCGTAGTTGAAAAAGAAGAAAATCTTGTTTCGCTTGATCGGACCACCAAGCGAAGCACCGAAATTGTTTCGCACCAGGTGGTTTCCCGTATCCATTTCGTTGAAAGTGCGAGCGTCAAAGACATCGTTTCGCAAGAACTCATAGCCCGTGCCGTGGAACTCGTTCGTGCCGGTTCGCGTGACGATGTTGATTTGGCCGCCACCTGCGCCACCCATCTCAGCCGTATAACTTCCAGTCTGGACCTTGAACTCCTGCACGCTGTCGGGAGACGGACTAAGGTTGAGTGTATTGAATGTGGGATCCGTGTTAGTCGCGCCGTCCAGCAGAAAATAGTTCGCGTTGGGCCGGTTTCCGGCGATGCTTATGGCTGAGCGTTGGCCGGGTCGCCAGTAGAGCGGACTCATGTCTCCCGTCTGTGCTCCGTGACTCTCGTGCGTGCCTGGGACGGTGAGTACGAGATCTATTAACATCCGTCCGTTAAGCGGCAGGTTGCGAATTGCAGTGCGCTCGACCACCTCGCCTACGCTGGCGTCGGTGGTCCGTAGCACAGCCGCCGCTTGAGTTTCTACTTCCACTACACCACTCACGGAGGAGACCTTGAGGTTTACATCACAGGTCATTTGCTGTCCGACCTCCAGACTCAAGGTCTGTCCCCACGGGGCAAAGCCCTGGGCCTCTGCTGCTAGTTTGTAATCGCCTGGTAGCAAACCTGTGATCTGATAGTTTCCCTGCTCGTTGCTGCGGACCTGCCGAACCGCGCGTGTGCTCACTGATGTAACTTGCACTTCGGCCCCCGGAACAACTTGCTGCTGCTGATCCAAAACGGTGCCGTTTAACGCAGCGTAGTTACTCTGACCCTGACAAATGACCGGAGCCAATAAGGAAAACACGATGAAGCAGAGCGTGGTGAAAATGTTTTGGTATCTCATGGAATGATCTCCGTAGCGTCGAGCTGTCAAATTGAGGACTCCCATAAACGAAGAGGACCTGGTTCCACTTCACAGAACGCGGAGAAAAGAGACCAGGTCGTTCTTTTCAGTTGGTTCCAACTTTAGTTGAAAGACGATATTGAAAAACTCTACAGTGTCTTCAAGGGTTGGCAGTCGACCATCGTGAAGGTATGGGGGAGAATCTTTGATGCCGCGCAGACCGAAGGTCTTCACCCAGCCCTCGGCCCGCCCAAAATAGAACTCTTCAAGACGCAAATCGTGCATCTGGTTGTCGACGTAAAAAGGCGCTGCGTGACACGAGCTGCAATTCGCTTTTCCAAAGAATAGCTTCTCGCCTCTTAGCTCGGCTGGCGATGCCTTGGCTGGGATTAAGCGTCCATACCGATCCAGCTTGGGTGCAGGCGAAAGGGCAATGATGGAATTGAAGTCGCCCATCACGTTGGTTGTACCCTTATTGAATTCGCGTCCACCAATCTGCTGGGCCAGGCCGACGTCTCCGTCAAAGTATTCTTCCACCTCAGCAAAATGGTCCACGGAGCGAATTGAGCGGCTCCGGCTGAAAAGCAGATAAAGGTTATTCCCTCGTAAGGTGGGCGTATCGAGGCGCACGCGACCCAGCGTAGGACGCTGGCCGGGATCCAGTTCGATAGCCGCGTTGGTGTGCCCGTTGACGTGACAATCGAAGCAGGCAATGCCTTGTGAGGGAAGCCTGGTGAGACGGCGCTTGGTTTGATTAAACCAACTGGTGTTGGACTTAATTACCAGCTTCTCGAGCCCCTTCAGTTGTTCAGGTGTAATGATGCCGTTGAACAACCTGTGGAAGTTTGCCTCAGTAATCTCCTCGCCGCGCGACACGTCGCCTAGATCGGGGCGCGTCGTCAGGAACAGCGGTGGCGGAAACTCCGGAAGGTAAGCAGAAGGAATATCAAAGTCGACATCGAAGCGCGTGTTTTCCGGGTGCGCAGCTAACCAGATATCTGAGAAGAGCATGTGACCAGTTGATTGGAGTGGATGCGCCAATGGGCGAAACCCCTCGGGGAAAAGATCACGTTTCAGAATCTCTTCGGGCGTTAGATTCGCAAGCTCTTCCCACGATTTGATCCCCTCGGGCAGTTTCACAATCGGCCCAACCGGAAGCGGCTTACTTCTGCTCATGGTGGCGGTGGGGTCAGTCTTGCCGGTGAATTCGTAGCGCGTGTTTAGATATGCTTTCCAGCGTGCCATCACTGCCGGCTTTTGCTTGCTCAACCGTTCATAGAACTCTTTGAAGTCCGCCACGTCATCAATCGACGCGTAAGATGATCTGCCCACGCCGCCGTAGAGGTACAACTTAACAGGCGGAATGTCGCCGGGACGGAGATCAGGGAAGGCCATAAGTTTCTTCCGTTGGTCCTGCGGATAATCACGATCCCACGTGGAATCGTATGCGGCAGGGCTTCTTTCCGCCATACCCATCTCCTCCGGAGGGGCGGTAGACGGCCTGGTCGCTGCGCCGTTCGGAGTATTTCCTATAACGTGGTCCAATTCCGTCTTTTTGTCGGCCACTATCGTCGCCTTGCTGGGTTCAGACTTTTTCTGCGCCGAACTATTCCCAACCAGCCATTCGCGTTGCTCCAAAGGGAGTCCTACCAGAGCAATCGCCGAGAAAAGCAAGAAGAAAATGAAGGTCAACTGTCGTCGTAATCGCTTGTCCATTTCGCTCCTCCAAAGTATCGCCCATCATTGACGGCGAGAAGTTTCCGGGGGTGCGTTCCCCGCAGTTGTTTTCGATACCTTAGGCGCTGGTTGTAACTCTTAGCTCGGCCGTGCCGAAGGCTGACAAATAAAGAATGAAAGCGAAGTTAGTGGCGGGTACCAACTGCCGGCGAACCCTCAGTGGGACCTTGGTTTATGCCTGTGATTAATACCCGTTCTCGATCTACATGCCCGTTTGGATCTACGCTCGAGGCGAGCCACTCCGAGGCCCGAGATGACCTGCGCTTCTCAACGCTGAACAGTTTCTGAGAAGTCTCGCCGGGAGTGTTGAAGCTACTCCCAAGTCTCCTTGTGCAACCGTCATGCCAACTTAAATTCTTAGGTTCTCAACCGAACTGAAGAGCAGAGGGCTACGCGGTAAGTTCTTTTTGTCCTATTCGAAACTCAAGAATGGAAGGGCAACTGAGATCAATCGAAGCAACTATGTTGACATCAACATTTAAGCAGCAGGACAACTTTGTCCCAGTGTAAGAATTGAGGTGAAGAGTTCAAGCAAAACTCTTAGCGATCTTTGGACGGCTAATCGGCCCTAATCCTCAGCCGTCAATCGGATTCGACTCGGTATCGCTGTTCTTTTCTCAACGGTCTCACTTCGTAGCCTGCAATAACAAGCCCGGATGCCAGGAGCACCAGATTCTTCATTACAAATTCGCCCTCGGCAGTCAGGAAGAGGGGAAATCCCTGAACAAAAAAGTGCGGTGGATTGAACCCCAGGGCCACAAACGTTCCGGCGAGATGGAGTCCCAACAAGATCAGCACACAACGAAGCGCCCGCTTTAGGATTATTCCAATGCCGACTAACATCTCCCATGCACCCAAAATCAATAAAAATGGCTGGATGGGTAAGAACGAATAAGTTTCTTGAATCAATGTTGTTACAGGGCTCATGCCTAAGGCCTTGAGAGCACCGAACCAGATGAACACTAAACCGAGTGCGACCCTGAGGACGGGAATGCTCCAGCGTTGCAACAAGGCCAGGAGCAGCTCATCCACTTGAGAGACGAGAGGAAAGAAGAAGGCGCCACCTGGTTTAGAGTCGACCCGTGGTTGCAGTCGTATTACTACTGACTTGGTTAAGTTGCGCGGTAAGGGCTTGGCGATCGGTTTCATTGCGAACTAATCCTTGCCTAAAGATCTAACGAGGTAGGACCCCTTGTTATGATTTCTGATTGAGTAGCGAAATGATTTTCTTGTGTTGCCGACGATTGATCTTGTAAAAAGTTCGCGAGTCTTTTCCTTCGTACGCAATCACCAGCCGATCCGCAACTAACATCGCGAGTGCGGCTTTCACTGAAACAGTCCGTTGTTTTATGGTTCGTTCCAAGAGCCACCATTCGACGATCCCCTCAAGAGTGTCTTGTGCTTCTGGGTTCTCGATTAGGTACTGCAGGATTTCATGAGCAATCTGTACTTTTTCGTCATTCATATGGGAGGTTACATTCATGCAAGCACAGATGATCGTTCGTCTACTTGCAAGCGCCGCACCACCAGCGATGACTACCTAAATAAATCATTCTCAGGGAGCTCTTACCTATTGGGTAGATTGTTTGATTAGACCGGGTGAGAAGAGAAGACTTGGCTTTCCATAGAAGCTGGCAGGATAAAAATGTCCTGGTGCGAGGAACAACCGATCAAAAAACTCAAGAAGCTCTGGACTTCAATCCTTGCACCGAGATGTCATGCTTGCGAATCAGCTCCCAGAAAGCCCGCCGATTCTTTTGAGCCGCTTTAGCTGATCGGCTGATATTGCAATGGTTTGAAAGAAGGAGCCCCTTGATATAAGTTTTCTCGAACTGATCGACGATTCTGTTCTTTGCCTCCTGGAAGGATTCGGCAAGCGGCGAAGTCTCCAAATCAGCAATCGCGATATCTGCGCCGCAAATTATTGGCTTGGCAGAAAGAACCAGCGCACGCATGATGACGTGCTCTAATTCTCGTACGTTGCCCGGCCAATCATAGACAATAAGTTTCCGAATAGCGTCAGGGGAAAAGCCGGTCACCTGTCTGTCGAATTCGATCGCATACTTGTTCAGGAAATGGTGCGCCAGCAGCGGGATGTCTTCTCGGCGGTCTCGCAGTGCTGGCAATGTCAGCAGAATCACATTCAAACGGTAATATAAGTCCTGCCGTATCTTCCCTTCTCTGACCGCTGCCTCACAGTTGAGACTGGTCGCCGCAATGACCCGCAAATCAGCTTTAGATAATTTCGTCGCGCCCAAAGCGCGGTATTCCTTTTCTTGTAGAAAACGCAAGAGCTTGACCTGGGCCATGAGGGGAAGACAATCTACTTCGTCCAGGAACAACGTTCCTCCATTAGCTTCATCAATCAGTCCGCGCTTTGCTGTTTTAGCGCCGGTGAAGGCCCCAGCCGCATGGCCGAATAACTCATTTTCAACCAACTCACCTGGAATCGCACCGCAGTTGACGGGAATAAACGATCGACTCGCACGTGGACTAAGGTAATGGATGGCTCGAGCACATAACTCCTTGCCTGTTCCGGTGTCGCCAGTAATCAGGATGCTGGCGTCGCACTTTGCAACCAATGGGATCTTTGCGATTTCTGAGAGAAACGTCTCGCTTTCACCTACCAATTGTCTCATTCCCAACTGTTCTTTGACGCTTAATAAGTGGGCCTCAGACTCGGAGCATTGATCCAGCAAACGCCAAACGCGAGGAAGAACATCAATCTTCTTTAATGGTTTGGTGAGAAAATCAGCCGCCAACTCTCTGAGCCATGCAAACATTTCGTCCGGGTCCCCCTCGTCAACAACAACCACCAGTGGCATGGTCAGGACATCTCTTCTGAGGTACTGAAATAATTTCCTTGTGGGTTTCAGTTGGTTTGCAAATTGAACCACGAAGAGAACCGCGGGGTTGGACCGAGGAACTACCTGAGCGAGTTTCCTGGCGCACTTTGCCGAAGCCGAATCAGTATCAATCTTCTGCCAAATCTTAAGTTCCTCGACATCAAACTGAGATTCAGCGATACAGCGCAGCTCGTCGCCCAGGCTCTCAGAGGGGTTAAGATTGACTATAAGAATCTTTGGCCGTTTCATAAACAGTTCCGCACTAACTGTCTTTAGAAAACCCGACCGATGAGTTCTGGATCCAGCCTTGGTCCTTTGGCAAATTAGCTTATTAAGTTGCGTCGCTGACTGGATCTCGCTGTGAGACCCTCCTCCATTAGCTCGCGACGGTCAACATTCGGCAAAAGACGCCAGAGCAACCCCGGATCCACGATCCAGAGACTATTGGGCCTGCACCATGGAAAGGCGCAAGGCACTCGCCAGATTGTCTAACGCGACTGATTATCTGCCGTTGGCATGTTCGACTGGTCACAGAACATGGAGGAACGTCTATGCACGGGCGGGCAGCCAGCGTGATTTGACTTGGCAGAGGCCCCGGATTATATGCCTGCCCGAACCAAAGTCAATAATTATTTCCAGCATTACATGGCGGCCAAACTTCCCGCCCTTGACTGTCCTGTCTTTCAGCCATCTCCAACGAATCCGGAGACCTACACAAAAGGCGTTGGGATTTCCTGGGGTAACGATCTCGGAACTCAAGGAAAGATCTGCGGTGAAGTGAAGTTGACAGGGCTCACCCGCTCGCTCTGGGTTTCACGTCGAGGCTCCCGAGCATGAGGTCCCGTGTCACTTGGAAAATCTGAAGAAACTGACGAGCGCGCTCGGTGATTAAGGCGCTATTACCTTCGCGCAACGCCTGGGGATCGACGAGATCCGCGCCGACGCCCAGGGCCATCGCTCCGGCCTTGATAAAGTCGGCCGCCGTTTTCAGAGAGACCCCGCCGGTGGGAATTAATTCAATATGGGGCAGAGGAGCTTTTAGGGCTTTCAGATAGCTGGCGCCGCCGACCGCGCCGGCTGGAAAAACTTTCACTGCATCGGCTCCGGCGTCCCAGGCCCGCAGCACCTCAGTCGGTGTCAAAGCACCAGGGAAAATCGCCACCTCCTGATCGCGGCAGAACCCGATGGTTTTTTCGTTGAGCGCCGGACTGACGATGAACTGCGCCCCTGCTTGAATGCAAGCCCGGGCAGTTTCCTGATCGAGTACGGTCCCGGCTCCAATTAATGTGTCGGCGCCTTGCTCCTCGGCTAATGTTCGGATCACTTCAATCGCGCCGGGCACGGTCATAGTTACTTCGAGCACATCGAGGCCGCCGGCCTTCAGCGCCGCAACCGCGCACATCGCCAGGTCAGCCGACTCGGCCCGCACTACCGGTATCAAGCCCGTGTCACGGATGTGTTTTAGGACTTCGGCCTTGTTCATTGATTACTGTTCTAACGAGTCGCGGCTTTGCCGCCGCACATTGCGGTAAGGCTGTGCCTTAACGTTCGCAACGAATAAAAATGAGAGGCTGCGCCTCGGATGGATCCGGCAAAGAGATGAGGGAGGCATAGCCTCCAAGGTAAGAAAGCGGAGTTACCGGAAAGCCCATAGGCTTGCCGCACTGTGCTGCGGCAGAACCAATGTTTATCTATCAACCCGCGCCGTCCCACCTTTCATCACTTTCTCAACTTCGCTCAGCGTAGCCATCGTCGTGTCACCCGGAGTAGTCATCGCGAGCGCGCCGTGCGCAGCCCCGCAATCAACTGCCCATTGCGGTCCCTTGCCGGTGAGCAAACCATAAATCAATCCCGAAGCGAATGAGTCGCCGCCACCAATCCGATCCAAAATTTCCAGGTTCTCTCGCGTGGGCGCCTGATAAAATTCGCCCTCAGCAAAACAGATCGCTCCCCAATCGTTCAGCGTCGCCGTACGCGCGTGGCGCAACGTGGTCGCGACTACCTGGAAATTAGGAAACTCCTCCACCACGCGCTCAATCATTTTCTGAAAGTTGCCCGGCTCGAGCTTTGAGTGTTGTTGATTCAGATCCAAACCCTCCACCTCAAGCCCCAATGCGGCGGTGAAGTCTTCTTCGTTTCCCAGCATGACATCTATTAAAGGCGCCAGTTCGCGATTTACTGTACGCGCACTTGTTGGGCCACCGAGTCCTTTCCAGAGCGAGGGCCGATAATTCAGATCAAATGAAATGATCGTCCCATGTTTGCGGGCGGCTTTCATTGCTTCCTGAGCCACGTGTCGCGTCGTCTCCGACAATGCGGAGAAGATTCCGCCGGTATGAAACCAGCGGACACCTTCGTCGCCGAAGATTCTTTCCCAATCAATGTCGCCGACCTTCATTTGCGATACCGCTGTAAGCCCGCGGTCGGAACATCCAACAGCCGCGCGCAGACCAAAGCCCCGCTCGGTGAAATTCAATCCATTACGGACACTGCGGCCCACACCGTCAAAGTCGACCCATTTGACATGGGATTGATCAACGCCACCCTGGTAAATGAGGTCCTGGACTAAACGGCCAATCGGATTGTCAGCGAGCGCAGTGACAATACTGGTGTCCATGCCGAAACAACGCCGCAGACCACGGGCCACGTTGTATTCGCCGCCACCCTCTGACACCTGAAAATTGCGCGTCGTATGGATGCGGCTTTCACCGGGATCGAGCCGCAACATCACCTCACCGAGGCTTAGAAGATCCCAGCGGCACTTGTCTTTAGATTTGATGTTGAGAGTCAAGGAACCTCTAATGATTTATCAGTTTCTTCGAAGACACTTAGCGCCAAGCGGTGATCTATCTTAGCCCACGGTTGGCGAGCCGCGTGCCTACCCTGGATCCACTAAAACACACGAAATGGCACGAACATTTCGTGTTCGTTCGTGTGATTTCGTGGATCGTGGGTTCTGTCAAAACAAATCCACACTACTAATTCAAAAAATCCTCCCGTATTGGCGAGAAGACGTCTATCAGGATCACTTCCTCGTCGAGCATTGTGGCGCCATGCCAGGTACCGGGTGGAAAATGAAGCACATCACCGGCCTGAGCAATGCGTTGTTCGTCGCCAATCGTGAACAACACCCGCCCGCGCTCAATGATTGTCATTTGCTCGTGAGGATGATCATGCGCGGGAGTCACGATGTTCGGCCCGATGCGGAGCCGGCAGATCATCAGGTTTTCCCCAACGATCATTTGTCGCTCAATGCCTGGCTCTAATTGTTCGACCGGAATGCTGCTCCAGTCCGTGTGTTGTGGCTTCAGTTCTTTAGTTGCTTCCATTTTAATCATTCCCTTATTCGAGCGATTTCGCCGACGGCGCGAGCTCAATAACCAAATGCCAGGTCTTAGCCTGACCGGGCTGTAAACGCAAATCCCTCGATTCATAAACCAACTGCAAAGGGATCGCTCCCCGTGCCCCACGCCCTAAAGGCGTTTCTCCCGTTGCCAGCAGAAATACTTTCAACGGCCAGTCCGCCCAGCCACTGACCGAAAGGTCCGTTCGATCCGGATCGAAGGCGAAGCGATCAATTCTACGGCCGCTGACGACCGATTCATTGTGCGCTGCGGTTGTCGGAACCGCTATCCACCAACGACGAATCGTAATTGGTTCCGTCGACTTGAGAGTTTCAGCGCGAGTTAGTTTAGACCCTTCCAGATGCCAGATTACTTCGCTAGTGATGTTGGGATCGACGAGCTGTCCGGATTTGCTTCCGAGTAACGCCCAGCGGCGCCAAACCACTTGCAATGATTTGCCGCCAGCCGCCGGCGCGATTTCATCCGCGCCATCGGTTGCCGCGATTACGCGCCCGTCGGCAAGTTCGAGAAAGGGCACCATCGAGGGATAGACCTGCTCCACCGGATTAGCAAATCCCGGCAGTCCATACGGCGCCGGTAAATAGTCAGCCACACCGGGTTTTGTGCCCGTGGTGATTGGCAGGGTGAAATAGATTGGTCCCTGCCGAACCAGCCAGACTCCGGCCGGCCGATCTCCCTGACGAAAGAAGACAAATCGTGCCAGGTCAGTCCGATTGATCTTGCTGGCAAACTGGACAACGTTTTCACGGCGCATCGCTTGTATGAATCGTGCGTGGGCCAGCCCGCCTTTGCCAAAAAAATTTATTGTCTGTTGCCATTCGCGGTCGCGAGTGATGTAGGAATAGCTGCCGCGACCGAAAGCGAAAACGGAAAGCATGTGCGCCTTGTCTTTGTAGTCATGCCGTAACCAGTGCCATGCCTGGTAATAAGCACTCGCCAACTGTTCGAGCGGTGCCGGACGGAATTCAGGATGCGCCGCGAGAAAGCCGACAATCTCGAGCGTGTCCATGTAACTTACGACACCCATGCTCCGGCCCCAGGCATACCCGTAACCATCGGGCAGAACCAGGTCCCACCACAAGCGCATCTGCTCTTTCAACGAAGGGCCAACGGCGGCAAGAATGTCTTTCCGATCTACCGTCTCAGCCGCGTCCCAAACGAAACGCGCATATTCGTTTGAGTAACGATCGAAGCGACCGGTGGGCGGCGCATCGTCCGCATAGATCCCCTGGTTGAGGAAAGGCTGGGCTGCTCTCGTGATCACACCGTCCACCAACGCGCGATCTTTGGTCAAACCCAGTTGATAACTGACACTGGCGATGCGCGCCGCTACCCCAAGATAGTTTTCCGGCAGTTTGATAACTTGTTGTGTCTTTGGATCGTAGAAGGCGGAAACGTCAAGAAAGTGTCGCCACTGCGATCGCTGTTCCTCGTTCAGACTCTGCCAAACAGGATTGGTGTCCAGGTCCTTGCCGAAATACCGCAGCGCCAGCACTCCGTACAATTGCGAGAAACGCGTCCCCTTCAAACGGTATTCGAGTAAACCAACCTGGCCCACCTCGCGGGCTAGATCGTGATCGCCAAGTTTGGTTCTCCCAGTCAAAGCGGCAAACGCCCCGACTGAGTTCATAAAACTGCCCCAGGTGTATTCGCCCGTCGCCCCAGCTCCAAAGATCTTTTCTGGCGCCGGCTCGTAAGATTTGATCTCGTTAAGATGGGCGGTCATCTCCTGAGTGAAAAAGTCCGTGACTTCCCTGTCGAACGATGACGTTTGAATGATCGAGGGTGTGGCCGAGCGCGCGGTTTGTGCGCTCGCTACGCCCGGAGCTGATAAAAGGACCAATAGAGCTAGTAGGCGCACCACACTTAACGAGCCCGCGTCAGCGCGCGGCTCAGCGCCAAAGGCGCGAAATGTAATAGCCTGGGCCATCGGCCCAGGTAGGACAGGTTTAAGTTTTTCAGCGCTGAAAGCGCGAAATAATGTGAAAGGCAACTTAACCATTATGTTCTTGATCGAGAGTCTCTTTCGCGCCTTGAGCGCTACAAGAACTCATTTGACCCTCACCTGGGGCGTTGCCCCAGGCTGTTACATTTCGCGCCTTTGGCGCTGAGGCCAGACAATCTTTCACCTTCCCATCCAACCACCGTCAACTACCAGCACGTGCCCATTGATATAGTCGCTCGCCGCTGAACACATAAATACGGCCGCACCGCCCAGATCACCTGGCTCGCCCCAACGTCCAGCAGGAATCCGTTCCAGTATCTGCCGGTTGCGTGTCTCGTCCTTTTGCAGTGCTTTCGTGTTGTCGGTCCGCATATAGCCTGGAGCGATCGCGTTCACATTAATATTTTTTGCGGCCCATTCATTCGCCAGCGCCTTGGTCAATTGCGCCACGCCACCTTTCGCAGCAGCATAGGCCGGAACGGTGATTCCCCCCTGAAACGAAAGTAATGAAGCAATGTTGAGAATCTTCCCGCCGCCCCGTTCGATCATGTGACGACCCGCGAGCTGGGCCATACGAAAAACGCTGGAAAGATTAACTTCGATGACCGTCGCCCAATCCTCCTCCGAGTATTCCGTTGCGGGAGCGCGGCGAATCGTGCCGGCATTGTTCACAAGAATATCCATCTGGCCGAAGTGCTCGATGGTCCCTTCAATCAACCGTCTCGGTGTTTCGCTATCGCTCAGGTCACCGGTCAGCGCAAGAGCTTGTCGACCCGTCTTAATCACCGCTGCGCAACTCTCGTCAGGCGCGTGAGTGTTGCCATGACAGGCGACGTTCGCCCCCGCTTCTCCCAATGCGGTCGCGATGGCCGCGCCCAATCCGGTCGACGCGCCGGTGACCAAAGCGACTTTGCCGTCCAGTCTGAATGTTTCGAGGATGCTCATTTAAACCAAAGAACACAGAGGTTGCGCAGCGCGGTCTAGGCCGCAACCAAGCGAAGATAAAACACGATCCACGAAATCACACCAAAAGACACTAAGATCTTTTCGCGCTGTTTCGTGTGGTTTCGTGGATCATATCTTATTCGATTCAAAATCTGGCTTGGTTTTGCAGTTCATCGCGTTTTGTTTTTTGCCTTAGCCCGCGGAGCGGGCAGCAGCATAAAGCCTGGGGTGAAGCGCAGCGGAACCCCAGGTACAAACGGGCATCATTTTCCGAGCCCGTGAAACGGGCGACAGCCGAAATGGCACGGACATTTCAAGTAGTACCAGGCAAATCCACATTTACTGGGAACCCTTCCTTCCAAAGCTGCTATCGCCCACTTCCGTGGGCTCGGTTTCTGGTCCGTCATTACCCTGGGGTTCCGCTCCGCTCCACCCCAGGCTTTATGCTTGCGCCGCGCTTCGCGGGCTGGGGAAATTAGTTTTCTTTACTTGATCGGAGGTTCCTGAAGTCTGTGCTACTTCCGGCTTGCTTCCAGACCGCTGCCAGCCTGATCGAAACCGGGTTGCACGGTGACAACTCCAAACTGTCGATCTTCAACTTCGCGATGCGCCGCCATCATCCACACAAAATTGATTGGATGACCGGGAACCGAAACGTTCGGGTGAAAGCCTTTGGGCATGAGCACCGCATCTCCGTCTCGCACAATCCCTATGAACTCCGGTTCGTCCGGGTTGGTGTAAACAAATTGCACACCGAAAGCGGGCGCCGGCATGTCGTAATAAACGTATAGTTCCTCGAGCATCGCAGCGTGTTCGTGCGGCGGCCAACTGGTCCAATGACCCGGCTCGGACGTTGTGAAGCCGGCGAGGATGCGCCCCGCTTCAACATTCTTCCCCAGCGTGATGTTTACGGTTCGAGTAGTCGAGGGACCACCGGTTTTGAATTTGAGCGATGCGTCCTTTTCGACATCCGCGTACTTAACAACCTGGAGCGGATACCGATTTTCGACTTCCGCGGCACACTCCACCAGATCAACAGAACTGTCGGTTGTAATCTCAACGTCTGTGTCTCGTGGCAGGTAGATCGAGTCGTATTGTCCAAGCGTGTTTGTGTGGCCGTCTGCCTTGATCGTGCATTCGCCTGCCAAGCAGATCAGGCCCGACTCCAGACCGCCGGTCGAAAATGTCACCGACGGCACCTCGTGGTCGAGTATCACTCGGCCGTACACCAGATGTTTCATGGCGCTGTTTGCCGGCGTGACCGAAGTGTGTCGGCCTTTCCGCTTGTTAGTATTCCGAAATATCAATTGGTCTTTTGTTTCTTTCAACTGCGTGCTCATAATTGGCCTCTTTCTGTTACTGAGCCCTGTCTAAGGAGTGTCTTCATTTCTGGCTTTCTCTGTGAATCCTCTGTGTTCTCTGTGTCTCTGTGGTGGATTCTCATTAGCGGTTGTTCACCACAGAGACACAAAGGACACGGAGGTTACACAGAGAAAGATCCGGTCACACAAGCTAAAGTTTAAACTCTGAACTACTGGCTTTTATGCTCACTAAGCCAAAGCAAATCCTCCAACAAATAATAATGACTGATTATCCGGACGATGCCGCGCTTTCAGCGCTTCGAAGTTTCGCTGCTCTTTACCTGGGGCGTTGCCCCAGGCTTTCACATTTCGCGCCTTTGGCGCTGAGAGACGTCCGCTACTCGGATTTCTTTGAAGGGTGAGTTTTTTTGTAAGGTCCATTTCAGTCTTCAATACTGAGTCGTAATGTGAACCGCGCCCTGGTGACCGGCGCGACAGGGGAAAGCAAGAGTTTCTGGCCGCGCGCCTGGCGCTCACCCTTATCTACCGCGCCAGGAGGCCCCGGAGCGGTCAGCGTGTTCGTTTCGATTACGGCCTGAATCGCGCTCGGGAGCTTTTTCGAGGCGGGATGATTCGACTCTTCGATTGTTGAATCGATCAGCAGTTTCACTTTGCCCGCTTTAATGCTGAACCGGTTGCCGGTTTCTTTATCAATGCGGTTGTCAGCGTGCAGCAGAAAAGTCAGGACCGCGGGTTTTTGCGTCTCTACTTCGTCAGAAACAGTGAAGCCTGCGCCGGATCTGTAAACGAACTCTCGCATAAACTTCTTCACACCCAATTCCGGTCCGTAAGCCGCCGTCGCATCCCCCCGCACGATTACCTGGTCACGTTCCACCTTTACTTCACTGATGCGTATCCGATTGAGAAGGTCGTAGGGCACTGCAGCAAACACGTCGTGGCCGTTGCCTTCTCTTGCCTGCCCTTTGCCATCGATCAGCAGAGTGTTGTGATGCTCGGTCATGGGCAGGCCGGCGTAGCCGGTGTCGCCCGTCAGATATTCGCCGCGCGCAAAAATGATGAAGCTGTTCGCGTCTGGATGCGCGTGGCCGGAAGACAAACGCCAGTCGGGAAACTGTTCTAGTAAAGATTCTGTATGGTGGCCTTCCGGCGGGCCGCACTTAAACGCAAAGGAGGTCGCGTCCTTTGACCAATCGCTGCGCCAGTAGACGACATCGTGGTCCGGAAAGTGGTGCCAGGTAGATTGTCGCTCGATGGGCACGGTCTTGAGTTTTGCGTCGTACCAAACCAGCGACCAAAAGTCTTCCGCGTTCACTTGATCGAATCGCTTTAGCCACTCCGCCACGCCCTGCGCCTCGCCACTTTGGAAGCGTTGGGCCAGGCGATAGAGCAGGTTGTAGTTCGTGTAAAAGCGTCCCTGCGGATGCGAGCGCCGGTAATCTTCTCCAAGGCCGGCGCGCGTCAGTGGCCCTTCAAAGATGTCGCCAAAATCAAAGACGTATTTTCCGCTCGGCAGCATTGAGTGCGCGACGTACCGGTGCATCTGGCGAAAACCCGGGCGATCGTAAAGGTCTTCGCCGGTGGCGTGGGCATGCGCATCGAGATAATGGATCAACCACGGGGTCGAGAAGATCCAGTATTCAAAGCCTTCATAGTAGTAACCATCCAGCGAGTATGTTGCCAGCACACGATCGTAGATGGCGCGCGTCAGGCTGGCCCAGGCAGGCGCCTCGGGAGTTTCGTCGTATAGCGCATAGGCAGCGACCCCCAGACCGGTGATGGGAATGAAAGTGTGGTTCTGGCTGTAGGCAAAGGTGCGACCCGGTTTCGGCTTGAAATAATCAGCCAACAGGCGCGCCTGTTTGATCAGTTTGTCGCGATAACGCACCCGATCTTTTTCGCTGAGGTCGTGATAGAGCAAATCATAACCCCAGGCCAGGCCGTAGAGCAGATGACCTGCGGCCAGATCTACATTGGGCTTGTTGTTGGCATAACCCCAGATGTCGTAACTGACGGCCGCGTCCATATATTTGCGCGCGGCATCCAGATACTTCTTATCGCCTTCAATCTTGTAAACGAAAGCCGCTTCCGCAATTGCGATGCCGACCTCATTCTGTTGGCGTCGCTGCTGCGCAGGGGGTGGCGGTGGAGCAGCGCCAAGAGCGCGCACCTTGCTGATCGTTTTTTGCCAAAGCTCAAGGTGCGAAGTGCGGGCGCGTTCGCGCAATTCAGCGAGGTTTTTTTCCGTGACGTAAACACGTGGATGAATGCCCACCAATTCAGGCCGCAGAGCTGACTTGCGCATTCGCATCAGATCAAGCAGCGGGTGCTGGCCCTTGAGTTTCTTGCTGGCAGTCCGCTCCTGTTCCAACTCACGCGCATCCTGGGCCAGCAGTGGCGGGCAAATGCTTGAAGCGATCGCCAGCCAGAGCAACAACATTTGATAGAAGTTCAGTTTGCGCATGTGTGATTCGCCCGAGTCACGTGTTGTGGCGTGTGAGCCTCGGCGACAGGTGTTTAGAGTACAAGCTTTAGCTTGCTGCTCGCGCAGGCGCAACCTGAAGGTTGTACTCTGAACACGTGTTGCCACGGCGCGCTTTCAGTCCATGAACATGCCGCCATTGATCTCGATCGTCTCGCCGGCTAGATAGCTGGCCGCGTCGGAGGCCAGAAAGCAAATGACTTTGCCAACTTCAGGCGGCGTACCAACGCGGCCCAACGGGATCATGCCGGCATATGTTTTCATCATTTCCGGCGACGAAAACTGTTCGTGGTAAGGAGTGTCAACCACGCCCGGTGATACAGCGTTGACGCGCACTCCGAAAGGCGCGAGCTCTTTGGCGAGACCTTTTGTAAAAGTGATCAGACCACCCTTCGCCGCCGAGTAGTGGATCGAGCCCAGGGCCCCGCCATTACGCCCGGCGATCGAAGAAACGTTGATAATTGCGCCCGTCTTGCGTTCCATCATCGAACCAGCCACTGCCCGGCTGCAGAGAAATGCGCTCTTGAGATTCAGATCAATCACTTCGTCCCAGCGCTCTTCGGTTAGTTCGAGAATCTTCAGACGCTCAACCAATGATCCGGCATTGTTTACCAGGATATCGATGGGCCCCAGTTCAGCGACAGTCTGTTGGACCAGCGACTGAACCTCGTTCGCGCGGGTAACGTCGGCCTGCACTACGATCGCGCTGCCCCCTTCTCCAGTTATTTGCGCGCGCGCGGCCTCGGCTCCTGCACTGTTGCGATGAAAATTAATCGCCACTCGCGCTCCATTTTTAGCCAGGGCTTGGGCGGTGGCCTGGCCTATTCCCGAGGAGGCACCCGTAACCAGCGCCACCTTTCCATTTAAGTCGAACGTATCGCTCATTTAATTAAACACCTTCGGAAAACGACTTTAACTAGTTGAGAGTCTTAGCTGAGGCTTCAGGGGCACGCGCCTGATCGGCCCGGAAAGCGCGAATAACACCAGGGTCCCCAAGGGCGCAAGCAACCCGGCGGCGACTAACACCGGTACATAAGAAAAGTGGTCCACGACCCACCCCGTACTGAAAATAAAAATCATTGAGCCAACGCCTGCGCCAGTTCCACCCAACCCCGCGACCGAAGCCACAGCTTTGTCGGAGAAGAAATCACTGGGCAAGGTCTGCACGTTGTTGATCCAAACTTGAAATCCGAAGAGCACCACGCCGATCAATGCCAGCGCAACCATCGCATCTTGCGCAAAGGCTGCAAAAATCCCCGCCGGCATTAACAGCGCCGCTATCAGAATTACTACCTTGCGCGCTCGGTCTACACTCCACCCGCGAGAGATCAGGTATCCGGATAACCATCCGCCTGAAAGACTGCCGGCGTCGGCGGCAACGTAGGGTACCCAGGCAAAAAGGCCAATTTTGACCAGAGAGAAGCCCCGCGCATCGGCAAGATATTTCGGCAACCAACTGATGTAGAGCCACCAGATTGGGTCGGTTAAAAACCGCGCCAGGACAATCGCCCAAACCTGTCGATAGCGCAGCAGTTCTCGCCAACGTGGTGCCTTGTCAAGCTCGGTGGTGATCGCGCCCGGGGTTGCTTCGGTTCGCTGGCCCTCGCGGATCAGTTGGCGTTCCTCCTCTCCCAACCATCTATGACGGTCTGGTGTCTCATAAAAGAAAAGCCACAACACCAACCAGACGAAGCCAAGAGATCCCGTCACTAAGAATGTCGTTTGCCATCCATACGTCAGACTAAGCCAAACGATCAGCGGCGGCGCCACCACCGAACCGATAGCAGCTCCGCTGTTGAAGATGGCCATACCAAAAGCACGCTCGCGAATGGGAAACCATTCGGCCACGGTCTTCGCTGCGCCGGGCCAGTTGCCTGCTTCGCCGAGTCCCAAAATAAAACGAAGCGCGCTGAGACTGGCCAATCCCCGTGCGAACGCATGCGCCATCGCGGCGATCGACCAAAGCACGACCGAACAGACGAAGCCTCGTTTGGTCCCGACTCGATCGTAAAGCTTTCCCGAGAGGCTCTGGCTGATCGTGTAAGCCAGGAGAAACCAGGTAATGATGCCGCCGAATTCAGTATTGGTGAGGCCGAGATCGCGCGTGATTACTGGCGCCAACACCGAAATCGTCAACCGATCGATGTAGTTGATTAAAGTGGCGAGAAAGATCAAGCTGATGATCCACCAACGCAGTCCTCGGAGCTTGAACCCAGCCACGGTCGCAGTCACTTCAGTTTGTTGTGCTTCCTGCATGTGTGACTTCGGTAAACTCAACGCGCCAGCGATATGAACCGCGGGGTACGATCCACGAAAGTACACGAAACGACACTCGCGTGCTTCGTGTTAGTTCGTGCTGTTTAGTGATCGGACCCGTTCTTTGATCTGTCCAAGGCCTGAGCAACCACCTTTTGCGCGAGCCTTGCCGGACGAAGTTCAGTCAGTATCAGAAGGTCAGGCGCAAGCCAAACTGCATCCTTCGCATCGGGCTTGCAGAAGTGATAACGCCAAAGGTGGCCGAGGTCGCGCCCGAAGGGACGGCCGCGCCCGGCTGCCCGAGGTTTACTATGTTGAAGATGTTGGTGCCCTCGGCCCGGAAACGCAGCTTGAATCTCTCGCTCAAATTGAAGTCGCGCGAGATGGCCAGATCGACAACCTTATAGCCCGGCCCGTCAAGAAGGTTGCGCGGTGAGCTACCGTCGGTGGCCACTCCGGTTACAACCGGGTTCTGGGCAAAGGCGGCGGTGTTGAACCATCGAGCCGCCGTCGGATTGTCTATGTGAGGATCTCCGATGAGCCGAGCCCGGTCGTTAGTTTGGCCATCAAGATTCGCATCTACGTTGCCGTTAGTTACCGTGAATGGAAGGCCACTGCGCATCTTGATAATGGGCGAGATGCTCCATCCGTTTAGGATACCGCGGACGATGGCGTTACTGTTTTTGAAGTAATCGGGTTGGTAGTTCAAACTCATGCTGAAAACGTGACGCTGGTCGGTATCGGCGCGACCCTCATCTTCCCACAGCTGGCTGTAGTTCTGGGCCAACCCCTGTGTGGTGTTGTTGTGGAGTTGGACGCTCGAGCGCGTCTTGCTAAGCGTATAAAACGCGTTGAAGCTGACGCGTCGGGTCATCCGCAGCGCGCTGGTGATTTGCAGGCCGTTGTAGGAAGCCTCCTGATCAGAATCGAGGAGCAGCACGGCACCAAACGCCGGGTTGGGCCGCCGTGCCAGGATGTTTGCTCCGGCAGCGGTGGCTGTGGGTGTCACGATCGGGTAGTTGACGTCGCGTCCAAAGGGCAGGTTTCTGCTCCGCGTGCCAACGTAAGCCGCTCCCACGGTCAGATCATTGGTGACCTGGCGCTGGACTGAGAAGTTGAAGTGGTAGGTGTGCGGCCATCTGAAGTCGTCCGCAACGGCAAAGACGCCGCCGCCGGTGACGAATGTTCCCCGGTAGGGGAAGGGATTGCCGCCAACGAAAGCGTTATATGGATTGCGTAGTGAAGCTCCCAGCGGCACCCCGGCCGCGTTCGTCCTGGCATTGATATTGGAGAAAGTGAGCCGAGTGGAAAAAGGCTGGAAGTTGGTCATGGTGTTCCACTCGTTGCCTGAGATGCTGCCATAAAACAGTCCCGCGGCTCCGCGGATCGAGGTCTTCCCGTTGCCCATCGGGTCCCATGCAAAGCCGAGGCGTGGGGAAAAGTGAGCATAACTCACCGGGATTCCGCCCCGTTCCACACCCGGGTCACCGTAGAACAACTCCCCAGCAGGGGCGAGCGGGTTCACTACAGACTTCTGTCCAGGGACATAGTTGGTGACGCGGTTTTGTGGGTCGGTAGGAGGCGTTTGAACGTCCCAGCGCATTCCCAGATTCAGGGTCACACGCGGGTGAACGCGGAAGTCGTCCTGCAGGAAAAGCGCTGTATACCAGGTGTCCGTGTAAGCAGTGACGGGCGCATCCTGCGTGATCGCGCTGGGAATGCCGATCAGGAAATCTGCCAGTGCGTTTCTGGTCACGCTGTTATTGAACGTGAAGACGCCATAGTTGTTTAGCAGCGTCTGCTGGATGTCCTTGTTGAGTGAAACCTCTCCTCCCAACTTCAGGGAGTGGCGGCCCTTGGTCCAACTGAAGACGTCGCGAATAGAATAGAAGTTAGTGCCGGCCCTGGGACCGCCAATGGAGTTTGTCAGAGTGAAGAACCCGGCGACGGTGATCTGAGGCAGAGAGGGCTCGCCTTGAATCGTGAACGCCGAACCCAGGTCGCCAAGGGAAGTCGCGGGGAGGTTCAACCGGCCGCCAAAATTTCGCGTGTAAGTCATCCAGACCTGGTTGACCTTATCGGCGCCGATGATCCAAACGTCGCTGAGGTTAACATTGTGCTGCCGCCATTTGAATTGTTGAGTGCCCCAGGGCAAGTTGCCGGTGCCTGCCTTCACTGTGTTGTTTCCCTGAGTTATGAAGTAGCTGAAGGTTAAGCGGTGCGCGGCATTGATCTGATGATCCAGCTTTCCGAGAAACTCGTCGGTGTTAAATGGGCTGGGAACGTTGCCTTGCCATCTATTGCCGGCCACGTTGGAGGTGGGGATGTAGTCGCTAATGATCTTAGCCGCCACCGGGTCAATACGGTTGGGACAAATTACGCCCGTGACGCCGTTGCAGACGAAGACCGCGCCGGTGGCTGGATCGGTTGGCCTGGTGGCCGAGGCGCTGAAGTTGCCGATACGTTCCAACGCAGTAGGAACGACGGCGCCGCTTAGGAATGTGCTGGTGGTCTGTCGCAGGCCCGAATACGACGCGAAAAAGAATGTCTTGTCACGTTTGATTGGGCCGCCAACGGTGCCGCCAAACTGGTTGCGATGAAACGGAGGCCTGGCCAGTTGCGAGCCCCAATCATTGGCGTTGAATACGGTGTTGCGCACGAACTCAAAGACCGAGCCATGATACTGATTGGTGCCGGACTTGGTGAGTACGTTGATGACGCCACTGGCAAAACGACCATACTCCGCGTTGTAGCTGTTGGTCTGCACTCGGAACTCCTGTATGGCGTCCGGGTTGGGCAGGATATTGCCCGTGTTGCGCAGGTTGGTCATGTTGCTGCCGCCATCGAGGTAGTAGTTCACTGAACCGGTGCCGCCGTCGGTACCGCCGTTGATCAGAGTGCGCTGCTCTGGAAAACCGAGAATCAGCGAACTGGTACCCGTCGAAGCGGCGGCCACGCCGTTGTTGTTAGACTGCACGCCGGGAGTTAGATCCAGCAGCGTATATACGTTGCGTTCAACCAGCGGGAGCGTAGTGATCTCAGCGGACTGGATGGTGCGCCCAATCTCGGAAGTACTGGTGTTGATCTGCGGCATCGCCTCTGTGACCGTGACAGTTTCGGTGACTTGCCCAACCGTGAGAGAGACATCAACGCGTGCGGTGTCGTTGATCTGAAGGACGATGTCACTGAGGTAGGCCTTCTTGAAACCGGAGGTGGTGACCTCGAGAGCATATTTGCCCACCGGAAGAAATTCAATCCGATAGCTTCCGTCATCCGCGGAGGTTACGGTGCGGGTCAGACCAGTGTCGACATTCCGCGCGGTAACCTGAGCACCAGGCATAATGGCGCCGCCTGGATCCGTGATGGTACCGACCATGGTGGCGGTTGTGACTTGCGCGATCGCCGTCAGGGGAATGGCGAGCAACAGTGCGAACACGGCGAACTGAATCTTCCGTAAACCAAAGTTTCCTGGGCTTAACATGTCAGCGACCTCCAATGAGAAATTCGTAACCAGCAAAACAACCTTGGCCATCAGCACGGTGGCGATCCGGTTGCTCCTCCAAAGCTGTGCATCCCCTCGTTCTGTTTAGCCAGACGGTTTTCAACCCTAGGCGACTCGGGGAGCCGCAAAGCTTGGCGCCGCAATCAGTGCCGCTGCCCCTCTTAATCGGAATGACTCCTGCGTAACGCTCACGCGCAGAGGCGTGCGCCCGGCGCTCTCTGTCAGCGCCCGTTCGGCCAGCGCCTGCCGCACGGTGTCCTCGATCAGATCCCACGCCGTGGTGAT
The DNA here is from genome assembly GCA_038040525.1 of Acidobacteriota bacterium. Taxonomy (GTDB): domain Bacteria; phylum Acidobacteriota; class Blastocatellia; order Pyrinomonadales; family Pyrinomonadaceae; genus PSRF01. The sequence continues at coordinate 79,988 of JBBPIC010000018.1, read as the reverse complement.
CTCACCGGTCACATAAATGCAGTCAGGATTAACGATGTTAACGATCGTCCCCAACCCGAGGCCGAGGAAGCGAGCAGTCGTTTGGATCGCCGCAATGGCTTTAGCGTCGCCGCCACGCGCGCGGGCGATTAGATCAAGAACGGTGAAAGAACTATATTCGGCATCGCGCAGGGTATTTGGATTGAGTTTGGACAAATTCCACCCAAAATAACGCGAGAGAGTAGCGAGGTTGGAAATGTAGGCCTCCCAGCAGCCGGAAGCTCCGCACATGCACCGCGGTCCATCCAGGTTTAGCGGCATGTGTCCGAATTCACCGGCGATGTTATCGTGGCCTCGCACCAACTCCCCATTGGCCACCATACCGACGCCCACGCCGTCAGAGACGCTGATGAAAACAAAACTATTCGGACCTGTTGCTTCCCCGCGTTCCAACCAAAGTTGAGCCAGTGAGCAGGCGCGCCCTGAATTCTCGATCTGCACCGGCAGTCCCGTCGCGACGGCGAGCATGTCCCGTATTTCCACGCCGCGCCAACCAAGTGCCGGCGCATTCAGAATCAGGCCGGTGCGTTGGTCCACCATGCCGGGAACCACGACGCCAATACCTTCGCAATTGGCCTTTACGCGGTGTGTTTTCAGCATTCGGCGAATTCGCGCCGATAGATCCTTGATGAATTCCGGGACACTGAAAATGGTATCGTGAGCCTCGAGCGCAAGCTGTCGTCCCGAGAAATCACAGAGCATCAGGTAGGTTTTACTGAAACGGACGTCGACCGCGAGCGCCAATCGATCGTGAGTCCTGGTGTGCAGAAAGGTTGGCTTGCGTCCCCGCGCGGTCTCACCGGTAGCGCCTTCGTAGATCACGCCCTGCGCAATCAACTCCTGCACCAGAGTGCTCACCACTCCCCTGGTAATATTTAGGTGCCGCGCCAGGTCCGCCCGCGAGATCGGTTGATGCTCCCTGATCACATTGAGAGCAATGCGCCTGTTTATGTCGCGTGACGTGCTGCGGGTTGCGACCCGGAAGTCTCGAGTGTTGATTTTTCGCATCGATCGGGGTTATCGATATTGTTCGAAGTGGGAACTTATTCCTCGGACGGACATCTGTCAAGTGTTTTTTCTTCGACGAGACGCTTTTTTTTCACCACGGGTCGGTCCAACCCAAATGGTCTCTGGAGTAGGGCGCCTCCTTGGAGTGCGTCCGACCTGTCGGCGCTTTGGCCCGCGGCGGCCTGGCGCCGCTTCGTTTCGCATCCATTCCCCTGTCGAAAGTTCCAGGCATTTCGCGGTTGGACCAAAGCGCCGACAAGTCGGACGCACTCCAAGGAGATGCCCTTGCGCATGGTGCTGCAAGCTAAAGCTTGCACTCTATACGCCTCAACTCAGCTATCAGTGATCGAATCCCCCATGAAAACAACGCGCTGTTCATTCTTGTCAGGAGGGGCGAACTTGGTGTTTGCATCGTGGTAACGTCCCAGGTCCGGCCAATCCTTGAGACGGTTTTCCAGACGAGTTAGCCGGGCGTTCGTCTCTGCACAGGGGTCCACCGTGGCGGGCGTACTCGTTGGGATGGCTGGTGATTGCGCTGCGACGAGCGTAATAACCATCATCACGAGACAAAAGGCAGTAACAAATCTTAGAGTCAAATTAAACCTCCCTCATACAAGCAACGCGACATTTAAAGCGGCAACGCTGTAGTTGCTGTTTCCTGCGCTACTGCAATCGGACTCACGCTTATTAATGTGGATGAGATGATGCATAAGCTCAACATCGGTTGCACTGATTTTCATAAAATTAGATTCAGGCGCCACGCGCAGGAGCGATTGAGCTGGTAGTTTAATTCCGTCTCACCATATGAGGTCAAGCGATCTTCACGCGACGATGTGGTAGATTGCGGCCAAATAATTGTTAGTCAATCAGGACCGCATGGTAGTGTCCTGGTTTGGCGCTCAGTGCGTTCGGGTGGTGAAAACGACCCACGAAGTCAGATGAAGCAACACTAACCTTCCTTCGTGAAGTTTCGTGTAGCTTCGTGGATCGTTTTAACCGGCGAGAGCACTGAACGCCAAACCAGGACACCACCGCGGTTTTAGGCATTTGTTGACTTATCATCACGGATGGTTTAAGAAACACTGTTCCCCCATCCCATGTTCCACGGACATTTGATAAGAAATACATCGTAACTCGAGGGGGGTTGCCAGATGGGCCAAGTCAGGTCGCTACGTGTTGCGTTCATTCCGATTTTGCTCGCCTTGCTCGCGTTCCCGTTCTCTTCTGCCGGCCGGACTTCCAACCACCAACCAAAGCGCGATAACGCGCATGGCGTCATCGCGTCAAAGTCTTCGCCTCCTTTAGTCGCCGAGTATCACGGCTTCATTGCGAATTCAACCCAGCCGGCTGAGAACCTCCATGTCAGCACTTCGGGAGGTATTCGCGAGCAGATCCCACAAAAATACGCTGCTCGTTACCAGCAATGGAAGCAGGAGTTTCTTGCCACCGAAACTGGCAGGCAGCAATGGGCTTCCTATCAAAACAATCCGAATTTCAGTTTAACCCTGGTCATAACTCGTGATAATCCCGAGGGTGGAAACACCGGCAACTATCAGTGGAACGAGGAGGGAAAATTAGTGGCCGCAACCATTACCCTGGGCTGCCGGCTTGATGAGGGGGTTCCGAACCCGATTTATTTTCCCGTGATGAATTCCCTGCTCCCCAACGAAAGAACCCGCAACATCGGCGGAGAGACTTTGGCAGCAACCAAGATCGCCCACGAGTTTGGCCACGTAAACCGAACAGCCAAGGGTGACTCAGTTCTCTATCAACTTCAGGTCCAGTTGATGCCTCAATACAATCAAATCTTTTTGAGCAACGGTCATGACGCCCGCGATCCGCGTTTGATCGAATTGGCACGAAGGATGGGAGCCACGCCCGTCGAGATTTGGGAAGATCGTGAATACTGGGGCGAAACAAACGCCATGCTCTATCTTCGCGATCGTTTTGCCGACGACGGCTTTCGGTGCCTGCTCTTCAGTAGAATCAAACGTAGTATCGATTTGTACGCCAGAGGTTATGAAGAACGATTCCTTAACATAGCGCAATCGACACCCTCCGGCCGTCGTTGTGGCTGGTAACTTTTCCGAGTTCGGCGGCGACGTTACTTCGTTCCCGGGTTAACACACATCTCATCGACGCGCTGACCGCAACTTGGCGCGATGCCAAGCTTTTTCGCGATCCAGTTTCCCCATATTTAACTTTACAGTCCGGATTCTTTTATTACATCAACGGCCACCGATGGCTAACTGCAACTCTGCCGCGTTTTCGATGTCGTTTGCCTTTACCGATGTGGTCATTCATTTCCACTATTCGCAGTTTACGCAGATTACAAAGCTTCAAAAACAGAAAGAGCGGCTGGGGCAAGGTGGCAGGTTCATGGTTTATTCGCAAGAAAAGCGATCCACGAAACCACACGAACGATCACGAAAATACGTTAGTGTTTCTTCGTGTCTGTTCGTGGATCGTATTTTCTTTCCGGGAATGAAGGAAACAAATTCCTCACCAGTTAGGCGCTTGAAAAGAAAGGAAGTTGTTGCATTGTTGACTAAGAATCGTTCTTCTCGAATCGACCGATCCACTTCCCCACAAATCTCTTGAGAGTTTCTGACCGCTTTGATGCAGTTCTATCTAATCATTCAACCCGCGGCAGCAAACAACAGACAGCAGTTAGCAGGAAAGCAGTCAGAAGTGGCGTTACCTGACGTTTAAGGAATGGATATTCGCCCCGCTTGATCCAATTACGGGTCAACCTAATCGTGTTGTTCCGGTGTTGAGAGAAACTGGAGCAGAAGAGAGGGTCCAGTTGGTCCAGGTCCCGGTTGACGGGAAGGGCAGGCTTGCATTCGCGAGCGCTTGATTCACTCTCAGCTCCAGCGGACGGTTGGTGGCGCCGCCATTGCCATAGCGAAAATCGAGCGTGTAGCTTCCGGCAGTGACAACGCTGACGGTCCATTCGATGTAGTCGGCGTTCGGATTTAGGTAGTCAACAAAACCGGTCCCCGTATGGCCCGGGTGGATATTGGAAATAACAGCACCAACGAGGACGGCGTTCTCCGCTTGGTAAGCGCCCGAAATCATCCTTGGTTACAGCCTTATCCTGCTCATCGTTGACGAAGCGCAACATTTGATATAGAAAGCAACCGAGGATCTCTCCCTCAGCTACATAGCAGCCTGCCCGTCGAGGAGTTGGAATGATCACACGAAGATTACTCACCAGCACAACGTTGTATGCGGTCCTGTCGCTGTCCATTATTGCTTTTTTACCTGCGCGTTCCGCTGCCTGGGGGGCGAAGGGGCACCAAACAATTGCGCGCATCGCGATGGATCGGCTTTCAAAAAACGCGCGTCAATCAGTCGCTGGGCTGCTTAATCCGGGAGAGACGCTCGAGACCGTGTCAACCTGGGCAGACCTGATGAAGTTAAAACGCAAGGATACAACTACCTGGCATTTCGTTGAGATATCTCTGAAGTACGGTGACTATGACCGCAGCCGGGACTGCAAAAAAGGTACCTGCATTATCGATGCGATCGAGAACCAGATAGGTATCCTTAAGAACACGAGGAACGGAACCGTTGAGCGAGCTGACGCGCTCAAGTATTTGGTGCACCTTATCGGTGATCTCCACCAGCCGTTTCATGTGACAACCAATGAAGATCCTCCTGATGCAGGAGCTAGCAGAGTTAGGGTTACGTTTCTAAACGGACCTCCTACGAGCCTTCGTAAAGTGTGGGACGATGACCTCATTAATTACACACTAAAACGATCCAATCTGTCCGTTGCACAATATGCCGCCGAGCTTGGGGGTAGAGGAAGAATGACTCAGAGTGGTTACACCTCGACGCAGGGTTCGGTGAGGGACTGGGCGCTGGAAACTCACCGACTTGCTTGGCGGGCTTACTACCTGGGAAAGGATTTCATGTACGTCAATCCGACAACCTGGCCGATTGATGAGACCTATTACAAACAGAATCGGGCCGTGGCAGAAAATCAACTGTTTCTGGCAGGAATACGTTTGGCGAAGACTCTCAATGACATATTCGGTTAGACCGGTTGTCCTCAGCAAGTTCTACCACCACTGCCTCCATCCGGAATATTCGCACGCGGGCGCATCGCCAGGCGCACCTACACCGGGACCAATGTTCGAACAGATGCGACAGTAGCGCCCCCCCACATACACATCCCATTCTTTCTTACTAAGATTAGTTTTGGCAGTCTTGCAAAACTGATAGGCAGACTCAGGGTTTATGTTCCACAAATCAATCGTTGGGCCGGTGCTGGTTGAGCCCACCAGGTTGCCATCCGAGCGAAACGCAAAACTTGTCATCGAGCCGCTGCGGCTGGTAATGGGATCACCCATCTGACTGATAGTATCGAGATCCACCAAAAACAAAGCACTCGTTTCGACTGTCATTTCATCGTCATCAGGCAGATTACGCAGAACTCCAAGGCTTCCAGCCGCGGGGCTAAAAGCCAGGCCAGAAATCACAGAACCGGCTTCTGAACCCGCCTGATGAATTTTAGACGGATCGCTAATATCCCAAACGATAAGTGTGCCCGCCTGATTCGCTGATACTAATTTCTGGCGTGTGCAGTCGACTTGTAAGCTGACGATTGACGCATCCTCTCCTTTCCAGGCGTTCACCACGTGACGACTGGCGGTATCTATTGAAGAAATTTTTCCGGTCGTGTCGCCTGCAAACAGGATTTTGCCATCGCAGCTGAAGGCTACGGAGGTGATGCTGCTGCCAGGGTTTTCAAACACCTGCTGCTCACCATTTTTAATGCTCCATAACACTAGAATGTTGGGAGCCTCTTCCGGGCCAGGATCGGTTATTGCGGCCAGGTTTTGACCATCCGGGTTGAAGACCAAATCGATCACAGTACCCGTAGGACCTTTGAACGGTTTGCCGTGTTGGGTACGAGTAGCAAGATCCCATAACAAACTGGTGCCGTTAAAAAAACCCTCTGCGAGAAGCTTGCCGTCGGGACTGAAAGCCAAACTCGTCGCTGCGCTTTCTGTCGTTGGCTCTAGTCGCCCGATTAGTTTTCGCGTGTATGCGTCCCAAAGTATGACGTGGCCGTCATTCAGACCTGCGGCCAGCGTACGGCCGCCCGCAGTGGGCTCAAACGCCAAAGCATTAATGTTGCGCAGACCCTTATCATTTTCGTCCGGAATCGCGAGAGTACGAATGCTGGCGAGGTCCCACAGAGTGATTCCATCTGGATTAGGCAACGCCAGAAGCTTGCCATCACTACTCAGCGCCAGGAATGCGGAGGGCTTGAGGTTGGTGTGAAACAGTTTGCTCCCACCAGGAACATCCCAGACAAAGACGTTTCCGTCACCGCTAAAAGACGTTAGCGTCTGGCCATCTTCGCTGAAGGCACTGATTAGTCCAAAACTTTTATTATCATTTGAAACAGATGTCACTTCCATTCCGGATGCGACTTCCCAAATAACTGTACTGGTGAAACCATCGACCGCAAGCATCTTACCGTCCGGGCTAAATGAGATTGACGACACCTCATGGACATCATCGTCACTTTCCCCTCGCTTTCTCTTCCTGTCCGGCTTGCCCAAAGCTTTTAGCCGCTTCCAGTCTCTGGCATCCCAGAGGATGGTACTTCCATCGCCGCCTCCGGAAGCCAGCAGCGTGCCCTGAGGATTGAAGGTGACGGCTCCGACCGAGTTTTGAAAGGTAACCAGCGGCGTTTTGTCGATACTATCTTTTCTCAAGTCCCATCTGGCAAAACGACCATCAATTCCCGCCGAAATCAACCAGGTTCCATCCGGCGCAAATGCGATGCTCCTGGCGCGAAAGCTCTCATCAACAAATAGGTTCCTCGAGGCCCCGGTGTTTACATCCCAAAGCGTAATGTTGCTTGCTCCATCAGAAGCTGGTTCGTTTTGTCCGATGCTGAAGTACGCCGATGCGAGCGTTTGACCATCAGCGCTAAAGACCAGAGGATAGGACGCCGTTACAGATGAAGCCAGGACGCGTTTGGTGGAAGGCTCATTCTCAATATCCCAGATTGAAATGTCTCCATTCTCATCCAGGCTCGCTAATTTCTTCTTGTCCCGACTCAAAGCCAGGTCCGCCACTAGAAAGTTTTCCTTGGCCAGGAACTTAAGGGGACGATACCCAAAGCGGAGAATGTTGAGAACGCTGCCACGACTGTCGACGTTTTTATCTATCTGGTAGGCATGAAGCGCCAACATGCTGGCCAGATCGAAACGACCGGTTCTTAGCACATCAGCACTCTTGCCGGCTATTTGGCGGGATACGAAAGCCCGTTTATCAGCTTGCCAGTTTAGAAAAGCTCTTGCCAATAAGACTGCCCCAATAACAAACGCGAGCCCCACAAAGGTCTTGGCCGCATACTTGAATAGGCGCTGCTTGGACTTCTTTTTCTCTGCCCAGGCAGCCATCTCGCCCCAACTTCGGATCAGCGAGTTGTGTACGAGTTCAACCTCTACATCGTCTTGATTTTTGTGCTCGCTAAATCGAACCAGCCCCTCCCCGACCATGCGTTGCAATACAGAGTCAACGCGTTCAGGCTTATCACTTTTCCGAAGCTCCGCACGCAACACCGGAGCATCAATCGCTTTTCCTTCCTCGTCAACTTTGATCATCAGCATCAAGATCTGTCGAGCAGTGAGTTGCTCTTCGGGCTTAAGCTCCTTGTAAAACCGATCGGCAGCTCCCATAAATGCTGCGCGACAGCCACCCAAGTCTAATAGAGCTTTCTCAGGAATGGTGTTTACGTCGATTTTGGCCCACAGTTTTTGCAGGGTGAATTGTAAGAGCGGCAATCCTATTGGCTCGCTCAGAATTTCCTTAATCAATAACAAAACTGTCGATCCCTGGAATTGCAAGCCAACCATTTCGGCGGGCTTTCTTATCGCGTCTCCGATTTCGTCAGCGCCAAGTGGCGGCAGGGGCCATTTGGCGGGTTCCAGCAGTTCTCTCAAAGCCTTGGGCAATCTCTTAATCTCATCATCGTAACTGTCGCTTCGCATCGTGATAATCACGATGTGGGCGGCGCCCGGCTCTTGCACAACGCTCATCAAGTTGGCGATGAAAGCATGTTGCGCTTTGCGGTCCTTGCACAGCGTAAACAGGTCTTCTAATTGGTCCACAAGAATCACGGCAGCCAGGTCGGTAGTCTGTTTGATAAGCTCCAGTAAGAGTTTGGGATTGCGCTTAAAGCTTTTGGAGGAACTTTGAACCTGTTGGGAAGAATCGTTGCTAGAGCTCTTGATCATATTTTCAAGGCTGCCCAGCGGATCAGTTCCGGGAATGAGCAACGGAAAATAGAGTCGTTTACGGCCGGCGAAATTGTCGCTAACCCTTAAGGCAGGCAAGATACCAGCTAACAACAAAGAGGTCTTCCCCCTGCCCGATGGACCAATCAAAGTCAGGAGACGATCCACTTTGAGCCGGTTCAAAATGTAGTCAGTTGCTGTCTGTCGTCCGAAGAAATTCTTAGCATCCCCTTCTCGGAATGCGCGTGACCCTGGATAAGGACAGGCCGCATCCTCTATCGGGGGAATCAATGAAGAATCGAAATCGGCGAGAATCGTCTCCCCGGGCATACGACCATTTGCGTACAGGGTGGTTACCCAATAATTCAGCAAGCTTTGACTGGCGCGCCGGTCATCTTCCAGATTGAGTAGAGCGCCGGTAGCCTGTGCCCGTTTGCAGAATTCTTCTACCTTATCCAGAAACGCGAGGCGATCCTCCATTTCACGGTCGCTTTTGAGAAGCTCCGAATGCACATCTCTCAGGGCGGCAAAAGAAGGGTAACGCTCCGCCATGGACTGGTCCCGCTTTTGTTCGTTCTGAACTTCGCTCATTTACATTTTCTCCAGCAAAGGGGTGAGGCGTTGGCCCATTTCACCCAGTTCTGAGCATAGACTGAGCAAAGACGTGTCAACATTGAAAAAGCGCTGAATGGCCTGTTGGCGATAGCTGTCAAACAGATCCCTAATCACTTTTGGGTCCTTTGGATCTGCTGTCAATGCTTTGTCCAGCTTCTTGCTCTGCATCAGCAAACGCACGGCCCACTCTTCCTCGCTCTCGCGGCAAATGTCCTCTATCTGTGGCTGCAGATCCGCCCAGCTTCGTTCCAGTTCCGAAATGTCCTTCTCCATTTGCTCGTCAACGCGTCGCAGTATCCTGTCAGCGTCCTGCCAGAGATTGTGTTCATCTGTAAGCTTGATCAGTCGTTTATTAAGACTGTCCAGCGACGCAATTCCGGACTTAAACTCTTCGACTTTCTGCTGATCGAGATTAAAGCGACTAAATTGTTGAGCCACATTCGTCATCGCGTCTTTCAACCTTTGAAGATTCAATTGATACACGGCGCCCATCAATTGGATGTTAATTTTTGTTGGATGAAAGGACAGGATGTTATTGGTGTCCTGAGCGGCTTTTCTAATTTCAACCAAATCAAAACTGTCAGGTTGTGACGCAATTGTCATAAGCACCTGCGCCTGAGTCAGCTTAGTAATCCAGCGACTATCGTAGGGTTCAGTTGTGAACTCGCTGACGATGGTTTTTATGGTGTCAACAATTTTTCGAAAGTGGTCGACGTATTGCAGGATGCTTTCATGCACTCCCTTAAAATCCTGCACGCGTTTTAATTCACTCACCAACGGGTCGTAACACTTAACCTGAAGGATGTGTAATTGATCGTGCAGCCTCTTGTGAAAGTTGACGGTCTCAATGCGTGAGTTTGCTCCTGCAAAGGTGTTCTTGAAAAGGTTAACGGCCTCCCGGAGCGCAACGTCCTCTGCCACCATCTCCGTAAGAACGGATAGAGCATTAGCCACCTTGGCGCCGTGCGGAGGCTCGGGCCAGTTTTCGTTTGGGCGCTCACGGCGACAATAATCCACCAATTCAGCGAGAGGACGGGTGCGACGGAATTCATCCAGGATGCCTCGGACTTTCGCCCTTAAATTGTCGCCGGAAATATTCTCGTAGTTGATGGTCCGATCGGAGCAAAGCGTTTTCAGATCATCGATATTAAACGTCGTCTCCATCAGCCGACGCATCTCCTCAAAGAATCGGTTCGCGAATGGGGTTTCCTCTGTAGCCATCTCCGTGAGTGCTTCTTCGCAAAAGGCGCCGGCCTAAGAGACTATCGTTTTGCTGTCTATTGGCGCTGGCCCTGTGTCGGAGTGCTGTTTGGCGAGAATCGTTTGTAACTCATTAATTTTCCCGTGACGATAGGTCCAGCCCACCAACTCGTCAACTTTTATCTTGATGCCTTCGCCGGGCAACTCATCATAGGGCACTCCCAGCTCAGCCCCGATTTTCCGCAGGTCTACCTCGTTTAAGCTCTGATTCAGAGAGTCGACAAGCGACTTCTTGAAATTGAGATGCTCGATGATCTCTTTACTCTCTTCATCCAGGCGCTGCGCCTCAGCCAAATTCCCCTGCTCCTGCGCAACCTGTCCGAGCTGCTGCAAATTTCGAGCGATGTTACCCTGAGTGCCTAACTTAGTGCTGATATCCAGGCTTTCGGCATAGTACTTTTGTGCGTCTGGATAGTTGTTACTCTCCTGAGCAATGACTCCGAGTTGATGGAAGCTCCGTCCAATTCCTACTTGATCGTTTAGCTTCTGACTAATGTTTAGACTTTCGGTGTAATATCGAACGGCCTCATCAAGGTTCTTCTGCTGAAGAGCGAGTTGGCCCAACTGCTCCAGAACATGCGCCACTCCAGCCTGATCACCCAACCCCTTCTTGATTTCGAGGCTCCTGCTAAAAAGGTCGTGAGCCTTTGCGAATTGGCCTTGTTCAAGAGCAATGCTGCCAAGATTATGAAGCGTTTGGGCTTCAACCTGTTCCGAACCCTTCTTGCGATGGTAGATTTCCAGAAGTTGTGTGTAGAGGCTCTCGGCTTCCCTGTAGTTTCCGGGCTTTTGACCCGACCCGGCCAGCGTGCGGTGCAGTTCCGCCAGGCTGCTTAAGGTGGCAATGAAATCCTGATGGTCCTCGCCGGCTGCCACCCGGTAGATCGCTGCCGCTTCCCGATAGACTGGTTCGGCTTCTGCAAGTTGCCCCTGTTCTTCGTAAAGGAGCGCCAGATTGGTGAGGCTTCGGGCCACAAACAAGTGTTTATCTCCGAAGGCCGTCCGGTAAATCTTAATGGCCTCCTGGAACAGCGGCAGTGCTTCCGAATACCTTTTGAAAAACTGATAGAGCAGGGCCAGATTACCCAGGCTTTGGGCGATATCCGGATGATCTTCTCTCAGTGCCTTGCGCCTGATGTCCAGCGCCTGTTCCAGGAGTGGCAGCGCATCTTCGTGCTTCCGTTGAGCTTCATAGATCAATCCCAGGTTGTTGAGAATTTGAGCGTAGTTGGGATGGCTCTCACCCAGCGATTCTGCATAAATGTTTCGGGCCTGGATCAGTAGCGGCTCTGCATCCGGATATTGTCCCCTCGCCTCGCAAAGCAACGACAGATTGATCAAAATCTGTGCAACATCAGGATGTTTTTCGCCTAGAACGTTGCGCTTAATCTCAAGCGCTTGCCGATAAAGTTGCTCGGCTGTGTTGTAATCGCCGGTCGCGTAATAAATGTTTGCCAGATTGTTGAGCGCATTGGCGAAATTTGGATGCATTTCCCCGAGAGCTACCCGGTAAATCTCCAGCGCCTGTTGCGCAAGCGAGGCGGCATCGGAGTAATTGCCCATTGTGTAATAGAGGTTGGCAAGGTTACTCAAGCTCTGGGCAATATCCGGATGTTCCTTCGACAGATAATCGCGCCTGATTTCTAGCGCTCGTTTGTAGCTTCGCTTTGATTTGGGGAAGTTGCCCATCGCGTAATACAGATTCGCCAGATTATTGAGAGTTCCGGCGAAGTCCTGAAAGTTCTCTTTAGTAGGGGATTGGTAGGCTGTCAGTGCGTCACGATACTTACGCTCGGCTGAGGTGTAGTTACCCATTGATTCGGAAAGCAAGGCCAGTGCATTGAAAACGGCAGCAACATCCGGATGCTTGGGTCCGAGAATATCGAGCCTGATCTTCAAGGCTTCCTCATATAATTTCTCCGCGGTAGCGTAGTCGAGCTGCGTATGCGCAATTATGCCCAATTGGTGAAGACATAAGGCGGTGCCGGTTTGATCGTTTATGCGTTGACACAGGTCGCGAGCTCTTTGGAAGTAGTCGCGTGCTTCCAGATAGGCGCTTAGATACTGGGAATTGAGACCCAGCAGAAACAAGGTTTTGGACGTGCTGGCTAAATCATCCGTCTGCTCCAGGATTTCAAGGCTTTGACGTGCGGCGCTGATTGATTCTTCATAACGGCCCTGGCTCTTCAACGTGACTGCCGTCTTAACGAGCAAGCGTGCCTTTGACTCCTTCTCACCCAATCGCTCCGACGCCTCAATCCCCAATTGCCCCACGGCTGCGAGTTCTGCCCAGTAATTTCGTATCTCGAGGAGGTCGTAGAGCTGGTCAGCCAACTTGAGCGCGTCGCTCCACGCTTCACGGCTCATGGCATAGCGCAAGGCTCCACACAAGTTGCCCAACTCGGCTTCCAAATGATCATGCTCTTCGGACTTGGCCTCCTTGTGCCGCTCCGCAAAAGCAAGCACTGTTTCTAGAATTCCGTCTCGGAGCGTCAGCAGATCCTCGCCAAGGATTTCCCGTCCAAAGGCAGCCATCAGCGGATGAAAGCAAACCCTATCGGCGTCAAATTCGATAAGTGCCTGTGAAGTCAGTTCATTTATGAGGCTTCGCTGACGCTCGGCTGAAATCTTCGTCGCATTTTGAAGCAGTTCCGTTCCGACGCTCTCAACAAAACACGCCGAGAGAAACTTGAAGAGCCATTGCTGTTCATCGCTCAGACGAACGTAGGAGCACTTGAACGACGCGCGAACCTTGAGACTTTGAGGATCAAACTTCCCCGACTTTTTCAGACTTCCTTGAACCTCAATCAATTCCTCTTTTAGCCTGGAGAGAGAACCAGCCTCGCTGCTAACGCAGCCGGCAGCCAGGACCACAGCCAGCGGATGATTGTCCAAGAGCTCGCAGATTTCTTCCATCAGTTTCTGATCAAGGTCTCGCTGCCGGGCACGATTTTCAAATAGCGAGACCGCTGTCGCACGCTCCAACGGGCTAAGCTCGATGCTCAGGTCGAATCCCGAATATTCGTCGCGACTGGTTGCCAACAAAGCCATGTCGCAGGGTCTGCAAAATTCCACAAAGGCGAGTGCAGTCTTTGATGTTGCCAGATCGTCCAGGATCAAGAGCGAATCGCTTCGGTCCAGCAATTTGCGGGTTGCAGCCAACTTGCCCTGTGGCTCCAATCGCGTAATCTCATTGTTGCCAAGATGAATAGCAATCACATCGCATACAGCACCTACGGAAGCGCCCCCGATCTTATCGACCCAAATGATGCCATCAGCAAACCTTTTTTCGTCGTACAAACGCTGTGTCACCCAGGCCGCCAGGTCTGTCTTTCCAAGACCAGGCCGTCCGTGCAACAGGACGGTTTGGCGCTCGCGCAACGCGGTGGTCAATTCCTCCATTTCTTTTTTACGCCCAAAAGTTGGGTGCTTTAGTGTCGGAGGCAAATGGATTGTGTGGCCTGCTACTCTGGTCCCATAGGTCTGCATGACCAGCACACTATTGGTGGCAGGCTGGGCAGCGGTCGCTCCGTCCACGCTCCTGGACTTACGCTGCTCCTGAAGTTGCGCGCCGCAGTTGAGGCAAAACTTGGCCCTGGGCAGCAATGGACCATAACCACAATTGAGACAAACCATGAGACTTCCCTCCTCCTCCTAACTGATGCGCGTCTGGCACTCCATGCAGAATTTTGCAATAGCCGGATTTTCAGTCCCACAATTGGGGCATTTCCTTGACGTGTACGGAGTTGTGGACTGTATGTTGCCGTCGCCTGTTCCAGAGTGATAACCACTGAGAGCGCCGACCGGATCGGAGCGCATCGGGTCTGGCTGATAATTGCCGGTAGGGCTTACATCGGGCATGCGCGGAAAAATCACAGCCATACTGTCGTCTGCGCGGAGATAGAGAACCGGCACACCCCAATCTCGTTCTTTCTTGTCACCGCTGCGACGCATGTAGATAGCGTGGCGACCGGCTGTGACCGCGGCATCGACTGACTCGTGTTCCGCAAGGCTCTTGTAGAAAGCGCGGCTGAAGTAAATTGCGTTCTGATTGTTAATTGTGTATTGCATGCTGACCACAGCCGGTATGTCAGCCAACGAGAGTGCTGCCGCGATTCCCGTCCAGGCCGATTCTCCATCCCTTCGCCCGGTCTCGCAGGCTCCCAGCACTGCCAGTCTGACTTTTGTGCCATTGAGAGCCATCACCAGATCTCCAACTGACAGCAGTCTCGGGGTAGACTTGTCTTCGTCAAAAATGACTAAGGATCCCTCGCCCGCCATGCCCCTGAAGTTCTGGCCCAGGTCCTTCTCAAATTTGCCATGGCCGGCAAAGTGAAACACGTGCATATCACCAGCGACGGCATCCAGCAGCGTCTCGATGGTCACGTTGGAATGAAACTTGGGTGTGAGGCTGTTCTCAATGCTTCTTAGGGCCTCCTCTATTTTCACCCGTTCATCTTCCAGTCTTAGCTCGGGGTATTCCGGAGGTTTATTCGGATCCGCCATCAGCATGATCAAACTGGGTCGAGCATCCTTGTTAATCGGATTGAGTGTTTTCGAGGATTTCGCCTGCTTAACACCATGGGTGTCGTACCGCACTACCGAGACGCGTTTATTGAGCGCCAGAAAATTGAGCGCCGGCGGCATCCCGGGATTCGGAAGATAGGCATACTCCCAAGGCATGTCAGCCAATGGGAAGTCGCTAATTCTGAGCTGAATTCTTAGGGTCGTACCCGCTTCCATCTCCTTCAGATTATCGTCAACGTACGATGCCATCGTGCCTGGGAAGAGCATCTTTCCCAGTTCCGTCCCCAGTTCGATGATTTCATCTTCAACAAGCAGACGTTCCTCAAGCAGCCGCAATCGCTGTCGCAGGGTTTTCCCTATAATAACTTTTTCGGCGTTTCCCACAGGCTGAGTTATTTCAGGGGAGGCTTGCACAAATACGCGGAAAGTCTCATCGCCGTCCTTGTTTTTGTTTTCGTAATCGAATAAGACCAGGTCCATTTTTCGGTATTGCATACCAATGTCTCCTTCGGCTGTCTCCAGTTACCACTGACAGGTCTGCTGGCGACTCCGGTGCTTCCGTCTGCCCGCCATTTCAAATGAGGCCGGGACGTGCGCTGCGCACCGCTTTCACGAGATAAGGAAGCTGCCCACGTCGGTCGAGGTACTGGATCAAGTTCAATATGATCGACGTTTTCGACGAGCCGCCTACGATCTCGAGATTTACCTGCTCAGAAATTTCATCTTCCTTCAAGAGACTTTCTATATCTGCGCAGAGCAGTTCCAAATCAGCGATACTAAAGGCTTGGATCATCAGCGTTCGCAGCGTACGTGCGTCGATCCTTTGTGGCTGCGACGAGGACGTGGTCGTGGTGGAAGTGCTCGCAGCGACTTGGCTAGCAGATTTTTCGGTTTGGGCCTCCGGAAAGAGGACACCTTCTTCAGCATGAAGGTAGAGGACCGGCACACCCCAGTCTCGCTCGTTCGGATCAGCGCTGCACGTCAACATGGCGAGGCGACCTGCCGTCATTGCTTCATCGATAGACTGATAAGCAGCAAGCGAGCGGTAGAAACTACGACTGAAGACGACTGCATTCTTGTCGTTGATTTTATATTGCATACCAATAACGGCAGGGATGCCGGCTCTTGTGAGCGCCGGAGCAATGCCGGTCCAGGCATTCACGCCATCGCGCCTTCCTCCTTCACACGCACCCAACACGACCAGGCGCACGCCCTTTCCCTTAAGGTTCATCGCCAGCTTGTGTGACGGGAAAAGCACTTCCTGGCCGTCATCCCCCATCAACACTATTGACCCCTCTCCCTCGATGGTTCCGTAGTTCGCTCCCATGTTTCCCTGGAACGTTCCATGACCCGCGAAGTGGAATATATGTAGGCCACCTATGATTGCGTCAAGGAGCGTTTCGACTGTAGCGTCTGAGTAAAAACTCGTTGTGATTTGAGGGACTGCGGTTAGCACCTGCTCCAGGTTTCCCTGCTCAGACGCCAAATTCAACGACGGGTACGCTGGGTTGGCTGGATTGGAAAAGAGCGCCACCAAACGCATCTTGGTATCCAGGGGATCGAGCTGACCGGGCGCCTGGCCCAGGATTTCATAACGCACCAAAGAGATCCGACGATCAAGAACGAGGAAACCTTCCAGCGCTCTTTGCGCCGCTGGAGTATCAGCGTCAGGCAGGTAAGCATACTCCCAGGGGAGATCTGCCAACGGGTAACTATCTAATTTGAGGCGAATACGCAAACCTTCGTCGTCATCCAGCCGCTCGCGGCTGCGATCCAAAAAGAGGCGCGCACGGGATGGAAAGAGGGCGCCACCAAGATCTGATCCCAAACTAATCATCTCCGCAGCATCCAACGCCCGCTTCTCAAGCAAAGACAACCGTTTTCGAAGATTGTTCGGTATTGGACTTGTTTCCGCCTCCAGGAGCCGCTGCTCGCCGGCAGGCGAACTCGCTACGCGCACTTGAAAGTTTTCCTGGCCGTCCGTGGTTTGGTAATTAAAGAGATCCAGATCGAAGTTTAGATATCTCATCCTCACCGCTTCCTCTCTTCATCAGATTGGCAGATTCGTCTCCACAACCTGGCGCACGCCAATAACTCGATTCAAGAACTGTAGATTGTGGGCGTCCAGATAGTCGGCGGCAGTGAAGACGACATAAGCACAAAGAAGGGTATAAACCGCAGCCATCAGTAGTGGGCCGTACGGAAGAATTGCCGCCGGTATTCCACCAAGATATTTCAGCCCTTTCAACAACTTATCAATGAAACTGAGTTGAGTCCTAAACTCTTCAATTAATACTTGAATTCGTTCATCTGCCTTCACGTAATTCTCCCAGTCAGATTTGCTGTTGTTGATCCAGTCGTTAATTAGCGTTTTGGTCTGATCGGTTTGGTAGAGTTTTTCGAGGAACCCACTGAAAAACTTTGCTTCCTTCACTTGACCGAGCCACTCCACAACTTTTTGGCCCGCAAACTGCGCCACAGTCGGTCCCAGAAGCGCGGCTACGGATTCATATGCCCTGACCGCGAAGTCTCGGAAAAGTTGATAGAGTCGCGAAAGTTTTTCCGCCTGGCCAAAAAGATGTGCTGCGCCGAGGCCAAGTTGGCCCGCGGCCTGACCGACCTGAGTGATCCCCAAACCCAGCAAACCGCTAAATGCAGATTGTCCGGTTTTGGCAGCCCGCTCAGGAATTAGCAGTAGCGCGCCATCAACCGTTTGAATCAACCTGTTGCGAACGACTGGAATTTCTTTCGAACCGGCCGCCGCCCTGTCAGACTGTTTCAACTTGTCAGAGGGCGTTTCCTCAACGATGATCTTCAGAAAATCCTCCACGTTACCTCTTATCGAAACACTTCTTTCCTGTACTGTGGTTTTCTGCCAACTGATTTGAGCCTCTTCATCTTCCGCGGCTCTTAGCAGGTAGGTGCTAATCTCAAGGTCGGTCATGGCTTTTGCGAGTAGCTGGGTCGATGCGTGAGCTTGAGCTACCGGATCCGGATCGAGCGATAGCCGGGTAGCCGCCGCCGTGGTGAGTGTTGCAGAGACAGCGGAGAGTTTCTCAGCTTTATCGGCTAGCGCTTCCGGCGAAGCCGGTCCAGCGCCACCCCTATCGCCGGTTGCTACGCCTGCAGGTGCAAACAATTCGCGTACTCCACTGGCGTAAGATTCAGCGCTAGTTAAATAAGAATTCTCGGTTTGCATAACTTTCTCTCCCTCGTCAAGTAAATCCGGAAAATGTTTTAAGGCGACAACAAGTAGTTTACGGAGCGAACATCTGCGAGGTTCAGACAGTAAATCCAGATGGATCGTGGCTCTGCCAAATAGAGGATGCCGGTCGTAGGCGTCCCACTGCCTTCAACAATCGGGGAAGGCATGTCCGCCTATCCAAACATTCGATGAGGTCCAGAATCTTCTTTTCCTTGCCCTTGCCTTCGAAGTTTTCCAGGTCAAGTTCTACATCTATGCCTTCCCCCTTCAATTCGTCTTCGAGATCGGCGCAGAGTAGTTCCAACTCTTCTACGTCAAATTCCTTGAGGATAGCCTTGCGCAAGGCTTGTTTGCTCTGCAACTGAGATACATCACGTCGTACTTGCTCCTGCTGTAGCTGCACCTGCGGCTGCTCCTCGGGTTTGGGAAAGAGAACAGCTTCGGTTGTCGGCATGTAAACCATGAATGATCCCCAGTGGCAACTCTCCGTTCCCTGCGCCACACTTTCTTCATACAACAACAAGCGGGCGTAGATTACCGCCTCGTCAAGCGAGAGTCCGACAGCCAGGGTTGAAAAGAGCTTCTGACAGAACACAGTTGCAGCTAGATTCGTGGTAGCGCCCTGAACGCCAATGAGCGCCGGAAGACCTGCCTTCAACAGGGGTTCGACGAAATACCAGCGACCACTGTTACAGGCGCTGAAAACAGCTATTCTAACGCCCGCCTTGTTAAGCATCTCGTTAAGATCGCCTGCGCTGAACAGTGGAACAGCGTCTTTTAGAGTGAAGGCCTCAAGATTGTCGGGGGTAAGGACCTCGCGCACGAGAAAACCACGATCGTGATCTTCGTCAACGTGACCCGAATAATGAAAGACACTGGCCGGTTTACTTAAAGCGTCTTTGATTGAATTGCCTGCGGCCGTCTCAAACTTATCATCAATCAGGAGAAACTTTCGTACCGGCTTGACGGCTTCTATCAACTTCTGTCGTTCTTCTTTCACCAGCCACAGGTCGTCGCCGTTAGGCCAATAAGCTCCGACAATCACCATTCGCTGCTGCTCGGTGGAAGGCTCCAACTTTGACGACTCTATCGGCGCTTCGCGCACCATGGAGAGGTGTGGGTTAAGAATCAGGAAACTGTCTAGAAGATCATCGTCTGACGCGTCAGGCCGTCGCATGAATTCCCAGGGAGCATCAATCAGAACACGGTCTAAACAGAGCCGCAAACGCAATCCGTTTTCACCCACCCTCTCCAAACTGCGCACCAAATACCCGTAGACCTCCGGCGGAAGCAGGGTTTCCGACAGACATTTTGCTGCCTCGCTTACACGCTGAAGCACTCCGTCACCCGCAAGATATTCGTGTCTTATCAGATTACATACCGCCTCCATCTCGTCCTTCTTGAAAGCTAGCGTTACGGGCCGTCGCATGGCTCCCACCGGGGAACTGTGCACCAGTACCTGCACTTGTAAGTCGCTTTGCCAGGCCCGCAACTGAAAATCCAGAAAATTCATTTTGCTTTCTCAAAGCATCTAAACCAATCCACAATCCCGCCGCAGACGACGTTCTTAGATGTTCCCTTCAGGCTGCATGGTATGCCTTCAGAAATGGTAGCCAGCGATGTTTCTGAGCGTAATCCAAATGCTCATAGTATCGGGACATGTTGGTTATCGGTGGTACAAGGTAGATCGTGCTGCCAGCACAATGTTCCACCCTCGGCCCGTTGTGAGCTTCGGCTATGATGAAACGATCCGGTCCGCTCTGAAGCGCCGCGCGCACATCTTCTGCAGCGTTCCTCACCGACTTATTGGATGTTCCTGTGCTGAGCTCTTTGCAAAAGTGGGAGACGTCCCAGAGGGTGTTATGCCAGAAACGCGCCGAATTCTTTTGAGCTTTCCAAACTTCATTGGCCGCTTCGGGCAGGTAAGCAACTAGCGCATCCGCGAGCTTATCCAGGGGATCGACTACCTCATTGACCTTAGAGAGATCACAGGCAGCTTGTGTGACAGCACCCTCGTAACCAATTTCAACGTACGACTTGATGTACTTATTCACTATGTGTTCGGCAAGCTTTGCCGTGGGCTGGTCTACATCGTCTACCAGCGTGCGCATCACGGCATCGTAAGGCCAACCGTTGTTGGGCTCGTTCTCCTCTGAAGCCACCATATACTTAGCGTAAGGCTGCACCTGATAAGCCACCTCCAGATTGCTCATCAGACATGCGTCCATACCCAATAAGTCTAACGGTTGGCCCAGACTCTTAACCGCCTGATGCAGCACATTTCCCAACTCAACAGTATCGAGCGAATGCCCGCTGCCATCGTCTGAGCAGATGGCGCGCTCGGCTGGAGACGAAAGACTAAAAATCTTTTGCAGGCTGGTGCGGAAAAGGGTCCTGGCGAGCGGGGTTGCGGAACGCTCCGTGGCTTCGCGCGGGCTGTACTGGGGCGTTCCAGCCGAGCGCGCGATGTGATCCATTTCTGATGGCTCCCATCCCCCGCCATGATTCCATAGGATCAAGGCGTAGCGTTCGGCCGGGTAGTTTTCAGCAGTCCAGGTGACGAAATCAGTGACCGTTTTCGGATCGCCGGAATCCTTTTCGCCAAGATTTTCTGGTTGCTCTCCCTCACCGTTACATTGAATGCAGTAACGCCTTGAGCCTTGACCTTCGGCCCGGTCAACCTGTGCAACGATGTTCAGATCCTTCGTCGATCCGACGGTCCGCATCTCTTTCAAATCCACGTCTGCGGCCGGGCACAGATTGTTGTCGCCAGCGAGGTAGACCATGAAAGTCCATTTTGCTTTTGAGGTCATTTTCTTCTCCCTACGTTTTTGAAGTGACGATTCGTTCCACGATATCGCGTCTTTCGGAGGCGGCGAAGCGAGGCTTGATGTTACCCCCGTTTCAAATTCGACAATGCCGCCCGCAAACGATGCGATACTCATCCTGAAGGCAGCTGAGGCGTCGGTTAGGCTTGTTATTTATTTCGAAAACAGCTCGAGGCGAAATCAAGGCTGACTTCGTCAAGTATCTTGAGGAGTTCGGACCAGTTTACAAAGACTCTTCAGAAGCCCGGTGAAGATTCCGTGTCCGACAAAAATCGCAAAATTCTTTCTGCTCGATCGGCGTCTTTTATATTACCTCAATCATCAGACTGTCAATGGTCGAAATCACGTGGACGAAATCACGTGAGATACACTAACCGGCCTTTAGTGTTTGTTCGTGTGATTTCGTGGATCGCATCGACCTGAGGGTTGGTATCCCAAAGCGGAAGCGTCTAGCGCCGGAGCGTTTGGAACTACCTACGGTGGCTTCGATATTTGCAAAAGCGGCCAACGGGCTTAGAATCGTTCGAAAGGAACAATCAAATATGACGCCCAGAACCAAGTCTCCCTGGTTGCCCTACTTCTGTCTTGTCTGCTTACTTCCGCGGCTGCATTCACCCAATCAAAAACAGATCCGCTAAATAAGTTTGCGCAAATGGATGATCTTGCCGACGCCGAATGAGCAGCGCACAGCATCGGGCGCGCCCGGCAATCGTTACTGGCAACAGCGCCCTGATTACGACATTAAGGTCGAGCTTGACGATTCTGAACCAGCGTCTGACAGCTTCCGAAACCATCACTTACCAGAACAACTCGCCGTCGACCGAAGCATTCTCATAGTGGATAACTCCTCATTGACGGCTTATACCAGCTTGCTATGCTTACGGTAAAGGTCGAGGACGCCGCCTGTTAGCGGCTTAAACTGATCTAAAAAACCCTCAACGGAGAAACCTAATAACGAACGTTTCACTACGTCTCCCCGAAGTCTTACCGCCTTTCTACCCGACGGGTTTTCGTGAGGACTTAACAGTAACCATCGGCCATATACCCATCCTCTACAATGTCGCCAAGGTAAGATTTGGCGGTGGGATTTTGGAAGGCTGAGAGATTTTTCGAAATGTCGAACAAATTCTGATAGTTTGGGATTTAAGCAGTTGATCTGCGGTTTCGGTAACGGCGCCACTGCTTCTCTGATATTCCCGCCGCCTGTGCAACCTCGATTTGAGTACGGCCGAGTTTGAAACGCCGCCCCAGCAGATAAAATCCGAGATCGATGGCAAGTCTTGTGTCATCGTCTCTCGTCGCTCGCGCAGAGTATTCCGCCTCGCGTAGTATTAAACTGAAATTCGGTAAGAAGACCAAAGTCCAGACTGCGGGACACTTGTTATTTCCCTTGTGGTGTTTAAATTTGCGCTGTGATATTACGCTGAAACACGGTACCTCTTACGGCCGTGTTTTTCGACTCGCGGATTTGCGCCTGATGCCTTGATAGATCACATTGCCTGGAAGTCTCTCGGGCAGTTCCAACTCATCATCAATGATGTCTTCCAAATGAACGCCAGCGACCGACATACTTGGATGCTCGCCTAAGACTGTTTACAACGGCGGCGCCGGAACTGAAAAGCTGACGCGGATTCAAAACGGCACGCGTCAGATTCGTTTCATTCTTGAAGAGGTGTTAGAGCTTGCCCGGGCGCAGGAAGAACGCGGCCACCCAAAGTGCTGAGGACTGAGACATGTCCCGTTAGCCGCATAAAGTTGACCGTCTGACCTTTGGCTTGCCTCGTGAGATCTTTAGAATCTCTGATGGAACCGCCATCCGTCTGTCCGGAAGATGCCTTTCTTGATCTTGCGTTTCCAGTCCCAGCATGTTACGTATTTAGCATTTGGACACCGCGAGTGCTCGATTGCTAAGGTAAGCGAGCATTCATATAAATTGTTTAAGAATCTGCGGATCGAGCCTAAAACCGTCTCTGCTCCTGCCTGTAAGTTGTTGATTCTAAAGGGCTTATCGCCCGCTTGGCTCAGTGGTAGAGCACTCGCTTCACACGCGAGGGGTCAGAAGTTCGAATCTTCTAGCGGGCACCAATATTTTCAGTAAGTTACGGGCGGCGACCAGCCGCCCGTTTTCGTCCGCACACACTCTGGCACACACTTTGAAGTCAAAACGATCACGGTTTTTCACAAAAATTGACTTCTTTGAAAATTATTTTCGCCGCGAGGATTTTTGGCCTGATAACGCGAGTGAATGCGAGAAGCTTTTAGCGATTCGGAGAGATGTTTGTCGAAGGAACTCATCAAATTTCGAGCAATCCTGCCCGAATGCTTCCAATCAGTTGCGCCATAGCTACGTGGTAGTTGTGGAGAGCGAATGAGAGGATGGCTAAACGTCCCCTACGATCGGAAATAAAGGTCGATCACTAGGTTTCGCGTTGAGAGTCATGGGTTTTTGATCCAGAAAAAGAACATGACCAGCGTCGCAATACTCCCAGCGAGTGAAATCAGGGCAAAGACCGCGCCAGCCAAGGCTGCTTTCGGGGAGCGAGACAGCGGCGGCACCTCTTGAGCATTGCCGTGCATGATGAAACCTGCGGTGACGAACTTGAATATAGCCATTGCGCCTGGAACGATACTGCCCAGCAAAGGCCCAGTAGCGAGTTCAGAAGGACGGTTGGACATAACCCAAAGAAAGACTTCCAGCCCCGGACCTTGAGGTGGATGGGGATGATAGACAATCCAATAGAGGATCGAGAAGAGGACCATCGCAAGCGAGAGAGCCACAGCTAGTCCAACGCCGGCCTGTGGGTTGGGTGCATCGTCATCCTTCGCGGTGACCCATTTCTGAAACGCGACGGCCTGATAGAGAAGAAAAAACGATACGGAAAGCATGGCAACGGATGCCACGAGCAGCCAGGGCTGGTTAAGCACCCCCGGTAATGGGTCAATCGGCTTCGGTGGCGTGGTGCCCACGACACTGAAGTCGCCATCGGTGTCAAGGCCGGTTGGCGTTGCTGTAGGCACCGGCGAAGATGTTGCGTCAAGATTCGCCCGTATCATCGTGACCATAGCCTTGGTCTGTTGTTGATCACTCCGCAGCTCGTTCAGTTGAGTCGCGAGATCATCAATTCTTTTTGAACTGCCTTTTGGAACTTGCCAGACAAGGATGGAAACAACCGCGGCCAGAAGTGAAATGCCAATTGGCGCCCATATCCGCACGCGCTCAAGGCCCTCTCGCACAGTTCTATTGCGAAGGTACTCTTTGAATCCTCCGTCGTTCATTATGCGCTGGGCGTGGCGCCCGAGCCGGAAGTACACCACGTTGTCTTTACCAAACCCCAAGGACTCTAATAGACCCTTGTCCGTTTCCACGACCCAATCCATCATTCTTTCTACTGAGGGGATATCAGTGCTCACTCCGTCGCGCCCCCCAATGTTACCTGCCCAGAAGTTTGGCTCGTGCTGCTCGGTGAAAGAGATGCAAGCATGCATCAGAGCGTCCAGTTCTGTGATCGTGTATGGAGTATTCATGGCATTTTTCCTCTCTGGCTGTTACGCCATTGCCGTAGCGCCATGTGTGCTGACCAACTAGACCGTTCCGATGTCTCAAGCGCTAGCGAAGCTGGAACAAGGAAGCAAGAATTTGAGGCTCTTGAGGACCAGCCCAGGTACGAGGTGGGGGCACAATATTACAAGCTTCCGCTTCGGTCAATTGAAAGGGCATGGATCTGACCGACTCGCGTTTAGAGTGGAAAGCAATGCTTTCGCTGAGATCTGCCACGATCGCAATCTGCTTTCCAAGACAGGTTGAAGTGAAGATCGCGACTGTGCTTCGTGTATCGCCAAGCAATCTGAGAACACTAAAGAACGCTCTAGCGATTTGCAGTGAACGGTAGAGTCACTTGATCCTTTTGCCGTGAATCGGATTTCGAACGCGAGCGCGTTCCGTCACTACCACGAATTGATTCTCGCCCTGAGCTGACTCGGTTGTCTTTTCTCGCTGCCTGGCTTTCGGCTTCTCTGCTCTGCTTATAGCGGTTGCGCTCACAACCATTGAGGAACTCGGTGAGTTGCTCGGCGCAGTAAAGCACACGAGTACCGATACGAAAGAAACGGATGCGTCCGGCTTCGCGCGCACGGAGTAGGGTGATTCGGGCTACGCCTAAGCGCTGGCTGCCTGTTTCTCCGAAAGTAAATTGGGGTAACTTTGTGTTGCTTCCATGCTCCGGCGATATCTCAAGACCTGTGCCACGGGGAGCGCTCCCGGAAGGGAAGGGAAAGGCCGGTATTGGATGTGATTGAATAGGAAAAAAGCGGAAGCCCCTAGCTTAGGGTTTGCGAACTCTCAGAAACCAAAAGGATCACCCCTGTTGTAAAACACAACACCAAAAGTGCATGTAAAATCCAACACCCTGACTGCCGAACTGACGCTGTTCGTGAGAGGCGAGGCCCCGCACCTGTATGTAGAATGTGACGCCACCCGTGCTCGTATAATGCGAACACCTGTGTGTAAACCATCACAGGGGATCTGTGTGTACAATACACACACCACAGCTGAAGCGCCGGTCTCTTTAGTAGTCCTTTTGCCAACCCCCGAGCCATCATTTGGACGTCTTCGGTTGGTTATATTCGCGGGACTCTTCCTTCTGGATTGTCTCGACCAGGCCGTTAATATATTCGCGAGCGATGCCCGTCTTCATATCGAAATAATTGTTGATAGATTCCCGAGTGTGCCCCTTCTCCATGAAGGCCTGGGCGACTAATTCTTCAAAGGCGACTTCCCTCCCCGCACGAGATTCAATTACTGCTTCCCGCATTAGTTTGAAGTCAACGGTTTGCCGCCGAAATACCAATTCCCCGCGCTTAATCAACTTCAGCAAGAGGGTCTGGATCGTGTGCAGCGTTTCCGCCGTTCCCTGACCGGGTGGCTCTTCGGAATCGCTAATCCCCAACGCCTTCCTGCGACGTGCACCAAGAGCCTCGTCCAGCAACACGCGAATGACAGGCGCGTCCTTCGTAACGCCCGTTGATTCCATAATCGCTCGAACCTGATAGACCTGGTCCATGTACATGTTGAAGGATGAAAACCTTCTTTGACAGTGTTCTCTTTCTTCCCTGAGGTCGTATTGCCATTAGATCCTCCGCAGTATCGAGATGCGGATTTCTTAGCAAAAATAAAGCCATAACCATCAGCAAGTATTGCGCTTGAGTAATTCTCCCAGTCGCCCAAGTTTCTTCGTATGATTTGTTTTATTCTAAAGCTGCTGAAAACACAAGATTTAGAGGAACGATAAAATTGAATTTTGGGTTCTATCTTGTCTGCCCTCCCTAGTTTGATTCTTTATCACGTTCGCGCACACTCTAGGTCATCGAAGATGTGCTCGTTCCCGTTCGTAGCTACGATAGACTCGATCGCTCGCACGCGCTGAGTTAAGCAACATGTCGACCCTCCCAGCCGCCGCGAAGGAAGCAGTCAAGGACGAAGCGAACGGCTTAATAGTTTGCGAGTTCATCGGAGTGCAACGGGAGATCCTTGACGGCCTCCGCAGCGCAGGCTACTGCGATTGCCGGGAGTTGAGTTACTGGGAGTAAGCGAGCGAACGGGAGATAAAGAGAGAGAACCTAATAGACGCCGGGCGTTTGATAATCGGCCTTATGTAAGAAACGCTGACGAGCATGACATCGCTCTTTGATGGCGGGTTCGCTGCCGGATTACATAAGACCCGATTATCAGATGACCGTCCGTATGGTTCTTATTCAGGGAGGGATTCACATCGGCGATGCTGGCGATGATGCGCTTGCGGGCCAAGGCACGTTTCGCCACCTATTTTGAATAATGGGTTGTTGGGCCGCAACCGGAGTCGCCTCGTAACCAAGCGTCAGCACAGAACCGCCAGTTAAGAACAAAATCTTCATAGTGGTCTTCATGTACCGATTCTCGGGATCGAGTGCTGTGGCGGGAAAGAAAGTTACCGAACGTCGGAGCCGCGTTTCTTTAGACGGCCTCCTCTCCCGCAGCATTCTCCTGCGGGGTCGGCTTAGTAAGTGACTCAAGTAAGTCACACATGCTCCTTATTGCGGCTAGGCTTATCCGCAGAGTCCCGACCTGAACGTCGCGCTGGCCTTGGTGCACAACGTTCTGACGCTGAGCGATTGCTAGCTGACACCCCTGAATGACCTGTTTTGGCAAGGTCGACTCCGGAAGGATAACGGGTAGGAGATAACTGATGCTACCCGTTAGTCCCCTGTGCTCCACTTGATGCTGAAGAGAGGAAGCATTAATCCGCTGCGCTAATATCGATCCGAAGGCTCGTTCTGCGTTCGGGTGCCTGGCGAAAGCGTAAAGGGCGACCTCAAGAGAAGTGACTGCTTCAGTGAGTGCACTTCTGCTTTGCCCATTGGCAGCCAGGGCCTCTGCACCGGCAAGAAGCGTTCGTGCGAGCGGCGTCCGGGCGACGCCACCCACAAAGGCGCGGATCTCATCCCATTCATCATGTCGTACGTATCGCTCCTCCGACAGGAGCTCGATTGTCCGCGAGTCAACGTTGCTCGGTCCGAAGCGGAACCATGGACCGTTCCCACTCTTCGCCTTTGCCTCGAATTTAACATAATAGCCGGACATATGACCGCTATCGATCGGATACTCACTGAGCCAATACTGGCCCTTCCTACTGTGGACATACGACAGCAGCCTGTTGAGTGTCTGAAGCACCAAAAAAAGCAGCCGCTCAGCGACGTCGTCATACTGTTCCTGCAGCGATTGTTCCTCTGGAGTCGGAAAGCGTGTGAAATCCCGCTGAGCCATGTACTCCAGCAAGTCATCAGGAACGTCGCGGACAACTGCATCGGCGAACACCCGATGCGCAAGTACGTTTGTCATGTGAGGGAGGTCTTCTTCCTTATGGTGACTCGCCCACCAAGTCGAGGTGATGTCGAACCAAAACTTGACGGCGATACCCTCACGTTCGACGTTTATGGCCTTGGCTATCGCCGATTGGAAGCCATCGGGCGAACGTCAACGCTGGGGCACCGACTAGGGGCTCAGTTGGGATAGGGATTTGGAGGTGTACTAAGAGATCAGTCACGGCCTCGCTGGCTCCGCGAAAATGTTCTTGACAGTCTAAAGCCGAATTCGTTGGGCCATATGCCTAGCTAGCGGATGGTTGGATTAAGGCGGGCGAAAGCAAAGGTGATGATCGAGCGTGATTTGTTTGGCTAGGGCATTAAAAGTTCAGGGCTAAGACATTTTCTGCATTAGTTACCATCTGCCGTTGAAAAATTCCCAACGTTGCCCGAGCCACGCTACGGGGAAGCAGGTAACTGTTGTGGCTCAAAGAAAAGAAGAGAGCCGTATAGACTCGCCTCTCTGGAATCCAACATATTCAATAATCTTGTCTGACCGGATCTACTTGAAACGAATAAGAAACGAAACCTCGATAGAGGATATCCGTTGTAGTGTTTGCATAACGCGGCGGGCTAGCTTCGGCAATACAAGCGTTGCTATCACCGTAACCAGGACTAAAGCGAAAGAACTATTGAGCATGGTAGGTCTCCAATCGAAAGCCCAACCATCATCTAAGCTGTCAAAGACCTAGCAAAACAATTCTGTGATGGGATTATGCCACGCACAACGTCTCGCTGCAAAGTCGAACTCGATCTTTAGAAGCGCAAGCAATGCGGCCGCAACGTTAGAATTGACCGGACGGCACGTTCAGTGTCCAAAGTTCTGCTGAAAGTGTAGCGAGTTCAGGGCCACCTCGGACAGAAACAGGTCGAGCGCAAGCCGTGAAAAGGTTTCGCGAAAATTTGAACAGGTTGAAGAGTGAGTCATGCCGCTCCGGTCCAATGAACGTGTTCGAGGGCGGTTTAGCATAGAGCCTCCGGTTTCGAGGAATTACTGTTTTTCAAGAGAGGGAAAGGAACAGTTCTGCACGCCCCAGCCCCAAAGCTCCTTAAAACCGTAGAGCATCGCTTTCGGCTCATAGGTACTTTCCTCTAGGACGACGGTTCCGAACGGGGCCGCTTTCAACATTGCATTGACCGCCTGTTCTCCAAGCGGCCAAGGATTAGTACTGGAACGTCCATAAGTTGTCGGGACCTTGCCCTCGAAGACAATAGTGCCCGCTTTGTCTCGTACGACGAGCTTCGTACGACCGCGCAAGTCGACAACATCGCTTGTCCAATTCTTTCCCTTCATGCCAACAGTCTCGTGGCCGCCAAGCGTGATGTGACAACCGCCACCGTATTTGTCAAAGCCTTTCTGCACGCCTAACTCTCTATTGCCATTTACGGTAACCGAAGCATAGCCCTTATTGTTTGGATCATCAGATTGGTAAACGTCTAGCTTAGCTGGTGGAAGTTCTGGCGCAACTCCGAGAGGAGGCCAACCACATTTTTCGGACGCAAGAGACCAAACGTACGGCAGAGCGAAGTTAGAGAATTCAAGGTTCGCCTTCTCATAAGAAGGCCACTCCACGTATCTGACGCGAACTCGTACGCTCTTCGCCAAGGCCTTTATGAGCGCCGTAGCATCAGTGAAATCAGCGACCGCCAAACAGTTCCTCTTGGTGAGTACCTGGAGTTTGAAGGGGGTGGACTCCCCAATGCGAACTAGATGATCGCCATCCGAAGCAAAAAGCACTCCTTCTTTTCTCGGCCAAATTGTGACTTTGTCGCTTCCTTCGATTGATAGGTAGATGGGGCCAGAATCAACAAAGAGCGCACACTGCTTTTTCCGTCATCGAGTCAGTAATCGATACGAGCCGCAATCCAAGTGCCTCAAATAGTGTAGTGCGTTCATCAGCGCGAGCCTGGACCACCAAGGCAATGCAAAATATGGGGATAAGTTGAAAAATCCTCTTCATCAGACCTCCTAGCGCCCAACCTCAGTATTGGAACCGACCACGCTATTCTAAACCTCTACGTCGAAATCCTTGTCAACAGAAGCAGTTCATCAAGCATGGAAAACACTGAAGATAGCGGTGGCCAGTAGGTTTTATTGCCGTCGTCAACTAAGACGGTATACCTGAGTGCGTGCTTCTCGTGCAGGCCAGACAGGCCGTTTATCGTCGCCACGCTTGCATCGGTTACGGACACCTCTTTCTTCTGAAGTTCGGATAGCAACGAATTTAAATTGTGACGATAGTCATATTTCTTTAGATCCAATTCATCAAAGCCTCGTTTGAGCAAAGCTGCTTTAAGGAATAGCTCAGCCGCGTGAGTTGCAAGAAAGTATAAAGGTATCGCCGTCAATCTAGTTGGCCTGCCATCGCTATCAAGTTCGAGCGTGCTCATTAACTTTTCAGCGCTCATCCTAAAATTGGTGCCGTTTAGATAGTAAGCAACAGCTAATGGAATATTGTCTTTCATGTGGTCCTTGATAGACGTACAGCACCGCCTTAACCCACATCACGAAACGGAGCTGCTAGCAATGCGAATCGCCGCCGCTCATGAAGAACTACTCATAGCGGTGTTTTCCCTTAGTCCTCGGACTTAGGAACCCTCCTGTGCGGTGGCAAGAATACCAGTCAATGATCTGGCGGCCTGCCGGCCCTCAACAATCTCTCCTGTTTTATCCAGGGCATATTTGCCGGCCAGCCCCAGCGCGGGGATCGCGCTAAGGAATGGAGCCAGAGTGGGCATGAATGTCGCTGCCAGCGTAATCCATGCTCCGAGCCCTGCCACGGCCAGTTTTGTGTATGACTTTTCGTATTTATCTCTAATTGCCCTCACTTTGTCCTTGTGGTCGCTGAGTAGCGCGGCGATTCCCCTTCCGACCTCGGCGGCGACGCGGTCGATGTCTTCTACCGCTGACTCGTGAAGTGCCGATGTGAAGCCGTTAATCCTCTTGCGGAATTCTTCATTCTCGTTTCGCTCTCGTAACTCCGCCAGTGCCTTAATAGGTACGTTCCCGAGCCACTCGAACCGCGAATCGTTTAGCGCGCGCAATGTCGAGACTGTCTCGGGTTTGAGAAGCTTCCCTTCCAGCAATCGTCCTTCGAACATCTTTACGCACAGGTTGTAGTAATGCCAGTGTGCTTCAAGGCAGAGCATCGGCTGGGAATTCAACTCGTCTGCGTTTTCTAGAAGGTGCCACTGCGGTCCCAAACGTTTCATAAATGCCGTTCCATACCAGCTCACCGTCTGCAAGTCTGCCATAAACCTCAAGCGCCTCTGGCGATCGCCACACATTCAGATTCTCCCTATATTGTTTAATGGCTTCTGTTATTTCCTGACCCGGACGGCCCTCCGGAGGAATGAACAATTTGTTCCTCTCCACGGTTTGCAGAAATTCCGGCTGCGATCTCCTGGCGTATTCCAAAACCTCACTAACGTCCCGAAATCCATTACCGGTGTAATGCGAGAAAAAGCTGGTTATGAGATTCTCGATACCCGCGAGCGTTGTTTCGTCGTTCTTCTCCAATCCTTTTTCCCAACTTTGAAAAACGAAGATCGCTGGGTACGTTAGATCGGCGTCAACGAGTGGCTTAAGGTGCAGGAGGGTGAAGACATTCTGCAGCATGTTGACGTGACGGAACTTTTCTTCAGTGCGCTCTACTTCCAGCCAAGGGTAAACCGGATCGGGTATCAGAATGGTATCCGTGTAGAGAAGCATTTTCCTGACCGCCTCGAGTTGCGTGGTCAGAAAACGACTTCCTCCACCGAGCACAACTTTCATCCCTCCGTAAGACCTAGCCTCTTTGAAGTTGTCAAACTGGTGACGTTGGTAGTAACCATTGAGCGCGTCCACTCCCCAACGCCAAGCGCTCTCTCCTCGCTTACCAAGCTTCTCTGCGTTCTTTCTAATGGTTTCAGGAAAGTTACTTAGAGCAGCAAAGTCTTCGGCCGACGTGCCTGTGGCTCGCTGGAAAAACTCCTCAAGGATGTTGAAGAACTCTTGTTGCATGTCTGATTCTCAGAATCGGTCTGGGTCAGAGGCCTGAGTATTTACAGCCTTGAACAGAATTAGGAATTCTGTTTGGACTTAGTTTGGGGCCGTGGATAGTGGAACGCAATCTGCCCCTTTTATATGATATAGATGAATACTATTAGGATTAACCCCCACGGGCCAAGAGTCCCCAAGATTTCATAAATCTTACTTAGACCAAGCATATGCGTGTACTCCTAATTTGCTTTCTAAAAGTCGAAGGCCGTGACGGCTATGTCACGGCCTTTACTATAGAGAAAGGGAGGCTTAAGGCATTAAACAGATAAAACTTTTTTCGCTGGTGATTTTCTTCTCCTTCTGTTTACCCTTCCAGCTTCGGGGCAGTTCAGGTCGCTTTTCTCATCTCGCGTCAGTTCTTCCCATGTTTTATTGACTGATGCTAATTTACCGAACGTTTCGCTCGCGGGCCTGCCGAAACCCTCTTTTAACTCGCGCCAATATTGCGCGCTGGCACTATCTAATTCATAACGCTCCCGTCTACCATAAACAAGCTGTGCAACAGCCTTTTGCGATAGCTGCTTTTTCTTCCGGCGAAGCTCTTCGATTGCCGCAAGCGACCGTCGAAGCAATTCAGCACGCCATAGATGGTCTTTCATGACAGGGTCTAATGCTGCGGTCTCCCGCCCCAAGCGTTTGATTTCGTCCTGCTGACGTTGCAGAGCTTTAGCCTTGGCGCGGCTGCCTACGTCTTCCGCCCACTCCCTGGACGTTTTTTTGCGGCTTTCATACTCGGGTAACTGGACGGCTTCGAAACCTAAGTCACTCACGGTGCCGAAAACAGCGCTCCATAAATTCTTCCTCATGTAATCAATTGCCGCACGCACTTGCAACTGATCTGCGTTGGCCGGATAGATGGAATGAGAAACGGGAGTTCCGCCTACAAAAGCGACTAAGTGCTTTTCACCATCTTTCTTTACTAAACCCACTTCAACCGGCAATTGGATCTGTTCTGTCATTTCGCCGTTAGCTAAAAGTTCCCTTAACTCATTATCTATTAGCATGACACCCTCCGGTAAATTACTCAGACTCCATAATGGCGTGAGTGCGAGCATGCTGAGCTGGTCAAAGCAATTTGGCGAATCCCGCCTGCTCGAAGTGATGGTCCGAAGTAAAGACCTGCTCAATATGCTCCTTTTGCAAGACGACGATGCTTGTGCAGTCTGTAAGACTCCATTCTTTATCGGTACGGCTCCGGTAAAGTTCCCAACCTTCCGCCAACAACATTGTATCGACGGGGATGATTCGAAGATTTGACACCGATCGGAAACCATTGATGAGCTTTACGCCTTTCGCGCGCCAAGCCAACGTACACAGAGCATTTGCAACCTCAAGGAGCACAAACTCCGTCGTCACGAGGGCGACGTTGCGACGACGCAGTTCGGACATCGTCAGTTCTGCCCGATTGTGTAACTCGTCTCTGGTGTTACGAGCGCGATCCAAGCGGCTGTGTCATCTCCATCGTCTTGTTACCATGAGGGTTCATTTTAATCCGTCCACACGGGATCAGGGAACGCTAATGCTCATTCCCCGAACAGTTCGGCCCGCACCTTGTGCTATACTTCCGACCATGGAGCAGCAAGAACTCATCGAGAAAATCAGGAGGCTTCCTCCGGATAGTGTCGCTGAAGTTGAGGAGTTTGTGGACTCCCTGGCGCGTCGCGAACATAGTCTCAATCGAACAAACCTCCATCAGGCACTCACCAACTACGCAATTCAACATGCGGGTACTGATGCCGACTTGGATTCCGACCTCGAGGCCGCCGCGACCGATCACCTCCTCCAACAAGACTAAGAAAAATGAAACGGGGCGAAGTCTATTGGGCCGATCTTGCTCCTCGTTCAGGATCCGAGCAACAGGGCCGACGTCCGGTAGTGGTGATCTCGCACGACGCCTTTAATCAGACACCGGGCTGGCGATCGATTATCGTTGTCCCCCTTTCAACTTCCGCAGCGCAAGCGGGCCGCGGGCCTTCGGCCGTATTGCTGCCTCAAGGCGCAGCGGGTCTCGGCAAAGACAGTGTCGCGCTCTGCCATCAAGTGACTACATTGGATCGCTCGAAGCTCACCCAACGAATTGGCGAGTTGAATTCAGCGGAACTTAGACAGGTCGAAGATGGGATCAAGGCTGCTATGGACTTGCGGTAGCGATGGGGCCGAACAATTCCGCTCGAACTTCTTCCCATGGGATCAGTTCGACGGTTCCCGCGTCGATCTCGGCAGGCCGTCGGTTGATTTCCTCTGACCACGCCGCTTCAACATCCGGCTCGGAAACGGGGTCAAGGGTCTCGATGAGCAATCCTGCCAAGGTGGCTCGGTCGCGCTCAGGCAATTGCGCAGCCTCTTGAAAAACTTCTTTAAGGTTTCGCATAGAGCGGATTTTACTCCATCCCGTCGATGGAAGTCATCGCGCGTCAACTTGACGAATCATTCCGGTCTTGCTTGCGCCTTGCGGTTTTTTCGCCTTCTGCTTCCCTGGCCTGAACCCTTAGGGGTCTTGCTCTTCTCTTAACCTTGAACCTTTCAAGGGCGCCTTTAAGCAACTGCCGTGGCTCATCCCAAGGCTTCAGGTCGCCAGACAGGTATGTCTCGTACAACTCCCGCGCGAGTTTGTGTTCTTCGGTGTAGAGCCAGACCATTCTGATTCCGTCTTGAAGGGTGTTGATAACTCGCAGGCTGCCTTCCGGGCCGCTGGAAATCGATTTCTTGAGAACGAACAACAGATGAGCCAGGCAGTCAGCAGCGCCGGGGTCGTCACAGAATGCAGGTTCAAGAATGATTTCCCAGGTCTCTTGATCGGCGAGTAGGTTTCTGCAATTGCAATCTTGATCGGTTGCCGTGCTCATCACGCCCTCCATTGCGCAATCATTTGTCGTCGAAGGCATTGTATCTTTGATGTGACCGAAACTATTGTCACTCGACGCTATTATACGCACCGGCAAACTATTGTCAATAGCAACTAGTTAAGAAAATGTTTGTTGTGACAATAGATTTCCTTATACTTTGGGCGTGCCTAAGGCTAAACATGACTACATATCGACCACCGAGGCCGGGAAGATTTTGGGTCTTTCCCGGCAGCGTGTTCTAAAACTAGTCCAGCAGGGCCGACTAAAGGCGATAAAAGTTGCCAATGTCTACCTTATTAAGAAATCCGATTTGGCTGACGTAAAGGACAGAAAGCCAGGCCGACCCTCCAAGAAGAAAGCACGCGGCAAATAGGCGTGGACTTTCGACCTCAGGAAAGGGACAGCGATCGAGGGAGTCCTTAGATCCCGCCCCTTGACTAACGATTCGCAAATCCAGCAAGGACGTTTCCCACAAGAGTGAGGACACCAAGAACAATCAGAGTGACGCTGTATATCGTTGATGTGGGGCTCGTCTTGTATTTTTTCCGGAGTTTCTCTCCCTCTGTTGGATAGAACAGTTTCATCTGTAACTCCTTCTCAAGACTTCTCAATAAATCGGCGCGCTGATCTCGGATGTAGTAAATACGCTTCTTGTAAGATCGGATTATCCAGACACCGATACCGGCAGAAAGAAGGCAGGCGCCACCCGCGACAAATCTTATTAACAAAAGCATCGGTTGGCCCTCCATGTGTAGCTGGCCGATTCCCACGGTGACCAAACCTTGCACAATTGCCATTTCCCTGAATGTTGTTAGCTGTCTTCTTCGGTAAACAGCGATTTCACTGGACGCCCGATCCAAAAGAGCAAGACGCGTTTTGTTCCAGGAGAGTTCAGTACTTTGCTGTGAGTTGTAAGCCATGAGCTCCTGGCCTTGCACTGGATTTCGCTATGGTTCGAACACGAATATCCCCTGCGCTTTTCCGCCGATAAGCCGCGTTAACTCTTGAGTCCCAACTAAGAACACTTTTGAACTCGTTTCTCCGCTACGCTTGATTTGTCTGTTCAGTCCTAGCTCAGCAACAATCTCCCGCAGAAACTTAATAAACTCCTGCGGTTGTCGTGGTAGCGGGTCATCATTCACCAGGACTGGATACACGTTGTATGGCAGACATAACTTACGTGCTGTGTCTGGCCGATTTGTGATTGCGAGAACTGGTGCGCGCGGTCGGAAACGGGATATCAGGGTCGCGCTAATACCGGTGGATGCGTAGGAAAGGATGAACGGCGACTGGGCTTCCTCCGCGACCTCGCAAATAGCAAAGCCCAGCACATCAATTGGCCTGTCGGGGTTTGGAATCGCAAATTTGCCATCGAATTTCTTTTGGTATTCTTTCCGATCTAACGGATTTTCCCTGATGACCTCGGCCATAACTGTGACGGCCTCCCTCGGGAAATTACCCACTGCGGTTTCTTCCGATAACATTAGGGCGTCAGCCCCTTCCTTGATAGCGGTGGAGATGTCCTGCACTTCGGGTCGCCATGGTTTGGGACGCTCAACCATCGATTCGAGCATCTGTGTGGCGACGATGACAGGCTTTCCAAGCTTATTTGCGGACTCGATGATCCTTTCCTGCAATTGCGGTATCTTTCTGAAGTCAGCCAGCACGCCGAGATCTCCTCTAGCCACCATAGCGCCAAAGACGCCAGGGGCTTGAAGGATTCCATCTATGTCCGCCACAGCAAATGGTGTCTCAATCTTAACTATTATCGGCTTGCCCTTCAGCGGCGTCTCACTGAGTACTCCGTTAAGTTGGGCAACGTCCGAGGCGCTGCGGACAAAAGACTGTGCAACCAGATCGACATCGAAGCCTTCCCTCAGCGCCAATGCGTCCTCCTCAACAACAAGCGGGGCTTCGAGCTTCACGCGGTCAGGAAGGTTGAGGCCTTTGTTTAACTTGAGAGCCCCCAAGTTTTCTGTGACGCATAGAACTCCCCCCTGCACTTTCTCTGATATACGCAAGTAGATCTCATTATCACCAATAACCACCGCCTCACCATCCACCATTTGTGGGTAAAGCTCACCCTCAAAACTCACGACAACGCGATGGCGCGCTCTGGCATCGAGCGCTGTGTTGGTATCAGTGGGGATCGAGATCTCTATCTCCACATCTTTCCCGATATCGACGGAGCCTCGGTCTTTCAGCGAATTTCCGTGGTCATCGAGGATATCGATTATGCGAATCTCAGCTCCCTTGAGGTCCATGAGAACAGGGATGGGTTGTTTGGCCTGCCTCTCAAGTTCTCTGACATGAGCAATGAGACATTTGATCTTTTCATAATCTTGCTTTGGGACATGGGAAAAGTTTATCCGAAGGACACGCATTCCTGCGTCCAAGAGCTCGCGAATTCGTGACATCTTAGTCTGACAGATGCCCTCTGCGTCTTCGGTTTGGTAAATACTCGGACCAGCTGTGCATACAATCGATAGTGCCGGATGGCTAAGCGGAAGGTATTGAAGTACATGAGGCATGGGTTAGTACTCCCTTGTCGGCCTACTTTGAAGTGACCTTGAGGTTTACGCACGTAGACAACTCTATATGAAAACACCTTCAGACATAATACCGCTTTGCAGGGTCCGATCAAGGTTTCTGGTGCAAAGCCAGATAGCATCAGGTTGACATAAACTTCCTGCAGACAGCAATACAGTTTTTAGGGACACTTCCCAATTCAATTCACCATATCCGGCGCTTCCTGGCGTGCCTCGGCTTCCAGCGCTTGCTGTAATGCACCACCGCCTGCATTGAAGGCATCAAGCGCCGCTGCGGCGCGCCTGGTGGTTTCGATGTTCGCGTTGACATAGCGATAGGTCGTATTCGCTTGGGTGTGGCCCAGCACGCGGCCAACTTCGGGTAATGGAAGGTGCGCGCCTACCAAGCGTGTTGCGGCAGTGTGGCGGAGATCGTGAAAGCGAATATCGGGCAACCCTGCTGCGGTGCGCGCCGAGGTGAAACTGCGCTTCACGTTGTTAGTGAGGCCAAACACGAGTTGATCTCCTACTTTCGGTGACGCATCCCACAGCCGCTCTAGTTTCCAGAGCGAGGCGCGTGGTTAACGAGACCTGGCGCTCTTTCATGGTCTTCGTATTGAAGGCGCGGATCGTGAGCACTCTTTCGTCGAAGTCAACGTCGCTCCATTTGAGTGACAGAATCTCGCCGCGTCGCATGCCAGTGTCGAGTGCACAAATCAGAATCGGACGCAAATAACTGCGGTAGCGATTGTCGCAGGCACTGAGAAGGCGAAGCTCTTCGTCGCGGGTGATGATCCGTTCCCTCTTACGCTCGTCCGCGACGCTGATTAACGGATCGCCGCCGCGCATTGGGTTCCGCAGAATCCAGCCTTCACACTCCGCGATGTTCAGTAACCTTCGTAGCTTTTCAAGCTCGCGGTTGACGGCAGCGACGCTGCGCTGCTTCCCTGCTTTCGTGTTAGTGGCGAGTCTTTCGGCCCTAAAGGAACGAATATCGCTGTGCGTTATGCCCCAAGCTGCCGCTTGCCGAAATGCTCTTTAAGGGTCTTTACAGCCGCCATGGCTGGCGAAATGCTCCTGACCCCGGCAACCCACGTACTCGGCAGGTATGAGATATTGCTTTTCAAAGTAAGTCGCAAGGTGATGAGAAAAACGATCCACTAACCAACACGAAAACACACCAACAAATATTCGTGTGAGTTCGTGGATCGCCTTACCAACTGCTGATGCCCAATCCTCAGATGGAACCCAATCCAAATCTATTAAATATGTTTTTGACTTTGTGCTACAAAGGAATTTATACTGCACGGCACTTTGAGAGACCGTTCCCGGGGGGCTAGTCAGCGCGAGAGGAGGCGGCTTTGAACGCAAGGCGACCGCTTAAAAGGACGCTTAGCAGCGTGAAGTTGATTCTTCCCGCTTTGACCGAAGCAACAAGTCCCTATTGGCGGCCGATCAAGTACTCGCTCTTTCCGCCCCTTGGCTTGGCAACTCTCGCCGCGTACCTCGATCCCGACCTTGAGATCTCTCTCCAGGACGAGCACGTCGAGAAGCTCGACCTCAACGACCAGCCAGATCTGGTGATCATTCAGGTCTACATCACCAACGCTTATCGGGCGTACCAGATCGCTGACCACTACCGTGCGCGTGGTTCCTACGTACTGCTCGGTGGCCTCCACGTTACATCGCTGCCGGATGAGGCGGCACCGCACGCTGACACGATCTTCATCGGACCGGGGGAGCACATCTTCCCACAATTCCTGCAAGACCTTGCGGCAGGAGCGCCACAACGCCGCTACGAGTCAGCTGTGCGTACTCTGGAAGCGCTGCCGCCCATTCGGCGGGACCTTATCCAGCGACACCGATACCTGGTCCCAAACTCGATTGTCGTCTCGCGAGGCTGTCCCCATCATTGCACCTTCTGCTACAAGGATGGGTTCTTCGCGGGAGGACGCTCGTTCTATACGCAGCTCGTGGACGATGCGCTGCGCGAAATTGCTCGCCTTCCCGGCCGGCATCTCTACTTCCTGGACGATCATCTCTTTGGGAATGTCCGCTTCGCGAGGGATCTCTTCCGCGGCATGAAAGGGATGGGCCGCATCTTCCAGGGAGCCGCAACCGTCGATTCGATC
This sequence comes from Acidobacteriota bacterium, assembly GCA_038040525.1. Taxonomy (GTDB): domain Bacteria; phylum Acidobacteriota; class Blastocatellia; order Pyrinomonadales; family Pyrinomonadaceae; genus PSRF01. The sequence goes on along the minus strand of JBBPIC010000018.1, from coordinate 40,793 downwards.
CTTCGCGATGATCTGGTCGAGGAGGCGGCCGCCGCGGGACTGCGGAGCCTGTTCGTTGGTTTCGAAACGCTCTCGACGAGCGGCCTCGAGGGCGCGGGCAAACGCCAGAATCTCGGCCGCAGCTACCGCGAGGTTGTGCGCCGGCTCGACAGCCTCGGCATTATGATCAACGGCAGCTTCGTCTTCGGCCTGGACGGAGACGATCGCGACGTCTTCTCTCGCACCGTAGACTGGGCCGTCCAAGTTGGAATCACCACGGCCACCTTCCACATTCTGACGCCATACCCCGGGACTGCGTTGTTCACGGACATGGCCGCACGTAACCGGATTAAAACGCGGAATTGGGACCTCTACGACACGCGCCACGTTGTCTACCGCTCTTCATGCTTTTCACGGGAAGAACTGAAGCGTGGCTACGACTGGTCCTATGAAGAGTTCTACCGCTGGTCCAACATCCTTGAGGCGGCGTCAGCGCACACCTCGGTAAAGCACCGGCTGAAACACTTCTGCTACAGCGCGGGGTGGAAGAAGTTCGAGCGCGCATGGGACGTCGCCATCCGAATCAAGCAGTTGTCCCAGATGCGGCCTCTGCTTGAAGCGGTGCTCGCGCCAGTGCCTACCTCGGTCGCACCATCGGTCTCGGTCGCTGATCTCGCGCCAGAAGGGCTGTCGACAAAGAAGCCAATGGAGCTGACGGGCCTCCCGCTTCGCCAATCAACCACTTCCTGACCCATGCTCTTTGGCGCGAAGCGCTTACGACCCAAAGCCCAAGGTCGCCTCGCTTTGCGGCTACAGTAGGAAAGTATGTTCGAAGACGTCTCAACCCTGACGGGGTCCGCACGCCTCAATAACCTCGACACTGATGTGCGCGCACGAACTTCATTCGAAATGAAAAAACCCGCACCAACCAAGGTTGGTGCGGGCTTTTTGTTAGCCAGCAATTTAATCAAAAGCGGTCTGTTAGGTGCGGGCAGCCCGGTTAGGGTCTTCCCCTCCTGTCGTCCTTCTTGCCCTTATTATTGTTGTCATTCTGCGGTGGCGGCTTTTCCTTGGGCTGGACGACAACCCTCGGAGGGTTCTCCTTGGGTGGGCGCTTGTCTTCCCCTTTTTTCTGGGCAAAGACCCCCATCGAGAGCAAGCTCCCTATCGCCACAGCCAGTAATTTTCGCTTCAAGTCGAACATCGTTTTTTCCCATCCTCCTCATGTATTTATTGAGCGCGCATGGGAGGGAGAGCAGAGACGCGCCAGCCTCAATCGAGCAAGAACGATGCCAGAAGCCTGTATACCCCAATCTCGTTTTCAAACCCGATAAACACGGCCATAGTACAGCCTGGACGCACCGTTTGGCACCCTTTCGCACGGTATCGTGCACGTGGCAACCAGGGCAACTGCGACCACTGCTGCAGTTTACCGCCCCCTGTGCAGGTTCAGCCTCCTAAGTTGAGGCTTCACACCCAAACTAATTAAGGGCGTAGTTTAGAGTTCCAGCGTTACCTTGCGTGCGGCAACGCACAGCCTAAAGGCTGAACTCTGAGCTACCCGCCGTTAGCCGCAGTTTCAAGCAGCTTAACTCCACCAATTCCACCTATTAGCGGCGGAGAGTTACGCTCAGAGTGCCCACATTCCCGCTTCCGTCAAAGATGCGAAGGCTCACCGTATGCTCGCCCGGGGCCAGCGCCGGTACGTCGACCGAATACCGTTCCTGGCCGCTGTCGGCAATCCCATCCTCGGGAAATAAAGGCACCCAGGGTGCCCCATCAAGACTGAAGTCCGCTTTCTTTACCTTCCCCGTGGCGTCCGCAACGTCGAAAACGACCCGAGGTGGAGCACTCGAAACAACCCGAAGCACTGGCGGCGTGTTATCGATGTCCACAGGCTCACTTAATCTCTCTCCTGAAAGCGACTGGCCGATGGGGTTATCAAGCGCATCCGAGGCAACGATTCGAACTATGTAACGGCCATCAGCCAGCGTAGCCCCGTCGATAGTGTAGAAGTTGTCCCTCAGCTTATCCTTCAAAAGACGAAAAGTGTTTTCGTTCAAAGCTCTATAGTAGATGGCATATTCCAACGTATCGCCATTTCGATCCTCTGCCTGCCATTGAAAGGAGCGAGCCCCACGTTGGAAAAGCCGGCGCGGTGGAACCTGAGCAACGGCGCCAAACAATGACGGATCGAGACCCGAAGACTCGAGGTTCGGATCCACTTGAATCTGCGCCGCCGGCTGCAACCCAACCCCGATTGGCAAGGCCGTAATCGAAAGTATTTCGGGGGCCACGTTGCGCGGGAGATAGGCGAGGCTAGCGTCTTCAACCCAGGTTTGATCCGCGCCTGTTGGGGTTTTCAGGATGGCCCGCCATTGGATAAACCGCGCACGCGGACTTGTAATTTGATTGCCCTGAGGGTCTCGATATGAAGCACTCCAGTCGCTCCAGGTAGCATCAGGCCGTTCACCATTTCCGCTGCGGGTCTGCAACTCGACACTGCCGCCACCACGCCACCAGATTCGACCCCAGGCCGAGGTGAGTTTCGCGTCTCGCACCGGTGATTCATAAGTGCCCTGGGCCACCGGATCTTTCCCGAAACGGAATAGTTTCCCCTGGTTGCTTGAAGCTGCATACACCTGCCCAGCGCGCGCGACGAACGAGGAGATTTGCCCCTCGCTCGATTGCAGGAGCAGAGTATCTCGGCCATCATTTGTGACGGAGTAAACGCGGCCTTTGTCGGCAGTTCCGATCAAAACGCTGCCCGTTTGCAATCCTGGAGCAATCGCAAATGCAGTAATTGATGACGAACTCCAAACTACATCGGCGCCGCCATCGGGCAATATACGAAAGACCGCGCTGCGCGCTGTGGAGAGATCGGAGCGGCTACGTGTCGGCTGACCTTGCGTTTGCAGAGGCGAACCACTCTCGTCGATCGCCGTAATCGTTACTGAAGCAGTCGGCTGTGTGCCGCCTTCTGCGGGCTGTATCACGGGCGCTGTAGTTGATTGTTGACGTCCCGACGCGGCGTCACTGAGGGCAAGAGCATAGATGGAACCATCGGCGGCCGGCGCGAGTGCATGGATTTCTCGAAGGTTCGCGTCAAATAAAGCAAAGGCTTTGCCGTCTGGTGAAATGCGCAAGACAAGTCCGCCTGGATCCGTGCCCGCTATCAAGTCTCCCTGTGCAGTGACGGCTAAAGACATGACGTGCGTTTGATTGGTGGCTATCAGGAGTGAAGACTCTGGTTGGGCCCCGGCCGCGCGCACACGGTAGAGTTTGCCATTATCTCCGGTCCCAACCGCGAGCGCCCCGTCGCCCATCACCGCCAGAGACCAGATGTATTTGTCAGCTGGATCAAAATACACCGTCGCCTGACCGTTGGAAGTGATTCGATAGACCTTTCCGTCAGGAGAAGTGCCGGCATAAAGCGCACCGTCTTTGCCGATCGCCAACGCTGTCACATCAAGTTCTGACGCGTCATAGAACACGGCGCCTGGTCCATCCGGCGTGACGCGGTAAATTTTTCCATCGTGGCCGGTCCCGAGAAAAACATTCCCCTGACTGTCCACCGCACTCGACCAGATGAATGCCTGGTCGGTGCTGAAAACCTCGGTTAGATTGGGCGCTAAGGTGAGGACACCGGTATCGTTAATCGATACCCCCCGCGCGTCGCCTTTCAGCAATTCAGCTCGTCCACTGGTCTCCCAAATCATGGGCTGTCCAGAGTAAGTAGCTGATGCGGCAATGCCGATAACAAATAAAGATATGGCCAAACCGGCCAAATGATTTCGTAGTTTTGCTTGAAACATGTCTTGAGTTTTAGGTTCCTATGTATTTAGCGTAGAGCGACCGAGCAGTCTTAATTTCACTTGTTCCGCGGATGATCGAACGCGCGTCCTGAAACACGGTCACTTCAAAATCTCCCGTGCGAAATCGCAGGAGATACTCATTAAACTTCACATCGCCGGTTGCTTTTAACCTTTCAGCGAGTAATCCAAAGTCCACTCGTGTAGATTGCATCGGTGAAATCTGTACCGCGTTTCGTCCACACAACACTGCCGCGAATTCTCCTGAATCGGCTTCGAGAGTTGAATACTCGCCACGCGCGCACGTTGAACAATCGGGTGCTGGGGATCCGGGATTTATCTTCCGCCACTCGTTTCGCCAGACATCAAATTGCATCAGCGAACGATGAAGACTCTCCGTTTGTCCGGTCAGCAACTTCAATGCTTCCGTTACCTGGACTGCCGCAACCACACTGATAATGGGCATCAGCACGCCGGCGGTGTCGCACGTTGGAGCGCTGGCTGCCGGCGGCGCTTCCTCAAACACGCAACGCAAACAGGGTGTTTGATGCGGCTGTATGGTCATTGTTACGCCGTAGGACCCAACCGCGGCGCCATAAATCCAATTAATTTCGTTTTTCACACAGGCGTCGTTGATCAGGTAGCGCGTGGCAAAGTTGTCCGTACCATCCATTACTACATCGCAGTCTTTCACCAGGCGCTCGATATTTGAATGGTTGACATCAACGATTTCCGATTCCACAACGATGTCGGTGTTTATTTCGCGAATGTGATTGGCTGCGGCTACCGCTTTCGGTATCCGCTCGGCCGCATCCTGTTCAGTGAACATTGTTTGCCGTTGAAGGTTTGAAGCTTCAACGAAATCACGATCCGCGATGCGCAACGTGCCCACCCCGGCTCGAGCGAGGCTTTCAGCATGGGCCGACCCCAGGGCTCCGCAGCCAACCATTAGAACGCGCGATTGCAGTAGCTTTTGTTGGCCTTCGGTGCCAATCCCGTTGAATAAAATCTGTCTGCTGTAACGATCGTTCATGCTGTTTCGAGTTGTAAAGCAAACTGTTAGTTTGCGTGATCGTTCGACTCAATCGAGCGTGGAGGCCGGGCATCGCAAACTAACAGTTTGCTTTACTTTAAAGCGCTCCCTCGGCCGACGCGCGCATGACGCCTGCGGGCGCTGTCGCCCCGGTCCACAATCTAAACTGCTCCTCAGCTTGAGCGACAAACATCGCCATTCCACCCAGCGTTTGACAGCCCGCCGCTCGCGCCTCGCGCAAAAATTGGGTCTCCGTAGGATTGTAGACTAAGTCATACGCCAAGCGCGCCCCGGAAAGGTGGCCCGCAACTACGGGACTGGCAGATTGAAACTGGCCGGCGGTTCCCAGAGGTGTTGCATTCACCACCACGTCGAAGCCGTCGAAACGTGCTGCTTCCAACCCACTAGACTCGGAGCCAAATCTCTTCGCCACCGAAGCAGCTCGTTCGGGCACGCGGCCAAAAACAGTTACGTGTGCCCCCTTGTTTCCGAGCGCCCAGACTGCAGCGCTGGCCGCGCCTCCAGTGCCTATGACAGCGCAGCGTAGCGCACGCAAGTCCCCTAACCTTTCACCCAGCGGACTGATGAAGCCAATTTGATCCGTGTTGTAGCCGCTGAGACCACTCTCGTCGATCAGCACAGTATTGACGGCCCCGATTTCCTTAGCTGCAGACTCTATCCAGTCAAGGTGGTCCATAACCGCCGACTTGTGTGGTGCGGTGACACTAAGACCACGCATTTTCCATTCAATTTCACGAGTGCGCGGGTGGACCATGCGCTGGATAAACGCCGGCAAATCTCGAACTTCAAAAGGGATGTAAACCGCATTCATCTTCGTAGCTTCAAAGGCGGCGTTGTGAATGCGAGGCGAAAGAGAGTGAGAAACCGGCAAACCGATAACACCGAAGATTTCAGTTTGTTGGCCAATCTTTTCCAAACGGTAGACTTCCCGGAGTTCGCTCGCGGTAAGTTGCCCTGGGGCGGTGGCGCTTTCGTCTTCATGAGACGCATATGTGAGGAACGCGCCACGCGATGGTCCAAGAATACGAGTCATAATTCCCGCGCTGCCCATCGCAATTGCAATCATCTCGCGCCCGCCCGTGCGGGCCCGCTCGAGCAAATTGAAAATCGGCAGGCAATCGATTGCGTCGGTAGCGTAGACAGCAATTTTCAAGATGCCGGCGGGCGTGTTTGCCATACCGGTATAAAGCCGATCCAAATCGGCCGGCATCCCGTTGAAATCATGGTGGGAACAAATGACCTTGTTCCAATTGAGCGCTCTGCCAACCTCGAATAGCTTCAAATTGCGCGCAAGGTCAAACTCCATGTCCTGGAAGCTGTCAGCAAGTGGACGTTCAAACAGCCAGAACTTCAGTCGCGCTTTATTGTCCAACTTTTGTTTTCCGCCCTGTTGCTCGGGGCGATACGTAAGAATGGCGGGCCTGGGGGAATTCTTCAGCAGATTGTCGAGACTACCGAAGCTCTCGCGCACGCGAGATTGATCGAGGCAGTCAAGTCTTATTTCCAACATGTCAGCAAGCGGTCCGGCCTTGATCATTGCCCGTTCAATGGCACTGATACTTCGTTCGCAAATTGAAACACAGATAACTGGGGTCTTGGATTCCATCGCATTCTTAGGCGAGTCAAGAAGAGGCGTATAGAGCACAACCTTCAGGTTGCTCTTTCGCGACCCCGAAAGCTGGCTTCTTTTCCACCACGCAAGCTAAAGCTTGTACTCGCTTTGCCCGAAAAGTTAGTTTGACGAGATCTTGAAGTCCTCGGCATGCGGCTCTGCCGCCGCACACTGCGGAAAGGCTCTGCCTTTCCGCTGGTTGCCTTTTCCCTTTTTCGAGGCTATGCCTCGAAATCGGAGGCATAGCCTCCAAGATTTCAAATTGCCGTTTCCGGAAAGGCAGAGCCTTTCCGCGATGTGCGGCGGCTAAGCCGCGGAACGCGGACTCTTTCTTTGACTTCTCGGGCAAAGCCGGTTGTACTCCATACGCCTGTGGACAAACTAAGAGGTGATGCTTTTTGCCGATCAACAACGGAAGCACCACCTGCTTTGCAACTCAAAATCAATTTACTTTTTGAGACTCACTCGACGAATCGAGATGCCTGGTTGGAGCTTCAGCTCCCAAATGCCGTGTGGTCCCTTCGGTGACACTCGGCGGCGGAGATAACAACTCTCCTGTATTACGCACTGGGAACGAGTGGACAGGAGTCGGCTGTATTGAAGGTTGTGCAAAATTGCCAGGCTGGAAAGCGCGCTTCTCTCGCTCCTTCAGGCGAATGTATTGAGCCACGCCGGTCCCGAGCATTGAGAACGCTGGTATGAGCATCCAAAACCACCATCCGGTTCCCATGCGCGAAAACGCCAGGGCTATTGCTACGATTAGAAATGCGACACCCATGAAAGCGTTCTTGAACGCGTGATCCAGGCTGGGTTCGCGGCGCCCATGCCTGCGTCGAGCGCGACTGCCTTCCTCGAAGTCATCCTGTTGCGCCTGAGGCAACTGGCCAGACAGCGCGTTCTGGACGAGACTGACGTTGGCTCCACACGAGCGACAAAAGCTCGCCCCGTCCGCATTCTGAGTTGCGCATTTAGGACAAAACATTAAGACCTCCGATCATTCGTCCGAGTGTCGCCCAGGGCCGGCCTACTCTTCATTTTTCTTTGCCGCAGTGCTTCGTAGAGAATTATTCCTGCTGCGACAGAAACGTTGAGCGACTCGATATGCCCGCGGGTGGGAATACGAACTAATGCATCGCAGCGTTCCCTCACAAGTCGGTGCAAACCAGTTCCTTCACTACCGAGGAAGAGCGCACTGGGCACGGTCCAATCCCATTCGGTGTACTCTGCCGGGCCATCCTCAGATGCTCCAATAACCCAGATGTTACGTTGTTTCAGTTGCTCTATCAATTGAACCAGATTTGTTACTCGCGCCACAGAGATGTGTTCGAGGGCTCCTGCTGCGGCCTTGGCGACCGTCGCGGTCAGTCCAACAGCACGGCGTTCAGGCAGAAACACGCCGTTTACGCCCGCACACTCCGCTGTGCGTAGAATCGCACCGAGGTTGCGTGGATCCTCTACCGCGTCCAATCCCAGCACAAGCGGCTTGTCGTCCGTCGTTGCCCGCAAGTTAAGTTCGTCCAAGAGCTCGTCTACATCGCGATACTTCGCCGACGCGGTCCTGGCAACAACCCCTTGATGCGTTACTCCCGGCAGTAACCTGTCTAGCGTGCTCCGTGGTACTCGATGGACGGGCACCCTCGCTTCTCTCGCCCGCTCGAGCAATTCACGCAAGCGCTCGTGACGTGCACCCTCAGCAATCGTCAGGAAGTCGATTTGCTTGCTTCCGGCGCGCAGGGCTTCCAAAACCGGAATGAGCCCGTAGATGGTGTTGCTGGAGTCGTGAGAAGGCGGGCTCTGACGAGCGTCGAAGTCAAAGTCGAGCCGCTGCTCGGGTGACTTACTCGAAGGGCCTTGTTTCGAGCGAGACGAGCTCGGCGATCGAAGCTTAGGAATTTTCATTCGGACTTGCTCGCTTTTCCTGATGTGCATAATGGCGTAGAAGCGAATACCGCATAAACTGTGTTTCGTTGTTCTTTTCGATGATACTGCCGATGCTGTATTTACCAGGCCGCTCGCGGCGCCAACCACTTGATTCGTTTTGCTGCTCAGTGGGCCACACTGGCTCCAGAACTTTTCGCAATGAAGTGTAGGAGTCGTCTACCTCTACGTGAGCAGCGTGCTCGCGGAAGATCTCCAGCAAAGTCGTCATGTTCTCTCCGGACACTAAACGCTTTCTTTGGCCCAAAGACGAGAAATCAAAACTGGTCGCAGCCACGCGGAACGGACTCGGCTGGTTCGCTGCGTAGAATTCAAAAACAACCTCATCGCTGAAGAATTCGCTGGAGTCCAATATCCGATTCTCCGCGTGGGCCGCTTGTTGTTCCTTCATCTCCACACGCGTAGTGATCAACCTCCCTACAACAACCAGCCCAAGCTCGGTCCACCTCACCTCGACAGGGAGAGACTCGGGGGCTTGATAAGCGCGGAAGCCCGTTTCGTCGAACTCCATTGCTCTAATTCTCACCGGGCCCGTTTCGTTTACCCCCAGGTCTACGTCTGCGACGATCCGAGTTTGAATTCCTAAACCGGCAAGTCGCCGTTCAACTAATGAAGCTTCGTCGAGAGTTGCGGCTCGCGCCAGGGGCAGGGGCAATCCGCGGGAGATGATTCGAACGAGATCGTCCGGCGCCAACTTCAAAAGATCGGCGGCTTCAGCCAAAGCTGACTCAGCCGGGGTGGCCGGGGCATTTGCGGAAGAGAGCACCAGAATGTTGTTATATCCCAGCTCCCATTTCTCGAGGCGTCTAAGGGTGGGTTTTTGCAAACTGGCCGTGGTTTCGTTAAGTGGAAGAACTGTCCCGCAATAAATGCAGTTTACCCGCGTAGGAGGGTTCGTTCGTAGACACTCCTCGCATGCAACCATTTGGTCGGGAGCGAAAGGCTGTGGCCCGGAAGTCGATTCTGGGGCATCAGTCAGCATTATCGGAAGCGAAACGTTTTCGTTATCTTTGAGCAACGGTTCCTCCTGAAGTTTGCATTATACGACGGTTGGATAGTCCGAAGTAGGGTGTCGGGTGCCAGGTGTCGGGTGCCGGGTGTTGGGTGTCGGGTGTCGGGTGTTGGATAGGAAAGCGTGGCCGAATGATGAAGTTGTTTAGCGTTGAGCGAGTGTGGAATTTGTTCAGGTTGTCGATTCACAAAAGCGTTACTCAACAAGTTGGCTTTGAACCCGACACCCGACACCTGATACCCGACACCCTTGTATTTCTATGATCCATCGTAGACCAACCAAAATTCTTCTTCTCCTCGCCATCGCGATCGCATCGGCGGGTTGCGCCACTACGCAGCCGCCAGACGCGACTGGCCCAAGAGGAAGCGAATCAGTGTATCCGCTGCTCTACATCGCCGACGACACTCGGCGAAACGCGGCGACCGCAGCGCTGCGCCGCATGGGCCAGACGGTGAATGCCGAAACTGGGTTAAGCCTACAGCCAATAACACTAACCATCGAAACCGCGGGCCCGTTGTCCGGCCAGCCTTTGTACCTTCCCAAACTCGGCACTGCGGCGGTGATGACTGAAGAAGAAACCAGGGAATCACTGCGTCGCTTCATCAGAGAATGGCAGGACTTGATCGGCGCGGATCCCACCAAGCTTTCCCTGGTCGAGCGAGTGGACCAACCGGATGGAACAAAGCTGGCAAGCTACGATCACAGACCGTTTCGCTATCCCATTCGCGGAAATTTCGGCAGGTTGCAAATTCGCTTTACGACGGACCGTCGAGTCGTCAGCATGACGAGCACGTGCATCCCCGATGCCGATCGTATTCAAACAACGCTTGCACGCACTACTGTCAAACTAAAACCAGAAGACGCCACCAACCAGATCCTCAACAACGCGATCAGTTATGCGGACGCCGCCGGCACGCAGCAGACTTTCAAAGCAGCAGCGGCAACTCAGGTGAAGCCACGAGAGTTAGTAACGTATATTCGCGCGTCAAAAAGCAATCCGCAGTCGCTTGAGTTTCACATCGCCTGGGAAGTTGAAGTTGTTAGTGCTCCAGTAAGAAGAGTTTACGTTGACGCTGTCAACAGCGAAATAATTGCTGCCGAATGAACAAAAGAGCACCCGCAAGCTTTTGAAGAGCCTACGGGTGCCTATAACTTGTCCTAATCAAATGTTCTGAACCCGTAACATCAGGGACTGCTGACTAAGAATACATCCCAAGCCCAACGTCCAAGCTGCGCATCGTGAACGTCCTTGACCTTTGCCCGGTAGCGGAAATGGTTTCCGTATTGGTCAACGCGTTTTGACTTCTTGTAGTCCAGGTGTAAAGTCCTGAGGCCAAGCTCTTGCAGCGTGTGTAGCTCGGATGGTTCTGATATACCGTTGTGGTTTGTGTCCTGCCAGAGGCGCAATAAATAGAAGATCGCGTCCAGCTTATTTATCTTGCCGTCAAGGTTACCGCCGCCTTCTGGCTTATCGTATTCAGCAAGCGCGAGGAAGCCATTCTTTTCTTCACTTGTGGGGGGTTCAGGTTGTGTAGTGAAGTTGCCGAACAACTCCGCGCCATTGTCAATTGTACCGTTGCCGTTGCGGTCGAGCGTGAGCCAAGCATCATCTGAGCCACTATTGGTCCAAGCCAGTCTTCCGGCGAGTCCGTCCCTGTTAAGATCAAAGTCGACGCCTCCATGATAGCCGGTTAGGTTGAATCCATTGCCGGCAACATCGATTAGAATTGGCGAGGCACAGGGATTATTTCCGGTGTCGCTTTGCTGGGAGCTGGTGTCGCCGTCTGGGTTCTCGACACCTTCGCCGGTGCACTCGTCTTCCCCACAGGGTCCATTGTCGATCGTTGTGTTTACCACGCCATCTGGCCCATGGCTACCAACCGTGCCGTGCTGCCCATTTTGCATAGTATTTTCTCCCGGAAGACCTGGTTGCCCTGTACCACCGTCGTTTCCGCCAAGCGAAAGACATAAGATATTCTTGGCGCCCCTGCCCGGGTCACCGCCGAATCCAGGGGGGCCGCCGGCGCTGTTTAGACCCGCCGAGCCTTGTGGGCCCTCTCCTCCGCCGGTAACGTTAGTGGTGTAAACACCCTGATAGTTGCACGCTACGGTCACGTTAATGATGCCACCCTTACCACCGGTTGCTCCCGGCCCGCCCGTCCCGCCAGTACCGCCGGTGCTTCCCTTGCCTCCCCTTCCACCCTTGCCACCGTTTCCGGAATTCTGCGGACAGTTGCACTCCGCCCCAGGTCCACCCCGTCCGCCTTTGCCTCCACGAGCTGGGAGCCCCCCCGGGCCGCCTGGTCCTCCTTCTCCGCCCCGTCCTCCGCGGGCAGACAGGTGATAGGTTTCTGTGCCGGACGGAATCGGGAAGTTAAGTGTTCCACCCTTATCTCCGTCGACACCGCGCTTCCCAATTACGCCGGTACCCGCGGGCGTGGCGTCATTCCCATCGTCTCCGATGAACCCATCCGGATGGCTGGCGGCGCAGTGACCAGGGGGGCCTTCGGCAGCCTCAGGTGGCTCAACAGCATTGGCGCCAGGAGGGCCTTCTTGGCCTGTTGCGCCGGGGTCTTTGTCGATGTTTTGGGGCGCCTGGATCCGTGAGTTGGCGCGGCCTGCATAGTGGCTGTAACTCTTATTCCTTAAAGCGGCCTTCCTTTTCTTGACCCACTCATCTCTTCCCAGTCCGTCGACGTTGATTGAAATGCTTTCCGGCTTTACCAATAGGCCTCGCTCCCTGGCGGTCGCAAGCAATCTTGCGGGTGAAAAACCAGCCTTGATCAAGCTGCCGGATCCATTGCGTCTGCTGCTCTCCAAACTGTCTAACGTGAGAGGGGCTTCCATTGGAAAGAAACTTAAGTCATGTGGTCCCTTGATGATCGGATTCTTTCCCGAAAAAACAACCTGCCTCGCGATCAGCACAGTATCGCCAGTCAGCTCGACGTGCTCCGGCAGCAGTAGCGTGTCGGCAAGCTCAACGCCTTCCATTTTCTGCCGGCCCTCACGAACCTCCTGAAACTCCGGCATAACAGCGAGAGCCGGCGCCAACTTCTTTTTCCAATTTCCCTCCAACAATATATCCGGATCAAAAGGAACGCCGTGTTTGAGCAAAAGCTCGCGTCCGGATCTGAATGATTCACGTCTATGCTCGCGCTCTTGCTGTCTCTTATCTTGAACGAGGCCGCGCGCACCTGACTGGTCTAAGGATGGCGTTTGAGCACTATCGCCGGACACTGGAAGTACAGACCACATCAGTGAACTGAGGCAAATCAAAAGGGCGGTTCTGGTAATGAGAGTTCGTTTGAGTGTTCCTTGCTCTGCTTTGTGAGTCATGGTGAGAACTCCTCTTCGAGACTGTGGACTGACATATAATAGGGGTGCGGCTTTCTTTGAGGCCCCCGGTCAACCCTTGACGCTAAGGCAAGCGCCTTGACCCTACGCCCTCTTAACTTGCCTGTCAATAAATCTTTCTCAGTGGTTATCGGCGGCTTTTTTGCTGCCGAGTCCACCACAAAATTACCTTCTATTTATCGGTCCCACTCCTTGACCTATCACATACAAAAAAGCATCCTAGAAACGTTTTCAAAAGTTAACTTTGGGGTACTCGTATCAGATGAATAGTTTCGATCCGACGAATAATATTTCATGGCAGCTAGGCCATCGCGGAAGAGTAGCGGTCTTTATCGATGGTAACAATCTATTTCACGCCGCCCGTTTCCATAACATAGACATCGATTACAACAAACTATTGCGGGTGTTGCTGGGCGACGGGCGACTCTTGAGGGCCTTTTTCTACACCGGCGTAGACGTCGGCGCTGAACGGCAGCAAGGTTTTCTGCTTTGGATGAGACGAAACGGCTTTCGCGTAATCCAGAAGGAATTGAAAACGTTCTACGATGGCACCCGGAAAGCCAATCTGGATGTTGAAATCGCTGTAGATATGCTTTCGCTTGCCGGTTGCTACGACACCGCCGTGCTTGTGTCCGGCGACGAAGACTTTGTGTATGCGGTAAACGCGGTCGCGTATAAGGGCTGCCGCGTAGAAATCGCGGGGTTCCGTTCCAACACGGCCCCCAAGCTCATCGATGTGGCCGACTACTTCATTGATCTCGGTGAGATAGCCGATCGGGTGCGCAAAGAAGCTCATGCACACCGCTACGACGAGCGAGAGATGGCCGAGCATCAACCGAGCCAATACCTGCATGAACACATAGAGCTTCAGGACAGCGCGGCGGTCCACTTCCAGGCGATGAGAGTTGTGTTAGAAACGGCAGTCGAGGAAAGCGCCCAATTCGAAGTCGACTCGGAATTCATCCGGGTGACTGACGACCAACAATGAAGCTCTTTACGGTCCAGGAAGCAAATGAGCTTTTGCCGTCGGTGCGGGAGATGCTAAGGCGTATCCAGCGCTCGCGCCGACGCCTAAGCTCCTATGCCGAGGAAGCAAAGATGGCCGCTGAAGGGGCCGAGCAAGGCGGCGGCGGGATGGACGAGGGCCCACTTTACGCCTCTATCCTTACCAACCTGACTCTGGAGATGGGCGAATTGGAGGCTCTGGGAGTTCAATTAAAAGACTTTGAAAAGGGTCTGATCGACTTCCCCTCCCTTCGCGACGGCCGGGTCGTTTTACTTTGTTGGCAGCTCGGAGAGGGTGATGAGCTGGAATGGTGGCACGATCTGGATGCAGGTTTCGCCGGCCGCACACCCCTTTAGCAGTTTTACGCCCCACGGCTCCCGCCAAATTAGCCCCGACCCCTCGATAGGCAACTCCAACGCCTCGTATATTTTCTGGTTGACCAGTTAAAGTAGTTCCTGATACCATGCGCGCCGACTACGCAGGAGTTGTTGCCGATTTTAACCGGCACCTCCATAGCTAGCTCGCTTAGACCTTCCCTCGGAGGCAGCTTGGTATGCGATGTCCCTCGTGCGGCGCAACTAGCAAGAAACGCTCAATGAAATGCGCTGAATGCGGTGCTTTTCGAAATAGAACCTGGGTTGACACAGAATCAACCGCGTCTCATTCGGGAGACGGCCTAGTTCAAACATCCGTGCTGTCTAACCCCAAGAGGAAACGCAGACCCAAATCATCCCCGTCCCTGCTCGAGTTCCCCAATCCAGCGCGACAAGCTATCCCAGAGTGGCGAAAGGAGTTAGGGGACCGTGTACGCGAGGTACATGAAAGACGGGCCCGGGAAGCGAGCTTGGAAGACGGCCAGACAAGTCTCCACGCCCTCCCGGATGCAGACAAAGGCCTGCGGCCTCTGGAACTTCTCTCCAAACCCAGCATTCCGCCAACCAATCCGTTGGTTTTGGCCGCACTACGGAGAATCGAGCGAGCCCACGCTCCCTCCCAGTTCTCCGGAAACACAGCCATAGCAACCGCCGCGCTTTACGAAGAACAGCCGGCATTTGAGCTGAAACTTGGCAATCCTCGAGGAGAACCGGTTGAGTTACTTGCTAACGAACCCGGAACGATTGAAGAACCGAGCGAAAACAAGGTTGTAACTCAAGGGGAAAAAACGCACAGGCTTTCGGTGGTTTCGGCGCCCATTATTTCAGAGGCTGCTGTCACGGCAGACGCCCTGGAGACGTTAGAAGAGGATTCAAAGACAACGGTCAAACCCAAGAGACTGATTAGAGAGAACGATCCTGCCCTCAATTATTTAGACTCCATATCGATCACTGTGAAGCTCGACTTGGAAGAGACGCGGTCTGCACCCGTCTTCTTCAGAATGTTTAGCGCCATTCTGGATCTCCTTGTCGTGTGTCTTTTGTCGGCGCCGGTCGTCGCTGTAGTCAAACTTGCAGAGCTGCAGTGGCAAGACCCAAGAGTAATCGCCTCAGCCGCTGGCACGGTTGTTGTCGCGGCCTTTCTATACCTGACAATAAGCACTGCGCTGACGGGCCGCACGTTTGCAATGAGACTCTTCTCCCTGCGTGTTGTGGATGCCCGCACGGGGATGATTCCGACGGGAACTCAATCGGCGGGACGGGCCCTGTTTTATATGTTCTCGCTGGCTACGGCTGGAATCGGTTTTATGTTTATGTTTGTCGATCGCGAGAAACGGACTGCGCACGACCGTTTCACCCGAACAGCAGTGGTTAGAGTTTAGTGACCTGCGATCGATAGAATGGGGCTCTGCTCTTAGCTGAGCAGGGCCCTATTTTCTTTGTAAAGACCAGTTGGCACGCGAGTCGAACCTATTAGGGAGATTAGGGTGGCATGAGACGAAGCAGAGGGCGCCTCCTTGGAGTGCGCCGCCTTGTCGGCGCTTTGGTCCAACCGTATGATGCCTCGACCTTCAACGAAGCATGGGTGCGAAACGAAGCGGCGCCGGGCCGCCGCGGGCCAAAGCGCCGACAGGTCGGACGCACTCCAAGGAGGCGCCCTTCTACAACGGCGTTACGATTACGATCCACGAAAACACACGAAAAGACTCGAACCAGGAACTTTTTTCGTGCCGTTTCGTGTGATTTCGTGGATCGTTCCTGGTTTTCCGTCGTATCGAACCGAGCCCAGGAATCACTCAAATGCATCAGGAAACATTAAGCGAGGTTGTCGAAGAGCTTGACCGCTTACTACCAGGTCGCTTCATGGGTAAGGTCTACCAGTTGTCAACCGTCTCTTTGGCCATAGACTTCGGACTGAAGCAAGGGGGCCATCTTTTCGTAAGCATGGAACCGGACGCCCCGCGACTCTACATGATCAGGCGCAGCCTGCGAGAAATAGAGAAAGGATCAAAGCCACTGTCGCCTTTTGCTCAGGCGATGCGCACGATTTTAGCTGGCGGAAATGTGTTGGCCGTCAACAAAGACGAGGATGAACGCGTGGTCAGGCTTTCTCTGAGCGTTACGGATGACTTGGGCGATTCCCAAAATCGAGTACTGGTCGCTCAACTCACTGGACGCTCCGCCAACCTCTTTTTGTTGGATCAGGCGGGCAAGATAACGCACGCATTGCGACCAACTAAAGGTGACGGCCAACAAGTTAACGATCCATATCGTCCTCCATCTCAGTCAAAGGCAATCGTCGAGGGGGTGCGTATCTCTCGAGCAGAATTTCCGACCATCTCAGCTGCGGCCGACGAATACTATCGTAGTCTGGAGGCTGGTGAAGTATTCGAAACTCGCGCGGCAAAGATCCTGGCGAGAGCGCGTAAAGAGATCGCGAAACAAAAGAAGCTGAAGGCTAATCTCGAAAAGGATCTTGCCGCCCACGGTACTCCCGAGGAACACAAACGTCTCGGAGATCTCCTCCTGGCGAACATCTCAAATGCGGTACGCGTTGGAGACAAGGTTAAGTTAATGGACTACTACGCTGAGGGAGCACCTACCATCGAGTTGGATCTGGACACGAATACTTCTTTGCCGGAAGCGGCCGGCGCTTCTTTTGCGCGTTACTCGAAATCCAAGCGCGCGATTGAAGAGATTGGAACGAGGCTGATTGAAATCGACCGCCAACTTATAGAACTTGCGAAGAAACAAACGAGGCTGGAGAAAGCAATAGCCGATCGCGATGAAGAAGCTCTGGCCGGGTTTGAAGACCCGAAAGACAAGAAGACCACCGCCCAAAAGAAGCAAGACAAATCCAGGAGCCTGCCTGGCATGCGGCGCTATATATCTTCCGATGGATATGAAGTGATTTTGGGCAGAACAGCGCGGGACAACGACAGATTAACGTTTCGTGAAGCGAGGCCAAATGATCTATGGCTACATGCAGGCGACTATCCGGGTTCACATGTAATCGTGCGAAATTCCAGTCGTAAGGAAATCCCTCACCGCACGATCGTTGAAGCAGCTCAACTAGCCGCAAAATTCAGTCAGGCAAGCAAAGACGCGAAAGTCAATATTCACTATACCCAGAGGAAGTTTCTTTCGAAGCCAAAAGGCGCCGCCCCCGGTCTGGTCCGCATGTCGAGCTTTCGATCGATTACCGTGGAACCCGCTGAAAACATCGAACGGATGTAGGGGCGTTACTCCGTGGGCGCCCGATCGTGCGGAAGTGCGGGCGCCCACGAAGTGACGCCCCACAACTACCAAAAGCAGGTCTATTTGTACCGGTAAGTAATTCGGCCTCTCGACAAATCGTAAGGCGACATCTCAACGCTAACTCGATCGCCTACCAAGATACGAATCCGGTTTTTACGCATCTTTCCGGAAACCGCCGCCAACACTACGTGTTCACTGTTTTCCAGTTGAACCTTGAAGAATGCATTGGGCTGTTTATCTATGATGGTGCCCTGCGCTGGAATCAAATCGTCTCTTGCCAATATTTCTCTCCTTTTGAAATTGACCGACGACCGTCAACGGTCGTCTGTCGTCTTTTACCTGCTGGCTCGTCGCGGTCTAAATGAGCGCGTAAACACTGCCCGCGGGGTGGTTGCACGGGTAAAAGGCTTTCTTTGCGCGTCACGCGTCGCGGTAGAGCCGAATCCCGGCAAGTTTACCCGCTTCACCTCTTGACCGGTTAGCCGCTCAATCGCGCGCATTGAAAGCTCGTCAACTGGTGTGACGATCGTAATCGCGCGCCCTATATTCCCTGCCCTACCCGTGCGTCCGATGCGGTGCACGTAGTCTTCCGGCGCCGCCGGCACGTCGTAATTGATGACGTGAGAAACAGCGTCAACATCGAGACCTCGTGCGGCAATGTCGGTTGCCACCAGGACGCGTGTGCGGCCATCTCGAAATCCGCGTAACGCAGATTCGCGTTGCGGTTGCGTTCGATCCGAATGTATGCGACCAACACTGTGCTCGCGGGCCGACAGTATATGTGAAAGTCTTTCCGCGCCCCTTCGTGTGCGGGTGAACACCAGCACTCTTTCAAAGCGTTCGCGTTCAAGCAGATCAAGTAGCAAAGCCGTCTTGGATTCCTGGGCCACCGGATAAGCAAATTGCTCAACCATAGAGGCCGCCTTTCCGCGAGGACTGACTTCAATCAGCTTGGGTTCCTTCATCGTTGTGCGCGCCAGCTTTTCGATCTCTGAAGACATCGTGGCCGAAAACAGAAGCGTTTGCCGCTTTGCCGGAAGCATTGACAGGATCCGGCGAATAGCCGGCAGAAACCCCATGTCCAGCATACGATCGGCTTCGTCAAGCACTAAATATTCAACGTTTGAAAGACTGACTGCGCCGCGTTCGATCAGATCAAGCAGACGTCCGGGCGTGGCAATTACAATCGCTGCGCCGCGTCGTAAATCTGAGATTTGCGTTCGCATGTTAGCGCCGCCAATTACCGTGACGCCGCGATTGGACTTCACGTGATTGAGTTCGCCATAGTTCTTTTGGATCTGCATTGCCAATTCGCGCGTTGGCGCGAGCACCAGAACACGGACGCCGGGTCGCGGCTTCTCGGTGATCTTTAGAATGATGGGAAGCAGAAATGCGGCTGTCTTGCCTGTGCCTGTTTCAGCACACCCGATAAGATCCTGGCCGCTGAGGACAACAGGTATCGCCTGTTCCTGGATCGGGGTTGGTTCGGTGTATCCGAGAGACTCGCACTTACGCACTTGCGCCGGCAAGAGTCCCAGTTGAGAAAAGTTCATAAACTCCTTTTGTGCGACCTCAATCCTTGATGGCGATCGCATCTTGTAAATTAAACATGAGCGGACGATCCACGAAACGACACTAAACAACACGAACTAATTAGTGTCCCGTCGTGTAATTTCGTGGATCGAATCGCTCTTCAATCCGAGACGGCCTTTGCCGTGTCAGCAATAAAGCTTACCAACGAGGTTCGCGATTGCCGCCACCGCCGCCGCCGTAGCCACCGCCGCCGCCACGGTTACCACCGTAACCGCCGCCGCCGCCGCGATTGCCACCGCCGCCACCGAAGCCACGTCCGCCACCACCACCACGATTCTCGCGGGGTTTCGCTTCATTGACGTTCAGCGCCCGACCATTGATTTCCTTGCCATTGAATTGAGCGATGGCAGCCTCGCCCTCTTCCTTGCTGGACATTTCGACAAAGCCAAAGCCACGCGATCGTCCGGTGTCGCGGTCTTCCACGACGCTTGCCGACTCCACGGTGCCAGCCTGGGCGAACAGTTCCTGCAATTCCTGGCTGGAGGTCGCGAAAGCCAGATTTCCTACGTAAAGTTTCATAGACATACAAATGTACCTTTCCCCTCGGGGGGATAAAAGAAGCTGACGAATCGGATTGGCTTCGGTCGAACGGTAGGAGCGAAGGGCCGGCTTTCGGATGCTCTAGAGAGCGGCTTCTGAAGTTGAAATCAGCCTGCTCTCGAACTATCCAAACGCCAGCGCTAACTATCTTTGTGCGCGGGGCGCATCACCGTCGATGCGCGAGAGAAGGATTAACTGTGGGGGACTATGCACGATATTGGGGAATATAGCAAGACGGGAGGCCTTGAGTCAGTTTGAGCTAGCCAAGTCATTACAGAACCGAGCGCGGACCAGGGTCCCCGGCGGGGCAGCCCCGCGGGGGTGGTGGATGCGCCGGAGCTGGAATAACCTGTATTCGAAGCAGACGGCCGCGCACGGTAGTTTTCACTGAACTCTCCTATTTCCCGCCAAAATCACCTAAGGTGACTTTAGCATCCGGCGCTACTCGGTTCTGTCGGACCGAGGGTGATTTGTACCGCGAAGCGGTTGCGTAATTTAGCCCAGGGTTGGCGCGTTGCGCGGCTACCCTGGGATCCAATAGTGGAAGATGCTCAACCCCAACGGGGGTTGCGTCTCTACCTGCAAATCGAACGTATCAGTCAATCAATAACCTTAAATCACCTGCTTCTCGAACCCAACACAACCCCGTTGTGGGGTTGGGTATCGTTAGACTCTTTTACCCAGGGTAGCCGCGCAACGCGGCAACCCTGGGCTAAATTACGTAACCGCTTCGCGGTACAAATCCAAATCTGACTTTTTGTGCACAGTCATGCGGAGCTGGGCCAAAGCGGCGCCGGGCCGCCGCACTCCAAAATTGGTCTTAGAATTCAATGACTACGCCTGCCGATGGCAGTCGAGGAAGCACGCGGTCAAGTTGGCCGAAGACACGCCCACCAAAACCATAACCTTCAAAGCCCGCGTAACGGAGGTTGTTGCGGTTCAGCGCATTTATGAGTTCTCCGTTCAGTGTCAGTTTCCACTTATTGAAAAGGAAGGCCTTGTTTATTCTTAGGTCGACGCGACTATAGGCCGGCACACGAGTGGTGTTGCGCACATTCGTGACAAAGTATCCCTGGCCTACCTGGCGGTAGAAGCCGGGAATTGGCTGGCCGCTGCCGTAGCGCCACGCGCTGCTCACGTTCCACGTTTCGTTGATGCGATAGCTCCCATAGGCATTCACGGTGTGACGCTGATCGGTGTCGCTGACAAAAGTTAGACCGAGCTGTCTATTCGTAAGTTCAGTTTGTGAGTAGGCGTAAGAGACCCAGCCCGTGAGCCGGTTTGCGCTGCGGCGTTGTAGCGTTAACTCAATGCCGCGCGCGTGCCCGTCTACAGAGTTTTGAAACGGAGCCTCCCTAAAATCATAGACGTTGTCGTCAAACCTCGGTTCGGAAAGACTAAAGAAGAGATTGTGGTCTTCACGGTCATAGACTTCAACCAAAAAACGCGTTCGATCACCGAAACGTCTCTCAACGCTGGCGTTGAAATGTGTCGAGCGCTCCGACTGCAAACCCGGATTGCCAAGCCGGCCAAACATTTGTTCAAAGTCCGGGAATTGATAATAACGCCCTGCGCCGGCCCGAACTTTCCAGTCCTTATCAATAGACCACACGAATGATCCGCGAGGAGACAGAAGAGTCTCGCCGGTGACGCTGCTGTGCTCGACGCGTCCGCCACCCGTGACGCTTAAACCCAGGTTTTCGCTGGTCCAGGTGTCCTGTCCGTAAAACGACGCTTCGGTGCCTCGACGATTTAATTTCGCGAAATCCTGAATCGTTCCCGTGGAAAAGTTGAAAAACTGGTTCACGCTCTTAACACTCAGCGAGCGTATGTAGACCCCGGTCTCAAGCCGGTGCCCGCGCCCAAGGCCGAAGCTAACGTCGCTGCGAACGCCATACTGCGTGCGCGTTCCATCCAAAAGTTTAATGTCCTGGTTGTTTGTGTTCGTGAAGTTTGTACGCAGGCCAAAAAAGCGTGTCTGCCAGAATACCAGTGAGTTTGGAGTGTAGCCCCAGTGCGCATTGAGGAGCAGATTGCGTGCGTGGCCACGAAAGACTGTGTTGTCGCCGAGCAGGTCGCGGTCGCGATTTCGGTCGAAGACAAAGTTGCCGAAGATGAGTGAAAAACCCAATTGACTCCGTTTGGAAACATCATAGAGGGCCTTCCCCTGGAAATCCGAAAAGCTGAGAATCGGCGGATTGTTGGTGAATTGATTCTGGTCATTGATGCGCCTCAACAAATAGCCCACATAGCTTTTACGACCCGCCAGCAGATACGAACCGCGCCCGTCTGCGAATGGACCATCAACCACTCCGGATAGGCCGCTCAGGCTGGCCGAGATTCGGCCCGCCGGCTTGACGCGGTTTCCCTCACGCGTTTCTACATCCAGGATTGAGCCCGTGCGGTCACCATACTTTGCCGGGAATGCTCCACTCATCAAAGATAGCGTGCTCACCGTGTCGCCGTTGATGACCGAAAGTGAACCGGTATCCAGGTAGCCGCCGCCCACCGTGTGCACAAAATTGTCCGTAAGTATGCCGTCGACATAGAGCCCAATGCGATCAAACCCGGCACCGCGAACCGCGAACTCGCTGCGGAAGTCGTCGTTGGTGGTTGAACCTGGCAAAGCCTGGGCGGCGCGCAGCGGATCGTTGAGGAGAATACTTGAAAGCGCCTGGAGCTCGCGCTTGTTAAGTGTCTGCTCGGAGGCGGCATTCGTCTGCGAGGTTTCGTATGGGCCGGCGTCCACAGTAACGCTCTCCGTTAGAGCCGCGGCGTCTTCGTTGAGGGCGATAGTAAACTCGCGACTCTCTTCGAGCACCGTGATGGTTTTTTTTACGAGTCCATAATTTACGGTCGTGATGTAGAGATCCAACTGGCCCACCGGAATATTTTCCAGCGCGAACCCTCCGTCATCGTCAGTAGTCGTGCTTTGATCTACGCCGTTCGCGATGACCCTCACCTTCGCTATCGGCTCGCCCGTGCGGGCGTCAACTACCCGTCCTCTGAGCGTAACGATGCGTTTTTGTGTGGGGGACTGCTGCTGGCTGCCGTAGACAGATGTACAGGCAAACAACACCAGGAGTAGAAATTGAACTTTTCTCATGGAAGCCTTCCGGGGTCAGGACGGGACAAAAGTGGGGAGACATTAAGGCGGTGGCCGTCTATCCGGGGTACAACAGCGTCGCAAATCTGTGGCGACTATACGCGTCAAGCATTACAACGGGAAGCGCACCCTTATTCGGTAAGTCACAATTTGTAAAGATAGGTAAACGATCCACTAAATCGCACTAAAGAACACGAATCGTCGTTCGTGAAATTTCGTGTGACTTCGTGGATCGTCATACCCATCACTCAGAGTCGCGCAGGAGAATCACATCATCCGTCTGCGTCCCGCGCGAGATAGCAATCTGTTTGCCGTCGCTGGAAACCTGAAACGCGAAGATGAGGCCGGAGGCAAAATTAGTAAGTCGTTTAACCTGGCCGGCGTCAACCGGCATGCTCCATATGTTGTCAGCACTGTCCCGCCCTTCGGCGTAGATGATCGAGCGGCTGTCCCCTGTCCATCCCAGCCCAACGTCACGAAAGTTTACAGACACATCCAGGGTCTTGATGGGTGCGCCTCCCTCAAACGGCAACACCGCAATTCTGTTGGCATTTTTCTGTTCGTCGAAGAAGCGCACAGCAATTAATTTACCGTCAGGCGAGATCGCGGCCCATTGAGACGACCTATCCAACACTTGCTCTGGCTCGCCGCCTGCCAACCGGACTTTCCAAAATGTCGGCTTCCCTTGCCTAAACGATCGAAACAAAACCCACTGTCCGTCTGGGGAGCACACAGGTTGAGAGTCCATCTCCTTTCCCTGGGTGAGCTGTTGCTGCTCGCGGTCCCCAAAAGCGATTTTCCACAGATTGAAATTTCCGGATCGGTTTGAACTGAACACCACCTGACGACCGTCCGAAGAAACGCATCCCAACCCTTCAGTGTAAGCGTCGCTGGTCAATTGCTTATTATCCGTACCGTCGATATTAATGCTCCAGATGTCCAACTGTTCCCCCGACGGGGCCGTATAGACAACTTTCCCGTCCGGGGTCCAGGCCACGGTGTCTCCGTCATATTTGCCGTGAGTGATCTGTTTCGCCTGGCTTGCATCCTCGCCGGCCGCCGCCACCCAAATCTGAGAAGACCTGTCCGCCTGAATAGTAACCAGCGTTTCCGAGTCAGCAGTTAGACCAAGGCTGGTAGTGCCGTAGGCATTCAAGTCGTTTGTGATTCTGCGGACCTCGCCCGCTGGATACGACACATACCATAACTGCGTCCCCGCCGAAGTCAGTTCCGGCACGGCGGCAATGATCAATCCAGTGCCATCGTGTTGCCACTGTACTCGGGACACTGACGCCCAATTATGAGTCGTGATCGGCTTTTCCGTTCCGCCGGTCGCCGCGACGGAAACGACAGTGGCTGCCAGGTTGCCACTAAAGATTCCGGCGCCACACGCGATTGTTTTTCCATCGGGCGCCCACGCTGGTCCACCACCCCAGGAGAAGTAGGCAGGCAATTTGCGCGTAGCCACCCTTCGTTCCCCCGTCCCGTCCACGCTAGCTGCTATCAAGTCTGTTTGCTCCGGCGAGTGGCGAACAAAAGCCAGTTGTTTGCCGTCAGGTGAGAAGGTGACAGAACTGGTGACTCCGGCCATGATACGGCGCGGAGTGCCACCCAGGACAGGCACTTGATATAACGTGCCTACCGGATCGTTATCATCAAACGTTGAGTAATAAACAAACTCGCCATCCCGCGAAAAGGTTGTGCCGCCAATCTTCTCCGTAAGGTCAGGCACAATTTTCACCAGACTGCCCGTGGACACCTGCCTAACCCACAAGCTGTCTTTCCCCAACTCAGTAGTTCTGAAGACAACGTATTTGCCGTCAGGCGAGATTGAAGTGTAGCCCTTGATTGAGGCGTTCCCGATCTTGCCACCGGTGGTCAGTCGAGTGATCTTGAAGGTGCGAAAAGGAGCAACGGTTGTGTCTCCGGCAAATCTGTACCAGAGCGCTGCTACCGCCACAGCCAGGACCAGCAATCCTGCAATTCCCAGCATCACTCCTCGCTTGTGTTGCTTGATCTCGCTAATGATCACTTCTGCACTGGTGGTCGGACGGCCTGCCTGGTCCAGACTGGTGACTGTTGCGCTCCCGATTGTAGGAGTAATCGAACTCTCAAGATGCGAAGCACGTGTGATCTCACTCCCCATCATCGAGGAAGCAACGGTACTATCGATTTGCGTCTCGTCGTCCAGCTCGCGACGCAACTCCCTCAACTCAAGCGCCACATCCTGAATCGACTGATACCTCTCCTCTGGATCCTTAGCCAGGCAGCGCCGAACAATCCTTTGCAGTTCCGGTGGGGTGGACGGGTTGAGATCTTTCAGCGGTGGGGCCGCTTCGTAAACAATCCGGTAGAGCGACTGAACTTTCGATTCTCCCTGAAACGGCCGGCGCAATGTGATCGCTTCGTAAAGCATGCAACCGAAGGAAAAAATATCCGAGCGATGGTCTATGTCGTCCATTTTTCCCTGCGCCTGTTCGGGCGACATATAACCGACCGTACCCAACAGTTTGCCCGGCAGTGAATGTTGGTGCTCCCATTCCACGGTCACGACGTCGCTCGCGACTTCGCTGCTGGGCCCGATGCCGGCGGGCTCAACTAGTTTTGCCAGGCCGAAATCGAGAATCTTGGCGTAACCCTCGCGGGCGATCATGATGTTGTCCGGCTTCAGATCGCGATGCACGATTCCCGCCGCGTGGGCTTTGGCCAGACCGCTGGCCACCTGCTGTAAATACTTGATGAGCTTTCTTAAATCAGTATGTTCGTGGTGGATCTTTTCGCGCAGAGTTTTGCCTTCGACATACTCCATGGCAATGAAGTGCATGCCATCCTGTTCGCCAATCTCGTATATGTGAGCGATGTTGGGATGGTTCAGTGCCGCTGCCGCTTTAGCCTCTCGAACAAAACGCACCATACGTTCCTGTTTCACAGCAAGATCGGCGGGCAGAATCTTGAGCGCCACTTTGCGGTTGAGTGCTGTGTCTTCGGCGAGATACACCTCACCCATGCCGCCCACACCGAGCTGCGAGCGGATTTCGTAGCGTCCAAGATGTGTTCCGGCGTCGATAGTCAGGGGGAATCCTCTGGCTCTGGGTATTTTGTGTTGAAGACTGCGGTAATCTTAGCAGAGATGAAAGCGACTGGAATAGATTCAGAATCAACTGGCGGTGTCCTGACATGTCAGGTGTTTAGAGCAATTCACCCCGCGCGCCTTCGACAAATCCAATCCCACGATCACCCTCCGTGCGTTCGTGCGGCTGGTCTTGAGCAAGATTATGGTGATTACCTGGTCCATCTTCCGCTTGGCGTTCGCACAGGACCCGGATGAAAAAACTTCTCAGGAGTCATCACTCCCTCTTTTTTGAACACCATTCCATTCTTCATGACAAACTGCACGTTTCGCAGTGCGTCAATGTCTGTGAGTGGATCACCTGAAACTGCGATCAGATCCGCGAATAGGCCGGGTTTAATCGGTCCGCGCTCTTTGATTATATCGGCAGCTTTGTAGCCGTTAATGGTAATCGCGCGAAGGATGTCAGCCGCAGGGATGTTGGCGGCTTTCCAGGTTTGCAGGAAAGCGATTGTCATTTCACCACGGGTTAGCCACTCGCCGGTCTTCTCGTCCTTCATCCGCTCGTTCCAGTAATCGAAGTCAGTCGAGAATGTCAGCGGCACTTTCTTCTCCCAGGCATCGCGCAACTTTGCGACTGTCTGTTTGAAGGCCGGTTCGCTGCCCCGGTATTTCGTGAACGGGGTATCCGTACCAGCGCGGAAAATTCCCTTCTCAGCCATTTGACGGTGATGGTCGGGTGTCAACGCATTACCGTGCGCGATGATGTAGATCCCCGCGTCAATCGCTCGTTGCGCTCCGTCGGCCGTCTGCACGTGCCCTTCAACTTTACACCCGCCTTTCGCGGCCTCGCTTATCGCCAGCTTGATGTCATCCACTGAGTAGCCCCACGGCTTGCAGTCAATACATAACTTGATTGTTCTGGCGCCGAACAACATATTCTCGCGGATAGCTCTAACGATCTCGTCCGGACTGTTAGCGTCAATGTACTCGGGAAACATGATGTTGTGCTGCTTGTACATTTCCGGAGTGGGCCAGAGTTGCCCGCCAGTACTGCCAATCATCGGTCCTGAAGGAATCACTGTGGGTCCGGGAAGCCAGCCTTGTTCGATTGCCTGTCGCAGCGCCACATCCGCGTAGAGTGCGTTGTTGCCAACGTCGCGAATAACTGTGAAGCCTGAGCTCAGAAGTTGGATGCTATTGGAAGCGGCTTGAATCGCGCGCAAAGGAGATGATTCCATCACGTAAGTGAGGTAGTAGTAATTGTTCTCCGGTTGCTCTTTGTATGTCAGCGCTGTGTGAGTATGCGCGTCGACCAGACCCGGGAGCACTGTGAGTTTCGATAGATCAAGAACTATGGCGCCGGCAGGAATCGCCAGATTTGGACCAACCGCCGTGATCTTTTCGCCCTCGATGAGGATTACCTGGTTGGTAACCGCCGTCCCGGTTTCCGGATCGATGAGCCGGCCGGCTTTGATCGCAGTAATCGAAGCGGACTGCGCCTGTACTCCAGTCGCCAGCGGAAAAAGGACCACCAAAAGGAAACACCACACGAAACGTTTGTTCATGATCATCTCCATGACTAGCAGGCTGCTGAAAAACTAATAACGATCCACGCGGGGTCCCCGCTTGGGCAGCCCGCGTGGGGTGCTAGGAAATTACACGAAGCGGCACGAAAAGAGACTCTTAGTTCGAGCGAGTAGCAGGTCGAGCATTGTCTTGACCGGATCTTTGCCGCCACTGTCTCCCTTGAAATCTATGCCCGTGGGTCAAATCAAGCGCCTCAAGCGCCCGTCGCTACTTCAGAGCGACATTACGATCCAGTTTGGCATCGCGCGCGAGATAGACCTCGCCCCCTCCCGCCCACGCCGAGTTGGGAGCGAATTTCATAGCGACCTAATTTTGTTCCCGGGTTAAGACTCATTGTCGGTTATCGATAGACATTAAAAAGGCGGGTGGAGATATTCATCATGGAACTGAGCGCGGTAGCGGCGGATGCTAAGTCAACTTCGGTCCGCGAAGATATTCGTGCTAACCCGACTCTGACCTACTACCTAAGGAGTATCGTAAACGACAAAGGTGCGGCCAATAATTCCAAATCGCATTGCCAGAAGCCAAAGACCCGGAATTCTAACCGAGTTTATTAAGGCGGGGCCAGATTTCGGACGAAGGCTAAGGATAAAATTAAACAGCTCATAGATCGCCAAGGACTGATGCAGATTGAGTTTTTTCGTCTGAAACGCCATTCAAGTACAGAACCCAGCGCGGTAGCGAGGGATCCTTCAGGAAACTGAGTATTAAGAAGCATTGCCGACCCTGCTGCGAAGTTGCCTCCGGGACCCGCGCATCTACCACCCCCGTTGAGTCTGTCGGGATAACCTTTAACTCTCTGTGCGATCTCTGTGCACTCTGTGTCTCTGTGGTGGATTTACCAGGAAAAACAGCCACCACAGAGACACAGAGAACACTGAGGATGCACAGAGAAAGACGATTATCTATTTTCCCGACAGACTCCGTTGGGGTTGAATATCGTCAGACTATTTTACCCAGGGTAGCCGCGCAACGCGGCAACCCTGGGCTAAACTACATAACCGCTTCGCGGTACAAATCCAAGCCGAGACTTATTCAGAGGTTCCTTTTAGTCTGTTTTGCTAAGAAAATTTCTTAACAAAGCGGTCCCGGGTCGCTACCGCTCCCGGTTCTGATTTACGCGCTACGCGCGCAGACTTCAGACTCACCAATCTCATATATATGAGCGATGTTGGGATGATTGAGTGCAGCCGCAGCGGTCGCCTCCTGATCGAAGCGTCGCATTCGATCCTTATTGGCAGCAACGTCAGCCGGAAGGACTTTCAACGCGATCTTGCGATGTAATCGAGTGTCTTCGGCGAGATAAACTTCACCCATCCCGCCCACACCGAGTTGAGATCGAATTTCGTAGCGTCCGAGTCTTGTGCCTGCCGTAATCGTCATCGCTTCAAGTCCGACGTCCAATTCAACACGATTGTGATGGGCAAAGAGTTCGCGCTGGCCGCTGCATTGTTGCTCAGAAAACGCTGGCCATCGGCGGTGACGTCATAGTCCTGCCACACTCCCGAGTTGATGCGGAAAAGTGTTTGAGGCGCGCCGGCCTCAAAGGTCGGCCCGATCGCCACCGAAACAACCATCAGTTTGTTGTCGGGTGACAGGTAAAAAAGCTCCCGGCCGTCGCGGCGCCACCGGGGGCGTGCGCCGCCAGCGGTGGAGATGCGCCGTTTCTCGCCCGAGCCTTCAAAGGGCTGGACGTAGACTTCGGGCTGGCCCGACTCGTCTGAAACGTAAGCGACCAAGCGACCGTCCGGAGAGAATTGAGCTTGCGTTTCGCTGAACTGCGTTTGTAGAAATGGTACCGGTTTGCGCTCGGCGAAGAGCGGCAAGACCCATAAGTCCATGCCGCCGTTTGCGCCGCTCTCTTCATACGCAATGAATTTGCCGTCGGCAGACCAGTCATTCGGAATTTGAATGCCGCTTAGGGGCAGCAGTTGTTCACCTCCTCCGGTATCGCTCAAAGCTTTCTGATACAAATGGGGAGGTCCGCCGACATCTGTGGCGAAAACTACCCGGCGGCCATCGGGCGACCAGATGGGCCACCACTCCGCGTCATCACCTTCAATGTCGGAGGTGAACCGCGTCGGCGTATTACGCGCCAGCTCATAAATCCAAAGATCGTGCACACCCGCGCTCGAACGCGGGTGGGCCATGCTCACCACGACTCGTTGCGCATCCGGCGAAAGGCGCAACCCTCCATACTCGCCGGGCGCGCCGACCTGCCCTTTCTCCTCCCCGCTCCGATCAAACCAAACGAGCCGCGCAACATCAGCGCGGGACTGATAGGCAAGCACTCCATTCTCCGAAACCCAGAAGGCGGCGTTGCCGGTGGGATTGAGATATTTGACTCGCTCGACGATCGGAAAGGGCTCGCCTTTGAC
The DNA here is from genome assembly GCA_038040525.1 of Acidobacteriota bacterium. GTDB lineage: Bacteria > Acidobacteriota > Blastocatellia > Pyrinomonadales > Pyrinomonadaceae > PSRF01. Next base: position 11,117 of record JBBPIC010000018.1, on the reverse strand, counting down.
CTGCGCGCTGGTGGCGTCAAACGGTTGGGCCAACAGCGTCCCCTGCTGCACATAGAGCAGATAACCCGGCGGCGAATACATCGCCAACGAGCTGGCTGACACGACGGCCCGGTCTTCCTCAGAATCTAATGACCTGACAAAAATGTGCGCCAGCCCGTTACTGGCCCATGCGCGGTACAAAAAGCGGCGACCGTCGGGCAGGAATTGCGGCCAATTCGGCGCCCCGCGCCGCCGGTCGTCCCGGCGCGCCCCGGTGTCTTCGACGACCTGCGTCGCCGCGCCCCCGCTGGCGGCCACGCGATAAATTCCGTAGTTGCCGCCAAACACGGAAAAGAGAATCACGCCCTCGCGGTTCCACGTTCCGGTAATCGTGCGCTCTTTTACGTCGCAAATTATTTGCGGCGGCGCGCCGCCCGTCGCTTCGACCCGCTTCAACTTGCCCTCGGCGAGAAAAGCGATAAAACGGCCATCCGCGGACCAGAACGGCGACGACGCCCCGTCCGTTCCAGGGAGCGGTTGCGCCTCGAGCGCATTGAGTGGTCTCACATAGAGCAGCGTTCGTCCTACTGAGTTCGCGCTGAACGCCAACCGCTGACCGTCCGGCGACAGGCTCAGCGTGTTGCTTTCTTCGGAGTAAGTAAACGCCGCCTTCTCCGGCGGGGAGATTAAAAAGCGCGCGGCTTGCTGCAACTGGGCGGGCGCACGCTGAAGGTAGAGAAACGCTAGTGTGGCGCCGACCAACAAGAGTGCGCCCGCAAGAGCCCAAGCAATCAACTCACGACTGATTTTTCGTCGCACCGGCGCGGGGTGCGCGCCCATGGCCTGGCTGGAAGTGCTCGGTCTCTCTGAAAACGCCTCCAGCGCGAAAGCCAGATCGCTGGCCGACTGGAAACGTCGCTCCGGCTTCTTTTCCAGGCAGCGCTGAATAACGCGACCCAGGCCCGGCGGCACGTTCTCATTGAACTGCGAAAGCTCCGGCGGCTCTTCCTCGCGGATCGCGTTCAGCGTGTCAATGGTTGAATCGCCGCGAAATGCCCGCCGACCGGTGAGCATCTCGTAAAGCACCGCACCGAAAGAGAAGAGGTCGGCACGGTGGTCTGCGGGCCGTCCGTCCACCTGCTCCGGAGACATGTAGCCTACTGTGCCGAGCATGACGCCCGGCCCGGTCTTGAGATTTGTGGGAGCTTGCGTGTCCACTTCGTCCCGGCCGGGTTGGTCCATGAGCCGGGCCAGGCCGAAGTCCAGAATCTTCACCTTGTCGTCGTTGGTGATGAAGATGTTTTCGGGCTTCAGGTCGCGGTGGACGATGCCGCGCTCGTGTGCGGCGGCCAATGCACTTGCGATGTGGGCGGCGAATTCAAACACCCTGCGCCCAGGGAGCAGGCCGCGGCGCATGCGCGCACGCAATGTCTCACCGTCGAGCAGCTCGGAGACGATGAAGTAGACACCATCGTGCGCGCCCACGTCATAGATGGAAAGGATGCTCGGGTGGTTGAGCCGGGAGGCAGCTTGAGCTTCCTGCTCGAAGCGTTGCAGCCGAGCCGGATCCCCGGAGACGGCAGCCGGGAGTATTTTTACGGCCACCTCACGTTGGAGCTTGGCGTCGTACGCGCGATAGACCTCGCCCATCCCGCCCGCGCCAATCATGGAGCGGATTTCATAGCGACCGAGTTTTGTACCTTCGGTGATGCCCATCAAATTTGCAAACAGTGGCCCAGCCCGTTACACGCTTGCGGCGAGCTGGGCTTTTCATGATTGACAAAATAACCACGCGGAGCGATTTCATTAACACCGTGGCTTCAGCCCGGTGACTAGAACCGCCGAGGGACTCCTTGAACCGTTTCTAACGGTTTATTCTTGGATTCACCACATAAACCGCTGAAACGGTTTCCAATTTGATCCCTCTCCCTTGATCACCGGGCTGAAGCCACGGTGTTAATGAATCGCTCCGCGGAGCGATGTTTCGTCGGCCCCGTGCGTCATCTCATTGCGGCCTAAGCCGTCCTGTACAACGTCCGTGTTCTCTGTGCCTCTATGGTGAGCGTTTGGTACGTAAGATTCGCCACAAAGGCACAGAGAACACAGAGGACGCACAGAGATTATTCAAAGCAGGACACTACCAACCAAGTTACTTTTTCTGACTAATGCAAAACAGATGGTTCTGTCCACGCAGGAACAGCTCACCAGCAGCGATGACCGGCGTCGCGATGAAAATCTGGTCCTCGAGCGTGTTGGTAGCAATCACTTCAAACTTTTCGCCCATCCTCACCACCACTACGTCTCCGTCCTCAGTCGCCAAATACAGTTTGCCGTTTGCTCCCACCGGCGATGCCTTCAGGTTGTAAGCCTTCGGCAAACGAACCTGCGCATAGTGGGGCTCTCCTGTTGTCGCGTTGAAAAGACTGATCATTCCGTTGTCGGTCACTACGTAGAGTTTGTTGTCGTAAAGAACCGGCGACGCCGTATAGGAGATGCCGCGCGTGTGACTCCACACAATCGAATCCGATCCACTGAGATCGCCCTCTTTCCCCAATTTGATCGCCATTAGCCGCGGATCGCGATGCCCGCTCATCACATAGACGACGCCATCCTGGTTGACCGGGACAGGTATTGGGTTGCTCCCGAGGCCGGCAGACTCCCAAAGTACCTTGCCGTTTTCGAGATCGTAGCTGCGCACTTTGGTGGTGCCCGTGACGACGACTTGTTTGCGGCCCTTGTGCTCAACCGTCAGCGGTGTGCTCCACGAGCTGCGCTCGTCCCTCGGCACTCGCCACAGTTCTTTGCCGCTACGTTTGTCCAGAGAGACGATGAAGGAATCAGCCTCGTGATCGAAGACAAGGACGAGCCGATCGCCGATCAGCAGCGGTGCCGTCCCTTCGCCGAACCCCAGACGCATTTTCATCTGCACGCCGAGGTCCTTCTCCCACACCAACTTTCCGCTGAAGTCGTAAGCGTAGATGCCGCGCGATCCGAACGAGGCGTAAACATATTTGCCGTCGGTGACCGGTGAATTGGAGGCGAAGCTGCCGTAGGTGCGATGGTAACCTTCGTGGGGGAGCGCGACTTTTGCCGTTTTCTGCCACAACAGTTTTCCGGTCTTGCGATCCAGACAAAGAACATCGAACTTGTGCTCGACCTGAGGGCCGGTATCGCCGCCCGGCCCGCGGCCACGGCGTTGTTGCGTGCCGCCGCCCTGGCTCGTCTGCTGATTAGCCGCTGGCGATGCGGAGGTGTCCGTTGTGGGAGGAGCCGGGGCGGGTTTGCCAGTCGGGATTGCCGTAGTGAGGAATATCTTGTCTCCCCAGATGACCGGCGTCGAATAGCCGCGTCCGGGGATGTCAGCCTTCCACTTAATGTTGCTGGTGTCGCTCCAGACAGTCGGCGCGTCGCCGCGGGCCATGCCGTTAAAGAAGGGCCCGCGCCACTGCGGCCAGTGTGCCTGATCTGGTACCTGGGCCGGGGCGAAGGCGCCAGCCCCGGCGATTAGAAGTCCAAGACAAACTCCGGTGACGGTCTTTTTCATTTGACTCTCCTCCATGTGGTGTCGTTTTGACGCAACTCTCTGTGGGTCCTTTGTGAAACAAATCTACGCGGAGCGATCTCATTAGCACCGTGGCTTTAGCCCGGTGACTGGAGCCGCCGAGACAATCCTTGAACCGCCTGATCCAAGGGCCTCAATAAGTCTGGCCGGAGGCGCGGCTCTGCCGCAGCACACTGCGGTAAGGCTCTGCCTTACCGTAGACCGCCCCTCATTCACCTTTTCCTGAGGCTGAGCCTCAGGAAAATGGGGGGAGGGAGGCCTGCGGTAAGGCAGAGCCTTACCGCAGTGTGCGGCGGCAAGCCGCATGAGACGGTTTATTCTGATCCATAACCAAAACCATTTAAACGGCTCCCCATTTCACGCCCTGACCGTCATCACCGGGCTGAAGCCTTGGTGCTAATGAAGTCGCTCCGCGCGCCGATGGTGTAACTCGAGCCAGTCGTAACGGCCGAGTTTTGTGCCTGGCGGAAGCGTTGAGCCCATTAGGGGAGCGCGGTGATCTGCGACATGTTGTTAGGTTTGATCGCGGGGATTTTAGCTGAGTTGCGGATATGAGGCTAGGTCTTAACCCGCCACCGATGGGGGAAGGGAAGGGGGGAAAGGGTAAAGGGGGAAAGGGGGGAAAGGGTAAAGGGGAAAGGGTAAGGGTTAGGGATTACTGATCGTTTTGATGGGGAGCCCGGGCAGCTCGTTCATCACTCTCACACCTTCCCCTTTCCCCTTCCACCTTCCCCTTTCCCCTTTCCCCTTTCCCCCTTCCCCCTTCCCCCTTGCCTGTTACCCATCGCTCATTACTTTCCCCTCCCGTTTTGCTTTATTATCCCCACATGCAAAACAAAGAAATCCGGCTGGCCACACGCCCAACCGGAATGCCAACAGTCGACGACTTTCAACTAGTCAAGACAGAGGTGCCGACACTAAAAGATGGAGATGTTCTCGTGCGCACCCTCTACATCTCCGTTGATCCATACCTCCGTGGCCGCATGCGTGAAGGTCGCTCCTACATTGCCCCATTTCAACTCGGCGAAGTGATCTCGAGCGGCGTAGTCGGCGAAGTAGTCGAATCCCGTTTACCATCATTTCAACCTGGCGACATCGTTACCGGCATGCTCGGGTGGCGGCTTTACAACATTGCTAAAGCTAAGGAGTTGAGAAAAGTCGATCCGCGCATGGGCCCTGTAACGACAGCTCTCGGCGTGCTGGGTATGCCGGGGCTGACTGCTTACTTCGGTTTGCTCGACATCGGCCAACCAAAGGAAGGCGAGACTGTCGTCGTTTCGGGTGCCGCAGGGGCAGTCGGGATGACTGTCTGCCAGATTGCGAAAATAAAGGGCTGCCGCGTGGTGGGCATTGCCGGCAGCGACGAGAAAAATCGCTATCTGCGCGAGGAACTGGGCGTTGATGCAGTGGTTAACTACAAGACTGACGACATCCGGATAGCGCTCCAGGAAGCGTGTCCGAAGGGAGTCGACGTTTATTTCGACAACGTGGGCGGGGAAGTATCCGACGCCGTGTTACCACTCATTGCTCACAGCGCACGCATCATCATCTGTGGCCAGATCTCAGTTTACAACCTGGATAAACCAAACGCTGGCCCACGACCGCAGCCATATCTTTTAGTCAATAGCGCGTTCATGAAGGGTTTTATAGTGAGCGACTACGCGCCGAGGTTTGTGGAAGGTGTGATGCAGATGGCCGAGTGGTTGGCTGCAGGTAAACTCAAATACGCCGAATCCATCGTCGAGGGCTTCGACAACACGCCGCAGGCTTTCATCGGACTCTTCAGCGGCGAAAACTTAGGAAAACAATTGGTGAAGGTCGGTTAGGGGTGCATAGAGTACAGGCGTATAGAGTACAAGCTTTAGCTTGCGTGGCGCGCAACAAGCTTCTGTGGTTGCGAAGACGCAACCTGAAAGTTGTACTCTAAACACCTGTTAGAGGTGCATAAGTACAGGCGTATAGAGTACAAGCTTTAGCTTGCGTGGCGCGCAACAAGCTTCTG
>JBBPIC010000018.1:0-5474 GCA_038040525.1 Acidobacteriota bacterium | reverse complement strand
TGGTTGCGAAGACGCAACCTGAAGGTTGTACTCTAAACACCTGTTCACTCACGAATGCCCGAGTTTCCGGACATCTCCGTCTACATCGAAGCTCTCGAGCAACGCATCCTCGGTGAAACACTTAAGCGCGTCTTGGTTGCCTCCCCGTTTCTGCTGCGCACCGCGGTCCCACCGATCACCGACGCTGAAGGTCGCAAGGTTATCGAGTTGCGCCGGCTGGGAAAGCGAATAGGCGTGGGCTTCGAAGGCGATCTCTGGCTGGTCCTGCACTTAATGATCGCCGGCCGTCTTCATTGGCACGCGCGTCCGGTCAAGCCGTCCAAGGTGCGGTTGGCTACGTTTGATTTCAGCAATGGAACCCTTTCCCTCACCGAAGCCGGCAGCCAGCGTCGTGCTTCCCTTCACGTGGTCCAGGGTGAATCTGAACTCCAGCGACTCAATCCCGGTGGCTTGGAAATTTTTGAAACTGACCTCAAGAGCTTTACTGCAATGCTTCAGTCTGCGAATCACACTTTAAAGCGCGCACTCACTGACCCGCGTCTCTTCAGCGGCATCGGCAACGCCTACTCCGACGAAATTCTTTGGGACGCCCATCTCTCTCCCATTGCCCTTACTCAAAAACTCACTGCTGAGCAAATCGAACGGCTCTTCAACTCAACGCGCGCGACCCTGACCCGGTGGACCAACCTACTCCGCTCCGAACTCGTAACGCAAACTGTTAGTTTGCGGACCGCACGCAAGAGTCGTCTTGTTATTACTCCGACAATGAGTGAGGAGCCAGTCAGTATCGGAAGTGGCAGCAACCGGCTCGCCTTCCCGGAAAACGTTACAGCCTTTCGCCCCGAGATGGCCGTTCACGGCAAATACCAACAACCTTGCCCGCGTTGCAGTGCAAAGATTCAACGCATTCGCTACGCCTCAAACGAAACAAACTATTGTCCCGTTTGCCAAACGGCCGGAAAGCTACTGGCCGATCGCTCCCTTTCCCGGTTGCTCCGCGCCGACTGGCCGCGCACTGCCGACGAACTCGAAAGCCTAACGCGTCAATAGCCTGTTCGACGGGAGGCATCTCCTTTGGTGTGCGGCGATCCACCACCCCAGCGCGGCTGACGCGCCGGGGACCCCGGTTGGCACCGCTTTGGCCCTGTAGCTATACGACTCGTGTCAGTTGAATGCTTCTCAACAACATTATTTGCTTGCTTTTCGACAAAGCTGCGCCAAGCCGCCGCACAGAAAGTGTCTCGCGGCTCTGCCGCCGCACACTGCGGTGAGGCTCTGCCTCACCGTAAGCACTTCTAACACGATGAGGCTACGCCTCTCTTGCATCGAGGCGCAGCCTCGATGCAAACATTAAAGTCGCTCACGGAAAGGCAGAGCCTTTCCGCACTGTGCGGCGGCGAAGCCGCAGGCGTGCGAAGCAACTTAGGACTAAAGGGGCATTTTTCCGCTATTTACTATTGACCGTTCACGATTTACTATCCGCGTTTTAGTCGCCACCTCTGAAACCTGAGCGGCACGAAAAAGAGCCCTGAGTTCGGGTCATTTCGTGTCCTTTCGTAGGATCGTTCCTGGTTCCGGAAAAGTGCGTAAGCTCATATTGCGCGTTTACGAATACGGCGGCGATGACCTATGCGTGACCGGCGCCAAGTAGGACAGGCATTCCTGCCTGTTCACCGCGACATAATTGCTGCCGGCGATACTGGCGCCGGCACCGAATGTTCCACCAGGTATAGGAGCTTAGCCATGACTCTTGTAGGCGCAACAGAAATTTCACGAAAAGACGTTTAGTGCTGCTTAGTGTGATTTCGTGGATCGTTTCACTGCCTACCGCTTACTTCTCCCAGCTATTTACTATTCACCATTTACGATTTACCATTCGCCCGTCATCGACTGGATTACGCCCTCGCATTCTCACGCACCGAGTGACCTTGAGTCTGAATCACTCAACCACAAGGAGACCAACATGCCAACCACTCTAACGTTTATCACCGAAAGCATACCGCAGTTCACAGTCGGGGTATTTCAGCACGTTCCTTTAGAGGCAAGTGGCGGCGCGCCACCCTATACATTTGAGATTACACAGGGGAGTCTTCCTCAGGGTCTCACCTTTGACAGTGCCGGAAACCTATCCGGAACTGCAAAAACGCCGGGGACTTCCACGCCCTTCTTTAAGTTGACCGACTCAGCCGGCGATCATCTCACCCAAGCCATGGATGTGACAGTAGAGGATGTGACAGTAACGGCCGGCGGGACTAGCAAGGTGTCCGCCTATTAGCATCTCCTCTCCTCGTCGTCGGCTGCTCGACAGGCTCTCTGAGTTATCCGGATTTGCTCGATCCACTTCTGGGCATAAAGCAGGGGCTCTCACGTTCAGCTTACCGAAGGAAAACACTATGACTAATCTTCGATCAACCCTGCACCTTTGCGTCGTTGTGATTATCGTTGCCGTAACTGCTTCAGTTGCCCAGGGTCAGGCATCCAGGACCTGGGTGTCGGGCGTCGGCGACGACGTCAACCCTTGTTCGCGGACCACACCCTGCAGGACCTTCGCCGGGGCAATAGCGAAGACGGCTATCGGGGGCGAAATCGGTGTCCTCGATCCAAGCGGCTACGGCGTCATCGTTATTTCCAAGTCAGTTACGATCGATGGTACTGGAACGATGGCCAGCGTTGTTGCAGGCAGCGGGAGTACTGGGATAACAATCAACATCACAAATGCAGCCGACACGGCCAGGTCGGTTCGCATCCGCGGGCTTTCGATCAATGGCGTGGGAACGGGCACGCATGGCATCAACGTCATCGCCGCTAGTAAAGTTTCGATTGAGGACACGATCATCGACGGCTTCACAAGGAATGGTCTAAACGTTGCTGCGGGTCAGGTTTTTGTCAGAAACACCACCATCAGAAACAACGAAAACCTTGGCATTAGTGTGGCGCCTGGCGCGCAGGCCGGCATCTCCGATGTGAGTCTCGTCTTTAATGGTACTGGTATGTCAGGCCCAATTGTCCCGTTCAACAACGTCGTCTTTTATGCAAACAAGAACGCGCCGGTCGGGCCCTAAGGTCTTTCGGTCCAACCGCAGCTATCAGGATCTATATTAAGGCGAAATGCTTGGGAACGAAGCGCGCCAGGCCGCCGCACTCCAAAGCCCCAGGAATGCCTGGACGCACACGCCAGCCCGGCAAGCGGGCGACAGCGTTCCCCAACATATCGATCGGGCCCACCTCCGCACGCGATTGAACTCGATCGACATTTTGTTGGCGCGCGCTGTCGCCTACTTCACACTCTGAGAGTGCAATTATTCGATAGTGACGCTTCCTCCAGTCAAACTGGCCGCCGGCAATGTCGTCGACTCAATAGCCAACACCAGACTGCCTGCTGAGGTTGTAACACTGAAGGGGACGCCGGGCCGCAAGGGTGCGCCATCTCCAAAGTCGAGACTGGCGATACCGCTGAAACTGGCGGACCCGTTCTCGTCAACCGTGCCCTGGCTGACCTTTCCGTCAACAGTGATTTCCTGACGCTGCCCAACCAGCGAACGTCCTATGAGCACAACATGGAAACTGCCAACGGAGGAGCCGTCAGTATCCGTGATGACTCCCGTTCCGAGTTGCAGACCGTCGAGCGCTACTGGGCCCAGGGCCGTGCCGGCCGGAAAGACCCCCTGCGCTGTGCCGGTGATCGTGCCACCTTCAGTGGCGGCTGTCGTCGGAGTGGGTGCGAAAGCAAACGCAACCATCCCGAGAACGATAAGAGTTGCACAAACTAATCTTTTCATTCCTTGCCTCCTTTCTTAGTGAATCTGGATGTTGCCGCCACGAAGCGTGCCGGCTGCGGTATAGCCGTCGCTCATATTGATGCTAAAGGTGTCAGAATCTTTCCCAGGCTCGCCGTTATCGCACACGTTTACCTGGAAGCCGAAAGATCCGTTTCCGTTTACTGTCGCCGTGCCAAGAATCTGCGCGCAGCTGCCGCTGACCACGACAGACGTGATGGCAGTGCTTTTTACAGTCCGGCTTAGAGTCCCGTGATCCTGATAGGTCAGGTTACCGCCTGGTGTCCCATTCTTTGCCTGCGAAGTAAGCCCAAACGTTCCCTTGCCACCAATCACCTCGATCCAGCCGCCACCTGTGACTTTGGCGCCGGCAGTGCTTGGTGGAACCGTGCAATAGTCCTGGAAACCGACCAGCGCGGAGTTGTCGAAAGCAAGGAACGGAAACTCATTGGTAACGATCCAGCCGTAGCGGTTACCGCCGACGGTGCTTCCAATAACATCGGATGGATCACTCAGTGTCCACATCATCAGCGGGATGCCGGCGACATTTTTGATCGTCAAGTCAACGGCCAACACTCCGAAACCGTTATCGCGAAAGCGGTGCTCGAAGGTGTACCAACCTTCCACATTGATTGTGTAAGGCATCCGCGCGCCATTCTTCGGAAAGGAGCTACCTCGGCCGGCATTGTTGCTCGCGCTAATGACAAAGCGCGGACCGGTTCCGGTTACGTCCGTGTCCGTGTAGAAACCGGCATTAAAGACAAAGTCGCGCAGGTGCGTGCAGTTAGGTGTGTTAATCGCAGACGACCAATCAAACCGGGTGTCATTCGCGTAGGGTGTGATGCCGCCATTCATGTATGGGGGCGCGATGTCGAGATAGATGTCTATCGTTGTTGTGTACCCACCGGGTGGGAAAGTCTTGCTGTAACCGCTCCAACGGGTAAACGTGCTTCCGCTGAAATTTTGGTCTTCGGCGTGCCATGAGCCAGTCTTTGAGGGCACACCGTGAGTGAGGGTAGAAACCCTCGTGGCCCCAGTCCAATCAAACGTATCCGTTTCGAAGCTCTGGAAATATGCGGCGAAACCCAGACCGCTGGCCGCGAGGATAAGTCCTACAGCTATTATCCATGGCCTCGTCCTCCCCCGAGCAATATTTGGTCCTCTAATCAAAAATAGTTTCCTTGTATTCATGTTCTCCTCCTGGTTATCCCTGCACTCACTGGAATACAGCGGCGAATCATCTTTAAGCAGGGTCACGCCAAAAGCGCTGCCAAGTCCGACGAGGTTGGGACGTCGTGCGGAGCTATTGCTGAGGGGTTTGTGGGAGATGTTGACGGTATCGCCAAAGCGACGATCACAGGATAATTATCGGGGTTGAGAAATTCTTGAGGTGAAGACTTGAGAAGTTAAATCAGTTTGAACCTCCTCTTTGGAGTGCGCCGGCCAGGCGGCGCTTTGGTCCAACCGTGAGCCATCTCGACGATTTGAGTTGAATCCTTGGCACGAAGCGGCGCCAGGCCGCCGCGGCCAAAGCGGCGCCGGGCCGCCGCACTCCAAAGAGACGCCTCCTGCTCAGGGATCAGTAGTCATCGTGGATGTTCAACTTGTCAGTTTTGAAGCTGTAAATGCTCTTGACGGCAGAAAAGGGCGCGGTGCGTTCAAACCATGCCGCGGAACACCATTGATACTGATTGGCGA
>JBBPIC010000098.1:0-15939 GCA_038040525.1 Acidobacteriota bacterium | reverse complement strand
CGAACCTCGTTGCACTTCAAACTCGAATCCACTTCATGTTTTGAATCAAGAACCCCCCCGCTACTGCGAGGTGGTACTTGGCTTCATGACACCCGCGCAAGAGTTTTCACACAATCTCGGTAGCGGGTGGGTTCAATCTTTGCGGACACGCACAGGACCTGGCAGCGAACGATCCACGAACCCACACGAAACGACACCAACCAAGATTGTTTTGGTGCCAGTTCGTGTGGTTTCGTGGATCGTCCGTTTTATTGGAAATACCGTGTAACCTCAGAGCCAATCCATTTTCCCACCGGAACGGAAACGCCATTACCAATCATTCGGTAAGCGTCCGTGTAGCTCCCGCGAAAGTGAAACTATCCGGCACGCCCTGCAGCCGTGCGTACTCGCGAACCGTATACGGCCGCGCTCCATTGGGAAAACGCCGGTCCGCAACCAGTCTCGTGCTTAAGTCTTTGGCGTAATGCGCCACGCAGGTGGGTGCGATGTCCCCACGTTCCGGATCGCTGACAATCGGGCGATCACGATACTTGCCCTCAAGTCGGCGACCCACGTAATCCGGAATGTGCGGCGCGGGCTCAGGTTCAAGTATCTCCGCCAGCGTGACAGCCCTTTCCGCCTCCGGCTCGCGCCAGGCGAAGCTGCGCCGACTGCCAATTATGATTAGCCTGTCCCTCTTTTGGGGCAGCCAAGTCGAAGACTTGACCGGACACGCAACGTGTACGTAGTAGTCCGGGAGCTTTGTCATAGCTTCCATCACGACAGGAAATTTCTTCATGCCCGGAACGTTCTCAACCACGTAAAGCTCGGGCCTGCGGATGGCAACGTGCCGGAAGAAATGCAGGAACAAATCATCTCCGGTGCGCACCCCGTGAATGTCACCAATCGGTGAATACCGTGTGCACGGATAAGTGGCCACCATCACCTGACATTCTTTTTCAGACTGAACGAGCTTCTTTGTGATGTCACACTGGACGACTTCGTGTGAGAAGTTCTGACGCAGGGTGTCGCAACAGAGAGCGTCGATCTCAAAGCTTTGCTGCAATGTCAGACCGCCAGCTTGGAGGCCGATGTCCATGAGCCCGGCGCCAGAGAAGTAGGTGTTAGCGAGTATCGAGGTCATCAAAACAGTTCCACAGCTCGGGTGTCTGAGGCTTAAGCGTTGAGAATCTTACGGGTTGGAATGCTACCCAGGTCAGGTTTAGAGCGGCAAGGTTTACGCTCGAGAGGTCGCTGCACCTTCTAGAAAGAGTTCTTGCATCAACATGGCTTTCGCTTCGCGTCAGCGCGGCGCCTTGGCTACACTGCCGCCATGTCTAAGGCCTCCAGCGTTAGATGGACTCGTGAGTATTTTCTCATCGCGTTGAATCTTTATCGCAAGCTGCCGGTCGGCAGCTTCGATTCTACCAGTTAAACTTGTCATTGAAGTTGTCGCGCTCGACGGTTCCCTTATTCAAACCGCTGAAAAGTGTGGACTAGTCGCAATGAGCGAAGTTGAAGTATCGGCATGATTTTTATTGGCGTGAAAAAGATTCCGAGAAATCAAATTTCCTCAGAGGATTCTGCTGTCGGGAGGGGCCTCAGGTCGCATGACCCGCTTTCACCGGCGGAGCGAAGTGAGCGAATGCGGCTCATACGTCGCGCAGATACGAAGCCGGAGATGATAGTACGCAGACTAGTTCATGCCCTCGGGTTCAGATATAGACTTCACTCACGTTCGCTTCCAGGGCATCCGGATTTGGTATTCACTTCGCGTAAGAAAGTCATCTTCGTCCACGGATGCTTTTGGCATCAACACATAAATTGTCGACAATATCGGATGCCTAGATCCCGGCTTGAGTTTTGGCTTCCAAAGCTGGAAGGCAATAGGCGGCGCGACGTTGCTAGTCAGCGCAAACTCAGTGACCTCGGATGGAATGCTCTGATAATATGGGAGTGCCAACTGAAAAAAAGAACCGTATTGACGAAGCGTATCAAGAAGTTCTTGGAAACGGATCGATGAAATCGGTAGAACTCTTCGCCGGAGCTGGTGGTCTTGCTATCGGAACTGCCCTTGCCGGCTTCAAGCATGATGCGGTCATCGAACGCGATAAGCATGCGTGTGCAACAATTCGAGAGAACCAACGTCGCGGAGTTCCAACAGTAGTCGACTGGCCATTGTTTGAGGGAGATGTTCGTGCTTTTGACTACTCCACCGTTGGGCACGACTTGGACTTGTTAGCTGGTGGACCGCCATGCCAGCCCTTTTCCCTGGGTGGTAAGCATCGAGGTTTTCAAGATAACCGAAATTTATTCCCAGAAGCCGTTCGAGCAGTGCAAATACTAAGGCCCCGAGTTTTCATGTTCGAGAATGTTAAGGGCTTGCTTAGGCAGTCTTTTGCCAAATACTTCGAATACATAATTCTTCAACTGACCTATCCGGAGGTATCTCGCGTCGAATCTCAGGATTGGACAGATCATCTCTCTCTTTTAGAACAGCACCATACGTACGGTCGGGAAAAAGGCCTTCATTACCGTGTAATCTTCCGCATGCTTAACGCGGCGAACTTTGGTGTTCCTCAAAAGCGAGAACGGGTCTTCATAGTCGGGTTCCGGTCGGATCTAGGGATGGATTGGTCGTTTCCAGAGGCCACGCACTCGCAAGAAGCCTTGCTTGTTCAGCAGTGGGTTACAGGGGAATACTGGGATATCCACAAAATCGCCAAACGGAATCGACCAGGTCTACCAAGTGGCATGCAGTCGCGAGTGCCTCGCTTAGTTGAAGGTATTCTACCTTTCGACAAGCCGTGGAGAACCGTACGAGATGCTATCTCAGATTTACCTGACCCAATCGAGGAGAAGGCTGAAGCAGAGCGAATTAATCACCGATTGATCTCGGGAGCTCGCAGCTATAAAGGCCATACGGGAAGCGTACTGGACGAGCCGGCAAAAACTCTCAAGGCAGGTGATCATGGGGTGCCTGGCGGCGAGAATATGCTTGCGTACCCCGACAAAAAAGTTCGCTACTTTACCGTTCGAGAGAGTGCCAGACTTCAGACTTTTCCAGACAACTATCTGTTTCCGGGCAGTTGGGGCGAGAATATGCGGCAGTTGGGAAATGCAGTACCTGTAGACTTAGCAGAGCGCGTCGCAGTCAGTATTCGGGAGCGACTGGAGAATGGCGGTGTCTCGGAGGTTCCGCATTTAGCAATATCTTAGGAAGAACTAGACACCAACACTCAATGACAAATGCTATTGACGCCCGCCGGTTGGTTAAAGAACTTGAATCCTTACTTGAATCTTTACCGTCCGAACCAGTCGACTCAGTAGGATTGAAAACGTCGGAGCGCAGACGGCTTCGGGAATTGATCGAACAGACCATCGAGGCACTCCAACGGACTCTCTCAGGACTCGATCCGATTAGACAACCTCCGCATGTTCTCGATCCTTCTGATCCCGATGTGATTGGAAAGCTAATTGCCGACACACTCTTGGTGCAACCGCGTCATAGCCTATCGGCTGTCTCTACATTCTACGGCTCTGGCGTCTATGCCATCTACTACACTGGCGCCTTCCCCGCTTATGACCTCATCACGGGGACTGACAAGCCGATTTACGTAGGGAAAGCAGATCCCGCGACATCGGACGCAGTGAGTCCGAGTTCCCAAGGGACTCGACTGTGGAGAAGGTTGCAGGATCACCGAAAGACGATTTCAGCTGCTACGACGACCCTGAACATTAAAGACTTCGAATGTCGTTTCCTTGTCGTCAAAAGCGCGTGGCAAGGAACAGCTGAAACTTACCTAATCGACCGATTCAAACCAGTATGGAACAATGAAATTGGAATTTGTTATGGATTCGGCAAGCATGGAGATTCTGCTGATACTCGGTCTAACACCCGATCACCTTGGGATACGCTTCATCCAGGCCGGAAATGGGCAGGCAAGGGAAACAAGCCCAATCCTCTTTCTGCCGCTAAGATAGCCGCGCTGATTGTTGCGCACTTGAAAAAGATGGCCGGTTTGAGTTAACGGGAAAAGCACGCCTTTGCCGAGAAATGATGGCGGGCCATATCGTAGTCCGATCTAGCAAGGCTCCGATCGTTTTGTCGCCGATACCTCCTATTAATCCGACGGCCAAAGCCGTTGACGTTAAGACCGCTAAGATGATGACGATTAGGGTTCTGAAGAGAATTAGGTATGCGCTATAAAGACCGCACGATCCGTTCTGTGGCGCAAATGCTCAATGCGCTGAAACAACAAGTAAAGCCAAAGCAGCTTATCTGGTTTCGCGGGCAAGCTCGCAAGAGCAGGGCGCTTGTTCCTGGCTTGGCGCGCGTGCCGAAGAACCTCAAGGCCGAAAACGCTCTTATAAAACGCTTTAGGCAGAATGCGATGCCCCTCATTGATAGGTCCCCGGTTGAAGAATGGGAGTGGATGTTCCTGATGCAGCATCATCGAGCGTCGACTCGCCTTCTCGACTGGAGTGAGAGTCCACTCGCTGCGCTTTACTTTGCAGTGCACGAAGTCGAGCACATGAAAGCAACAGCTGCGGTATGGTGTCTTGACGCTGTCGCGCTGAATAGGACAGCAAGTCTGAAATTTGAATTCGCGTCAGAAATCCCAGCTTTCGGACCGGACCAAGTTCTGCAAAGTTACCTTCCTAGCCACGTGTCAGAAGGTTCGGCCGAGTTGTCTCCCGTTGCGATCGTTGGGCCGCGGAACACGCCGCGAATGGCGGCCCAACTCGGAACGTTTACGGTTAACCACCGCTTACATACTCCAATCGAGGATATTGGAGCGGGTACCCATGTCTGGAGGTGGAACATTCCGGCTGATGCGAAAAGAAACATTTTGAAGGAGCTTGCCCATCTCGGTTATTCAGCACTCACGCTGTTTCCTGAGTTGGACCGAGTCGCGGATCTTAGCAGGGAGCTTTTAGATGAAATTTGAGATAACAGACCTTCACAATAGCACGGTCTGGAGCCTCTACCGGATGCGGGAACGGATTCAGCTCGATCCTGACTATCAGCGAATGAGTGACATTTGGACTCTTGATAAGCGTCAGGGTCTGATAGACACAATTATCAACGAATTCGATATCCCCAAACTCTACTTGCACAAGTTCAGTAAGTCCCTAAAGAAGGGAAGCAAGCTATACGATTACGCGATCATCGACGGGAAACAGAGGCTTGAGACGATGTGGGCCTTCATCGACGGCCGATCAGCGCTGAAATCTAACTTCGAGTATTTCAAGGATTCCAGCATCGCCGCTGGCGATATGAAATACGCTGACTTGGGTAAAGCTTATCCGGACCTTAAAGCTCAGTTCGACGGTTTTCAGCTCTCCGTAATATGCATAGAAACCGACGATCTGGAAATGATCGAAGAAATGTTCCTGCGGCTGAATGAATCGGCACCTCTTTCTGCTCCAGAGAAGAGGATCGCGTACGGTGGACCCATGCCGCAGGCCATACGCAGGCTTGCAAAGAGACCCTTTTTCACGACCACGCTTCCATTCCCAAACAAACGCTACAGGCATTTTGATTTAGCAACTAAATTCCTGTTTGCGGAAAGCGAGGGCAGAGTTGTTGACACCAAGAAGGTTTATCTAGACGAATTCGTCGAGGCTCATTCCCCCGAACCCCGGAATAAGATGCCGGTCTTTCTAAGAAAAGCGCAGGACAACGTCGGACGCATGGCGAAAGTTTTCACCCTAAAGGACCCTTTGCTGCGCCAGGTAGGTATAGTGAATCTTTACTATCATCTATTTCGCCTAGCGCATGTTGGGAGGTGGACTCAACAGATCACTAGGAAGAGTTTGGCTGACTTCGACAATAAGCGTGAAGCCAACCGTAAAAAGGCTGAGAAAGATATTGCGAAGGCAAATTATGATCTCATTGAATTCGATCGATACGCACAATCGCCGAACGATGGTTACGCAATCAAGTTTCGCTTGAAGATTTTACTACGAGAGGTGTTCAAGAGGAACGTATCAATAGATGACCTCTAATGTCTTCTTCGAGACATTGAATGCAGATGACGCGCTTTGAACCTATAAGGACATCAGAATGGCAATTGTTAGAAAACTTGAGCGAATAACTCTTGAGCACGGTTCTGGTCACACCGAAGTGAACTGCACTTATTCCATCATCCAAGGTGACGACGGGAAATCATTGCAGGTTGACACTTACGGTTCGGCCCATCGCAAGATGCCCGACAAGAAAAGCCAATCAATTCGATTCAGTCCTGAAGCAATTGCCCAATTGCGGGAAATACTGTCGAAAGAACTCTGAAGGTCCCAACAAAGGGAGAGAGAGGTACGTGTGAACGTGAGGTCAGCTTGCTGCTGGCTAAATGAAGCGACAACAGCAAGATCGCCAGGAGTTGCAAGAAAATTTTCATGACACGGCGTCGTGGGACTAAGCTCTTCTCAGGGAGTTACTTGCGTCTTATGAGAGCCAGGTAATAGAAATCTCAGCTTTTACCTGATTGAATTCCTTGTCTCCTGTTATCAAATGCGCTTTCTTTTGCTTCGCCAGGGCGGCCGCGAAGCAATCGGCAAATGACATCTTGTGCCTGGATTTGAAACCAGCGGCTTCATGCGCGAGGTCCCAGTCAGCGTCGACAAACCTGATTCCTAGTTGTCTTAACTGGCGAATGCTCGAGTCGGCCTCGACTACGGACACTTCACGCGCGAGGATGTACCCGACCTCACCCGCGTTGACGACGGTCATAAAAAGAGGGACATCTTCTTCATTCGCATCGGCCATAATGTCTGCCACTCTTTCGGCGGAGGGCTCGTTCCCTAAATAAGACATGATGGCCCACGAATCCAGCACGATAGCACTCGGCTTGCGGGCCATCAGAGTTCCCTCTCTTTTTTCTTCTCAGCCATGAGAGTCTTCAGCAAACCTTTGCCTTTGAACTTGCCACGAAGGCTATAAACGTCATTCATAAGAGCTAGCCAGGCGGCAGTGGCGGCGACACGATGATCGGTGCGCCAGGGTGGGCCGGCCGAACGACCGAGGGTCTTGAGGGACGTGTTCAGTTTCGCGCTGGTGTATCCGAGTTGGGAGGTGGCATCGGTTTGCAGCGTCTTTTCGATGAAGGTGGAGTGCGGGAGTTTGTTTGCTTTCGCAGCGAACTCGAGCACCTGGCGAAAGAGCAGACCTTCGGCGGCGTGGGCGCGGATGTGATAGTTGCCAATCCTGCTGAGGTCGCGATCGGCGGCTCCGGCGATGCCGACACAGGCGACCGTCACGGCTTGCGATCTCAATTCGTGAACGAGTTCTGCCAGGGCTTTGGCCGCGATCTTTTCGATGGCGCGGATGAAAGGCACGACTCTTTTCTCTGATTCACTCCAGGGCAGGTCCATTACCTCGTGATAGGGTTGGAAAGTGGCCGGCACGTGCGGGTCTGTGAGGAGCAGTTCGGTCCGTTTGATGAGTTGCGGCAAGTGGGTTGGGCCTCTCAGCACGACGGCGATGGCGCGACCGGTTTTGGCTTTCAGGCCGATGGCAGCTCGGATCATGTTTAGCGACTCTGCCTCAACTCAGGGCTCATTTGACACCTATTCTAACCCTTTTCATGGGCGATGCCTCTGCCTATTCTTCATGATGGCAGCATGAACAGTTATAGATATTCAACGTGGTTCATCATGTCCGCCGCGGTGAGAACGTCGTGGACCAACATCAGCGACCGATCAGGTCTCGTATCGAGCGTTGCGGATTAGCGTAAGCGATGCCGACGTGTGATATGCCCTCACTCGCCAGCAGGAGGAAGTCAGAGTCCATGGTAACCATCACGGCCCTTCGGACATTGCAAAGCTGAGTTGCTCGCGATCCGGCACACCACTTTTTCCGGCCTCCTGAACAGTTTACACATCGACCCCACGATGCCGCAAACCATTAGCGACTGCCCTGTGGATATGTTCGTCCAGATAAAAGCTAATCCGCTCCATGGAGCAGCTTCTCTTTTAGTTTGGAAGGAAACTGTGTCCGCAGTTGATCAGCGACGACCTCGTTGTGACGAATGTCATCGCGAATCTCTGCAACATTGTCGAAGTAGTATGCAAGCGCAGCATGGACGTCGCTCAAAGTAAGCTCAGGATAGGCCGAGACGATCTCATCCGGGCTCATGGACAAATCTTCGTGCCAAATGACGATGTCCATCACGCGGATTCGAGGCCCTGCAATGCAGGCTTTTCCGCCTTGAATGCCGGGGCTTTTGGTGATGCGGTCGGTTATGACCATTGCCATTGGACAGTTACCTGCGACTAAGAGTTCAACGAATTCTAGCACGAAGCGCAGTTTCCGCGGCGACGTTGCAGGACGATCCACGAAAGCACACGAAATAACTCGAACGAAGATCTCCGTTTCGTGTCCGCTTCGTGTGATTTGGTGGATGGGTCTCGTTTTTTGGAGTGCGGTAACCTGTTACCGCTTTGGTCTTCGGCGACCTGTCGCCGCCGTCGTCGCTACACGGAGCTGACCGTTTTATACAGGCTTGGTAATCTCACTGACGACTGCGACAGGTCGCAGACGACCAAAGCGCTACAGGTCAGCGCACTCCAAATAGAGTCGCGTCTTTCAAATTAGCCTGCCCACGAATCACGCATCTTCCAGGATCGCTTCGGCGTCAATTGTCAGCTCAACAGTGTTGCTGACGACGATGCCGCCCTTGTCCATGGTGTCGTTCCAACTGACGCCAAAATCCTGGCGGTTGATTGTCGTGGTGGCGAAGAAGCCGGCGCGGGTCCTTGGTCCCTTGTTGACGCCGTCTTCCCACCAGGGTGTCTGCCACTGACCGAGGTAGCGAACGTCGAGGACTGCCGGTCGCGTAACGCCGCGAATCGTGAGGTCGCCCGTCACCTGATAATCATTTTCCCCAACCAGGGTCACCTGTTGGCCGCGAAAAGTGATCTCAGGAAAGTTTTCCACATCAAGAAAGTCCGCGCTGCGCAAGTGATCGTCGCGCGCCGGTTCTCCGGTCCAGATCTTTCGAGCGTCGATCGTGACCTCAGTGGAAGATTTCGTGGGGTCTTCCGGATCAAACACGAGTGAGCCGTGTACATCCTTAAAGTGTCCACGAACGTTTGTGACCATCATGTGCCGGGCGGTGAAACCGGCAGCGGTATGTCCAGGTTCGAATGTCCATTTAGCCATGATTGGTAAATCGTAAATGGTAAATCGTGAATGGTAAAGAACGGTCGAGGGCGAATCCAGTGTTTCAGGTTCACCTCAAGGCTTTGACCTGGTTTGGAGTGCGGTAACCCGTTACCGCTTTGGTCTTCGGCGACCTGTCGCCGCCGTCCCCCGACACATTGCGCTGAAGATTGTACGGGCCTGGTACTGTCGCTGACGGCTGCGACAGGTCGCAGACGACCAAAGCGCTGACAGGTCAGCGCATTCCAAAATGAAAGCCGTGATGAAACGGTTCTTGTAAGTAGCAAACTTATGCTGTTCTCCGAGGCCCCTTGACCTGAAAGGCTCCCAGGAGTGATATCAGGCCATTTCAAAAAGGAGGTCACATGCCCCCCATCAAAGATTGGCCCCACGCACCGATTCATCGGATCAGTTCCGACGGCATCTACATGGTAACCGGGGCTACCTTACACAAAGAACATCGCTTCCCCACCGCCGAGAAGTTGAACTTGCTTGAGCGCGAACTACTTACTCTGGCAAAGCAACATAAATGGCGACTTGAGGCGTGGGCCCTCTTCGTGAATCACTATCACTTCGTCGCGAGGGGTGATGACAAGGCGACACCGTTAGAAAAGTTTCTTAAACATCTGCATTCGAATTCTGCTCGCCAGGTCAATGAGCTCGACGACTCTGCAGGACGCAAGGTCTGGCATAACTTCTGGGAAACGGAACTGACTTATAAGCGTTCCTATCTGGCTCGTCTCAACTACGTTCATCAGAACGCTGTGAAGCATGGTCTGGTTAGGGTGGCAAATCAGTATCCCTGGTGTTCGGCCGCTTGGTTTGAACGTACCGCCACGCCAGCCGCGGTCAAAACTATTTATAGTTTCAAAATCGATAGGTTGAATATTGATGACGACTACTGATAGTCGTAGTTTGGAGTGCGGTAACCTGTTACCGCTTTGGTCTTCGGCGACCTGTCGCCGTCGTCCGGCGCCCAACTCAGCCCCGACGAACCTATTTCCATCATTGACGGCTGCGACAGGTCGCAGACGACCAAAGCGCTGACAGGTCAGCGCACTCCAAAGTGGACCGTCGCAAATGGGATCGAACAACGACACCAATCGAAACTGACTAACCTTTAACTAGCCTCACGTTCGTCAACTCGGATAGAATCGCAGGCGAGCAACAGCAAATAGCAATCAGGCAGCCAGCACACATCCAGCCGCTGAAACACACCCATGGGCTTCTCTCTTCCATCTGGTACAAAGCTCAGCCATTACGAAATCATCTCGCAGCTGGGCGCGGGTGGGATGGGTGAGGTTTATCTGGCGGAAGACACACGTCTACATCGACGGGTGGCGCTGAAGATTTTGCCGGCCGAAGTTGCCGCTCATCAGGACCGTATGCGTCGCTTCATACAGGAAGCTACCGCCGCGGCCTCCTTAAACCATCCAAACATCGCTCACATCTATGAGATCGACCAGGCGGATGGCGTTCACTTCATTGCCATGGAGTTTATCGATGGGGTTACGCTCCGCGAGAAGATTCACGGTGAAGATACCGACATCACAAAACTTCTCCGCTACCTGCAACAGACGGCGGAGGGTTTAGCCAAGGCCCATGCGGCCGGCATCGTGCACCGCGATCTCAAACCCGACAACATCATGATCACGCGTGACGGTCACGTGAAGATCCTCGATTTTGGTCTGGCGAAACTGATCGAGCTACAGCCGGGTGGTCAAAGCGGCAGCAACGAAAGTGAGGTCGCTACTGCGATCCTGGCCCAGCATTCCACGCCCGGGATGATTCTGGGCACAGTCGGTTACATGTCGCCTGAGCAGGCCCAGGGAAAAGTCAGCGAGATAGACCAGCGTTCAGACGTCTTTTCTTTTGGCTGCATCCTGTTTGAAGCAGCCACTGGAAAAAGGGCGTTTGCAGGAAAAGATGTGCTTGATTCGTTGCACAAGGTCGTGCACGCCCCAGCGCCGCAGATCAGAGACCTGAACCCGGCAGCTCCTGATGAACTGCAAAGGATAGTGCGCCGCAGCCTGGCCAAAGATCCTGAGAAGCGTTACCAATCAATCAAAGACATTGCAATTGAGTTGGAAGAACTTCAACACGAGTTGAAGAGTGAAACAAAACTGGACTACTCAATTTCCTCGACGGGGAGTGAGACGTCGGCAATCGCTGGCGGTCAGCAATTCGGAGTGGACACTTCGAGCCGATCTGCTCCTGACACCGCCATAGTTGGAGGAGCACATACCTCATCGAGTGCGGAATATCTGACTAGTGAGATTAAACGTCACAAAAAGGGTGTGGCCGTTATCCTGGCCGGATTCTTAATCACCGCCATTGGCCTGGCTTTCGGATTGTATAAACTTCTTCCTGGCAAAAAGCAGATAAATCTTCAATCTGGAAAGATCACCCGGCTTACCAGCACTGGTAAAGTGGGTAGCGCTACGATTTCCCCCGACGGCAAGTACGTTGCTTATACAGCGCTGGACGAGCAGGGACAAATTAGTCTCTGGGTTAAGCATGTGGCCACCAGCGGCAACGTGCAGGTAGTTCAGCCCACGGTGTCAGATATTAATTTTGGACAAATAACTTTCTCGCCAGATGGAAACCACATTTACTACCTAATGGCCGAAAGGGGTCGCGCGCGCGGAAACCTCTATCAAGTCCCGGTACTTGGCGGCACAACGAAGAGGGTGTTGGAAAACGTCAGCCGGATTACCTTTTCGCCCGACGGCAAGCGTTTCGCTTTTCATCGCCGTTACATAAGTGAAGCCGAGGATGCAGTAATAATAGTAAACGCGGACGCGACCGGAGAGCAGAAACTAGCGACCCGCAAGCATCCGGACTTTTTTTGGCCGGAGCGGCATGGTCGCCTGATGGGCAAACAATTGCTTGTCCGGTCGGAGGGTTTACGGGTGGGTATTACCGAAGCATAGCAGCCATCAACGTTTCAGATGGCAGCCAAAAGCTGCTCACTTCTCACAAGTGGAACGACGTTCAAAGACTCGCCTGGCTGCCCGACGGCAGCGGACTCGTCGCCACCGCGCAGGAGCAAGGAGGAGATCGATTTCAACTGTGGCAGGTGTCATATCCAGAGGGCGAGGCGCGAACCTTAACCAATGATCTGAGTGATTACCAGCTTGTGAGCCTGACCGCCGACGGACGCGCGCTGGTTACTGTCCTCTCGGAGAACACTTCAAATATCTGGCTTGTTCCCAGCGGAGAGTGGAGCAATGGACGGCAACTGACATCAACCAGGACGAACGGCATTCTTTCAATCGACTTGATGGGCGATGGCCGGATAATCTACCAGTCACGCGCGGGTGGCAGTTCCGATCTCTGGATCATGGACGCCGACGGGCGCAACCAGAAACAACTTACCGATAACGCGACATTCGAACGTTTCGCTTCGGCCACCCCCGATGGCCGCTTTATTGTTTTCGGTTCAACCGGCGTGGGCACCCAGTTGTGGAGGATGGACATCGATGGCAGTAACGCAACGCTATTGACCACCTCTCCGGGCTTTGACCCGACTATCTCTCCCGATGGTAAATGGGTGGTCTATACAACGTTTGGTGCGCGTGGATTCAACATCTGGAAAGTTTCGATCGATGGCGGCGAGCCAATGCAGGTCACCCAATACTATTCGCAAGCTCCGGCCATCTCTCCCGATGGCAAGTTGATCGCCTGTTACTACGTCGAGGAACGCACCCGAACTACAAGGATTGCGCTCGTGCCTTTCGAAGGCGGTGAACCCACTAAGGTCTTCGATTATTTATTGCAGCCTTTCGCCGCCTCACCCTATCCAGTTCGCTGGACACCTGACGGGCGCGCTCTTACATACATTGTCACCCGTGGTGGAGTGTCAAACATTTGGATTCAACCGCTTGATGGCAGCCAGCCCAGACCGCTGACAGATTACAAATCGGATCGGATTTTCTCGTTTGATTGGTCATCCGATGGCAAGTGGCTCGTACTCTCGCGCGGTCCCGAGCAGCGCGACGTAGTCATGATGAGCGATTTCAAGTAAGCGCGGCTATGTCGCGGCAAAGCGCGGGCTGTCGCAGCACACGGCAGGGTGTTCAAAACCCGTGAGTCGGTTCGATGCGCGCCGCCCGCAAACTAACAGTTTGCGTTACAAGGGATGCCCCAGTCTTTCTGGTAACCCTCCGGGTTGCTGGAAAAAAGTTCTACGCGGCTCTGCCGCAGCACACTGCGGAAAGGCTCAGCCTTTCCGAACCAAGCCCATTCACTCCCATCTTCCTGAGGCTGAGCCTCAGGAATTTAGTGGGGCGGCGTCCGGTAAGGCGGAGCCTTACCGCAGTGTGCGGCGGCAGAGCCGCATCAGACCTTTTTTTGCCTGTCCACCGGTGGTCTGCGCTACGCTCCGACCACCGGCTCCTATCTGTCAGCCCATCAGGCTGGAACGAAGTTACCGGCGAGTTAATACACCCGGCCGTAGCGAGTTGGGTTGCACTGGCGATCATCGGTGAACCACAGTAAACCCTCCACAACCTCACGCCGGTTTCCGCCAGACGATTGAGTAACGCCACAGGAGATGCTGCTGGATCTTCGCGCCTGGAAGCACGTGCGCGCATAGGGCATGAACTTCACTCATCGTTGGGTAAGAATCGTGGGCTTCGTGGGCGGCCCAGGCGTCGCGTACTTTGCGTGCAGGGAGCAGGCGGCCGTGGCGTATCAACCGCAGGGTTACGCTCACCGGGAGGGCCAGGAAGTTTGAGACGGCATCAAGTAAGCCTGACTGCTCGAAGAGATCGAGGATCAACAGAACTCCGCCGGGTTTGAGCGCCACCTTCATTTTCGACAACATTTCCGAAAGCGGCAGGTGATGAAGGGTCGCGATGCTGGCAATGCAATCGAAGCCCTCGGCAGGAAGGGGCCAATCGAGAACATCGGCGAGCTCGAAATCAATGTTCGGAAACTGCGCAGAGCGCTCGCGGGCAATGCGAATCATCTCCGGCGATAGGTCGAGGGCAAGAACATTCTGAGAGCGTTCGGCCAGACGTCGGGCAAAAGTGCCGGTGCCGCAGCCGATTTCCAGCACGTCGTGACAGTTCGAAGGGAGATGCCGGAGAAGGAAGTCGTGATAGTGCTCGTTGTGTGTCGCGCCGTCTTCGGAGACCAGGGCGATTCGATCAAAGTCTTGCTGAATGGTGGACATCGTCGCAGTGAGCAGTAGGCAGTAAGCAGTATAGTGTGTGCGCCGCTAGACACGCGACTCGGGGCGCCCACGGAGGGACGCCCCTACAAAAATGGGTCAATTCCCTCTAGTCCTAGCTCAGCCCTGGATGAGACGATGGGGCTCCGTCAGGCGTGAATAGCGTCAAAAAAAAAGTGAATGGTAAATGGTGATGGGTAATGGATGCGCGCGGTCCGCAAACTAAACAGTTTGCGTTACAAGTGGCGCGCGCCTTCCGCCGCTCCTGCCTCCTGCTGCCTGCTGCCTGCCGCCTGGTCTCGGCTACCAGTCTTCCTGGGCAATATATTTGAGGACAGACTTGATGGAAGCGACGGTGTAGGTGCCGTCGTCTTTCTCAACCGGCAGATGCCGGTAGCGACCCATGGACATTTTGTTGAGGGCGAAGGCAACTGACTCGTGCTCGTGAAGGGTCTCGGGATTTGAAGTCATTAGATCCTTAACCGGCACCTGTAGGGTGGCGCGGAAATGTTCACGATCTGCTGTGGCGACTGACTCTTCATAAGCCTCAAACTTCGCCACCTCAACCTCGACGAGGGTTTCTTCAATCAGCATCTCTTCGGCGCGAATCTCTTCGAGGGGAATATCACTGAAAGGCATGTCGGTAAGTGGAATTCCCTCGACCGGAATAAGGGGCGCAGCCTCATCGTGTGCTTCAAGGGCGTTCCGCGAATCGTGAGCGGCATTTTGTCGTTGGTTGGATTTGGGATCGGAGTTGGGTTTGCCAAACATCTTGAGCAGCACGTCGTGTTCGGTGAAGATGCCTACCAGCTTTGGTCCATCCAGAACCAGCGCGCAGCCGGAGTTTTGTTCCTTCATCTGCCTGGCCACTTCGATTGCCGGAGTATCAGCCGCGACGATGATGGCAGACTCGCGCTCCAGCCGGCTCAGCTTGTCTGACATCACCGAGCGCGGCAGTCCTTCTGCCGCATCAGGACGGGGAATGTCGAGGTCGCGAAACGACGTCAGACAATTCTCGCAGCGGTCGTTGCCCTCAATGTTTTCAGAGCCGCAGGAAGGACAGATCATTTCGATTGCCGATTGCCGATTTCAATTTAGGGGTGAGTGCATTCTATAGGTATGTGAACAGGCTGCCAAGATCTGTCCGCAGATTACACGGCGCGGCTGACCGATGCAAAGAACGACGAGTGGACGATCCACGAACATACACAAAGGAACACTAATTTCTTTCGCGTGAGTTAGTGTCGGTGGTGTCCTACTTTCCGTTTCATCTGTGCAACCCTCTGTGGCCTTAACCGGAGGTGGCGCAACTGGGACTACAGCACTAATTTCGTGCGATTTAGTGAAAGTTAGTGGATCGTCTTTTTGCCATCCGTTTTTTCGAATTCCGAATGCAGTGTTAAAGGTTTATGCGGAAACCGGTCACTGCCCAAGTTGGGAAAGGCCTGAGCGGTTTGCGAAGGATCTGGAAGCCTTTCTTGAAACGGGAGGATAGGTGTCGGGTATCGGGTGCCGGTTAGAATGAGGGGCTTGTTTTCTGAGCAAGCGGGACGATCCACGAAACGGCTTGGATTTGTACCGCGAAGCGGTTATGTAGTTTAGCCCAGGGTTGCCGCGT
>JBBPIC010000127.1:0-4815 GCA_038040525.1 Acidobacteriota bacterium | reverse complement strand
AGTGAGACTGCGGAATAATCTACGGTAGTGCGGCGGCGATTGCCGGCTGCATCGT
Source organism: Acidobacteriota bacterium (assembly GCA_038040525.1). Classification (GTDB taxonomy): domain Bacteria; phylum Acidobacteriota; class Blastocatellia; order Pyrinomonadales; family Pyrinomonadaceae; genus PSRF01. The sequence continues at coordinate 4,760 of JBBPIC010000127.1, read as the reverse complement.
ACACATTTGATTCAGTTACTCGTGGATTGGTGTGGTAGTTGACAGCCATATTGTCCTGCATCCAGTTACGTCCGGCTTCATGATTGGCACGCAAAACCACAAACAGAAGACGCTCCCATTCGGAAAGCGGCTCGCCGCGGCGCGTATCGCCAAGGGGTGGTCACAAACCGAACTGGCTGACCGGCTCAACTCTACGCTGAAGATGATTGATTATTACGAACGGCGGGCCAACAATCCGTCAGTCGAGTTTGTCCGCCTGGCTGCGTGGGTCCTGGGCGTTTCGATGGCTGAGTTGCTGGGTGAAGATGTGCAGATCAAACGCGCCAGCAAGACTGGTCCAACCGGCAAGGTGCACAAGATTTTTGAAGAGGTGTCGAAGCTCCCGCGCCGGAACAAGAAAAGATCGTTGAGGTCGTCTCCGCGCTCGTCAGCCAGTATGCGCAGGGCAGACAGTGAGTGGAGGCTACTCGTTGAGATAAGGGTTCGGTGTTGGCGGTGACATGGAACTCGGCAGAGCATAAAGTTCGACTTCCAACTTTTCTCGACACCCACCGTCTATCGTAACGATCCGCGCAGCATCGATGCCACGCACCTTGACGAGATAGTCTTTCGCTCGTTTAGCACGCGCTTTCGCCTCACCTGAACGCGTGTGTTGCCCAGCGTAAACGATGATGTAACCCTTAAAGTCAGGCTCGTGCTTTTGCAAGTAGATCGCAAAGTTGTCGAGACGGGCCTTTTCATCACTGAAACGGATATTGGAGTACTCGTCGAACTTTCGAATGAGATACTCCTTCTCGTTCGCGTCTGCCCGTTGCGCAGATGAGTTTGAGCATCTCAAGTAGCTATCCTTTGCAGGCGGCTCGTAGGTGATGCTGTCTACGTCTTCGCCATCCTCTAACATTCGGGCGCTGATTCGGATGCCCTCCTGCAGATTGACGTAGTAAACAACAAGATCGGCGTGTGGATCACCTTCTCGCTTGTATTTGCTTTTGTCCAACTTGAGACTGTCAACCAAAAGCTTCGCGTTTGGATGAACTGTAAGGCTTAGGATTGTATCAGCCGGGACATTCCATTCTTCTGATACTCCCTTTTTGCATGGACCACCGGAGTAGAAGATGTGAACTCTTTCGTTCTTCGTGTCGTAAGTGGACGCCACCCCGTGTGATTTTGTTGGAGCGCCAAGCAAACGTTCAACATCTGTGCGGGTAGAGTGCAGGGGCATTAGGCCGCGCCATCCTTCAACTTCAGATTGAGCAGGCATAACAACTCCGTACAGACCAGCGATGATCGTTAGAACAAGTGCCATGGTCATCTCCTTGGCTTACAGGCTGCTGCGAGTGCACTATTCCAGTACTCGCTGGCCCGACGCACGTTATCAAATTTCGGTACGGGAACTCCTCGCATCGCGGCCACAGTGTTCGCATAATCATAGTCTGAAAACTGATTCCTTCCGGCAAGATGTAAGATCTCATGGAGAGCATCCGAAGCCTGAATGCCAGCTTGCGTCTCCGCGATTTGCGCCGCGACTCGTGCGTTCCCAGTGTTAATAGCGTACGGCGTAGCAAGCTCTACTTGCGCCGTACCACTGCTAATCGTGCCGTGTACTGTGCTGCCATCAAATCCATAGAACTTTCTGATCGTATCTCCGTAGATGAATCCGCGTTGGCCTTTTCCATTGATCATGTCAAAGCCCTTCAACGCATCAGTAAACTCCGCTGGGTTCTTAGCTGTTGCTGTTCCGTTGATTAGATCGCTGATGAACTTGGCGCAATCGGGATTGCTCACCATGTTCGCAATCCTGTTGCGGAGATCACTGACATTTGGTCCAGGGTTCTGCGGGATTCTTGAAACCGACCACTGGCTTACCAAATTGAGGGACTCAAGGCTCTCCAGAACTTCGGCCGTGGGTGCAACCGTAACGCTTGGGCCAGAGAACTCACCGTTTTCTCCGAAGATGGTAGTGTAGTCTTTGTCGAGCAGTGTCGAATCGCCGTAAGAGAGCGTGTCGGTACGGGTAGTGCGGACGTATCCAATCCTCGCCTTAATCAGAAAGAATAATGACCGGGCATGTTCTCTTCCCAACACTTTCATGACGTAGTCACAAGGCAGTACGTCGTCATTAAGCGCGCAAGTTTGCGGCCCAACAGGATCTCCATAATTGGGATAGCTGCTGCCGTCGCCGCCAACGCCGCCAGTGACGCTGGGATTCTCAGTGCCCACGTCATTGAGTAACGGGTCAAGCTCGACTGAGCGCACCGTCCCAATCGCGTTGCTGTAAGAGATCCATTCGCCGTTGCCACCGGGACTATGCTGCAACCAACTGACTGTACCAGTGACTTGGCTTTGTGTAGCCAGCAGTGAGCCATTAGCATAAACACGTTGTGGCCCCGATGCAGACCCAAAGATCCTTGCCAACCCTCCACCTCCTGCCGGTGGTTTTGTCAGTTGAGCGCCCCTCGGAACGTAGTCGTTCAGTCTCTGCATGGGGACATCGGCATAAACTCCGCCTCCACCTGTTTGCGAGTTCAGCGCATTGAAAAGGTCGAGGACATTGGTGGATCTGGCCTCAACTCCAGTGTCCGAGGCAATCTGGCTGAATAATTTCCGCAAAGCCTCCTGACAATCGCGGTAAGCAAGATTCTTCTTCAACAGATCCTTGAGTTTTTCAACCTCACCTACTGGAACTGGCACTTGCGTCGCCGTATTCTGCGGAGGTCTGGATGAATAAATTTAGTGCTGAAAATCAGCGTGTGGACGCTTCGTCTCATCCGCATGAAAGAGTTCGTGGACAATATAGCTGGATGTATCAGCTATGTTGCTGTAGAAGTACAAGTCCGTTCGATTGAATGGTTCGTCGGACAAGAAGATGTTTATCGGGTCAGTGGTGATCGTTACCGCTGCGGCACCATCGAGAAAAGCGCCCCGCACTATCATCGTGGCATGAGTGTCCAACCCCAGTTCGGAAGGCGAGTAGTTCCGATAAGTGCTCGTATCGAAGTAACTAAGCTTTACCCTGCTCAGAACTTTATCAAGAGAGCCGTATTGCTTATCCACCTTGTGTTTTGCAAGCGAGTCATTGATGAACTTTTTGCAGTCGTCTCGATTTATTCGGTTATAGCTTTTGGCTAATTCCGTCTGTTGGTCCTCCGTGAATGCAACGTTACCAAAATTAAAACCCGTATTCTGCGGTACTCGCAGTTGAAAGCCGGTTAGTCGATCATAATCGCATACTGTTATTGTACTTGTAGCGCGTCTTAGGCGAGCGACGTTTATTGCGCGTCGTAGTTCTGACGATTTGCACTTCGTTAGAGGGCACGGTTGGCGTCGGAGTCGGAGGCGGCATCTGGAGGCTTAGTGTAAATAAGTCATACTCGGCATCTTCTCGAAACCCACCATCGATCGCGATGAAGCGATCCGGCAATATCATTCGCTTATCAATGAGATACTTTCTAGCCTCATCTGCCATTCCTTTGGCTTCTCCGCGGCGAGATTTTCTGCCAGCGTAAGTGATGATGTATCCGCGAACTTGAGTATTCGCTGACAGTTCAGCCGCGAAGGTATCCAAAATAGCATATACATTATTTCGGTTTAAGATTACCTCAAACGGACGCGGTGAGGGAACGCCGTCCCAGGGCGGGAATCCTTGGCATCGCCTTCCATTTTCGTTGCTCGGCGGGAAATAGTCTACGTCAATTACGTGACCGTCTTGCACAGAAAATACAATGCCCTTCTCAACGTTAGCGTAGTAAGTTGTCGCGGGCTCGTGTGGACTATGACGTTCAATGAATCCACTTAGGTCTGACGCGATTTCCGAAAACCGAAGCGGGACGTACGGTCTGACCGTAAACGACAACACTGTATCCCTTGGGACGTTCCATCCGAGTACAAGTCCAGCGCAGGGGGCTGTGGCATAAGCAACATTAATCATCTCTTTCGTTGTTCGAAAGATACAGCGCCATGAGTCACCGCAGACGCCATAAAGACGGTCGACATCTGCCCGAGTTGAATGCAGGGGCACAATGCCGAATCTGTTTTGCCAGAAACTTTGGGGATTTCCGGCGAGCAGCGTCCCCGCGAAAATGCAAACACAAACAAATACTCGCATATATTTCACCAGTTACTTCTGAGGAATCCAGTACCTCTGAGGAATACAATGCTCCCGCACATATTGATCAAAACCCCTTGAGCCTAATGTTCTCCCGGCAGCGTCCAATTGCTTCTCTGTGTAAGTTAGCCCAGCCCCGCTTGAGTCGTTTGGAGCATTATGGGTAATTTCATGGATCAAAGCTACCACGTATTCATAAGGCAATCGCTCGCGTTCCGGTCGATCGGATGATACCCCCTTTAAAAACACAACACTCCAACGTTGCCTGGTCCGCCAATTGCCGGGATCAGTGTAGTAGAAACTAGAAAGACCCCCACCGCCAGGAACAGGTTCCCCCCCGCGTGCCCGCTCTGGTAGGACGTCATTCAATCGTTGCGAATTCACGTCAACGAAGATACCCCCGCCACCGGTTTGGTTTCTCAATGCGTTGAATAGGTCCAGAATGTCGGTATGACTGGGCGCAAAATTCGTATCCGATCCGATCTGGGCCAATAACTTTTGCAGAGCCTGCCTGCAATTTCGATACTTCAAAGCTTCTTCAAGCCACATCTGCATTCTATCCAACCCGCCGATGGGAACCCAGATCGTTGTCGCGGGTTCCTGCGGGAGTGTGAATAGATGGAGATCATATTGCCCGTCGTTGCCTCGCGCGCCG
>JBBPIC010000017.1:0-106546 GCA_038040525.1 Acidobacteriota bacterium | reverse complement strand
GGTCTACGCTTCGCTCCGACCACCGGCTACTTTCTGCCAGCCCTCCGGGCTGATTTGCGTAAGAGAGACCGAACCTCGTTGCACTTCAAACTCGAATCCACTTCATGTTTGAATCAAGAACCCACCCGCTACCGCGTGGTGGTACTGACTTCATTGCCACGACGAGCCGAAAGTGAAGCGGGCGGAGGCGTAGCCTCCGTGATTATGTTGAGGAGGCCTGACGGAAAGGCAGAGCCTTTCCGCACGGACGGCGGCGGAGCCGGGACGGCAGTGGGCAGAGATAAAACAAGGGAAAGAACGCGCCGACCCATCGAGGGGGTCGGCGAATTTGTTTGGGGGGTTGGTAACCCAGGGCGTTGCCCTGGGCTATATACATTGCGCGCCTACGGCGCTTTGACTCGACGCGTTGCGCGCGCCAGCATTTGAATGCGGGCGGGACGCCCGCGGTCACGGCGCTTTGACTCGACGCGTTGCGCGCGCCGGCATTTGAATGCGGGCGAGGACGCCCGGCGGTCCCAGCTCTTTGACTCGACGCGATGTGCACGCCGGCATTTGAATGCGGGCGGGACGCCCGCGGTCCCAGCTCTTTGACTCGACGCGCTGCGCGCGCCAGCATTTGATGCGGGCGAGGACGCCCGCGGTCCCAGCTCAACTATTGGGCAGCGCTCGCCGGCGCCGAGCGTACGTAACTATCGCGGGCCTTTACCGCGAGGTTCGGCCGGTTTACTCGAACCTTGATCTGGCGGCGCTGAACGTCGGCGTCTTTCTCAGTTTGGGGGTAATAGCCAAGGCTATACTGACGGCGCAGCTCCTCGGCTATCTGTGAAAACGCGTGGGCCAGTTGCGCCGGATCGTTAGCCTGGTAGACACGACCGGCCGTCTTGTCCGCCAACTCTCGTAGATATTGATTGGCGCGGTCGTAGTCGGCCTGCGTTGCCCCCGGCAGCGGAGCGCCATTAGGACCGGTGATAGTGGGAGCGCTGTAAGTAACCCGTGAAGTGCTCCTGCCAAACGGCCCATTACTCGTCGTCGTGACGACAGTGACGTTCCCGCCGCCGCCGCCCTGCATGGCTCGCAGATAGTCCGTCGTGTCGTATTGAATCGGATAAATCAGCGCGTCCAGCTCTTCCACTTCACGCATTGTGCTTTGATACGTTGCCTGGTAACTCGCCGTGTCTACACCGTCGGTGAACACCACAATCGCTTTCCGCCCTTTGATCTTGTTCAAACGCTCCTTGATAACCAGATGCACGGCGTCATAAACACGCGTAGCGCTGCCTATGTTGGCGTGCTCCGTAATCACCGCGCTGATGACGTTTAAGTCATTTGTTACCTCGGTCAACAGAAGTACTTGATCATTGAAGCTGACCACCAGCACACGATCCTGCGGGCGCAGTTGTTTGGCAAACGCTATGGCTGCTTCCTTAATCTGCCAAAGATGAAATTGGGTGGACGGCGACGTGTCGAGCAGCAACGCTACAGTGAACGGCTTTTCGGCCGGTTCGAAATAGGCGATCGGCTGCTGGACCCCATTCTCAAATACCGTGAAGTCTTCGCGCTTTAAATCAGGAATAAAGCGCCCTTGACGATCTAAAACACTAACGGGAACCGACACCAGACTGGTTTCAACGCGGACAACATCTCCTTCACTCACTTCCTCTGGTCCCGGATCCTTTGCGGCGCCTGAAGATGAGACCACGGGTGACCGCACGGGCGCGGTACCGGCCCACTGTGGCGGACGCGCCGGGCGTTCTGGTTGATCGTCTGCCTCGACATTGACTTCCTGCCGCGGTTGAGATGATCCAACGCGGCGTGGTCGTGAACCTGGGTCGGACGATGCTGGAACTGGAGATGCTGGAACGGAGGTTGAATTCGTTGCTAATTGAGGTAACGAGCCGTTCGGCTGCGAGTCTGACACCGTCGGTTGCGGCGCCGTTGCGAACGGATCATCCACTACTGGTAAATCTGACGCCGGTGAGTCCCCCGCCGGTTGAGTTGATCCAGACGTCCCAGCTCCAGGCGACATGGATGACGCCGGCGCAGATGATCCGCCGGCTGCTGTTACAGGCGCGGGGGTTGTCGGCGACTGTTTCGGTTTGCCGAAAGCCTCCGCCAGGCTCTCGGAGTATGCATCCTGTTTCTTGAGCACATAGGCCCCATGAGGGCAAGCGGATGACGTCATATACGCGATAATGACGTACCCAGCGGGAACCGGCACGCCCTGGCATATTTTGAGAGTCTCGCTGCGCGGTTGGCTAACTGGTTCTCCACGAGCCTTGTTAACGCCGCGCTTACTTGAGCTTCGTTTCGTCGTTTGGCCGGAAACCATTACCACGAGTAACGCAGTCGTTGTGATAACCAGGATGCAAACACGTGTGGCGAAGGAGACACGTAGTCCGTAGGCGACAAGGAGTTTCATAGTCGCAACCTCGATCTGGTTTATTTTGATGTGCTGGGGGGCGCATTATAGACTTCAAGTGAGGTTTATCTCAAGGTTTTTGGCTCAACCGAATTAAATCGTGGGTGGGGACGGCTTTACTACGAAGTCTGTCGGGATAACCTTTAGCTCTCCGTATAACAAGCGGTCAGGTTCTTGTTTTTTGAGCAAGAAAGTACGATCCACGAAACGACACGAACTTACGCGAAAGACGTTAGTGTTCCTTTCGTGTATGTTCGTGGATCGTCTCTCGTCGTTCTTTGCAGCGTCAGCCGCGCTCTGCAAACTCCGTGAACTCCGTGTCTCTGTGGTGGATTTACCAGGAAAAGCAGCCACCACAGAGACACAGAGAACACTGAGGATGCACAGAGAAAGACGATTATCTATTTTCCAGACAGACCCTTTTCAGGGTTGCAACAATCTCCTCGGGCATTTTTGAACCCAGGGTTTCAAAGCAAACCCTGGGAGACGATCCACGAACACACACGAAAAGAACACTAACGTCTTTCGCGTACCTGATTCACATGTTCTTCGCAACTGACATCGCAAATTTTCTCGCCTGCCAACATATCGCGACGCTCAACCGCGAACAGGCAGAAGGTAAGATCACTAAAAAGGTTTTTGCCGACCCAGGGAATGACCTACTCAAGAGACTTGGGCTTGAGCATGAGCAGAAGTACTTGAGAGAGTTGATCGATGTCCAGGGGCTTAAGGTTGTTGAGATAAAGACTGACATCCCGTGGTCTGGGGCTGCCGCTGCGACGCGGGAGGCGATGGCTGCTGGGGCGGAGGCGATCTATCAGGCTACGTTTCTCGATTCCGCGCCAACCGCTTCAGTCGCGGCTGACGCCGCTCGGGGCGGGCGAGTCAAGCACCCCAGCGGGGATGCCCCGCCGGGGACCCCGCCCGCCCGCGGTCCCAGTGAGGAGATTGAGTGGGGTGGGCGAGCGGATTTTCTGATTCGGGTGGAGACGCCAGGTAGTCTTGGTCCATGGTCGTATGAGGTGGTGGAGACGAAGCTGGCTAAATCAACCAAAGCGCGGGCGTTGATCCAGCTGTGCTTTTATTCCGAACTCGTGGCCGCTATCCAGGGCAAAGAGCCGGAAAAAATGCATGTGGTCCTTGGCCGGGGAGCACAGCGGGAAGAGTTTAGTCTCCGACGCTATCTTGCTTACTTCCGCAAAATTAAACGCGAATTCCAGGCAGCGTTGGCGGCGATGCCGATCACTTATCCGGAACCGGTGGAGCATTGCGGCGTGTGCGATTGGTTCCCGCATTGTGATGAACGATGGCACCGGGAAGACCACATGTCGCTTGTCGCCGGTATCACGCGCAATCAGCGGCACTGGCTGATCGAACGCGAGATAAACACAATGGCGAACCTAGCCTCCCTCACGCTGCCGATGACACCGCGCATCGAACGTATTGCTCCGACGCCGCTCACGCGAATTCGCGAGCAGGCGAGGATTCAAGTTGAAGGGCGCGAACAAGGGAAGTATCTCTATGAGTTGCTCGACCCCGATCAGTTGAGAGAAAAGCAACGTGTTAGACGTAAGGAGGCACTCGCATCACAGTTAGAAACTAAAGAACCGGCAACACAACAAGCTATTGCGGAAAACGAATCGCTCCGGGGCCTGGCTGCACTGCCCGCGCCGTCGCCCGGAGATTTGTTCCTCGATTTCGAAGGGGATCCGTTCGCGTTTGAACAGGGACTTGAGTACTTGATTGGGACGGTCAGGATTGAGAACGACGGAAAAACGATCCACGAAACAACACGAAGCGACACGAACGAAGACGACTCGAAAGTGATCTACGACGTTATCTGGTCGTTCAATCCTGCGGAGGAGAAGAAGGCCTTTGAAAGTTTCATCGCGAAGGTGATGGTGCGTTGGCAGCAGTATCCCGACATGCACATCTACCATTACGCGCCTTATGAAACAACCGCGATCAAACACCTCTCCGGACGTCATAACGTGTGTGCGGACGAAGTAGATCAGTTGTTGCGGGCCCAGGTGTTTGTCGATCTGCATCGAGTGGTGCGTCAGGGCTTGCGGGCGTCGGTCGAAAGCTATTCGATCAAAAAGATGGAAGTCTTCTACGGGTTTAAGCGCACCGTGCCTCTGCGCAATGCGACGTCGTCGCTGCAGGCATTCGAGACGGTCCTGGCCCTCGGCGACGATCCGGCAGAAGCTCAGGAAATACTGAAGACGATTGCTGACTACAACCGCGATGACTGTGTATCCACGTTGCGTTTGCGTGACTGGCTGGAAACATTGCGCGTCGAGTTGGAAGCGAAACTTGGGACGCGGATTTCTCGTCCACAATTGACGTCCGGAGCTCCCAGCGAAGGCCTGAAGGAACAGCTTAGCCAAATTGCTGTCCTCAAAGAAACTCTTGTTGCCGGCCTGCCCGAGCAAGAAAGCGAATGGACGAACGAGCAACAAGCGAAATGGCTTTTAGCGCAACTGCTCGAATGGCACCGACGTGAAGATAAGTCGATGTGGTGGGAGTATTACCGGCTGTGTACGCTTTCAGATGAAGAATTAATTGAAGATAAGAACGCGCTGGGTGGACTGGTATATGTTGGTGTGGTTGACGAGACACCGAGGTCGTTTGTCCACCGTTACCAGTTTCCGGTTCAGGATCATTCGATCGATCGAGCGCGGAAGGTGCACGACCCCAATACTGAGGACGCGGCGGGCACCCTGGTTAAGATTGATGTAGTCAATCTTACGATCGATTTGAAACGAGGCAAGAAATCAGACAAGCCACATCCCACGGCTCTGATTCCTCACAACTACATCGGCAGTGACGAACAAGTCGAAAGTCTGATGCGCATAGCGAGCTGGGTGGCCGAGAACGGAATTAGCGACGATGCTCAAGAACCCGTTAGGAACAAACCCTTTCAGGCCGCCAGAGATGTTTTGTTAAGACGAGAGCCGAGACTGGCGAAACTGTCCATTGAAGCAGTAACAAATGCGTTGTCACCGCTGGAAGCCGCGAAGAGGTTGGGCCTGGCGCTTGATTGTTCAATTCTTCCTATTCAAGGGCCGCCGGGTTCCGGCAAGACCTATACAGGCGCGCAGATGATTGTCGAACTCGTAAACGCCGGGAAGCGTGTTGGGATTACAGCCAACAGCCACAAGGTGATCAGTAACCTGTTGGCTGCGGTTTGCGAAGCGGCAGGCGAGACGAAGACGAAATTGAGCATTGTCCAGAAATCGAACGAGTCGGATGGTTGCGAGCATGCGCTGGTAATTCAGGCGGACGATAACGGAGAGGTGCTCGAAAAACTACAGAACCGCGAAGCCCAAATAGCGGCTGGAACAACATGGCTTTGGTCACGTGAAGAGTTTGCCGGCTCAATCGATGTACTGTTCGTGGATGAAGCCGGTCAGATGTCGCTGGCGAACGTGCTTGCAATTTCGCCTGCGGCAAGGAGTGTGGTGCTACTCGGCGATCCGCAACAACTGGATCAGCCTCAGAAAGGTGTTCATCCTCCCGGTTCTGAAGTGTCAGCGTTGGCCCATCTCCTTAACGGCCGTACAACCATCGAACCACACCAGGGTCTGTTCCTGGGAGAATCATGGCGGCTGCATCCTGATATTTGCGCGTTCACTACGGAACTCTTCTACGATGGCCGCCTGATGTCTCGACCAGAGAACCGCAAGCTACGTCTTAATTGTAGGGGCGCCACTCCGTGGGCGCCCCTCGGTGCGGTTGCGGAGCGAGACGTGGTTGCGAAGGAAGGGCGAGGCACAATCTCTACCGAGGGGCGGCCACGGAGTGCCGCCCCTACAACTCCATTCGACGGAACGGGGCTCAGGTATGTGCCGGTCGTTCACAGTGGAAATCAAAGCGATGCGCCGGAGGAGGTTGAACGAATCGCGGAACTTGTTGAAGAACTGCTGCGCAACGGCGCCACGTGGACCAATAAAAAGGGTGAGACGCGGCCGCTCGAACTGAAGCACATATTGATCGTGGCTCCATACAATGCGCAGGTGGCGTTGCTGGCGCGCCGACTACCTAACGGCGCTCGAGTGGGAACGGTTGATAAGTTTCAGGGGCAAGAGGCGCCTGTGGTGTTTTATTCAATGACGACGTCCACGCCTGAGGATGCGCCCCGGGGTATGGAGTTTCTGTACAGCGCGAACCGACTCAATGTGGCCACGTCGCGAGCGCAATGCGTGACGGTCCTGGTTGCGAATCCGGCGCTGTTCGATGTGCAATGCAAAACGCCGCGACAGATAGAACTGGCGAATGCGTTTTGTCGATATCTGGAGATGGCTAAGGTCTAATACTAGACTGAACCTTTACAACTCTTGATTTCGGTGTTAGGGCTCGGTCGTTAGGTGGTTGTTCGACCGGTTTTGGCGGGCGGTGGCGGCGTAGCTTAGGGAGGCGAAGCCGAGCAGTGATATGACGGTGCGGATGGTATGGCTGCCTTCCCACGGCGCCCAGAGCTGCATCACATTTTCAGGAGGTGACGCCACCTGCCAGGTCATTAGCGTTTCGTTAATCGGGACGTTGATCAGGCGAGTCAACGTGATGACACCCATAGTGCAAAGCGTCGCGATGGCAGTGAAGATGAATTCCTTACTTTGGTAGTCCCGCCGCAGTAGGATTAACGAAACAATGCCTGACAGTAAGCTGCCGGTGAGCAATACGGGCATCAGCTTCCCAAACGTCAAATGTAACTCCTGTTGATATAAAACGAAGGCAGCAGGCGGCAGCTTTGGCCTGATTGGCGAGACGCCGATGCGGTCGGCGAAGAGAAGACCGGTGTACAGACCCGTCAGGAGTATTTGTAGAAAGCGGGTGATGTTCAGGAGCATGGCGCGTGAATCGTAGCGCGAGGCGGAGTAGACAGCAAACACCCGTCAGGAGGCCAGGGTAAGTGTATGAGTGATGAGCTATCCGCAGATTACGCAGATTTCGAATAACCAAAAACAGATACGATCCTTTAGTGGATCGTCGTTTTTCGGATCGCGGTTGGAACACCACCCCCATAGAGAGTTTCGACGTATCATTGGTCCATGCAAACGCCTATTAATCTTCAGGAGTTGTTTGGTGGGATTGACATCTATCTGTTTGACCAGCTGTTGAAGGGTAGGATTGTCCCGGGAATGCGAGTGCTCGATGCGGGTTGTGGGTCGGGGCGGAATCTCGTCTATTTGCTCAGGAGTGGCTACGAGGTCTTTGGGGTTGATGAATCGGAAGAGGCTGTCGCACAAACGCGGCGGATAGCTGGAACACTTGCTCCGCATCTGACGAAGGAGAACTTTAGGGTTGGGCCGGTGGAGCGACTATCCGCACATTCCGCAGATTTTGATGTGGTGTTAAGTAGTGCGGTGCTGCACTTTGCGCGCGATGAAGAGCATTGGCAGGCGATGGTGGACGAGATGTGGCGCGTATTAAAGCCGGGTGGGATGTTCTTTGCTCGGCTGGCGTCCACGATTGGCGTTGAGGATCAGATCAAGCCGATTGAGGGGAGACGTTATCGGCTGCCAGATGGTTCGGATCGGTTTCTAGTTGACGCTGCAATGTTGCAAGGCGTGACGGCAGTGCTCGGCGGTGAGTTTATTGAGCCGATCAAGACAACAGTCGTCGAGAGCATGCGCGCGATGACAACGTGGGTGGTGCGGAAAAAGTGATGAGTAACGGGTGATGAGGTCAATACCACCTGGCGGTAGCCGGTGGGTGAGCGCTGCGTCTCTCTCGACGTACGGACCCACCCGCTACCGCGAGGTGGTACTGCCTTCATTTGCCGCAGATTTTGTTGCGTTGCGACACGGTCCTAAGCTATATGCAGTCGGCCCACAACCTTGACAGTCAGCACTCAGCACTCAGCACTCAGCAGTCAGCACTCAGCAGTCAGCACTCAGCAGTCAGTAATTCATTGCAGCAGTTGTTTACTGTTTGCTGATTGCTGTTTGCTGTTTGCTGACTGCTTACTGCTCACTGCTCACCGCTCACTGCTTACACCGCCACGGGCGCATCCAGAGTTTCGCGAATCTTGCGGGCCAGGGCATGCATGCTGAATGGCTTTCCAATAAAGGCTGTTCCCTCGTCCAGAACGCCGTGATGAACTATTGCATCGTCAGTATAGCCAGACATGTAGAGCACTTTCATATCCGGGCGCGAAGGTGTGAGCTGTTTGGTTAACTCGCGTCCACTCATTCGTGGCATCACCACGTCAGTCAGCATCAAATGTATTTCGCCGGCATGTTGGCGGGCCACCTGCAACGCATCGCTGCCGTCTTTCGCTTCCAGTACCTGGTAACCGCACTCCTGAAGTACTTCCATGGCCATCTCCCTGACCACCTCTTCATCTTCCACCAGCAAGACAGTCTCGACTCCGGATAACAACTCGGGGACTCCCGTGTCTACCTTGAGTTTTTCCACGCTGCCTTCAACCAAAGGAAGATAGATCTTGAAAGTCGTACCCTGGCCCACTTCGCTATAAACCCAAACGCTGCCGCCGCTCTGTTTAACTATCCCGTAAACCGTTGCCAATCCCAGTCCTGTGCCCTTTCCCACTTCTTTTGTAGTAAAGAAGGGATCAAAGATGCTAGCTTGCGTCAACGCGTCCATGCCGCATCCGGTATCGCTCACGGCCAGCATCACGTAGTCTCCGGGAGGGACAGAGAGATGTTCACCTGCAAACTCTTCACCGAGGCGCACATTACCTGTTTCTATAGTGAGCTTGCCACCCTTCGGCATCGCATCGCGGGCGTTCACGCAGAGGTTCATTAAGACCTGCTCGAGTTGATTGGGATCCGCCTTAACCCTTCCCAGGTCAGCATCAAGTCCCATGAGCAAATCAATGTCTTCGCCTATTAACCGTTGCAACATCTTACTCAGTTCAACCACAACACTATTGAGATCCATGACCTGCGGTTGGAGGATCTGCTTGCGACTAAAAGCCAGGAGTTGACGCGTGAGCGCGGCGGCGCGCTCTCCTGTTTTCATTATCCCTTCAACGTGACGGTAGAGTTCGTCCTCCGGCGTCAAGCGTCTGAGACACATTTCACTGTGTCCATTAATCGCGGTCAGCAAGTTGTTGAAGTCGTGGGCCACGCCGCCCGCCAGTTTTCCAATTGCTTCCATTTTCAGTGCCTGACGCAGTTGCGACTCGCTGCGGTGCAGTGCTTCCTCAGCCCGTTTACGCTCGGTAATATCATTCGCTAACACCAGCGCGGAACCGCGTCCGGCAAAGCTTAATGGGTAAGAAGTAATCTCCACATCCATCAACGTCCCATCTTTCTTCTGGTGTCGCCACACACCGGCCTCACGGAGTCCGGCGGGACGGTTGGATATATTATCGAGCATGGCCGGAACGTCTTCGGCAGGACGGATATCCTTGATCGTCATCCCGAGGAATTCGTTCGACGAATAGCCGTAGTGGCGCACGGCTGCATCATTTACAGCCAGGAAGGTAAGCACTTCCAAATCGTAAACCCACATCGGCAGTGGATTACTCTCAAACAGCAGACGGTAACGTCCTTCTGAATCGCGTAACGCCTCTTCTGCCAGCTTACGCTCGGCCACTTCACTCTCGAGCTCCTTGTTGGTGGCGGCCAGCTGCGCGGTGCGTTGGACAACGTGGGCTTCCAGGTCTTCGGTCAAGGTTTCGCTTTCCGCGGTCCGCTCGGCAATGTCCCACATCTCGCTGACACTTCGCTTGATAGCAATCAGCAGAAATGTATCTTCAAACAGAACCCAACCAGCGTGTTCGAGCCAGCGCCACTGACTGGCAGCGAATACACCGTAAACAGATTGCGGCCAGAAAAATCCACGGAGAAAGTGATCGGCGGCGACGATGATGGTTGCGGGAACCAAGACACGCCAATCACGGTAGAACGAGAGGAATGCCAGCGAACCAAAAACATGGAAATGCGTTTCGATACGACCGCCGGTAAGATGAATGAGCAGCGCGCCCATCAACATCTGGCCGACGGCGATTATGTAGCGGGTAGAGCGTCGACCAGACCGCGTGATTGCCAAGAGTATCGGGAGGGAACTGATCGCGCCGCCGAGAAATACTGCAGCCCAAACGTGAAGGTGCGTTTGGCTCAAAGAACCGATCCAGGTTCTTGGTGAGATCCAGTAGGCGGCCACAATGCCGGCTATCCACTGGACCGTCATCAACACCGCAAACATGCGGTCGGTACTCTTATAGATGTCCTGTTGATGTTGGCTGAAGAGTTCCGTGGCCCGACCTGACGTCGCATCGCCACTTTTTATCTTACTATTTGTTTCCTTCATCATTTAAGACCTTGCATTCAGACTGTGGATTAAAGAGAGGACAACCGAAAACAGACGTTTCCGTTTGCCCCGGCACCTCCGATTTCAATATCGCTATGACCGACCCCTGACCGGCGTTATCACCGAAGTGTCCGCGCGATCCCGTTATGCCGCCGCTGAAGAGCAGTTGGCCCCGAGTGTTGTAAAGAACGGTTTGACCGGAAGTGGCCGCATTGAACAGGCGAGCCTCAACGCCCTCGCTGTCCTTAACCACAGTTACCCCGGGGATATCGGCGGCGCTGTGCCAAAGGTCTGTTTTTTCCCAATCCTCAGGCGAACCTTCCGGCCTGGTAAACAGAACATAGGCTCTTACTTCTCCCTGGCTATGAGTCATTATCCTGGCGAGTTCACCAATACTCGCCCTGGTGCACGGACAATGCGGATGGGCCAACATCACAAGGGTTGGTCCATTGGGCGCAAGTTGAATTCGGCTCTGAGAGGGCCACTGGCTTGGCGAGATGGCGCCCACGCCAGGAGCGTTCTCGTAGCCCCAAAGCCACCACAGACCTGTAGCTACGAGTGCGGCCCACATAACGGTGGATAGCAGGAGGACCAGCCGCGCATTTTTCCTGCGAGGTCTGCTAGGGAGCATCAAATCCGGGCAATCCGGTACGAAGTTTGAGTCCATGGGGCTGGTTGCTGAAGAAATCAGGATGTTGGCGCAGTTACTTACTGCATAGGCGAAAGCGCGTCGGGGAGACTGGGCTAAATTAGGAAGTTATTGAGAGGTTAATCGTAAAAACGGAAGCAAACCTATCGGAGTAGCATGCTTCAGGGTATACACAATACCCAAACTGGGCGGTAATATCAACAAAACGGTGGCAAGAGGCAGTAAGCGGTAAGCGGTAAGCAGTAAGCAGTAAGCAGTAAGCAAGGCAGTGAACCACGAAAGTGATCAGAAGGTCCCGATTGCTGACTGCTGATTCCTAATGGCTCGTTGCCGATTGCTCTTACTAGTTTAGAAGACAAGCAAATACGATCCACGAAAACGCACGAAACAACACTAACTTTTTTCGTGAGATTTCGTGTGGCTTCGTGGATCGTATTTGCCCCGCGCGAGCACTGAACACCAAACTAAGACACTTACTTGAATAATCTGCAGATCATGCAGAACAAAAGTACTCAGCTCACAACTGCTGGTTTCCAAATTTGCTGTCCGCTGTTTGCTGACTTCTGACATCTGACTCCTGTCTCCTGTCTCCTGTCTCCTGTCTTCTGATTCCTAATTGCTGTTTGCTCTTACACATCACTTTGAGTAGCATCGCCGCCAATGACTACCCAACACCCGACACCCGATACCCGACACCCGGCGCGAATGACGGGCGACGAGATCGTCGATCTCTGCCGCCGACACACCATCTTCGAGTGGTCCGCACAGGCCGCGGTTGATCCGATTCCCGTGGCACGCGCCAAAGGAATCTACTTCTGGACACCAGAGGGAAAGCGTTTCATCGACTTCAATAGCCAGCTGATGTGCGTCAACATCGGACATGGCGACGAGCGAGTGGTTCGAGCGATCCAGGAACAAGCTGCAACGCTTCCTTATGCCAACCCGTTTATGGCCACAGACGTGCGCGCGCGCCTGGGGGCGAAGCTTGCGGAGATCACACCGGGCGACATCGATGCCTTCTTCTTCACAAACGGCGGTGCCGAAGCAAACGAGAACGCCATCCGCATCGCTCGAATGTTCAGTGGGCGTCACAAAATCGGCGCACGGTATCGCTCGTACCACGGCGGCACAGCGGGTGCTCTAACCTTGACTGGCGATCCACGCCGGTGGGCAGCGGAGCCGGGCATCGCGGGCGTCTTCCGCATCCCCGACTTTTACCATGGCATTCAGAAGGGCTCGGATACCGCCGAGGAGGTGCTGGCGCGCACTGAAGAAGTATTGGAACTGGAGGGCCCGAAGACGGTCGCGGCAATCATCGTCGAGCCCGTGGTGGGTACTAACGGCATCCTCGTTCCTCCGGATGGTTACATGCAGGGGTTACGTGCTTTGTGCGACAAGCACGGCATCCTCCTGATTGCCGACGAAGTAATGGCCGGCTTCGGCCGCACCGGCGAATGGTTCGCGGTGGACCACTGGAAGGTCGTGCCCGATCTGATATCGATGGCGAAGGGCCTGACGAGCGCCTATGTGCAGCTCGGTGCGGTGGGCATGCGCCGGCATATCGCCGATCATTTTGAGAAGAACGTCTTCTACGGCGGCCTTACGTACAACAGCCACCCGCTGGCTTGCGCCGCGGCGCTCGCAACCATAGCGGTGTACGAAGAAGATCGTCTCATCGAAAACGCACGGCGCATGGGTACGGTGATGCGCGGCATGCTCGAGGATCTGCAGAGTCGTCACCCATCAGTGGGTGCGACGCGTAACATCGGGCTTTTCGGAATCGTCGAGGTGGTGCGCAATCCCGGGACGCTTGAACCGATGGCGCCTTTCAACGGCACGTCGCCCGAGATGCAAGCGCTCGGTAAGTTCTTTCGGCAGGAAGGGCTCTACACGTTTGTGCGCTGGAATACGTTCTTCACGAACCCGCCGCTGTGTATCACTGAAGGTGAGATGCGCGAGGCGTTCGCGATCATAGATAAGGGGTTGGAGATCACAGATGCTGCTGTTTCTTAGCGCAACAGGCACCTCCTTGGAGTGCGCCGCCTTGTCGGCGCTTTGGTCCAACCGTGAGATACCTCGACCGTCGGTGCAACTTGGTTGCCTAACGAAGCGGCGCCAGGCCGCCGCGGGCCAAAGCGCCGACAAGGCGGCGCACTCCAAGGAGACGCCCCTTCAGAGCGTTTTTGAACGATTGTGCGGCGACTGTTTGCTGAAGCAGGAGCACGAAAAGTGACACATAGAGCATCCGCAACCCGCTTATGACCATGGCGCGCTTTTGGAATTCTTCATTTTCGATCATGACATTTGACCTCTCTCTCTCGTAAGTAAGACGACAAGGGCTGGGACTCGGCTCTGCCGCCGCACAGTGCGGTGAGGCTCCGCCTCGACTCATTGAGGCGTAGCCTCGAGTTCCAGCGAGAGGATTCGCCGGAAAGGCGCAGCCTTTCCGCAGTGTGCGGCGGCAAAGCCGCGTCCTTTCCTCATGGTTTATGTCAGCAGTGAATTCAAACAGACGAACAGACGGCCATCAGGTGTTTCGGTTGAGTGCAAGTGGCCCTTCTCCGCCAGTTGGAAGACTGCTCGTTCCGTGAAGCTGGTTACTGCGGCCGCTTCCCCGGCCGGAAGCATCTCGACCGAAGGCCCGCAATGGTGACACTGCAGACGCGTCGTCCCGCTTGGTCGCCTGACGATGAGCACGCGGCGGGTTTGAATCGTGATTTCAGTCTTCCTCTTCACGCTCAGTTCGCTTTGCGGCTTCGCCGCCATCCGTGCGGAAAGGCTCTGCCTTTCCGCAGAGCTGACCTCGCATTGAGGCTGTGCCTCAAGCACGAACGGAGGCAGAGCCTCGAAATTAATGTGCCAAATCGGAAAGGCAGAGCCTTTCCGCACGGATGGCGGCGAAGCCGCAAAGCCTCAGCGACCTTGGTTCACACACCGCCGAGGAAGTCGCGAACGGCCGGGAGGATGAGCGAAGTCCTGCCGGTCTTGTTGTCGAATATCTGTCTCTTGGTGTGATTTCGTGGATCGTATTTTGTTTTCGCTTGCTTGCGGCCTAGGCCGCGCTGCGAACTCTGTGTCCCGGTGGTGAGCTTTTGCTGCAATTGGTAACCACAGAGACACAGACAACACAGAGGTTGCACAGAGAAAGATGTCTGTCGATTAGGCAGACGCAAGAGCCGGCAGTAAGCCATACTCAAATGCCGGGACTAGTTGCGCGCACTCACGTCTGCTAGAACTTGAAGGGCCACGTGAGAATGGATCCAGTCTTTTTCAAGATCGCCACAACTTTAGATTCCTTTTGCTCACGCGCCGCGGATTCCCCGCGCGGCCGACGGTTTGCCACTCGTGCAGCATTGGGTCGCTGATCACGATCTTCTGACGTATTTCTCGCATAGGATTGCCGATTAGATTTCCCTGGACCACTCTTCTGATTTCCCGCTCGCGATGGTCTATCAGCCGGATCGGATGCTCTTCTGGTCACGCTCAATTTCGCCGGCACTTTGGCGGTCGATTGATCAAGTTGCGACCCGGAGGATCGAGCGCGGGACGATCGCGACTGGGAATCTTCTGTTGGCCATTTGATCATTGAAGAGGGTATTGAAGATTCTTCAGCACCCGTGACCCGTCGTTCCATGGTCAGTAGCCTGGGACTCTCGATTGGATTGGATCTCTCAAGTTGATCCGGCTTATCAACTTGAGCTGGAGAAAGCTGACTTACCTCTGCGTCGCTGTTTGCTTCGGCCGATTCCGCCTCCCCGACCGAATTCGCGGACTCGTAATACCCAATCAACAGTGCGCTTAACATGACAGCGGCGAGGGCCAAACCTGCCATGAAAACGCGCGAACGGACTATACGGAGAAGGCGTGACGAGGACGCGGGAGACACTGTCCTACGGATCGAAATGTCTTTGAAGAAAGGGATGGGCTCAGGAACAACCCTCAGTTCGGTACCGTCAAAATCGCAGATTTGCTGGTAGTCATCGAAGGTAAAATCACACTCTGAGCAGCGTTTCATGGCTAAACTCCTGGAAGAAATCGAATTGTGTGGCGAGATTGCGGAAGGGCAAGCGGAGCGTTTCAAACGCCCCGTGGGTTGATTCCGCAAGACAAGATACAACTTAAGGGGGTGAATGGTAAATAGGAAATGGGAAACGGCCCCACTGCAGGCAGAGCGGCGTAAAGTCATTGGGATTGGAATAGCGCCTAACTTAAAAATTAGCAAAAACGATCCACGAAGACACACGAAACAACACTAACTTTTCTTTCGTGAAATTTCGTGTGGCTTCGTGGATCGTTTTAACCTTATTTGTACAATCGAGACATTTGCGGCAGAGTATGCCGCACCGGCTTGAACATCGAGAAAGATGTAAGAGATGCAGCCAAAACTAATTCGAACTATTGGGCTCCTGGTGACCGCGGTTTACGCGGTGGCGATCATCTGGCTTTATGCCACGGAGCCCCGCAGCTTTAAGGAGGTTGCAACGGGAGCTCAGGTTGCGGCCGGCACTTACCAGGTCGACCAGGAGAAGTTTAATGCTGCGCTCGCGCTCTTTCGACGAGAACAATTTCGCGCTGCCCGCGACGAGTGGCAGCGCGCCGACCCGGCACAGAGTGATCCCAAGACGCAGTTTTACATCGCATACTCCTTTTATCGCGAAGGTTGGGGGCGAGTTTACTACGATCAGGATTTGTTCAAACGCGGTATTGAAGCGGTGAATCGGGCAATAGTGCTCGCGCCCGCACCGCTCACGGTAGACGATGAGAACCTCAAGTTGCATACAGCCGCGGAGTTAAAGGCCGAGCTGGAACAAGGGACGGAGCGTACTTGGGGAGATGTTAATCCGCTGAAGGTAATGCGGCAGAGGAAATGAATTCCTGAGTGATGAGTCAAGAGTGGTGAGTAATGAGTAATAAGTCTCACCAGCAAAAGAGCGCTTAGGAAACGCGGAGCGATCTCATTCACACCGCGGCTTCAGCCCGGTGAAATAAAATTCGCAATTGATCTTTGAACCGTTTCAACGGTTTTTCTGCCGCTGAATCACGGGAAACCGTTGAAACGGTTCAGGAACATCTCCGGCGCGCCTTGACCACCGGGCTGAAGCCACGGTGCTAATGAGATCGCTCCGCATTTCGCAGGCGCTATAACTCATAACTCAGGTAGATAAAACGATGTTAGCCAATCGATTAAGAAACGAAGCGCTCGTCAGTTACGTAGTGTTGCCCTCTATTTTTCTGACGGTTGCGCTGCTGGGAGGTTTGCGTATAACTGCTGACAATCACGCCTTTGTCTTTTTCCCACCTCCACTGATTACACTCGTGCTTGCCGTTCTCCTCATGGTGCTATTTGTGCGAGGTGGCCTAATTGAGATGCGCTCCTGGATAGCGGCCACTAATCCCCCACTCGCAAATCTCAGTCACGTGTGGGTGCTGCTTACGCTTTTTTTCGCGTCCGCGCAGGCGTTCAATTCGGTGTTGCCGGAACGCGGTCTATTACACTGGCTCTTCTCATTCTTTTTTCTCTGGACCCTGTGGAACAACCAGTTTTCATCCTTCGATGCGCGGCGTCTGTTACGCAGCCTTGTGGTACTGTTTGGAACCGCATTTGTCCTGAAACACATGCTGCTGGCCAGTCTTTATGCGCCCGACGGCGGTTGGCTCAAACGCGTGGCCGGCGCACTCGTGGGCGCTTCCCTGGGCACGCTCGATGCACCCACGTTTGGACCAGCCACGGGCTACATATCTTTCTTCACGCTGGGACTCTACATCGCGGGTCTAATACTCCTGAGCTTCAGCAACCAGCAAACTGCAATCACGGATCAACAGTTAGTCCTCACCGAAGCTCGTGAGTCGGATAGCCAAAAAGAACTAACCGAAGACGGGCGACTTAATCCATAGATTGCAAGCGCCTCTAATGCAGCAAATGAAAGGAAAAGAAGATACGATCCACGAAACCACACCACAGACACTAACGATTCGTGTTATTTCGGGTGGTTTCGTGGATCGTTTTAAGCTCATCAAGGATCTTGCTCACAAAACAAGAACCAGCATCCTTGCTTCACCGAGCCTCCCCCAGAACACCGACCTGTATCAATTTCATATCCTCGTCGCCGCTTCGCTGTGTACGCTCAGCGAGCGAGCCGCACCAACTCACGCGCGTTGAGTCGACGATAACCGACAAAGCTTAGCGAAAAGCTCAGTGAATAGCAGCGAGCGTAGTGTCCAAACTACCTTGGGCGGTGATGGTATGGCCATTGCTAGGAACCCACGAGAAAGTTAGAAATCGGTGAGTGGTTGGCGCTTAAAGGAAAACCAACTCTATAGCGAGTGAGTGTACTGCGTGTCGGACACACGAGTGCGCTCGATTAATTAACCAGTCTTAACAAAAGGAGCGAACGATGGGAGATTTTAAAACGGACACTACAGGCGGAGCCGCGCGTCAGCGCGAGAGCCGCATGATGACAGGACTGTTCAGAGACAGGGAAAGCGCAGAAGGTGCATATCGATCGTTGAGTAGCCGAGGTTACGGAAAAGACGACATCAACCTGCTGATGTCGGATGACACGCGTAAGAAATATTTCGCTGATGATGACACCGAGTTGGGCACGAAGGCCTGGGAAGACGCGGGCAAAGGCGCGGCTATCGGCGGCGGTGTAGGCGCTACCCTGGCTGCGATTGCGGCCATTGGTACGACCCTGGCGCTTCCGGGTATCGGGTTGTTGATCGCTGGCCCAATTGCGGCAGCGCTCGCCGGTGGTGGTGCAGGCGCGCTAACGGGCGGTCTGATTGGCGCCCTGGTGGGTCATGGCATTCCGGAAGAGCACGCGAAGCATTATGAGAAGGGCATCAAAGAAGGCGGCATTGTCATGGGTGTAAACCCTCGCACTACGGAAGACGCCGATTACTTCGAGAACGAATGGCGCACTAATCGTGCTGAGTCGCTCTATCGATAAAGTGGCAACGAACCAAGGAGGAATCAATACTATGCGACGCAACCAGGCGCTTGCATTAGTGTTCGCGGTGGGCGCAGCCTTTACCGGCTGCGCCACTGCCGACAACGCTAATACCAGGTCCAACACAAATAACACCAATGCAGCTTCTCCTCAGCGCGAGGGCGTTGTAGAGACCAACGCTAACATTCCAGCGAATGCAAACAGCAGAAATGTGTCGTCAAATACTGGCGTAGTAACAAACGACAATGGCAACGCTAATACGGCTGGTGTCAGATCAATCAACAGCAATAACCGAAACAGCAACAAGAATAACAATCAGGACTAAAGCTTTTTAGAACAAGAAAGCTTAAACAAGGGGGAAGGGTTATGTCGGAAACCAATGTCAGTCGAGCAGGAGCATCTTTACCAGTCGCAATGGTGGACGCGTCTGGCGGCTTTCAGTGAAAATCGAGCGATTGAGACACGTGAAAACACGCGTCAGATAAGCAACGAACGATCGAGCCTAACGAAGACGCTCGCTTCTCTCTTGCAGGCTACTCACAGAAGCAGTTTGATAAGAGTCTTTGTGAAGACGAGCTAGCGGAATCCCCTCAAACAAGTAGTAACCACAAGATGAACGCGGGTCTGAATTGGAAACCACAGCTGACAAAGCGTTGGCTGAATTTCCTTCTGTTTATTCAGATCCGCGCGCATCCGCGTTTATCTGCGGCTAAATGTATTCCTACCCGCAGCGGGCATTGATGATCGTGTTGGCCTTGCGGATGAATTCAGCCGTCCAGCTTTCGGGTGGTGCGTCGCGTTCGGCGTTGCGCGAGACGCGGAAGACACGTGTGATTAAGCGGTCGCTTCTTTCTCTATCAAGCAGACGCTGAAGACCGTTGGCCAGCAGTTGGCGACCCTCTTCGCTGACCTGGGCGTTGCCGACGCTCTTGGCAGTGGTGGTACAGCGCCCGCCACTCGCCTTAATCGGATCCTTGCCCCTCCATCGCTCGAGCCTTGCTTTACTCTCGCTGGAGGAGGAGAAGCCCCAGGTTGACCCCATGTCGCTGACGTAATAGACCGCCTGACCCGGCTTGCAAATTCGAGTGCCGTCAGGATTCTTCTTGGAATCAAGGCAGGCAAACCTTTGGTTGTCAGTCTTCGTGTCACCATGATCGATGAAGCCGAGCCAAAGTTTGAATGCGTCGATTTCAGCGCGTGGAGCTCCGCTTTGAAGCAACTTGTCCACCGCGCCGAGCGCAGCGCTGTCCTTGTTGTTGCATTTCACGTCGATCCCTTTGCCCAGTGATAGCTCGATACCGGCAGCTGGTTGCAGCGGTGAAAAGCTCGCGCCCTGGAATCCCCTGGTCAGGCTTCTCTCGCAATCCGGACAGCCGACGTCAGCAACCCAGTTGTCGTCGGCAAAAAATCCAAGGGCTTTCGAGAAACGCGAAGACAGAAACTCACCGTAGATCTCACCGTTGCGTTTGTCCGCTGACTGCCCTTTGAAATGTGGTTTCACTTTGTAACGAATCAGGTCGCCATCTTCATCGACCACGCCCGCAACGGAACAGTGAAACTTTGGTGTAGTTCCCTCCCCAGGATTCGGGTCCTTGTTCGCCACGCATCTGAACGGCAACGCGAGCCCATTGGCATCCACGGGCGGTGCACCGACGCGTACCTTATTGGGGTTGGAGCCGAGAACGGGATCGTAGTCGGGGTCGGGTGTCTGCCAGACTTTTGCTGTCCGCTCGGCGTCGGCGCGCGCTTCCGCAGTGAAACAAGACTTTTGCGCCGCAGCGGGAGACGCGGTGAAAAGCAAAAGGAGAGTGACGACAAAGAATATCTGAGATGGCTTACGAAGCATGGGCGGGCCCTTTCATTGTTGTTTAGAAGACGGCGGAAAGGGGATTCTAACAATTGGCGAGCTGAGAGCAAATAGCTGGAGCCAGGGTCGAATTCGAGGTTTTCGCGCTTTCGCTTGTCACACTCGGAAAACGATCCACTAAATCACACGAAGTTTCACGAAAAGGTTGGTGTCGCTTGGTGTGACTTAGTGGATCGTTTGTTTACTTCGGTCGGAGGTTAGCGCTTCTCGGAGAATGCGACCCTGTGATTTGCTGGGTGTCGGGATCTTCAAGACTGATGTCACGGTTGGGGCAATGTCCAGAGGTGTGGCGGGTTGGTGGTAGCCTCCAGCCCTCAAGCCTGCTCCCATAATTATCAATGGCACATGTGTGTCGTATGAATAAGGCGAGCCGTGGGTTGCGGGATCCACTGAATCGCCCAGAATGACAAAGGGCTTCTGCACCACTATCAGGTCACCGCTAAGTTTCGGATCGAAGCCGCGCAGAACGCGAGTACCAAGTGAATCGCGTAATCCGGAACACGGTAGGATAGATATTCCTGTTTGTCGCCCTTTGGGTTTAGACAGTCGATTGTTTGAACCAGCTCCGATGTTTTCGGCACATCTCCCCAACTGCGACCGCGTGAAATACCGCGCGATGCCCGGAACTTTCAGAGCTGCTTCACCCGCGACTCGGGTAATCTCGTCGAGACTCACGCCGTCGCGTTTTAAAGCTTCAAGATCGAAGTAGACATTACCGTTGGCGATCGCGTCCTTCATAGCGCTGCCGTCGCGAAACTTGAAAATGTAATCGGTCGCCGGCTTTTTGGGGTCAGCCACGACCCGGCCGCTAACGCTTCGGGAACTGAAATGCGCATTAATCGCGGCCCGAATAGCGTTCATAAGTTCAGAGGTGCCAACTACTGTTGGCTTGATCCCGCGCGCGGCTGACTGGCCCACTGCCGGAGAGACGCCATGATCGGATGAGAAAACCACCAGCGTCTTCTTGAGACCAACACGCGAATCCACAAAATCCAGAAGCCCGGCAATCTGACGGTCCACGCGAAGGGCCATATCCATCACTTCCTGACTAGCAGGTCCAAACCTGTGTCCAACATGATCGTTGCCGGACAGACTCACGCTCAATAGATCTGTGTCGTCATCCTCGCCAAGTCGTTCCATTTCAATTGCACGCTCGGCAAACGATACGAGCACATCGTTAACAAATGGAGAATGATCGAGTGCGTCGTAATAGGCGGTCCCGGGTTTAGTGGCCCCGCCCGTTACCCAATGTGGGAACGCATTGGTCTCGCCGGGAGCATCGTTGACGATTTCCCACGGTGGCGAATCCGCGCCGGCGCGTTTTAGATACTCGGCCTCGGGCAATAGTCGGTCCCAGCGGGCTCCAAAATATTTATCAAGCGGACGGCTGCGATTAAATTCCAAAACCCAATCAGGTAATTGCTGGAAGTAGTAGTCGGAAGAAACGACGTTACCGGAGGAAGAACTCAGCCAGTAAGCGGCGTTGGCACGACGGCCGGCGGGCAGAATCGCTGCGCGAGCCTTTTCGGAAATTCCGATGACTTTTGCGCGATCGTTCGTGGCCAGGCGCAATTCATCGCCAACGGTAGAGGCAAGCATACGATGCGGACTGTTCGCAACTTCGCCTGGACCACCACCAAGCAGTTTGGCGTTATTGTCGCCGACACTCGTGACTGTGCGACCGCTCTCGCGCTCGATCCATTCGTTACCAGCAATACCACTAACTGAAGGAGGCGCGCCGGTCATAATCGCGGTGTGGCCGGGAGCTGTCTTAGTCGGAACAAAGGGGTAGTTGACGTTAGTCCAGAAAGCCCCCTCGCGCATAAGTCGCTTAAGACCGGCCGGACCGAACAGATCCTTGAACCGCGTCAGATAATCGTAGCGAAACTGATCGACAACGATCACCAGAACAAGTCGTGGTTGTTTAGTTTTAGAGGCTCGGGTCCTTTGGGATCTTTGTGCCAGAGCTACACTGTCGCTGAGTACCGATAACAGGAGAATCACGGCGGCCAGGAATCGACATCGGTACGCTAGCATGGACGCGAATAGTAGCACGGGTGTGTTAGAACCAGATTAACAGTGATAAGACCTGAGGCGGGTCAATTTGGTTAAAGGTGGCCCATAGCGAAGAGAAAATACGATCCACGAAACCACACGAAACAGCACGAAAATATTGTTACTGTCTTTTGGTGTGATTTCGTGGATCGTACTTTCTCTTCGCTTGTTTGCGGCCTAAGCCGCACTGCGCAATCTGCCGAGTAGTTCAATCCCGAGGAACCAGCAAGGCATATCCAAACGATCAGCTGCTCTGCCCCAGCCGAGCTGTCAGACGTTCTGCCTCGCGCGAAAAGCGAGGCGATTGGCAGCCGGCGACGAGCTTGCTGTAGCGCGTCAAATGGTCGTGCGCCTCAGCACGTTTTGCCGCCGCCTCCTCGGAGTTTCCCGCAGCTTCGGCGCGTTTGCTAATGGCCAGCAACACTTCGATGTAAAGCGGTCCGAACCAGAGACGGCTGACTTTCGACTCCGTATCAGAAACCAGGGCCCGCGCTTCCGAACATAAGCGCTCGGCCTCATCAAGTTCGCCGCGACGAAAGTGTACATGGGCCAAAATGCGGCGAGCTTCGGCGCGCGAATAAAGTAGACCGAGTGTTTCTGCTCGCGCGAAGGTCTCCAATGCTATCTGCAAACCTTCATTGAGCAATCGCTCCCGTTCCCGCAATTCCAAAATGACCCCAGCCTCAATGGGACTGCCATAGAGTGCTTGATCATCTTGTGAGGCGATGGAACGGTCGGCCAGGAGCGTGGCCAAATTTCCCTTCAACAATAACGCAAGGCGCAGTTCGCCGATCGATTCCGCGAGCGCGATGCCCTCCCTAAACTCCTCTTCCGCACGTTTCCAATTCCCCCCATACCAGTTGCTCATTGACGTGACCAGGTAAGTCCAGCCGCGGCGTTCGCGAGAATGAAGTTTTGTCGCGATCTCCCGTTCGTGCGTCGCGTGCTTCAAAGCAACCAGGTGTTCGCCTCGGTTGAACGCGTCTTCACCAAGAAACTCACTTCCTAACGCCTGGGCAATTAGAATGTTATGTGACGTGCCAAACTCGATCGCCCGTCGCGCCCAGACGTCTGCGTCGGAGAAGAGTCCGGAATGTTGATAGGCACCCGCGAGCCAGCCATACAGCGTCGGGATAGTAGAAGCGGCAAACGACGAAACCGTATCTGAAGCAGCGGCCGGAGCGACCAACTCGGCCGCTCGCTTAAGCAACTCGATGGATTTCTCATGCCGACCGGCCAGGTGGTGAAAGCGTCCTTTGATGGCAAGAGCATTCGCCGTTTCCAGAGGGTTAAGTTCCGGGTCGAGCACCGAAAGCGCCTCGCGCAGATGCTCCAGTCCGCGTGGGTCCCCGGTAGTAACAAGCGAGCTGGCGGCCTCGCATTGCAGCCGAGCGCGCACCGCTGGATCTGTAGTAAGCGATAAAGCTCGCTCAAAATGCTCACCACCGGGGATCATCTCACCGTGGAGGAAGTAAAGCTTCCCGATGGCTTCTTCCAACTCCAATTGCTCGTTTGTAAGCTCGAGGGTTTGGGCGCAGTCGCGCGCGCGACCATAACTGGCAATAGCATCTTCAAACGCAAAAATGCGCTCGGCCTCCACGGCCGCTTGCTTCGCATAAGTGAGGCCCTTCTCGTAGTCCCCGGCCAGGATGTAATGATGGGCCAACTTTTCGACTGCGCAGTGAGAGGTCGATGCGCGAAGCTCGAGCGCATCGGCTGCGTGACGGTGTAAGCGGCGACGCCGAATCGGATTCAACTCTTCATAAAGCACTTCGCGAATCTTGTCGTGAGTAAAAGTGAAGGACTCGCTTCCATCGGCGGTGATGAGTTGCGCTCCTGCTGCTTCATCCAGGGCGTCAAGCAACACATCTTCTTTCTGTCCGCCGGAGGTGGCTTCCAGCTCTTCAAATGTAAATGTCTTTCCCAGTACCGCTGCTGCACGCAGCATTTCATTACAGTCCTTGCTCACGCGATCGAGTCGGCTTCCAATTGCCTCTTTGACACTCTGCGGGATGATGAGTTCGGCAACATTGCAACGCTGCCAACGGCCGCTCTCTCGTCTGACTGAACCCTTCTCAATGAGCGCCTTCAAAACTTCTTCCACAAAGAACGGATTGCCTTCGGTTTCGCGGTGAACGGCATCGGCGAAATCGCCACTAACATTCTCGCCCAGCAGCGCTCCGAGTTGGGCCGACGTCTCAGAGGAATTGAAACGTCTCAGCACGATGCGAGTGATCAGGCGTTCGCGGTTCCAATCAACTAACGCTTTCGCCAACGGGTGGGCGCGGTCGAGTTCAGCTTCGCGATAGGCGCCCACGATGAGCACAGGTTCTTCTTTTAGTTGTCGTAGTAGATGACCGAGAAGCCAAAGCGTACCACGGTCGGCCCAATGAAGGTCGTCAGCGTAGAAAAGCAGTCCCTTCTCGCGAGCGAGATTTGCAAACACCTTGACCGCCGCGTCGAAAAACAGCAAACGCTCTTCGTGTGGAGGCAGTGCAGGGCAGTCTTCGCAGGGACCAAGTCGATGTTCGATTTCGGGCGCCAGCTTTGCAATCTGCCATGCAGAATCACCCAGTATGGAGCACAAAGCTGCGTCGTCCTTCTGCTCACGTACCCAGCACCGAAAAGCCTCGACAAACGGTAGATAGGGTGTGGTGGCTTCGTATTCATAGCAGCCACCCGTAAGCACTACCGCACCGTCCAGTGCCGCCTGCACGGTTATCTCACGTGCCAAACGAGTCTTACCCGCGCCAGGCTCGCCACTTAAAAGAACTGCATGCCCGCGTCCTTCGCGCGCCCGGCGCCACAGATCGCGAACTTCAGCTAGTTCAGTTACGCGACCGACCAGATGTCCACGTGAAAGCGCATCCAGGATTGCAACCGCATCACCGGCGTCGTCTTCAGTCGTGACGTTGTGATCGTCTAGCGAAGCGCGGAGTGCGGCCTCTGTATCCGCCGCGTTGGCATAACGTTGCGAGGGATCCTTCGCCAGTAAACGTAGGATTACGGCTTCCAACGACCGCGGTATGTCCGGACGCAGCACGCGGGGTGGCACTACTGAGGCATGTATGTGCTGGGAAACAACGGCCAGCGGATCAGCACCAATGAAAGGCACCCGGCCGGTGGTCAACTCGTAAAGCAAAATCCCCAGTGCATATAGATCGGCACGGCCATCGACCTGCTGTCCCAAAGCCTGTTCAGGGGCCATGTAGGCCGCAGTTCCGACAATAACTCCCGCGCGGGAGATACGAGCTGCGTAAGACGGGAGCGCGAGACCAAGGTCAGCAATCTTCACTCGCCCCGTTAGGCTGGCCGTCGACATGAGCACGTTTTCGGGTTTCAGGTCCCGATGCACAATGTTGTTGGTGTGCGCATGCTCAAGGGCGTCGCAAATTTGAAGGGCTATGCTAACGATGCGCGGTATCTCTGCCGGGCGCACCTGGGACAAGCTTGGACCATGGACCAGCTCCATGACGAAAAACGGCACGCCCTCGGCCTCGCCCACGTCATGCACAGAGATAATATGCGGATGGTTGAGTGCAGCGGCAGCCCGCGCCTCACGCAACAACCGCTGGCGCGCATCGGGTGAAGAAAGAGTCTCCGGCAGTATTTTTACCGCGACTTCGCGCATCAGTTCCAGATCGGTGGCGCGGTAGACAATGCCCATTCCACCACGGCCGATCTCGCTCTCGAGGCGGTAACGATCGCGCAGGAGAGAGCCCGGCGCGATAACACCGCTCCGGACCTCGCTCATGATGCGAGTTGCTTTTGAATCATCGCTCATCGATGACTGAGGATATCACGAGGAACGCCGGGCGATCAGCAGGCAGGGATTCAGCCGTAAACTGAAGCGAACCTGAACACTGTTCGTCAGATGCAGTTTGATTATTTCGGCTGAAACGCAATCAGGTACGATACTGATGCATTCTTATTAGGTTAACTATCTCTTTGGTACGGGGTAAATCAACAGGTAAGATTGCCGAGAAATCTGACAATTGTCGGAACTCTCATCCTGTCTGTGAAGGCGGTCTTTACCTTGTTCTCAACCTCCACCTTGAAACGGCTGGTCGCGATAGTCGGTAGCACAGCGATTGTAGGTGTGGTTTTAGTTGGTTGGTACTTGCTTGGGGCCGATGGACTGCCGAACCTCGTGGTATTGCCAACGGCAATGGGAGTGATTAGTGCTATGCAGGCTATTAAGTCTGAGTCTCAGCGGTACCGAAGGCGCTGGTCACTGATCTTTATCACATCTGGCATCCTGATCAGCGGAGGTATTCTTTGGCAGCAACGCACTGCAGAGCGACGAGCAAGTGCCGAACGGAAGCAAATGCAGGATCAAATAAAAAGCATTAGAGAAGATGTTATTCGATCACTCTTTAAGATTGAGGATGTTTTCGTTTCGTTTAAGATTAATGTACCAATGGATCATCCTACGCTTCAGGGATATCGGGAGCGGATGGAAAGATGTGCGGAGGAGATAGTGAAATCACAGAGCTACAAATGTGGGGCCGCACCACACACGGTGGATACAGCATCGAAAAATCCGATTAAGGATTTTAGCTTGGGGATTGGGACGGAGATTTACCCTGACAAACAAAAGGAGGCAATCGCGTATGTGCTGCTCGATTATGTTGCGGTGGATGTTCGTTTATTTAAAGACAATAAACCCACCATAGAGCAAGTCGGATCGCCCGACCTGAGATTCAGGATTACTAAGATGCTCGACAGTCCACAAAACCACAACGCTTCCAACAATACCGCTTATGTTGGTCTGTATCATGAAGTAGGCAGTCAGAGTATCGTCTTAGAAGGAAACAGGGTTCCTGTGAATGATCAAACATGGAAGACGAACGGCAAGATTGCCTCGCTGTCTGACTTGCAGTCGGCGTTTCTCACTGTCCATCCAGATATTTCTCTGGTCAGTCTCACAATAAGAGGAGACAGCGGCACAGAAGATCGTCGTTTTACATTCACGCAGGAGTGGCTTGCGGCGAATGAAATCGCTAAAACTGCGTCCCTGACTGAGCTTACGCTATACGTTTCAAGGGGCTACGAATTTCAACTCACTAAAGGGCGATTAGATAAATTAGGATCCGACAAATACGGCCACCCCGTCTATTTAGCAAAGCTAGTGGATTGATTTTACGTCCCATCCGCAGTTAGCTTTTCATACTCAAGGTTCGACGTCTCCAAAAACCTTACCCGTGTCTAATAGATAATTACCGAATTATTATCTCGGCTGAAACGAAATCCGGTACAGGACCCGGCGCGGTAGCGCGGGATCCTTCAGGCGGCTGAGTATTAAGAAGTATTCCCGACCTTACGGCGAAGTTGCGTCCGGGATCCCGCGCTACCGCGCTGGGTTCTGTAATTAGGTACTTTGCTCCAAGCGGCCTCAGTGCCAAAAACCCGAATTGTGTGCGATTTCCTCACTATCTAAAGCCTGAATGGTTTCGTGAGGACGCGTCCGGTTTTTTTCAAGAACGAGCCTAGCTTCGAATCTTTTTTTGTAGGGGTCGCCGACTTTGCCTTTTGCTGGGTCGAGTTTGTAGCCGGCCGGACAATGCCGGCGGAGTTGGGTTTCCTTTCCAACGGCTTAGCGTTTGGCAAGCGCGGCAGAGGGCGCAACCGTGGAAGAGGTGGCACGCTACGGGCAATCGGAAAACGTTCATTGCGTGCTTCAAAATGCGCGTAGGCGGCTTTATCGGAATCTTGCCCAGGCTGAGTTGCCGGTGATGCGTTCGCAGTAGTTTCAGACTCGGGAGGCTGAGGAGCAGCCGACTCCAGGGCGGCGGCGGCGCCCGTTGGTTCAAGGAATGACGACGGATTATTTTGCACCGGCGAGTTGAGATCGAACCCTTGGGCTGCGGACTGTGCGCTGCCCGAGTCAGTTTTTGCGTTAAGCGAATTGCTCGAAGCGTAGTGGCCAACGAAAACAACTGCGGCCAGTAGAAGCCCGGCACAAGCAGGCAATGTGATGCCTTTCAACGATGATGTACTTGCGATGTGCCGTTCTGCTGAAATCCGCGGCTTTTGAACCGAGAAGGCGTGGTCATGAACCAGTGTTTGGCCGTCCATGTCGCAGAGGCTCTGGTGGTCTTCATAGATGAATTCGCAATTTGGACAACGCTTCATCGCTTCCCTCCCTGGGATCCGAATTTGAGTTGGGGCGCGATATCGCGGGGGTTATTGGTGAGAGCCGCAGGATACAGGATTACATAGATCGCCCGCTCTGGACAACTAGTTTAGGTGGGATAGGCATTCCTGCCTGTCCTGGATTGGATAGAAGTATTGTCGGTCGTAGTTCTACTAAGTGTCAGACAGACAGGAATGTCTGTCCTACTCAGGAGGGGCGGTCTCGGCATCGGCTGGATCGGGGGTGGTGGTTTGGTCATCTGCGACCCATGAAACGAAGAGTCGGAGCCAGTTTTCTGTGGATTCAGCTATTTGTACGCCCACCCGCGCGGTGCCATAAATTGCCGGCGCAATGCGAATAACGACGGCGGTCACTTCAATGGGAGCGCCATCAGGGCGATGCGCGCGCAGATACAATCGATCGCCACGGCTGACTTTTTGGTTAAGGTGAAAAAGCGCCCCGGAAGTTGAAATGTCGTCAGTCTCAGTGGGCTCGCTCCATGCGGAGCCGTCCTCAGCTCTTCCTGAAATGACGATGGGCAGACGCAGCGCCATGCGTAACGCAAACCGTCGCTCTTCGTTGTTGTAAGGAACGTTCATGATCAATCAGCAGTCAGCAATCAGCAATCAGCAGTCAGCAGTAACAGGCAGTCAGCTAAGAGCTGATTGCTTGTTGCTGTTTGCTGAATGCTTCTCCTCGTTCCAGTTGTAAAATCCTTCGCCGGTTTTCCTGCCCAGCTTTCCTTCTTTTACCATGCGGCGCAAAAGCTCAGGCGGACGAAATGTTTCTGAGCCAAGCTGGCGATAGAGATACTCGGCAATATGGAGTCGGGTGTCCAGACCGACATGATCGGTGAGCTTCAGAGGGCCCATCGGATGGTTGTATCCCAACTCCATTGCAGTATCGATGTCCCGGGCGGAAGCCACCCCTTGTTCGACCATGCGCATTGCTTCGAGCCCAATCGCGACGCCAAGACGACTTGAAGCAAAGCCGGGCACGTCCCTAACGACTATGGGCTCCTTTCGCAGCTTCCTACTTACCTGGCGAACAATTTCAACCGTATCATCACTGGTTGCTTTGCCGACCACAATTTCAACGAGCCGCATGATGTGGACCGGATTGAAGAAATGCATGCCGACAACATTCGCGGGACGCTCCGAACTTTTCGCGATCTCGGTTATCGACAGGGATGACGTGTTAGTTGCGAAAACAAAGTCGCGCTGGGAAAGAGCTTCCAGTTGCCGAAGTAACTCCTGCTTTATTTCCAAACGCTCGGGGGCGGCTTCAACGATCAGATCCGCACCTGCAACTTCTTCTAGATGTGTCGTGCCACGAATATGCTGCAACGTTGAATCGCAGTCGGCTTCAGTGAGTTTGCCTAACTGCATTCCCTTGGCCAGATTGCGCTCGATCGACTCGATGCCGCGAGCCAGGGAATCGCGATCCACGTCTCGCAGGATCACCCGGTACCCTGCGGCTGCAGACACCTGCGCAATTCCGTGGCCCATGGTGCCTGCGCCGATGACGCCAATCGTTTCAATTGCTTCCGGGACTCCTGGTTTCAACCGTTTGCCTAGTTTTTATGAGCGCTTCTGCTAAGTAAGGCCGCCAGCTCTCAAGTTCGACTACTCTGGTATCGGTAGTTATACTATGGCCTAACCGAAAACGCTATACTTTCAGGCATTTTGTCACCGATTTTAACGTCGAAAAAGGGACGGACAAGACAGTGAACCCCAAGCAAACACTCAATAGAGAGGTCGTAATCATTGGTTCCGGGCCTGCCGGACTGACCGCCGCCATTTACTCGGCTCGCGCCAATTTGAAGCCGCTTTTAATAGACGCCCCCGCGGATGCTGAAAAACAGACTACCCCGGGCGGTCAATTAATGATTACGACAGATGTGGAAAACTACCCTGGATTCTCTCAGGGCATTCAGGGACCTGAGTTGATGGAAGCGTTTCGGAAACAGGCAGACCGCTTTGGAACTGAATTCCTTGAAGCGTGGATTACAGAGGTCGACTTGAGCGAGCGTCCATTCGTGCTCCAAACTGCCGATTACGAAATCAATGCCGAAACCTTGATCATTGCCACAGGAGCTTCAGCCAAGTGGTTAGGCATACCCGGCGAAGCGAAAGTGCCCAACGGTTTTGGCGGCCACGGGGTTTCGGCCTGCGCCACCTGTGATGGGCCTTTGCCCGCGTTTCGAAACAAAGTGCTGGTGGTGGTTGGCGGCGGTGACACAGCCATGGAGGAAGCAACGTTTCTAACTCGCTATGCAGCGAAAGTCTACGTCGTGCACCGTCGTGACAAACTACGCGCCTCCAAGATCATGCAGGAAAAGGCCTTTAAGAACCAAAAGATTGAGTTTATTTGGAATACCGCCCTCGAAGAGATTCTCGGCGAACCCGAAACAGGTGTGACCGGGGTGAGGCTGCTCAACCTGGAGACAAACAAGGAACGCGTGCTGCCCTGTGCCGGCGTATTCATTGCGATTGGCCACAAACCTAACACTGATCTTTTCAAGGGTCAGTTGGACATGGATGAGGTTGGTTACATCAAAACTTCGGGAAAATCTACATCCACAAATGTTCCCGGGGTCTTTGCGGCCGGCGATGTTCAGGACAACTGTTACCGTCAGGCCGTCACCGCAGCAGGCACCGGCTGCATGTCGGCTCTCGATTCTGAGAGATTTCTTGACCACCTGCCGGTGGCGATGCCAACAGGTGAGGAAGTCACCATCGAGGGCGAACACATCACTCCAGATCACAAAGCGATCATCGAACCTGATGGAACGATGGTCCCTAACGATGCAGCGCTGGCTGCGGCGGAAGACTGACCTTGACGGAAGGGCGGCTCCCTGGAGTGGCCACCTGGTCGGGGCTTTGTAAAGCAAACTGTTAGTTTGCGGTCACGGAGTAATTCAACCTTTGGGGAAACCCATCAACGCAAACTAACAGTTTGCTTTACAACGCCAAATCACCGCCCGCACTCCTAAGATTAGCTTCTTTACAACAACACAATTGAATCGTCGCGCTGACGGCGCCGTGAGGTAGGTAGCGGCGGCGGCTGGCGTATCAGAGGCTCAGGTTCGGATCGAACAACATTCTTTGGACAAGCCTCGCAATAGAACCCCAAATGCTTCTTTCGGTCCTCACATTCGTTGCAATCCAGCGATTGACCCAACACTCTTAAGGCATCAACCAGCGGCAGCAGGAGGCGGCCGCGTTCGGTGAGTGCGTACTCGATGTGAGGTGGATTGCCGCCAAAGTCCGTGCGTTCGATCAAACGGTCCTTTTCCATGTCGCGCAAACGACCCACGAGTGTGCGACTGCTGATTGGGAAAAGACCGGCATGCAACTCCATCGTTCGCTTGGGACCCGATGCGAGATCGCGTGCGACGAGCAATGTCCATTTGTCGCCGATCATCTGTAGAGCACCGGCCACCGGACAACCATCAATTTTACGTCGTCGCACCGTTTACGCTCCGCGGTAAGAGGTGTTTAGAGTACAACCTTCAGGTTGCTTCCTACGCGACAACGCAAGCTAAAGCTTGTACTCTGAACACCTGCCTGACTCCAACCGTCAACAAACAGATTGCTTTACTTTACTACCGTAATTTCGCGAGTCGTTGTGTTGTAATCGCCATTCTCGATCGGCCTTTGGTCTTTATCGACCAATTCCAACCGGACAAGATGCTTGCCGCTGGTCCAACCTGACAACCAGATCGGTTCCCACTTGTCGATGTATCTCGGATCGTCATCGTCAATAATATAACGAACCCGATACTCACCGCCATCACCCTTTAGTTTCGCATTCGTTAACCAGAAATCGATCATGATCGGATCGGCATCCGGACCCTTGTATTCACCCTTCGGCCGGCTGTAGGTGAGCAGAGGCTTGGTGGGATCAACGTCGCCGGCTGCGCTTATCGCTACGTCCTTGCCTTCGAGGGGACGGGGATACGTGGAAGCATTATTGTTGGCCATGGTTTGACCGCTGTTGGTTGTGGTGGGCTTGTTCGCATCGCCGCCACCTCTAACTGTAAAAGCCACCATCTGGAAAGAGCCGT
Source organism: Acidobacteriota bacterium (assembly GCA_038040525.1). Classification (GTDB taxonomy): domain Bacteria; phylum Acidobacteriota; class Blastocatellia; order Pyrinomonadales; family Pyrinomonadaceae; genus PSRF01. The sequence continues at coordinate 74,115 of JBBPIC010000017.1, read as the reverse complement.
CATTTTTGTAGCTCTCATGCCATGGTCGGGAAGCGAAAACACGCAAAGTATGCTTTCCCGTTGTGACATTGCGCAGCTCAAAGGGTTGGTCCAACTCGTAGTACGCCTCGTAAGGTTGGTTATCGAGGATGACGTGAATGTGGTTTCCTGTATTTGTGGCCGGGTCTTTGTGCGGCTTATAGCCGTTTAAGTCACCGCTCAGGTTCAAGCGGACCTGCACGACTGATCCATTAATAACGGAGTTGTTTTCCGGTGAGACAATCTTCAAAACGGGCTTGGCTTCTTCCTGACCGCCGCGTTCTCTCATGAGATCCAGGATATTCTGAGGCCTGGGTACAACCTTCAAGACTTGAGCTGGCGGGGGCGTGACAGTGGTCACTGCCGTGGTGTGATTCTGGTTACCTCCCGAACACGCGACGAAAAGAAGCAGTACAACTATGTTAATGATCAGTAGTGGCTGCCATCTCGTAAACTTCTTCATCGATTTCCTTCCCTTTGGGTTGTGCTCCAGCCAGACTACGGCAATGATATCGCGAATACTAAGCGATATTGCTTCGAAAGAGGTGCATAGAGTACAAGCTTTAGCTTGCGGCCGCGCTCAGGAAGCTAGCTTGGTGGTCACGGGAAAAGCAACCTGAAGGTTGTGCTCTGAACACCTGTTATAGTTTGCAGCGTTGAGGTGAAATGGATTTCGGAGGAGCCTAATGACACGAAGGATCCTGTGCTTGAGTTGTGTGATCTTCGTACTCTTAATTTCGATTGCCTTGCTCATAGGTTGTCAAAAGCAGCCACAAACCACCGGCTTTCAACCGGAGGTCTTACCGCTTCCACAGCAATTGACTACTTACGAAGCGATGCCGATCCCGCCCGATAATCCAATGACACCGGAGAAAGTAGCGCTGGGGCGCCAGTTGTTTTTCGATGAACGGTTAAGCGGCGACGCTTCAAGGTCGTGCTACTCCTGTCACGTCTGCGAAAAAGGCTTGACTGATGGTCTTGCTAAATCAATCGGAGCTTTCGGCAAACAGTTGCCGCGTAGCAGTCCTACACTCTGGAATATCGGATATCACAAAGAGTTTTATTGGGACGGGCGTAGTCCATCATTGGAGAAGCAGGCGATGGCCGCTTGGACTGGCGCAAACATGGGCGCGAAGGCCGACGAGATTTCCGCCAAACTAAACGGGCTTCAGGGATACCGGGCGCAGTTTCAGAAAGTCTTCGGGACTGACGCCACGCCTGACAACATCGTGAAAGCGATAGCCGCTTTCGAGAGGACCATCATTAGCGGCGATACGGCATGGGACCGATATCGAGCGGGAAATCAATCCGCGCTCAAGGCCAGCGCGTTCCGCGGATGGAATATTTTTCAGGCCATAAAGTGCACAAACTGTCACGACGGGGTGCTCCTGACCGATCAGCAATATCACAATGTCGGGATTGGGATGGACCAGAAGGAACCTGACGTGGGCCGTTCCAAGGTTACAAACAAGCCGGAAGATACGGGGGCGTTTAAGACTCCGACGTTGCGCGACATTGCAAAGTCAGCGCCTTACTTCCACGACGGCAGCGCGGCGACGTTGGAACAGGCTCTCGACATCATGCTTGGCGGCGGCAAGCCGAACCCCTATCTGGATAAGAAGAACCTCGAGAAAAGAAACGTTCTCCCCGATCAGCGTGAGGATCTGCTTAATTTCCTACGTGCGTTGAACGTTGACTGCGGATTGAAGAAACCAGCGTTGCCCCAGCACTAGGAGGAGGCAGGAGGCAGGAGGCAGGAGGCAGGAGGCAGGAGGCAGGAGGCAGGAGGCAGGAGGCAGGAGCGTACGATTTTCCATTTATCATTTGTCATTTTTTATTATTTTTTATTGAACATTCACTCCACTCACGGTAACGTCTTTTCTGAGATGGCAAATGAAAACTGAGAAATGACAAATGGAAAATGTCCTGCCTCCTGCTTCCTGCCTCCTGCTTCCTGCCTCCTGCTTCCTGCCTCCTGCCTCCTGCCTCCTGCCTTCTGCCTTCTGCCTCCCGCCTCCCGCCTCCTGCCTCCTGCCTCCTGCCTCCTGCCTCCTGCTTCCTGCCTCCTGCCTCCTGCGTCACGCTCCCACCGTCTTGCCCCGGTTGTTACCCAGCCTTTTTTCCACGGTGGACCAATCAATGTTGGAGAAGAACGCTTCGATGTATTTCGGACGTTCGGCCGGCTTGTAATCAAGCAGATATGCGTGTTCCCAAACGTCCATCACCAGGATTGGAACGAAACCCGCGACGTTGCCTGTCTCATGAAGTGTGATCCAGTGATTTGATAAGCGCTCGTTGGCAGGGTTCTGATAACAGATGGCCCAACCTACTCCGCGCATTTTGCCGATCCCGACAAAATCTGCTTTCCATATATCGTAACTTCCAAACGTCGACTCAGCCGCCTTCGCAAATTGCGTGGTCAGCGGCGGGTCGCCGGTCCCGGCACCGCTCGTCAGGTTGTCGAAGTAATATTCATGCAAGACCATGCCGTTGTATTCGAAACCCAGCCGACGAGTCAGCTCAGAGTAGGCAGGCATTTCTTCCTGGTCCACTTTGCCGTCACTAATAAACGCCGTGATCTTCTCTGTTAGATTATTTGTCTCTTTGACGTAGCCTTCATAGAGTTTGAAGTGCATCTCCAGGGTTTCATCAGAAATTCCCTGAAGACCACTCAAGTTGAATTCTCGGGCTTTATAAGAAGCGCTGTTAGATGTGGTATTGGAATCCTGTGGGCTCATTCTTCACCTCCGTGGGTTAGTGCTTTTTGAACGGACATTTCGGCGCTATGGCGCGTTGCCGACACATGAACGCTTGGGTTTTGCATACTATCGCCCTTGAGTATGGCGAATGCGTGGAGATGCTCAGTATTTAATGTGACGGAAGCTAGAAAGCAGGAGGCAGGGGCAGGAGGCAGGAGCATACGATTCTCCATTTGTCATTTGTCATTTCTTATTTTTCATTGAAAAGTTTCACTCTAGCCACGGTAACGTCTTTTCTGAGATGGCAAATGAAAACTGAGAAATGACAAATGGAAAATGTCCTGCCTTCTGCCTTCTGCCTTCTGCCTTCAGCCTCCTGCTTCCTGCCTCCTGATTCTACTTGCCGAATATCACCCAATCGCCATGAGACGTACCCATGAACAGGAGCATCGGCAGCGACAACCAGGCGTTGGTGCGCGAAGCGAGAAATGCCTGGCGGGCCAATTCCGGAGGGGCAGCAGGGCCTGTTCCCGCGGTCGCCGCGAGAATCCGTTTGTTGTTGGGCCAGATGATCCCCCAAACGTTGAACATCATCACAATACCGTAGGCGCCGCCGATACCAATCGAGTATGACTTGTTGCTGGCGTAACTCTCGCCACCTACTGTCAACATTCCATTGAAGAATTTCACTAGACCCCACGTCACGATCGCGACCAAAATGATCATGACGACAGCGAATACGCGTCCATCTTTGGTCAGCGCGGGAACCTTCCTGATTAATAGAAACTCCACAGCAAATAGAACAATAGGATAGGTTAGCCAGGCGCCAAGGATGACCCAAACGTTAAGATCGCCGCCGCCAAGTGTGTTCGCGTTTGTCACATCCGGCTTCAGGATGTACATCGCGAAATAGGCCAGGCCCACCAGCACCGTTACGACCGCACCCCATCGAAAGTACCAGAGCGCGCGACCCAGCATCTCCGGATTCACTTTTTTCTTGGTATCGGCGTCCAGGCCCTTCTGGACCGGAACGTTTACCAAATTGAAAAAATAGAGCAAGCCAATCCACGTGATGCCGGCTACGAAATGGAACCAACGTAAAAGGATGCGCAGAAAGCTTTCGCTATTGGGTAGGTGAAATAAGTCCTGAAAAATAGCCAGACTGACGGGGAGATTAACAGTTGACTCAATTAACATTCCGAACCTCCGTGGTAGGACAGATATTCCTGTCTGTCCGGGCTTAGTGTTAGGCGGCGAAGACAGACAGGAATGTCTGTCCTACATTTTGTCTGGATTACGCGCGAAGATTACACCCAGAGCGCGCTTGATGCAATAAAGGTGTAAGACAAACGTTGCCGTTGCCAGATGTTACTCCGGCCTGTTTTTCCTCCGGGCCATCTTCGTCGGCAATCTTCAAGCGGTATGCTAACTCGACAAGAAACGGTGCCGCCCTCGGATGAGGTATAGTCCAAAACCGACCTGGGCAGCTCCGGAGATAACAGGTGTTCAGAGTACAACCTCAAGGTTGCTCGTTCGCCACGTGTGAGCTAGCTTCTTCCCACTCACGCAAGCTAAAGTTTGTACTCTATGCGCCTGTTAGTCACCTGGAAAACACGTAGTAGGGGGGCTGGGTGTCGCGAAGGTTGAAGTAGCCAAGCTTCAGTAGGAGAGAGTCCAGCAGTATTCCCAGGGCCTGGAACGAATACGGTGATCCCGACAACCTGGACCGCGAGCGCAACCAATCCTCAACTCTCATTTGAAAGCATCCTTTCACATGGGATTCACTCGTCGAGTGGGCGTGGGCCGGCATCCATGCCTCGCACACTCGCCTGATTGATCACGCGAACTTTGAGGTCATCCTTAACGCGAATCTGACAAGACAAACGTACGTGGTCAGAGAGGTCCGCCTCTATGGCCAGGCGATTGCGCTCCAGCTCGCCCATTTCGCCCGGGTCTCCTTCGAGAACCTCAACCCGACAAGTAGTACAACGAGCATTACCGCCGCAGCGGTGAAGAATGTCGATTCCAGCGTCCTCCAGGACGAGGACTAATTTCTTTCCTTCAGGTGCTTCAATGGTCTCCGTGCCGGTGGCAGTTTCAGCTACGATCGTTGGCATAAGTGATGACTCCGAAAAGTGAATTTGATTGCTGAGCGAATTTGGCACAACTGCTGAACTTGAGCAAGCAGCCGTGGGAAGCGACAGAAGGCAGTAGGCAGTAGGCAGTAGGCAGAAAGCGGGCAACCCAAGGAACGCTGTAGTTTTTCTGCCTTCTGCTTTCCGCCTTCTGCTTACTGCTCACCGCTCACCGCTTACTGCTCACCGCTCACCGCTTACTGCTTCAGATCCAATTCCATGAAAGCCGCGGTTTGATACGGATTATTGTAGTAGCGTTCGATTTCTTTGAAACCGAGTGCACGATACATTGCGATTGCCTGGTCCATCTTCCCCGGTAAGGTGTCAAGACGCATTCGGTCGTAGCCAATCTCGCGCGCGTCCTCAATTATTCTGTCGACTAACGTCCGTCCTAACGCTTTGCCGCGAAACTGAGGCCGCACATAGAGTCGCTTCATTTCACAAATACCATCGGCAAGTTTTCGCAACGCAATGCAACCTGCTGCCTCACCGGCTTCAGTGGCGAGATACAGGCGTCCGGTGGGCGGCACGTATTCACCAGGTAACTCGGCAACCTCTTTGTCGTAGTTTTGGAAGCAAAGATTCACTCCCAGCCACTTTACGTACTCCTCAAAGAGTTGCCGCGTGCGCTCAATTTCTTCGGACGACGAGACTTGTTTGAGCGTTATCATGGTTTCAGAGAATCTCAGATTGAGAGATGAATCATGGTTAGCTCGCAGGTCAGGAAGGAGGGCTTGCCCCCGCTCTTCGCCGCGCAGGCCTACTGATGGAATTCATTGAGCACCTCAGATCCCAAACGATAGCCGGAGGTGCGTAGTTACTCTCAGGGAACTGCGGTATCAACGAAGAGCGGGGGCAAGCCCTCCTTCCTGACCTGAGAGATTTCAACGGTTCTACTTCCTGACCCGATCCGCGCTTCGGTTCTGTAATGGCTTTTGATACGCGAAAGGCTCGATGGTTTTTGAACCACCGAGCCCGATAATCGCGCACCGCGTCTTTTGCTGTTGGCAGACAGACAGGAATGTCTGTCCTACTCTTTATGCTGTAAAGGACGTCCCGCAACCGCAGCTTCCCGTGGCATTTGGATTCGTGAACGTAAAGCCCGAGCCCATCACACCAGTTACGTAATCAATCTTCACGCCGTTGAGATATTGCCCGCTAAACATATCGACGAACAGCTTGACGCCGCCCTGGTCGAGAATGAAGTCCCCCTGACGGGAATCCTCTTCAATGTTTAAGCTGTACTGAAAACCTGAACAGCCGCCCGGAACGACGCGAACTCGCAGGCCGGCAGTCACCGGAAGGCCTTCTTCACCCGCCATAAATTTCTGAATTTCAACGATCGCGCTATCGGTAACGTCGAGCGTCATTGTTGGCGCACCGGTTGGGACACCAGTTGTTTCTGTGGGGATTGTTGATGCTGACATTTTTACTCAAACTCCTTTTGTCAATTATTGCGTCTTAAAATGGCTTTTGTTGATACCTAAGTCCACGGGATGATACCAAGACCAACCTTGCAAGTCCAAAGGCGATTCTCATTTGGCTTTGATGCAGTTTAGAGTTCTAGCTTTAGAGCCACTTGCAAAACTCGGAGTTTCGGGGTAACCAAAGAGGCAGATCCCAAAACTCCTAGTGTTTTCGATGATTTGTTTTTCAAAACTCTCTTCAACGACGAGTTTTGCAAGTGGCTCTTTAGCTTGCGTTGCCAGGCGGCAGGCTGAAGGCTGAACTCTGAACTTCGCGCTTCTAACCGCAGCCTGCAATTATTGGCCTTTGCCTATAACCACAAGCTCAGGCTTCATAGCCTCAATTGATACCTGGCGAGCGACTTCCTCGGCCACCCGCCTAAAGGCAAGCGACTGCGGAGAATCCGGATGGCTGACAACCACGGGCACACCCTTGTCTCCACCTTCTCGAACTTCCATGCCCAGGGGGACCGTCCCGAGCAGCGGCACATGATACATCTCTGCGAGTTGCGCACCGCCCCCTTGTCCAAAAATGTTGTAGCGAATTCCGGTGTCAGGAGCTATGAAGTAGCTCATGTTTTCAATGATTCCGAGGATTGGAATCGCCACCGTTTCAAACATGCGCAACGCGCGCCGCACATCTGCGACTGCCACATCCTGCGGCGTGGTCACTAGAACGGCGCCTTGAACAGGGACTAACTGCGCCAGTGAAAGCTGCACATCGCCTGTACCAGGGGGCATATCGACAATTAGATAGTCCAGCTCGCCCCATTTCACGTCCGACAAAAACTGTTTCACCAGACCGTGCAGAATTGGGCCCCGCACAATCATCGGCTTGTCGCCCGGTTGTAACAGCGCCATAGACATAAGCTTGACGCCGTAAGCCTCAATCGGGACCAACTTGTTAACGTCGACCTCGGGCCGAGCGTCTGCGGCGCCGAGCATGATCGGCACGTTTGGGCCATAGACGTCGATGTCCATTATGCCAACGCGCGCGCCATCAAGCGCGAGCGAGACGGCAAGGTTCACCGCCACGGTCGACTTTCCGACGCCACCCTTCCCTGACGAAACAGCAATGATGTTGCGAACACCATCAATCGCAATCTTGTCGCCGATGCCTCTGCCTTTTGGTACCTCAGCGTCCATGGTGACTGCGACTGAAATAACACCCGACAAGGCGCTCACCAGCTCCTGCGCGGCATTCTCCATCTCTGCTTTCACCGGGCAGGCTGGCGTCGTCAAAACGATACGGAAAGAAACGGCGCCGCCATCGATTTTGAGATCTTTAATAAAACCGAGCGTAACAATATCTTTGTGCAAGTCCGGGTCTTGAATCTGGCGCAATGCGTCTAGTACGAGTTGTTCAGTTACTTGTGACATAGGGATTTCGGAACAGGGTTATGAATGCCAAAGCGTAGCTGATCGATGGGAGTAACGCAAACCGATGATCTGCGGGGTTGTAAAGCAAGCTGTTACTTGGTTTGGTGGCAGTAAAGCGAACTGTCATCGTAGGGGCACCTTTAACGGGTTCGCGGAGCGATCTCATTAACACCGAGGCTTCAGCCCGGTGTTCCGCATGCCAACCCGAGTCCGAAACCGTTTTAACGGTTTATCTTTTTAAGGGAACCGGGAGAAACCGTTGGAAACGGTTAGGAGGTTATCTCGGCGATTGTACTCGCCGGGCTAAAGCCTCGGTGTGAATGAGGTCGCTCTGCGTGGTGATGGTGTCCCAAACGTATCTCAGGGCTTGAAAGACAACTCGATCGCAATTCAGGCTGTAGCGACGTTTCCTGATCTCGCTATTCGCAAACTAACAGTTTGCTTTACATTTAAAGCTTCTCAACCAGCAGCGCGCTATTCTTGGATCCAAACCCGATACAGTTGCACAGTGCGATTCGAATGTCCGCTGCTCTGGCCTCGTTAGGCACATAGTCAAGATCACATTGGGGATCGGGCTCGTCGAGGTTGATTGTGGGCGGAATCATTCCAGTGTGCATTGCACAAAGCGCAGCGCCCAGGCCCGCAGCACCACTCGCTCCCTGGGGATGTCCAACCTGCGATTTCGTGGCCGACATTGGCGTCTTAATAGCCCTTCCGTCGAGTGCCAGTTTGAGAGCACTGGTTTCTATCCGATCGTTAAGAAGAGTGGAAGTGCCATGAAGGTTTACGTAATCGACATCCGTTGGGCCTCGGCCCGCGCTTTCAAGAGCCAGCTTCATGGCACGCGCCGGTTCATCTCCACTTTCTTCCAGGCGGACGCGGTGATAGGCATCGCAAGTGGCGCCATATCCGGTGATCTCGGCATAGATCTTTGCTCCACGATTGCTGGCACGTTCAAACTCTTCCAGCACGTATATCCACGAGCCTTCACCCAAAACAATCCCGGAACGATTGAGCGAAAAAGGTCGCGACGCACGGTGGGGCTCTTCGTTCCAGTCGCTGGTCAGCACCGTCATTAAATTAAACCCCGCGAGAATACCGGGCGCGATGGGAGCGTCGACGCCTCCCGACAGCATTACGTCCTGCCGGCCCATGGCAATATGTTCAGCCGCGTAAGCGATGGCGTCGGTCGAACTGGTGCAGCCTGTCGAAACGATGTGCGACGGGCCACGCAGTCCAAACGCCATCGACAACTCACTCGATAGACCCCCATGTGTAGATGAAGGAATGGTGTAAACACTGGCTTTGTAAGTTGGACCGACATACCAGTATTCGTATTGCTGTTCGGTAAATGCCAGTCCCCCGCCGCCTGTTCCCAGCACCACTCCAATCCGCCGCCGCTCCTCCAACGAGAGCTCATCGGGCGAAATCTGTGCGTTGCACAGAGCCTCTCTGGATGCGGCCAACGCGAGCGGCACGGTTCGCGGTACATGCTTTCGGTCTTTCGGATTCAGTTGGGCTTCCCAATCAAAATCGGGAATTTGAGCGGCAATCTTCACCGCCGATTTGGATACGTCAAAAGAATCTATGCGACGAACGCCGCTTTCTCCTTTTATAAGTGCACTCCAGAACGCCTCGCGCCCGATACCAATCGGCGTGACACATCCCATGCCTGTAATTACCACTCGCCGAGGTCGTTCTAATTGGCTAAACATGTAATTTGATTTTCCGTGTCAAGGCTGAAAGGTCGGATTGCGCGGGCAAAGAATAACACCGTGATTGAAGAAACTGCCAAGAGAAATGAAAGAGCTGGCGGGAGGGCATCAAAACCAGCGCGGCGAAAAGTGTAGAAACTCCCGGGTTTCACCGCCAGGGCGCGAAGGTGATCACAGAGGGAAACGCCCAGTAGAATGCCAAAAACGAAGAACGATCCACGAAATCACACGAAGCCTCACGAAAAAAGCTCTTCGTTCGAGTCATTTCGTGTGATTTCGTGGATCGTCTTATTCTCCCTGCGAATGGTCCGGAATTTTCAGCCAGCTTCCGTCACTCCACCTTCGTTCCACACTCATTGCAGAACTTTGTGCCAGGTTGAAGCTGAACGCCACATTTAGAGCATGGCACAGTTTGTCCGGCCGTTTCCATCTTTGCGCCGCATTCGTTACAGAATTTTCCGCCAGGGAGGTTCGCATTTCCACACTTGGGACAGGGCACCTTGGCGCCGCCACCTGCGTCGCTCTGAGCTTGATTCTGAGACTGGTTCATCGCATTACTCATTGCCCCCGCCATTGCATTCCCAATCGCGAAGCCCGCACCCAATCCAGCACCCGTAGCAGCGCCGCCACCGCCGGTGTTCTGTGCAGCATCGCGCATCGCATCCGCCGCCTGAAACTGCGCATAACGTCCAACGTCTCCGATAACTCCCATGGACGTTTTCTTATCCATCGCGGCTTCAACCTCTGCCGGTAACGAAATGTTCTCAATCACAAACTTCGTCAGATCGAGGCCATAAGAATTGAAATCTGTCGTGAGTTTGGCACGCGTAAACTTGCCCAGCTCGTCGTAGTTGGAAGCGAGGTCAAGCGCGGCAATCTTGGATTCGGCGAGCGCATCGCTGAATCCGCTAACTAAGGTTCGTTTAAGCTGTCCTTCGATATCTTCGGTGACGAAATGTGCGTTCGTCCCCGCAATCTCTTTGATAAACGCGCGCGGGTCGGCAACTCGAATCGAGTAAATGCCAAACGCGCGCAAGCGTACCATGCCAAAATCCCCGTCACGCATCATCACGGGATTTGAGGTGCCCCACTTCAGATCCGTAAACTGCCTGGTATTGACGAAATAGACTTCGGCTTTGAATGGAGAATTGAACCCATACTTCCAGGCGCCCAGCTTAGTAAGGATAGGCGTGTTTCCACCGTCAATTGTGTACAGGCCTGGTCCAAAAACGTCCGCAATCTGGCCCTGGAAAACGAAGACCGCGGCCTGCGACTCGCGGACGGTCAATTGGGCTCCGTTCTTGATCTCCTGGCCCTGAACCGGAAACCTGTACATTAAGGTGTTACCCGAATCATCAAGCCACTCGATGACTTCAATGAACTGCGAACGGATGGCGTCAAGAATTCCCATTTAGTTTCTCCTTTTGTGCGGCCCACGGCCGCCACTTGTCTAATACGGTGTGGCTCCTCTGTGTGTTCACGCCGGTGCTTCGGGGCGAAAGAAATATTTGCACAAAGTGGCCCCGCGAGGAAAGAGAATTGACGTAAAGCAAACTGTTAGTTTGCGGTGATGGGTCAGTTGTGGCGTAGCGAAGTTCGCACTCTTTACAGAACCGAGCGCGGTAGCGCCGGATGCTAGAGTCACGTTTAGCATAATCCGACAGTCCCAGCAGACGCTGGGACGCGACCACCACAAACCCTGGACAATCATTTATCAGTAAGAGTGCCTCAAGCATCCGGCGCTACCGCGCTCGGTTCTGTAAATCGGCCAGCCTCAACTCCACCTCAACGCAAACTAACGGTTCGCTTTACGAGAACTTTGCAGACAAGCAAGACCGTCAATCCACCAGCGATATCAATCGCACTGTCATAAATTGAACCAGTCCTGCTCGCCACATAACTCTGATGAAACTCGTCAAGCAGTGAATTCAGCACAACCAGAAGCAACGCTAACTCAAACCAGCGCCGCTGAATCGATGCGTGCGTCGAAGTGACAAAAGCCCGACTCGCAAGAAACCCCAAGACTGCATATTCAAGGAAATGCGCAGCTTTCCGAACAAGGAAATGTAGCGCGTCGAGTTCAGCTTCACTGAACCGAGGGAAGAGCCAGGTCAGAAGCGGTCGGAGAAACCTCGACGTGTTGCCGGCAGAGAATGCTCCCGTTGAAGCAAGCCAGAGAAACCCTAACCAAAAGACTAATGGACCATAACGCGCCCAACGCTTCAGACCGGACCTGCCAGACCCTTTTTGACCAGGCTCGGATTTATTCACGATTCTTGCGGCAATAGTAAAGGAAAGCCCAAGCTTCTTCCCTTTACGTGGCTTACTCAGGTGTTCCCGAACTAGAGAGCGGCGGCCCCGGAAACTACTTCAATAATTTCATTGGTGATGGCAGCCTGGCGGACGCGGTTCATGTTCAGAGTCAACGAATCGATCAGTTCGCGCGCATTCTTCGAGGCAGCATCCATCGCCGTCATGCGTGCGCCGTGTTCGGAAGCGATTGACTCGAGCAAGGCACGAAAGATCTGTGTTTCAACGAGGCGCGGAAGTAGGCGAGAAAATATTTCCTGCGGGGGTTGTTCGTAAATGTAGTCAACAAGAGTTACGGGTTGTGCGGACGTTCCTGCTTCTGGAGCGGCTTGTCGAGCCACCGGCAACAACTGCTCGGTTACTACCCGCTGCTGAATCACGGACTTGAATTCGTTATAGATAACGAACGCCTTGTCGATCGCTTTATCTTCGGTGAAACGTTCAATTACGTTGCGTGCTACTTCAAGAGCTTCGGAGAATTCGACCCGCCCCTTGCCGGTGAGTCCGATGTATTCACCCGCAATCGGTGTGTTTCTTCTGCGAAAGAAGTCCCTACCTTTACGGCCAACTGCCAGAACCTCAATTTGTTTCCCTGGATTGGCATTGATGAAAGCCTGCGCACCCTTGATCAAGTTGGTGTTAAAGGCGCCACAAAGACCCTTGTCAGCCGTGATAAGCACCACCAGGTAGCGTTCATCACCACGGGCATCCAGTAACGGGTGATGAAAATCTTCGTCAGTCCGGTCCGCAAGCCCGGAAAGGACTTCCATCATTTTGTTTGCGAAAGGTCGCGCTGTTACCACACGATCCTGTGCCCGCTTCAACTTCGCAGCAGAAACCATTTTCATGGCTTTGGTGATCTGCTGCGTGTTCTTGACCGACTTAATGCGCCGGCGAATGTCTAAAAGATTCGGCATTTACAAAGACTAGACCGCGGCCCCAGCACGCTGCGCCGCGGCAGCTGCAGACTTAATCGCGGCTGAATCGGCTGCTGTTCTCTCAGACCACATGACCTTGAAATCTGATAACACCTGTTTAAGATCGGTAGCAATCTCTTCAGTTAGAGTCTTCTTCTCACGAATACTCTCCAAGAGCCCGGGATGAGAATTCTCTACAAACTTAAGCAAGTCGGCTTCGAAGCGCCGAACGTCCTCCACTGCCACGTCGTCCGCATAACCATTACTGACGGCCCAGATCACAAGTACCTGGTTCTCTACGTTCATCGGTTGATACTGAGGCTGCTTCAGGATCTCAACTAAACGCTGTCCCCGAGCCAGCTGGTCCTGCGTGGCCTTGTCCAGGTCTGAACCAAACTGTGCGAAGGCCTGGAGTTCTCTGAACTGCGCCAGCTCAATTCGCAACGTGCCGGCGACCTGTTTCATCGCTTTGATTTGAGCCGAACCACCGACGCGAGACACGCTATTGCCGACGTTAATGGCCGGGCGAATACCGCTGTTGAAAAGATCCGCCTCCAGAAAGATCTGGCCGTCTGTGATCGAAATTACGTTTGTGGGAATGTAAGCCGAAATGTCTCCTGCTTGGGTTTCGATAATTGGCAGGCTCGTTAACGATCCGCCGCCCTTCAAGTCAGACATTTTTGCAGCTCGTTCGAGTAAGCGGGAGTGAAGATAAAAGACATCTCCCGGATAAGCTTCGCGACCCGGCGGCCGGCGAAGCAGTAGCGATATCTCTCGATATGCTGCAGCCTGTTTGGAAAGGTCGTCGTAGATCGTCAAAGCGTGGCGGCCATTGTCGCGAAAATACTCGCCCATCGCGGCCCCGGAATATGGAGCCAGAAACTGCATTGCCGCCGGATCCGAGGCCGTGGCCTTGACGACGATCGTGTATTCGAGGGCGCCAAAATCTTCCAACGTCTTTACCACCTGCGCCACCGTCGATGCCTTCTGGCCGATAGCAACGTAAATGCAAATGACGTCTTTGCCCTTCTGATTGATGATCGCGTCGACCGCCACCGCGGTCTTTCCAGTTTGTCTATCGCCAATGATCAATTCGCGCTGCCCACGACCAATCGGCACCATAGCGTCGATCGCCTTAAGTCCGGTCTGAAGCGGCTCCTTAACGGGCTGCCGATCAACCACACCCGGCGCAATACGTTCAATGGCGTAATACTCGTCAGTGAGGATTGGGCCCCGCTCATCAATCGGATTTCCAAGTGCGTCTACCACTCGGCCCACCATTGCTTCACCCACCGGAACCTGCATGATGCGGCCGGTCCGCTTAACAATGTCTCCCTCTTTGATCACCTGATAATCGCCAAAGAGCACTGCGCCGACCTTGTCTTCCTCGAGATTAAGCGCCAACCCGCGAACGTCCTGGGGAAACTCGATCAACTCCCCGGCCATGACCTTTTCCAGTCCATGGATTTCGGCGATCCCGTCACCCACTTTGATAACCGTGCCGACCTCCATGACGGTCACGCCTGTTTCAAAGTTCTCAATCTGCTTACGAATGATTTCGTTTATTTCGTCCGCTCTGATTGGTTCCATCGTTTACCTCTGGTATTAACCTGCCAGTTCCTCACCGAGTCGTATAAGTTGATTGCGTACGGAGCCGTCGTAAATAGTCGAGCCTATTCGCGTAACGATTCCGCCCAGCAGCGATTCATCCGTTTGAAAATTCAAACGCACCTTCTTTTTTGTTACCTGGCGCAGCGTTTCCTCGAGCGCGGCTTTTATCGTTTCCGGCAGCGGGCGCGCCGAAATAACCTGAGCGCTCACAGCACCGGAACGTTCGTCCAGGATATGTGCCAGTTTTTCGTTAACCTGTGGGAGTTCGCCTATCCTCTGGTTTCGTAGGAGGACTCGAAGGAAATTCGCAGTGGTTTGCCGCACCTTCGTGCGCGCAATGAGCTCGTTCAGGATCTTGAACTTCTGTTCGTGTCCCACGGTCGGATTGGTCATTGCTTCCAGGAGCGGTGGGTTGCTCAGGATCATTTTCTCCCACGCCACCAACTCGTCGCGCACTTCGGCCACTTCGTTTTTAGCAATAACGACATCCGCCAAAGCTGATGCGTAGCGACGAGCTACAGTCTGAGAACTCAAGCCTGTACCCTCCCAAGCTCCTGCACATTGAGATTAGCTAACCGCAGGTCGTCTTCAGGTTTGATCTCTTCCTGCAGAATGCTCTCGGCCAGACGCACACTTTCCTGCGCGGCGAACCGGCGCAGCTCGTGCTTCGCGGCCTTCGCCACGCTCTCAATTTCCCTCTTCGCCTGTTCCCTAATCCTCGCGATTTCCTTCTGGGTGGCTAAGCCGAGTCGCTGCCTCTCTGCTTCGGCTTCCGCTTTTGACTTCACCTTAATTGTTGCTACCTCCTCGTCGAGGCGAGCAAAGCGTGATTCCACTTCAGCCAGCTTGGCTAGCGCTTGTTCTCTCTCTTCGCGGGCCTTCTGCAATTCTCTCTTGATCGTTTCACTCCGGGACCGTAGCGCTTCACGCAGACGCCTCCCAAGCAGGAACCGCATGATGACAATGAACACCAGGAGGTTAAAAAACTTCCACAACTCCAGCCCGGGATAGTTCCACCAGGGAGTCGATCCGTCGCCAGCAAATGCGAACAAAGCAATTAATGTAGAAGAGGCAAAAAACAAAAGTAGGACCACCCTTGAACGCTTACGTAGTTTCCTGTCCTCCGACAGGACGATGAAGAATCTGACGACTGATATCCAGGGCCAGGGTACGAGCTTGCCCCTCGAGAACCGCTTTGGCCTGCTGAGTCTCCTTACTAAGCTTCTGGCGCTCATCCAGAACTTGACGCCCGATCTGTCCTTTAACTTCTGAGACCTGGCGTTCCCTTTCGCCAGCCAGAGCCGCGCGCTCACGCTCCATTAGTGCGTAACCTTCCGAGCGTGCCTCTCGCAACCGCCGCTCATACTCACGAAGCTCATGGTCGACCTTCAACATGATCGTCTGCGCTTCCGTCAGCCGCCCACGCGTCTGCCTATCCCGCTCCTCGAGGATGCGGTTGATGGGCTTCAGCAGGGTGGCATTCAAAACAGCCACCATTACGATGATGAGAAGCAAATGAAACAGAAGTGTGCCGTCTGGCACTAACTGTATAGTTGGACCCGAGAAGGCTAGAAGCAACTCCTACTCTCCTAATCCCCAATTATTCCGAAAATCGCAAAAGCGTCGGAGTCTAACACCCTGTTGAAAAACTGGTCAAGCGGGCTCCACCACGGTGAAGTTTGGCGTTTCACCTGGACTCGGGCACATGCCCACTCCCGATGGTTGTACTTTGTATACCCGACTGCCCGCCACAGCGTGGTGGCGGTGGTAATAAGTACTACTGAGCGTGGGCAGTGGTGGTGAGCAGGTTGTAAAGCCGGTCGAGATCCCTGGCGTTATAAAACTCGATCTCGATCCGCCCGGGTTGAGTTCCCTGCGCAAGAACTATGCGAACCTGCGTGCCTAACTGGCGCCGGAGCTTAGTCTCTGCCGCACGGACATTCGCGTCGCCTTCCTCACTCTTACCAACCGAGCGCTTGAGACGTTTGCTGGGCTCGGTGATTTGGCGCACGAGCCGTTCGGTAGCTCGGACCGAAAGATCCTGCTCGATGATTTTTCGAGCCAGGCGACGCTGGATGTCCACCTGGTCTGTCCCGAGGATTGCCCGCGCGTGGCCTGTAGATAATCTTCCCGCCTGAAGCAGTTCCTGCAAGTCGTCGGGCAGCCGCAGGAGGCGCAAATAGTTGGTAACGTATGATCTGTCTCGACCCACGCGTTCTGCCACGGTTTCCTGAGTCAATCCGATCGTCTCGATAAGTTTTTTGTAGGCCCGCGCTTCCTCGATCGGGTTCAGATCCTCGCGTTGAATATTTTCTATGAGTGCAAGTTCAAGGACCTTGTCGTCGGATACATTACGGACTACTGCCGGCACTCTTGAGAGCCCTGCCAGCTGTGCGGCCCGCCAGCGACGTTCGCCAGCGATGAGTTCGAATCGATCGCCGCGCCGTCGTAAGAGAAGCGGCTGTACTACTCCGTTAGCGTTGATCGAGCGAGCAAGCTCATCCAACTTGGCGTCATCGAAGACAGAGCGAGGCTGCAACGGGCTCGGATCGATGAGGTCTATAGGGATCTCGCCGGCGTCCTCAGTCGCAGTTGCAGTACCTTCAGCTGACAGCAGCGCTCCCAGCCCCCGACCCAATACCTTTCGTGTCATGCGCGATTATCTCCTTGCCTAACTGGAAGTACGCTTCCGCTCCTTTGGAATGGAGGTCGTAGAGGGTTATGGGCTTTCCATAGCTTGGCGCCTCAGCGAGGCGTACGTTTCGAGGTATCACCGTCTCAAACACTTGTCGACCATAGAAGTCCCGCAGGTCGGACGCCACGGCTGATGAGAGATTGGTGCGCTCGTCGTACATAGTGAGAAGCAGTCCTTCGATCGTGAGGGTTGGATTATGAAGCCGGCGAATTCGGGCGAGCGTGTCGAACAACTCGGTCACGCCCTCAAGGGCGTAGTACTCACATTGGATGGGTACCAGAAGAGACTGCGCAGCTGTTAGAGCATTCAGCGTTAAGAGTCCAAGGGAGGGAGGACAATCAATAATGATGTATTCGAAGCTGTCTGCCACTGAGGCCAACGCCTCGCGAAGGCGAAACTCCCGCCGCTCCAAATCCACGAGCTCAATCTCTGCTCCCGCTAAATCCTTGTTCGCCGGCAGAACTTTGAGATTGCGTGTGCTGGTATCGAGGATCGCATCACCAACTGGCTCTTGCAGGACGATGGAGTGGTAGATGCTCTTACGAAAACTTCCACGCGGGGTGCCGACGCCGGACGTAGCATTTCCCTGCGGATCCGCATCTACAAGCAAAACGGAGATTTCCGAGGTCGCCAGGACCGCGGCAAGGTTAACTGCGGTTGTGGTTTTACCCACACCGCCTTTCTGGTTCGCGATTGCAATTGTCTTGGCCATGCGTTTCGAGAGCGGCTAAAGTTAACATAGGAGGGTCAGACTTGCCACAAAAGACCGTAGAGAATGTCGTTTCAGAGATGTTTCACGTGTCCCAAACCGCCTGGATTCAGGCGACGGGACACGTGAAACATCCATAAACCGTTCAGGAAGGGGAACTTACGCCGACGAGCAGGGTAGAAAGAGCTGCAGGGGTCATGCCTGGTATATTGCGGGCTTCACCAAAAGTTGAGGGCCTGACCCTCTCGAGCCGCTCCACCATTTCATGCGATAGCCCATCAAAGCACCCAAAATTGATGTCTTTTGGGATCGGGGTCGCATCATGGTGGTAGATCCGCTGAATAACCGCTTCCTGCGCCTTGATATAGCCCGCATAGAGGTTGTCGGCGAGGGCGAACTGGATGTCGTCAGGCTGGCTTAAAGAAACCACTTCGGAGGGCAACAGCTGCCGAATAACCTCGGGCGTTATGCCCTGCCGTTGCGCAAGTTCCGAAAGGCTTATGGAATCCCCAAGATCCCCGGAGACAGTAGCTGATATCGCGGCGTAGGCGGCCTCAGAGCGCCGCACGCGCCTGGATTGTAGCGCAGCCTTAACCTTTGTAATCCGATCCCGACGCTGATTGAACCGCTCCCAATCGCTATCTCCAACCAACCCGATTTCCCGGCCATAGCCCCGTAGCCGTTCATCAGCGTTGTCATGCCGCAAAGCCAGCCGGTATTCCGCCCTCGAAGTGAAAATACGATAAGGTTCGTCCACCCCCTGCCGTATCAGGTCATCCACGAGGACACCGATGTAAGACTGCTCCCGCCTCAGTCGAAAACTCTCGCGTCCTTGCACCTGCAATCCGGCGTTAATCCCCGCTACCAGTCCCTGGCAGGCGGCTTCTTCGTAACCGGTCGTACCATTCACCTGCCCGGCATGAAACAGGCCGTAGATCCTGCGACATTGTAGATCCGGACCCAGTTCACGCGGATCGACATAATCGTATTCGATTGCATAGCCTGGGCGGATAATCTTCACTTCATCCAGGCCCGGAATCATCCTCACCAGATCCTGTTGCAACGCCGCTGGCAACGAGGTTGAGAACCCATTCAGGTAAACCTCGTTTGTGTTGTGTCCTTCGGGCTCCAGAAAGAGTTGATGCCTGTCTTTGTCTACAAACTTCACCACCTTATCTTCGATTGAAGGGCAATAACGTGGTCCCACGCCTTTGATCTTGCCCGAATAAAGCGGTGATTCGTGCAGATTTCGACGAATGGCCTGATGAAGATTACTTGTCGTGTAGCCGATATAGCAGCTAATTTGCTCCTGAAGAATTTCGTCGGTGGAAAACGAAAACGCTACCGGCCGTTCATCTGCGCTCTGTTTTTCAAATGCGGCCCAATCGATTGTCCTCCCGTCCAGTCGCGGGGGCGTTCCTGTTTTCAACCTTCCGACAGGAAACCCTAAACGCTTCAATGCTTCGGCCAACTCAATCGACGCGGGCTCGCCAACCCTTCCGGCGGTATAGGTAGTCCGACCTGTATGCACCAGGCCGTTTAGAAAAGTTCCTGCGGCAATTACAACGGCAGAAGCGCCAATTCGGCGGCCATCCTGCATGGCAACGCCGCGAATCTTGTCGTTTCGCACCACCAAATCCACGACCATTCCCTGGCGGAGATGCAGGTTCGGCGTGTTTTCAAGCGTTGTCCTCATCTCGGACCGGTACAAAGCGCGGTCGGCTTGCGCGCGCGGTGACTGCACGGCGGGTCCTCTCGATCGATTTAACAGACGAAACTGGATTCCCGTGCGGTCGATGACGCGCCCCATAATGCCGCCGAGGGCATCTATCTCGCGCACCAGGTGCCCCTTTGCAATGCCGCCGATCGCCGGGTTACAGGACATCTGGCCGATCAAATCCAGGTTGAGCGTTACCAGGGCCGTCTCGGCACCCAGCCGAGCTGCGGCCGAGGCAGCTTCACAACCGGCATGGCCGCCACCGATCACTATCACATCGAAGAGTTCGTCGAATGCCATTCTATTTTCCTATGCAGAACGTACTAAAAATCTGGCCGAGAATATCCTCAGTTGTAGTCTCACCCGTAATCTCGCCGATAAACTTAAGGGCATTATGCAGACCAACTAATACCAGCTCTTCGCTGGCATTCTGTTTCAGAAGTAACAACGAACCCTCAAGTGAGCTCTCTGCGCGGCGGAGTAGATCATAATGCCTACTGTCCGTGATCATCAATCCAACGGTAGCCGAATCGACAGAGGCGAATGACTTCAATATAGCAGCACTCAGATCATCAAGGCCCTCGCCGGTGAGTGCGGAAAGATGGACCACGCTGGATTCTGCACCAAGTTGATTGTCAATTCGCGTTGACAAAGGCAGATCTGTTTTGTTGACTGCCACAAGGTGTTTGCTGCGCCTTGCCTGGTCCAAAACAACTTCATCTTCAGGCAACAGAGCCGACGAACCATCAACCACTACGACCACCAAATCTGCATCAGCCATCGCTTGCTGTGTACGCTCTATCCCAATCGCCTCAATCCGGTCACCTGCCTCCCGCATTCCAGCTGTATCCGTCAGGGAGACGGGGATTCCCTGGAGACTGATCAACTCAACAAGACTGTCACGAGTCGTACCTGGCAACTCAGTCACGATCGCCCGGTCGAACCTCACTAACCTATTGAAAACACTGGACTTCCCGACATTAGGCCGGCCCACCAACGCGACTCTAACTCCTTCGCGCAGAAGGTGTCCTGTCGCAAACGTTCCTGCCATTTCTTTGATGCGGACCACCACTCGCGACAGTTGGCCCACCGTTTCATTTATTTGTACTTGCGGGAGATCATCCTCAACAAATTCCAGCGCTGACTCGAGCTTGACAATCGCCTGAATCAGTTCTTCTTTGCATTTTTGAAGAGCAGTCGAGAGCTCCCCCTTAAGCTGGCGAGTGGCTTGCTGCGCTGCGGCGCTGGTTCGCGCGTTTATCAAATCGCGAATCGCTTCCGCCTGGCTCAGATTCAGCTTCCCGTTCCTGCAAGCGCGCAGAGTGAATTCGCCTGGACCTGCTAAGCGCGCACCAAGCTTCTGAATCTGATCCAGTAGTTGGCGCAGTATCACGGGCGAACCGTGGCAACTGATTTCAATCATCTCTTCGCCGGTGAATGAGTGTGGAGCTTTGAAGTAACTGACGAGCGAGGAGTCGAGTGTTTCGTCTGATCCCGTCAGCAAGATGTCTTTGAGGACTATTCGATTTGGTTCCGGATGAAACTCTTCGTCTCTAACCAGCGATCCGAGAATGCGGACTGCCTGTGGCCCACTGATCCGAATCATGCCGATTGCACTGCGACCCGGCGGTGTGGCGACTGCGACTATCGTATCCATCGCACCTCGAACGGAACGAACAATAACAGGACGAACAATAAGGGAGTGTGCACCTTATCATCACGAACGTTTTGGCCCAACCCGGACTTTCCGGCCAAATCCTTCGCCTACGGATTCTGTAAAGAGGTCTTCGCAATCTGCAAGCGTGAGATGAATGATGCGACGTTCGTTTGAGTTCATTTCGCCGAAGACAAATGGCGCACCCGTGGAACGTACTCGGTCCGCAGCATGGAGGGCCATCTTTCGTAATTCTGCTTCCCTGGTGGCGCGAAAGCCTTCAACGTCGCACACTAGTCGCTGGCCCTCGGCGAGTTTTCGTCCGAAAGCCTGGGTCACGAGGTGCTGCAATGCCTGCAACAGCTCGCCCCCATCCGCCTGCAACATGCCCGAATCTGGCCCACTCAAATCAAGCAGGCATTCGGTTTGGGTCTCTTTCACACTGACTTTGAGATTGAGGCTCGTTTCCTGAAACAGTGAATCAAGGAAACTACCCGCGTTAGCACAGCTCTCCTGCATTATAGTTTGGACACCTCACGCACCCTTCAGGCCCGTGCAGGCTTTGGTGTCCCAGCTCCTTTCTTCGGACTTCCCTTACTCGGCTGCGGCGCCGGCGGAGGCTCGTCATCGCTGGACTGCGTCAATTTGTTTATTACGAACTGCTGACTAAAACCAACGATGTTTCCAACTAACCAGTAGAGCAATAACCCGGAAGGCGCGCCCCAGAGGACATACAGCATGAAGACCGGCATGCCTATCGCCATCATTTTTCTTTGCAGAGGATCAGCCGATGGCGCCGGTGTAATGAGTTGGAGGACAATCATTGTCCCCGCCATCAGAATCTCTAAAATATGATACGGGTCGCCACCGGACAGATCCGGCAACCAAAGAAACGTGGCCTGCCGGAAATCCAGAGAGATCGTAATGGCCCGGTAGAGCGCAAACAGAAAAGGCATTTGAATAAGCAAAGGTAGACAACCGCCCAGAGGATTCCCTTCCTTCATCAAGCGAAGCTGTTCCACCTGCAGCTCTTTCAAGCGCGGGTCATTCTGCTTCATCCCCTTAATCTTTTCCTGAAGCTCTTTCATCTTGGGCGCAAGCTTCTGCGCCTTCTTCATTGCCTTCGAGGAGCGCCACTTCAGGGGGAAGAACAGCGAGTAGATCACGATGGTAAACAGGATAATGGCTACGCCATAGCTGCCCGTTATCTGCTTTAACCACTTGATTGCTTTGAGGATCGGGACGGCCAGTGGCTTGGACATCCAGCTAAACCAGCCGTAGTCGATTACTCCTTCAAGGTCGATGGGCCTTCCAACGACCTGGCTGATGTTGCTGTTGGCCTCTTCCAGAATGAAGTGGTCTTTCGGGCCGGTATAGAGAACGGTGCGAGAGCCATCAGTGGGAACAGGCACCCAGGCTGTCGTCAGGAACCGGCTTTCTTTAGCTCCATTCGTTGTGTAGTCATATTGTGTGGTCTGAAGCTCCAGCCCCTCTAATGGCTTTGAAGGGACGGCAACCATCGCAAAATAAGTGTCGCCCACACCCGCCCAGTCAACAGGCCCACCGAGCGACATCCGGTCGGGGGAATTCGTGTTGGTATTAATGGACTGCGCTACGACTCGGGTTACCGTCTGTGGGTTACCGACTGAAACTACTGCCTCGGGCGCAACTGAATAGAAGGTGTAATACTTGACGCCTTGATCTCCAAGACTCGGTCCGACTCTGATTTTTGCCGGCACAGGCTGGTTGCCACGCTTGATTACAATTTCTAAATCAACGGCATAGCTTTGACCATTGACCACCATCGTCTTGGAGACGTCTAAACCGGTTGTGGGCTCGTTGAATCGAAAAGTGATTCGCTTATTCTCGGTCGCCCCCAGATTGACTTCTGCATCCCCGGTTGCGGAGTCCAGTCCCTCGATCGAATAACTATTCGAGGCGAGCAAGCGATCAACCGCAGCGTCGCCGGTCAGCAACTGGAGCGGTACTTCGCGCGGTTCCCTTTTTAGTCCTTGTGGCGGAATAAGCTCGAGCGGGACGGGTTGGTTCTTGTTCCCCCCAACTGAGTAGATTTCACTGCCGCTGTCCTTATTTTTCTTGATTATCCAGCTAATCGCCTCCGCTCCCTGACTGTCCAGCTTTACTTCGTAGAGTGGCGTTTTGATGGAGACGACTCTGCGTGGCACCGTGTTTATGGGCGCGCTTTGAGCAACCGGTGATGGTCTTGCAACTGCCTGATTAGCTGGAGTCGCGGTGGGCTGCGGCGTCGCCTGCGTGATTGGGGCCTGAGTGGGTTCAGTTTTCTGAACCGGCATCAGGTAGCTCCACAGGAAAAGGATCGCCGTGGAGATTAATAGAGCAATTATTAAGCGTTTTTGTTGCATTTAACTCAACCGCGGGGATTTACTCTGTTTCAGCAAACGGTTGTCCGACTACTTAACCGGATCGTAACCGCCCGCGCTAAAAGGGTGGCATCGCAGTATTCGACGCACGCCGAGCGCGGTTCCCCTCAAAGCGCCATACCTGGCGATCGCTTCGGCAGTATATTCAGAACACGTTGGAAAGAATCTGCAAGAAGGTGGAAGAAAGGGCGAAATGACGAGTTGGTAGAACCTGATAAATTCGATAAGTAATGACTTCACGTACCTAATTACCCAGACTTCTGGGTCTTACTTTCT
This sequence comes from Acidobacteriota bacterium, assembly GCA_038040525.1. Taxonomy (GTDB): domain Bacteria; phylum Acidobacteriota; class Blastocatellia; order Pyrinomonadales; family Pyrinomonadaceae; genus PSRF01. Next base: position 50,411 of record JBBPIC010000017.1, on the reverse strand, counting down.
TCCTGCGCCACTCTCAACACTACTTTTTCAAATTCTTCAAACGCCGCACTTGCCTTCAGCGAGGGCAGTTTCCGTTTGGCGTTAAATACCCAGTCGTATTTATCGTGCAAACCGGTTAATAGAGACGCCTTCAAACGGAAGGTCTCTCTCAGCACTCTTCTGGCGCGGTTCCTTTGCACGGCGTTCCCGATCGCCTTGCGGGATGCTGTAATTCCAAATCGGTTATGAGGCAGATTGTTTGGTAAGACAAATGCCGTTATCAAAGCACCTTCGTAACGCCTGCCCTTGCGATAGACCGTCTGGAAATCCCCGCTTCGACGCAGATACGCCGTCATGAAGCCCGCCTATCAGTAATGTGCAGGCGTAAGACGACGACGACCTTTGGCTCGCCGCCGCTTTAGTACAAGTCTTCCGGCCTTTGATGCCATACGCGCACGAAACCCGTGCGTCTTAGCGCGACGTCGGTTGTTAGGTTGAAAAGTTCGCTTCGCCATACAGTTCGCATTCTCCCCTAAAAAAGAAACCGTAAGACTAGCCGTCACCAGACTCTTCTGTCAAGAAACGGTGGCGCAGATAGAGCGGTCGAAGCCATTGCTGGCGAAACCTTGCTGCGACGAGCCCCGCGATCCCGTCTTCACCGCTGGCTGTCCAGACATACGTGTTCCTGGCTCGGCAAACCGTATCCGGTGAGCCATCTTCTTCTCATTTTTCGCGGTGACAGGCCCCGGTATGTTTTATAACGACCATTCTCTTGCGTCCTATTCGACGGTATGTTAGTCTCCGGCCCGGTCGAACTCAGTCCTCGTAAGTAGTTGATAAATATAAGCTTAAAGCTTTACTTTAAGGCGCTCGTCTTTTTCCACAAAGCTGAGGAAAACCCTGTGGATAACTATTAAGCTCGGTTTTGTTTCCCGCTGGCCCTCACCAGACAACAAAACACAGCGAACCTGATTTCTTCGACAATTCGCTCCGACTTCGTACGCGGGCGTGGCATTTTTTTGATCATGGCCAAGGAACGGTGACGGTTTAGTGGAAAATAATCTGTGGGACAGCGTGCTTCTCTCGATAAAAACCAAACTCCAACATGAGAGTTTTGAGACGTGGTTCAACCCTATTAGGTTTGAAGGCATAGACAAATCGCAGCGCCTTATCCGTCTGAGGGCTCCGAACCCGGTCGTTCGAGATTGGGTCAGGGTTAATTATGCACACTTAATCGACCAGTCTTTCGGCGAATTGAGCCTCGCAGGTTACTCCGTCGACTGGGCTTTGACCGAAGAAAGCCTTAAGCCGGCTATTCCACCTCCTTCGTCTCCAACGCACAACGAACTGAACGCCGCTGTTCCAGCGAACGCCATTCCGGCTTCATCTGCATCTTCGGCCGCAGCCACTGCGCTGGCGCCGGCAAAGCAAGTCGCGTTCGATCCATCGCTAAACTCCAAGTACACCTTCGACAGTTTTGTAGTGGGGTCATGCAACCAGTTTGCTCATGCGGCATCGCTAGCCGTGGCGGAAGCCCCGGGAAAAACCTATAACCCGCTCTATTTGTACGGCGGCGTGGGTTTGGGTAAAACCCACCTGATGCATGCGTGTGGTCATGCAATCAAGCAGCGAAACCCCCATCTAAGGCTTTCCTATCTTTCTTCCGAACGCTTCATGAACGAATTGATAAACGCAATTCGCTACGACAAGACTCAAAGCTTTCGCGAAAAGTATCGTTCGGTTGATGTGCTGCTGATCGACGACATTCAATTCATGGCAGGAAAGGAACGAACCCAGGAGGAGTTTTTCCACACGTTTAATGCTCTTTACGAGCAACAGAAACAGATAGTAATTAGTTCTGACTGCCCTCCGCGCGAGATTCCCACGCTTGAGGAGAGATTACACTCCCGCTTTGAATGGGGATTAATCGCAGATCTCGAGCCTCCTGACCTGGAAACCAAAGTCGCGATTCTCAAGCGCAAAGCCGAGACGATGGGCTTTGTGATCCCTGATGACGTGGCCCTGCTGATCGCGAGCAGAGTAAAGAACAACGTGAGAGAATTGGAAGGTTCGCTCGTACGGCTGCTGGCGATCTCATCGTTGCGTGGAATCCCTATTTCGAAGGAACTCGCCCGGGATGCGATTAGAAACATCGCCAGCGATGAAGAATCGGGTGTTATTAAGATTGAACAGATTCAGAAGGCTGTCGCTGCCGCATACAAAATAAGCGTCGACCAATTAGTATCTAAGAGCAACGCCCGGCAGTTTTCTTTCCCGCGTCAGGTGGCGATGTACCTCTGCAAGAGGTTAACAAAGCATAGTTATCCCGAAATCGGCAGGGCGTTTGGGGGAAAGCACCACACCACGGTTATTCACTCCTTTGAAAAAATCAAGGCTCTGGATTCCCCTGACTCGAGTCTACACAGACTATTGCTCGACATGTCGGAAGGTTTGCAAAAGTAAGATTGAGTTTTCCACCACGATTTCCTTTTGTACGTTATGCAAAGAATTACGAAAACTGCGAGAGTTAACCGAAATCCACAGGGTGTTTGGAAACAGGGCTGTTAAAGAATAGAATGATTGTCACCCGTGAAGAGTTATCGACAGAAGGGCTTTTCTTTCAGTTTTTAATCCACTGAGATGTTAGGACGGTTTTGAACTCTTCCAATTGAGGTTTAGTGGTTTTTCCACAGATCAACAGTCCCTACTACTACTGCTGGAGATAAATACACTTTGGTTTAGTTAGAAATAGAAAAGTAACGAGGAGTCTAGTCATGGCATCAAGTGAAGGCGCCAAACGCAAGGAGTCGAGCATGCAATTCGTCGTCAGTAAACAAAACCTTCAGAAGGAACTCGGTTATGTTCAGGGTGTTGTCGAGAAGAAGAACACGATTCCGGTTCTCTCCAACATCCTGATCGAATCAGTCGGCGAAAATAATATTCGCCTCACAGGTACGGACCTTGACGTGACGATTCGCTGCGACACTGACGCTGATATTTCGACTCCAGGATCAATCTGCGTCCAGGCCCGGAAGCTTTTCGAGATTGCCAGGTTATTGCCTGACGCGCCGGTCACTTTCAAAAAGGAAGATAACGACTGGGTAACGGTTACCTGCGATAAATCAAAGTTTAAGATGGTTGGCGTCGCGCGAGACGCGTTTCCTGAGGTGCCATCCTCAAAGTCAACTCCCACAAAGATTTCCGCGGCCATTATCAAAACTTTCATTGATCGGACAATCTTCGCGATTACTCAGGAGGAATCTCGTTACACACTCTCTGGTGCAAAGTTCATTCTGGATGACACCGGAGCAAAGATGGTGACTACAGATGGGCACCGTCTGGCTTACGTGGAACGAAAGGGAGTCTCGAAAAACGGCAACGATGCAATCGATACCTTGATCCCGCGTAAGACACTGGCTGAGTTAACAAAACTCACTGCCGGTTACGACGGAGAAATCAGTCTGGGCATGGACGGCAATCACATTTTCTTTGAAGTTGGTCCACGCCTGCTCATCTCACGCATGCTTTACGGCCAGTTTCCTAACTACGACATGGTGATGCCGAAGAACAACGACAAGTCGATTCAGTTTGACGGCGCCTTGTTGAACCAGGCAATTCGTCGCGTGGCTCTGATGTCTGATGAACGCTCCCATGCCATTCGCTTTCACCTTGAGCCGAATCAGTTGGTAATTAGTTCTCAGAACGCAGAAGAGGGCGAAGCCAACGAAACGATCCAAGCCGACTACAATGGCGAGGAAACGGATATCGGTTTCAACGCTCAGTATCTACAGGATTTTCTGAACGTGATTGGTGATGGTCCAGTCGCTTTCGAATTTAAAGACGGAAACTCACAGGCGCAGCTGCGACCGGCAGAAGGTGGCGATTACGACTACAAATACATCATCATGCCAATGCGTATCTGACATGGTAGCCGGATCGGGTAGTTGTTTGATAAGCGAAAAGAAAGTCACGGACTCGAAAAGAGAGTAGCGGACTCGGAAAGAAAGTCGCGGACGTTTGATTAACCCTGAAAATAGTAAAGACGACCGTGTTGTAGTGTGCAGCGACGTCTAAGTTGGGGGACTTCTAGCAAGGAGCAAAAGGAAGATGCCAAAGTCAACGCGAAATACGGGAAAGATTGGTCGAAGTCAGACGTTGCCGCGCTGCGAGATCTAGCAAAGCACAACACTCCCACTCGTGTGATCGGCCTAAAACTGGGAAGGACAGAGGCAGCCGTTCGCTCCAAAGCCGGCAGTGAGAGCATCTCACTCAAGCCAACCAATCAGTCACCTTACAACCGAAAAAAGTAACGATTGTTTTCGTTAGCTAATAATTTCACCTTCCCTCTGATCCCGCTCGACCTGAGTAACACCTCACGACGCAGCCCACAGGAAATAGTTCGACCTTGGAAAACTGCTTTGTTAGAGCACGAATTCAACCTGATAGGCGATAGCCACATCCTTTGGTGCACGGTAGTCCTCGTCTTTAAGTGACTGAGTATCCAAGAGAGCAGCGATGAGAAACATCAATCTTCCACCAGTTTTCGCTATCAATGAAAGCTTCAGGGGGAACACGACTCAACAGTTGCTTATCCCCGAGGCCACTATTGAAGGAAACATCGCTAACTATCAGGCGAATAGATTCAAATCTAAGGTAATAGTCCCGCGCTCTCATGAAGACGAACGAATCCTGCTGGTTGATAGGGCTTCAACTGCTGAGAACAACTTGGCGCGGACCATTAGAGTAAGTCCCAAAAAGCTAAGTGATGACGCTGCCCTCTCACATTTAACGGAGGACCGCTGGCTTGCACATCCTGAGTTGGTCCGTATCAGCCGCGACGGATTGGATCGAAGCGATCGGCTGCGAGCCGTGATTGATTCGTGGCGTGGGGCCTTCTCCTACATCGCCGAGGAACCCGAGAAAGGAATCAAAGGTCTCCGAACGCCGCAAATTGGGGCCGTCCATAACATCCATGGCCACTGGACCGTCTCGAAAGAAATCGGGACCATCGTGATGCCAACCGGGACCGGTAAGACCGAGACGATGCTGTCCGTGTTGGTTTCAAAACCGTGTCCCAAGGTCCTTGTGGTTGTCCCGACGGATGCGTTGCGAACACAACTCGCGAACAAGTTTCTTACGCTTGGCATTCTTAAGGATCCAGAGAGTCGCGTATTGTCAGAGAATGCCATGTACCCAGTAGTCGGCATTCTGCGTCACAAGCCACGGGACTTCGATGAGGTGGATACCTTCTTCGGCGGTTGTCACGTAATCGTGACAACGAGTCACATAGCTGGTCAATGTACTCAAGAGATTCAGGAACGAATCGCACGTCACTGTCCGTTTCTTTTCATCGATGAAGCACATCATGCCGAGGCTCCGACATGGCGATCATTCAAAGAGAGGTTCGATTCGCATCACATCCTGCAGTTCACTGCTACCCCTTTCAGGGAAGACGGCAAGCACCTGGACGGCAGAATAATCTACAAGTATCCACTTAAGAAAGCGCAGGAAGAAGGATACTTCAAACGAATCCGCTTCGAGCCAGTCATAGCGTTCAACCCCGCCGAAGCCGACCTCAAAATCGCCGAAAAAGCAGTTGAGCAACTCCGTCTCGACCAGAAATACAAACACATATTGATGGCGCGCGTTGAGAGCGTTGAAAGAGCCCGTGAAGTGTTTCCTATCTACCAAAAGTACAAGGAGTTCAACCCGGTTCAGCTTCACACTGGGATCAAGTCAATCTCTGAAAGAGAGGAGACCAGACGAAAGATACTAACCGGCGAGTCGAAGATTGTTGTTTGCGTCGACATGTTAGGAGAGGGGTTCGACTTGCCGGAGTTGAAAATTGCCGCCTTCCATGACATTAGGAAGAGTCTCGCAGTCACACTTCAACTTGCTGGACGCTTCACTAGGGCGCGGTCTGATCTGGGCGAACCCACTTTCATCGCGAACGTAGCGGAGGTGGACGTCCAGGATGAACTTAGGAAACTCTACACCCGCGACCCTGATTGGAATTATTTGTTACCAGAGCTGAGCGAGGGAGTGATTGACGCGCAAGTCAGTCTAAAGGAATTCCTCGATGGATTTGCGACCTTCCCGGAGGATATTCCGCTTAAGCGCATGCGACCGGCAACCAGCACAATTATTTATAAAACAAAATGCGATGACTGGACGCCAGAGAATTTCAAACAAGGTATTCCTGGAGCCTCTTTGTTAGAACGGATTCATTGGGATGTTAACCATGCGAAAAAGACTCTGGTGATTGTGACCGCAAAGCGAGTGCGGCTCGATTGGGCCGACATTGAGGAAATATATAACTGGGACTGGGAGTTGTACGTGGTGATTTGGGATGACACGCAGAAACTTCTCTTCATCAACAACTCTAGCAACGCGGGCGAGTTCAAATCACTTGCCAAAGCGGTGGCCGGGGAGGACGTGGAATTGATTAACGAGCAGCCGGTTTTCCGATCCTTCGCCGGGGTAAACAGGCTCAGGCTTCAGAATGTAGGCTTGACTGAACAACTAGGAAGGCTCGTCAGATACACGGGCCGCATGGGCGCAGACGTGGGTGAGGGTCTTACAGAAGCGCAGAAGCGTAACGCTCGAAAGGCGGTGTTGTCCGGCACGGGCTTCGAAGACGGTGCCAAGGTAACGGTGGGCGCCTCCCGCAAGGGTAGAATCTGGTCGTTTCGCAGAGAGCACATAGAAGCCCTAACAGAGTGGTGTAAGAGCATTGGCCGGAAGGTGTTGGATGAAAACATTGATCCGGATGAAATGCTTAAAGGCACTCTTGAGTCCCTAACTGTTTCGACGTTACCGGCCACCGTCGCCATTGGTATAGATTGGCCGGAGCGAATTTATAAAGATGCGGAAACCGCTTTCTCAATTGTCGTCGACGGCTCTGAATGGCCGCTTCACCACACTGAGATCTCTCTGGCTGACGCCCAAGTCGATGGGGAACTGCGATTCGATATAGTCTCGACAGAGTCGCTCGTTCGGATGGCATTGAGTTTGTTCGAGAACGAACAAACCAGTGACTATAATTTTTCCGTACTTGAGGGCCAGGGCGATGTATTTCTGAAGCACAGGTCGGTGCTTATTCCTCTTGGGGCTTTCTTCTATGAGGATCCGCCAGTCATCTGGTTTGTTGACGGCTCTTCACTGGAGGGCAATACATTTACACCTCTTAAGACACAATACGCTCCGTACGATCGAGAGAAGATTGCCTCATGGGATTGGGCTGGCGTCGACCTAAGAAAAGAATCACAGGGCTTAGCTAAAGCAAAAGACACGATTCAGTACCGCGTTATCGAAGAACTCAAAAAAGAAGACTATGACGTCATTTTCGATGATGATGGACCAGGCGAGGCTGCCGACGTAGTAGCCATTAAAGGTGTAGAGAATCCAGGTGGTGAACGAGAGATCGAGGTCGAGTTCTACCACTGCAAATACTCGAAGAAGGATCCCGGAAGACGAATTGAGGACATGTATGAGGTTTGCGGGCAGGCGCAGAAAAGCATCCGATGGATGTACAGCCACGAGAAACAGGTTGAGTTGTTCAGCCACTTGCTCAGGCGCGAGCCCAAAAGGGGCAAACTTAGAATGGCGAGTCGCTTTGAGAAGGGTGATGAAGATCAACTAATCACAATCCGGGAAATGTCCAGGAGTCTTCCGTTGCGGCTCAGAATCTTTATCGTCCAGCCAGGTCTGTCCAAGAGCAATGCCACGGTTGAGCAGCTTGAACTTCTCAGCGTCACCGAAAATCACCTAATGGAAACGTACAAGCTCAAATTTAACGTCATAGCTAATTCTTGACGCGACGCGATACAAGCCATGAGCCCGAGTGAAATCGAAGAGTATTCAAATGCGTACAGGGCTACTTAATAGTTCCCGGTCGGGGCGCGGCGGAGTTTGCGGCCATAGAGATCGCGATTCCATTGATACCCCTGAGACCCGGGAGATTATATGCACGACCCTGAAAGGCCGGGAGCCTTTAGCCGGCTGAAAAAAGGTTTACGGGTTTGAGGAGTGTGTATTTACCTATCCGTTGACTCTTTACGCATCGCATCACCTTAGCCCGGTTGTTTTCTCGAACACCTATGGACAAGCTTAGAAAGCAAGAAAAAGATTTTTTCAGAAGGATGACTAACGTTAATCCGCTCGTCTACGACCGGCACGTTTTGGACGTGCGCAAAGGTGTTCCAATATTGAAGCACCGGAAAGTAATACTTCGAACAATCAATCTCCGTCATCTTTTGTAAGGCATTCGCAACTGAGGTTTGGTCCGGCACCGTCCCCACAAAAGAACCAAAGTGTTCATAGTTGCCCAGAAGCCCGAGGTAGCGCTCGGCCAGTTCGATCGGCATCCACAGAGTTTTATTCTTCGGATAAGTTGCGCGCATGTTCCAGAAATAGACCATGCTTTGAAGCTGACCTGATGTTCCGAGAATTAAGGTGGGTTTTTCAATGAACCAGCCCTCGGAGTTGTACTCCACATCCCAGATACTTGAGCTTGTGCCACCGAACGAGAACTGCGCCGGCAGATTCAGAAGGCTGGACTCCGGCGCGAGTGCAGCACTTGAGAACTGCTCAGGAGTTGTGACTGTCTTTAGTTTGACCTGTCGAAAGATACTTATTCTCAGTTTTTCGGGTAGCGTCTCATCGGCCACTCCGCAATTGAGCGAAAATAGAACCTGTTCCGGAGTTGGATTACCCTCCGAGTCCACTGTTGCCGCCCACACATCGTCGACGAGGCTGATTTCCTTTCCTGACAACTTGCTCATTGCCACGACAAGCGGCGGAATGTTCTGGAAGTACCAAAACGGAAGCTGGCACGTAGAATGTACGGTGAACCCCGCGTCAGTGTTGTTCTTCACTCGCGTTCTGTAGCAACCATATAAGAGATCGTCATGAAGCGAAGAGTGATTCAGAATGAGATCTGGATCATGTCTTTTCACGAACGCCACGGTATTCTCATCGAACAGGTGGTCGTCGTTTAACAGAATAAGATTTCTGATCCCGTTCATGTCTCGAGATGAGCTAGCAACAAACTGCATAAATGAGCGCAAATCATCAGGATCAATGATGAAGAGTTTTCGTATAGGTCGCACCACCGTCTCAATCGTTGCTGTCCTATTCATTGCTGCTGCGAACGCCTCCTGGTCCTGCGCTAAATTCTCAGGTTAAGACACTTTGAATTGAGTGTACCACTGATGAGCGAGGTCATTCTGGAGATCGCTGACACGCAGCAGATTGGTCGGCTTTCCTCCCTTCTGTTTTACCCAGACCTGCTAAATGTGTACGTAACTTTATGTCGACAGAGCCTTAGGCTAAGATTTGCTGATGCCACCCATAATGCTCGTCGACGCCACTGATCTAACTTTCTGGGCACAAAGGCGTGAAGCCCAGTCACTATTGCCACAAGTAATTCGTCGATTAGTACACGCGACAGCAGACCGTGTTATCCACGCCGGTTTTCGTGCTGGTGAAGGTGTTCAACTCGCTGGATGGGACGGTGTAGTCGTCGTAGAACAAGGCAATGCCTTCATTCCCGACGGTACGTCGGCATGGGAATTAGGCACATCGAGTGACGTAAAAGGAAAAGCAGACGACGAGTATGAGAAACGCACGGGGGCGCCGGGTAATATCGACCCTTCCCAGAGTGCGTTCATTTTCGTTACGCCGAGGAGGTGGAAAAACAAGGATTCCTGGGCGTCCCAGCGTCAGGCTGAAGGCCACTGGGTTGAGGTAAGAGTTTATGATGCTGATGACCTGGAACAATGGCTTGAACTCGCTCCTGTCGTTCACAATTGGCTCTCAATACAACTCGGTAAGTTTCCCGAAGGGGCCACCGACCTCGGAAGCGTGTGGGAGGATTGGGCCTCAGTAACGGAACCCGCCATTTCCTCTGACTTGGTGCTAGCGGGCCGCGCAGAAGTCATCGCAACGATTCATAAATGGCTCTCCAGCGAAACACCCACCCTGGCAATCAAAGGTGAGTCGCGTGATGAAGCGCTCGCAATATTTGCCGCGTCAGTTCAAAAACTTGGCGAGAAAGAGCTAGTCGGTTGCCTCTCGCGAACGATAGTCGTTCGTAACCTTGAGGCGTGGCATCGCCTTACGGGGTCAGAAAACAAACTCATCTTAATTTCCCTCTTCGACAGTCCTGATGCCATCGCCCGCGCCACGCGCAATGGTCATCGCGTGGTTCTTCCATTAGGACCAGCGGATGGTGAGTCCCCGAACATGCTCAAAGCACCCCGCCTCTCCCGCAGTGATGCCAGAGACGCATTAGTCGCATCCGGGATTCCCGAGGATCAAGCAGTTGAACTGGCAGCGCTCGCCAGAAGGAGTCTTATGTCCTTCCGCCGTAAGGTGGCCATGAGACCCGAAGTACAACAACCTGACTGGGCACGGCCCGCAGAGGCTCGAGCCCTGGCGCCCGCGCTCATGGTCGGTAGGTGGGCGGAAACAGCTGCAGGCGACCGGCAAGTGCTCGCCACTCTGGCGCAGGCGCCTTACGAGATGGTGAGTCAGATAATTGTCCGCTGGGCCAACGAACCCGATCCTCCGGTCCGGACCCTTGGCGGTGCCTGGTTCCTCACCTCAAAGGAAGATGCGTGGCAGCTTCTTTCCCGGTATTTGACGGGCGACGATCTTCAACGGTTCGAGCAAGTAGTGCTCGAAGTATTGGGAGCTCCTGATCCTCGATTCGACCTCTCCAAGGATGAGCGCTATATGGCGTCAATATTGGGTAAGACGCCACAACAATCTGGATTTCTCAGAAAGGAACTTGCGGATACCCTCGCATTTATGGGATCGCGCGGAGAATCCTTAGTTTTGACAGGGAGTTTCTCCCTTCCCGATTGGGCCAAACGAATAGTCCGGCGTCTGCTCGATCTTGCAAATAAGGATTGGCGTGTTTGGGCATCGATATCGGACGAATTGCCGCTTCTTGCAGAGGCAGCTCCAGACGCTTTTCTTTCAGCCGTAGAGAATGGACTGACGGGAGGTGAACCTGTCCTGATGCGACTCTTCACCGAGCAAGAAGACGCGCTCTTTGGACGTATGCCACACACGGGCTTGCTGTGGGCACTTGAAACCATGGCATGGAACCCGGAGCATCTTTCGCACGTCGCGTTGCTTTTGACAAAACTCACACAGTTGGTTCCAGATGGCAATCCTTCTAATCATCTGAAGGAAAGTCTGCGTGGCATTTTTCTTTTGTGGCGGCCTCAAACTACCGCATCTCTTGAACAGCGTCTCCAAGTTATTGACGTGATTCGAGCGCGAGCTGCTGATGTAGGATGGAGTCTTCTGGCGCAACTGCTCCCTAAGGACTATGACGTTGCCCATAATAATGCAACTACTCGGTGGCGCGACTGGTCACCCCCTGGATCTCACGAAGGTCCACGAGCGGACTATGGCCCAGGCGTAAAGGAAATCATTGCACGTGTGCTTGATGACGTTGGAGAAATTGGGGCTAGGTGGGAGCAGGTTATCTGGGCCCTACCGCAACTCGGTGAAGATTCTTATCAAGAGGTCATAAAGCGACTTTCAACTATCGATCTCGTATTGTTGCCTAGGGTCGATCGCGAGAGTATCTGGGATGTGGTGCGGCGGTTTATCGCGCATCACCGATCCTTTCCGGACGCAGAGTGGGCCCTTCCAAAAGCCCACGTGGATCGTCTCATTCCGATCTTAACCCGGTTTGAGCCAGCGGATTTGGGTGCAAAGTATGGCTGGCTTTTTGATCACTCGCCTTCCCTTCCAGAACGGCAGGACGAGGATTGGCACGCTCAACAGAAAGAAATTGAAACCCTAAGGTCCGAGGCTGTACTCAAAATCTATGCTCACAAGGCCATTCCAGGTTTGCTGGAGCGCGCAGGTTCCGTAGAGCGTCCGTTGGATCTTGGCATCTCTTTAGGCGAAAGCACGGTCGCAGGGGACGGGGAAGATGATCTCATTCGCACGTACTTGGCGGCGGCGGATCAGCCCCGAGCGGAATTCGCTCGAGGGTTCGTAGTTGGGCGAATAAGAAGTCAAGGGATCACCTGGGCAGTAGAGAAGCTCATCGGCCAGAGCAAAGAATGGTCACCAGAGCAAGGGGCTGAGTTCCTGATCTGTCTACCGATCGGGCCGGACACGTGGAAACTCGCTGAAGTGCTGGGTCCGAAGACCGAACGATGCTATTGGCGACTCGTTCACCCTTACGCACTCGGCGAAGCCAATGTTGAAGAGGGGACAAGAAAACTGCTAGCCCACGATAGACCACACGCATCAATTGAACTCTTGAGCGTGCAGGTACGACGGGCAAAGAATTTTCCGATTACCCTTGTCGCTGAGGCCTTGGAGCGGCTAATAGAGCCCTCACCTGATGATGATCGTCCGAGTAATTCGTTGTCACGTAATTTGTCGCGGCTACTTAACGTTCTCGCTTCATCCAATGAGATCGATGAGAGCCGCATCGCTAGGATTGAATGGTTTTTTCTTCCGGCACTAAGTGCATTTGATCGCCAGCCAGAGATTCTTCACCGGGAGCTTGCTAAAAGACCAGGGTTCTTTTCGGAGGTCGTGAGCTTGGTCTTCCCTGCAGAGGGACGGGACGCTACTGAGGTGGGAGCGGAGGATCAAGAACGAGGGCGCCGTGCGTACCGCCTCTTGCAATCATGGCGGAAGGTTCCTGGTGCCGAGAATGGCACCAGCTTCGAGGCTGAGGCATTCAAAGACTGGGTACGTCGAGCGCGCGAGTTGTTGACCGAGAGTGGGCGGTTGGCGGCCGGCGATCAAATGCTTGGTCAGGTCCTGAGTGGTGCCCCGTCTGGCGAAGGCGGCAAGTGGCCTCATCCAGCCGTCTGCGAAATTATTGAGGAGAGTTCAAGCCAGGAGTTAGAGCATGGAATTGAGATCGGCTTGTACAATAGCCGGGGCGTGGTGATGAAAAATCCGGCGGCCGGCGGTGTTCTGGAACGAGAACTTGCCGAGCGGTACGCTAGCTACGCGGAAAGTGCGAGGGAACGCTGGCCACGAACGGCCGCGATGCTCCGTCGTGTTTCCGACGATTATAAACGCGAAGCAAAGGCGGAGGATCAAGAGGTTCAACTGCGGGACGAGCTAGGGTGATGAGCCTGAAGGCAAAAGGGAGCCAACAAATGGAATACAGACATCTCGGAAGCTCGGGACTTAAAGTTCCCATCCTCAGTTTCGGCACGGCCACCTTCGGCGGCAACAACGAGTTCTTCCGCGCATGGGGTGAAACGGACGTCGCGGAGGCGAGCCGTCTCGTAGATATCTGTCTTGAAGCGGGTGTCAACCTGTTTGATTCTGCCGATGCATACTCCGACGGATTATCGGAAGAGATCCTTGGCAAGGCCATTGAGAGACGACGGGATCAGATACTCATTTCGACCAAAGGAACCTCCCGCATGGGCAAAGGCACCAACGACCTCGGATCTTCTCGCCATCATCTGATACGAGCCTGCGAGGCAAGCCTCAGGCGGCTGAAAACGGACTACATAGACATTTACACTATGCATGGATTCGACGCGCTCACTCCGGTGGAAGAGACGCTGCGGACCCTCGATGATCTTGTGCAGAGTGGAAAGGTTCGTTACATCGGTTGCTCGAATTTCTCCGGCTGGCACTTGATGAAATCTCTGTCCGCGTCGGAGAAATCTGGCTGGACTCGCTACGCCGCGCATCAGGCGTTCTACTCGCTGATTAGCCGCGAGTATGAGTGGGAATTGATGCCGCTCGCCCTCGATCAGGGCATTGGCACTGTGGTGTGGAGTCCGCTCGGGGGAGGGCGACTGACTGGCAGGGTACGTCGCAATCAGCCACCGCCGAGTAACAGCCGTGTGGCCTCGTTGGTAAAAGGTCCGCCGGTTGAAAGCGAACGGCTACATCGCGTCGTGGATGCACTCGACGAACTCTCCCAGGAGATCGGTAAGACGATCGCTCAAGTCGCGATCAATTGGCTGTTACAACGACCAACTGTAGCGACCGTTATCATCGGCGCCCGCAACGAGATGCAACTGCGCGAGAATCTCGGCGCGGTCGGATGGAATTTGAATGGGGAACAAATGGCGAAGCTTGATGCGGCCAGCGAAACGACGCCGATTTACCCCTACTGGCATCAACTCCAGTTCGTCGAGCGAAACCCCTTGCCAAGTTAAAAGCCACCGCGTTATGAGAAGGATCTGATCGGAGCGGGATAGTCAGGCCACTCGCGGGTGGGAGCGTCATTGGGAACTACATATCGAGAACAAGTCGCAGTAATCAGTGCGGTAACAACTGCTTATCAGTACGTGCGAACGTCTCCATCCCCGCTGATATAGACTCTAACTAGGTGACGCTTGCTTTCGCCAGAGATCTCATTCCTCCCATGAAGCATTACCCAGTTATTAACAAAAAGCGTATCACCTTTCTGCAAGCGCAAGTTTTGATACTGAGCAGACTTATATAATTCTTCGAGAACAGTATTAAACCTTTTAACCGCACCTAACTCTTTTTCTGAAAACCCGCTCTTCGCCTCCTCAACCATCCGAGGTAACCAATAAACATGGTACGGGTCGAGATTAAGAATTGCATGGTCGCTGTCGGAGTAAGGCACGGGCAACCTTACACCAGTTAAGGTGATGATATCTTCCTGGGAGAGCTTCTGGGTGACCACATGTGAATCAATCAGCATGTTGGCTCCATCCATGCTGTCTGGTTCCAGACAGTGCCAAGCTACGATAGGAATATTTGGATTGTCGGTGTGGAAAGGTACTTTACCTTCGATGTTTGCATAAATCTTGGAGCCTTGCTCCAGCTTTACTTCTAGCTTGTGCTTTATTTCGCCTAGTTGCGCACACACTTGATAATAGATTTCCAGAGAGCTGAGGTTTATAACTAGAAATCCTTTGTTTTGAAGTGCGAGACTAATTTCATCTCGGCTGAATTGCTTTTCGATCAAGCTTCCTCGTCAGATGTATTGAAATCTTGTGGCTTAAGGAGGTTTTGAAGTTTAGCCGGTGAGTAATGTTCTTCATACGTATCATACCACTTAACTAGGGTCTCTTCCCCGAGCTTGTCGTAAATATACGACAGCTGAAGTTCGCTCTCTTCGGCAGTAGGACCTTTAGACCCAGGCTCGCGTGGGCAGTGATGCGCATAGCCGTCTAAATACTTTTCGCAAAAGTCTGTATATAGCCGCGTGTGATTAATGAAAATATGCCATAACTGATCTATAACCAGCATGCTCTTGTGTACAAATATCTTTTCTGGCACGCCAACCGAATCTTTTGAGAACTCAGCGCGACTTAACGCACAAATCCAAAGGAACTTCTTCGTCTCTCGAAAGATATCCTCAGTCTCTTCCTCTGAGATATCAAACGTTTGTCGGAATACTCTAGGGATGGCAGCATTCGAATAGGAAAGCACTTCATCAAGACTTTTCATATACTGCTACTCTAACGACTCACGTCGCAGAGACGTTCCTGCGACGTGAATATCGTTAACGTGACAAAGGGTCAGTTTGTGCAACCGGCACAACCGGAATTGCAGTCCCCGGAATGGATTTTTGCCATAATCCGTTTAATCAACCGATTTTTCGCTGCTGCTTGTTGTTCCTTCATATGACCTCCAAATGCAATGACGTTCGCACAGTCATTCTATCACTTAATTGGTATGTAACCCTCCCCAAGACAGGGCCATTGGAAGTAGAGGCTTCCGAACTCGGTTCAGTGGCTTAGTGACTTGAGTTGATAATATTGGACTATCTCAATTCGCTGAACAAAATACGCCGAGCATTTGTTTGAGTGCGCGGCGTGTTTTTGTGTGTCGATCTTGGCTGACAGTGTGACCATTCTTACCGGTGTAACCGTATATTCACTCGTTGGAAACCCGCTCGAATACAACAAGAATTATTTCCGGCGGTACTCGGTTACTGGCAATTGGTGGTGTAACACCAGAACTCTAGCGATCTTGGCTTCGCAAGTGATAGCCTTTTGCGATGGCTTACCGCTCTCTTCCGCCGGTCACCGTTCGGGCAGTACTTCACTCGGTTTTTTGGAACAGGTGGGCTGCGGTGACTGGCGGTCTAATGACGGTTCTCGGCATTCTTGACGTTTTAGACGTGCACGTTGTCCCCCGACACCCCGCATTTAAGGTTATCTGGGATGAGTTTTATGTTTTGCCAACATTCACCTGGCAGACCTGGGTTAGCGTGACATCCGTCGTACTTCTCGTGCTAGGGCTCCACGGTGCTTATTGCTACGCTCTGGATTACCGGAGACGATTCGAACGACTTATTGAACACAAGCTGACGTTCGAGATAGACCTGCGTAATACCAAGATCCAAGTAGCACAATCCAAGAGTGCACTTCGAATATTCTTCGACCTTCAATTACGCTTTGAAATCAAAGATGGTCCTCCGCTTAGCATGAAAGGGTTAAATATCACTCTTCATCGTCTCGGTATTAAAGATGTGCGACCTGCCGCAGATATTTCAACGTTACTTGGCATTATCAGAATTAGCTCTAATGACGCCCCAATAAAGACAAGTGACTTTGAGGGCATGACGGTACAGGCACCCTTGACGCCGTTTTATATGATTAATGCGGTGATTGCTATCGAAGGCGATGAGCACATTAAGAGCGCCGAGGACCTCGATGATGATGATTTTCTGCTTGTGTCAATGCAAAGCAGTGGATATCAGCCGGAGTTTACAGCCAGGTTGCATCCCGACTGGAAGGCAGCTCTGACGGGCAGAGGTACTAGCCAAATTATCGTTAAAGGAGCTTCTTTTATTCCCGAAGACTCTCGTCGGATCGACAAAGCGTGATTTCCTCTATTAGGAGTCAGCCTAACGTCAGAACATGCCCAATGATTCAATATTCCTTTGACGGACAGCTCTAAAGGAAGAGCGAGGCGATAGGTAAAATCGATGTCCTATCACCGATGAGGTTTCGAGGCTCTAGCAATACTATGGCGACTACTGAAACTCCTCTTTGGCAAACAAACGCGAAATGAGCCTCGACCTTGGTGGCTCTAAATCTTCTGGGTAGCGCCGGTTTGCCTAACAAGCATCGCAAGGATTAGAGAAAGCATCTTACTTCTGAGGAAACCGGAGGTAACACAATGGAACAGATTAAAAATGTTAGAAACGAAGAACGCCACGAAAGCGACTTCCAACGGCCGGCTGAATTCGAGACCGCAGTTTCTCAGGCTTGGGGCGAACTCGACTTCGACCCGACGCTGAATGGGAATCCGGCGATGTCTCCTTCCGGAGAGACGTGCTGCGCTTGCTATTAGTGCGCCTATCTTCCTTCTGCGCCTAACGAAATGTCAGGAGCGAAGGAACATCTTCGGGCGCAAGCGCGCGAAGGATCACGTAGCCGATCCCTGATATGCCAGGGAACAGGCCAAGGTTCGCCTCGTCAACCGCGGCGTCGAATTTATAGTGTCCCCTGCGACGGCTCTCGCTGATTAGCCAGGCAGCTCGCGACCGCGCCAGCGATCGCAACTCCTCGTCACTCTGGCCGACTTCAAGAAGATAGTCGACATTACCAAAGTTTCCGCAGCAAAGAGTATCTGCTGGTCGCGTAGGATTCTCGACTGCTCCTTGACTTGCGCGTTTGACGAAACTTGTAGTCTCCAGGCCGGGAATCGCATCACTCTTCTGTTCATGCCAAGCTAGTCCTATACCAAGGGCGCCGTGGCACCATCGACACCAGAAGCTCTCCTCGGCTTCCGTCGAAGCTTCTTGTATCTCAGAGGACCAGTCTCGCCGACTCTCGTTGTACGAACGATCGATCAGGCGAAGCGCCTCCAAGCCAAGTTCTTCAAACTTTATTTCAGCGCTTTTGCGGGAGAGCCGGCATAGCGCGAAACCTATCCCTGCCAAGCCGTGGGCCATCCCCGTTCGGATCATGCGGCCTGGCGCTGTCCACCATAAACGGCCACTCTGATGCGTCTCCTGCAGATGTGAGCCGCAAAGCAAAGCTAGTGTTAGCCATCGCTCTTCGCCGGTTACTTCAAACAATTTAAGTAAGGCGATTATTGCACCTGCTGAGCCATCCATAATGTCAAAGGTCTGATCACTCTGGATAATTTCCGGCGTCACCCAAGTTGCAGCATCACGCGCTATTTCTAGCGACTGTTGGTCGTCGAGCAGTCGGCCAATTGTGGCAAGGGCATAAGCTACGCCCCCCATCCCGAACGCGATACCGAGAGTGCGTCCGGATCTAAGACGTGAGGGACGATGCGTTTGCACCATGGACCGCACGGTCGCCACTGTGCGAACGGTGAGATCTCTTGCCATTTCGTTCTGGAGCACACGCGTCATAGCGGCCAAGAAAACCGCTATACCTGATAGCCCGTCGTATAAACCAGGTCCAAGTACACCTATGCTTGGTGCCTTGAGTAGAGATTTCCGCCCCCACCAAGCCGCCCCATCACTAGCGGTAACAGCTCGTCGCCTTAAGATTTCAAATATCCGTTCGGCTTCAGTCCTGAGTAACCGCTTCTGGTCCTCACCAATGACACCACCGTCGAAACGCGGCCATGGTTTCGTTGGCGTTACTCCTGAAGGGGTGAGCGACCAATCAATCAACTGGCAGTCTCGCTCAATGTCATCAGATCCAAGAGGCCTCGGTACTACATCCGCGCCTTGGCCTGCAACCTCGATCGCGTTTGGTACCGCTAGATGGGAGTTGTGCCATACAGTTGTCTGGCCGGTAAACGTTACGAAGTATGGGATATCAGCCTTCACCAAAGCGCGTCTCTCTGCCAGTAGTAACGGATGGTCTGCCAATATCCCCAGCTGCTGTGTGTCACCTTGATCCAACTCAAGTTGAGCGCTCCACGAGATCCCGCTTCGTAACCTGCGTGGATCACGAAGCTTGTTAAGAAGTGATACGTAAATCGTTGTGGGACGAAAGATCGCCCGGATTGGCACAGACTTTATTCCAGCTAGTGGTCCTGACGCACTCCACAAATCAGCGTAGCGACGGTTTATCAGGACGATTGCTTTTTCATAGCCAGCTTTGATGTCCCTAACGTGCGCCGACGGAGGGAAGACCATCCGCCCGTGATAAGGAAGATTCGAGAACCGATGTCTTAATTGTTCTATAGGGACGAAACGCATTCTGTCAGTATTCACATCGAGGAAATCCCAAACTGATCCGCTCACGCTAGGGGACGCGGCGAGTCCTCCATAGGTCATAACATCACCGGTGGGCAGGAGCATGGCGTCGGGAAGGACGCCTGATCTCCATACTGAGTGCAGAAGCGATTGCTCTACGGCACGCAGCGCCGGATGAACTGAAAAATCTATGCGAGGCGAAGGCGCGACGAGAGTCTCCAGATCAACAAAGACTGGCTGGTCTCCATTCGCAATTAGATTCTCGTGGTGCATGTCGCTCGAGCCGAGGATCCGGAAGAGCGCAAGACACGCGCCCAGGCGTTGATAAAAGCGGGAAGCTGAGTTTGGAGAGGAGGGAGCATGGTCGCAGAAGGCTTGCCATCCGTACTGCCCCATGGCCAAAGTTCCCGGATGTTGTTCCATTGAGGGTCCGCCTTGGGCCGTGAGCCAGGCCGTTAGCTGGTTCCAAATGGAGTCGAACGCCAAGGAGCGGGGCTTGTACACGACCTGAGCTCCCGAGGAAAATGTCAGAATGATCACACCGCGTCCGCCATTATGAGGATCAGACAGGTTTGACTGAATGGTAACCAAGTCACGGACCGAACAATCTGATCCGATCAGACGGGATATAGCTTGTTGATCGCCCGCAAGACGGTCCATGAACTCACTTGTTGCAGCCATCCACTGGGTTAGCAAGTTAATCAGCATCCTTGCAAGTGCGGGCCGTTGCGTCAGAAACGGTAGGAAAAGACCCTCACGCATAGCCGTGATGAAGGAGCGGTAGATTGAATCACTTTTACCTGCTTGTGGTTCGTTGCCTCCTGCCTGCTGCCGGAACCTCACAAACTCCTCGTAAAGCGCGGGAGCGGCATAGGTGCAGAGACGCGCGAGAATGCTCTTTTGAAGAGGGAACAGCGCGGGGTGGGGTAGTTGTTGCAAGCGCGAACCGGCAGCCACGCATAATGGGGCCAGCAGGTGCCCAAACGGCTCGTTCGAGACTCCACTATCCTCATCTTGCTGACCAGCAGACTGAACACTATGGACCAGCCAATTCAAATCAGCTGCCCAGCCATGACCAACAGTTCGTGACGGTAGTCGATAAACAGCGTCCTTTAGCGACGCAGTATCCCAGCCCTCGTTCTGGATGCGCCGAAGAAGGGTACCGTTGCTGTCATTTCTCAGCGCTTCATCCCAAATCTCTGCCCGATTGTGCGCGATGGTCTCGTCTGCAGGCTCAGTTGCGGTAGAAGAAGCGATTAGCGCAAAGCATTCATCAATCGTTTCGCCTCGTATCTCCAGCAGCAACAAATCGCGAGGCGTAAGCACAGCATTGACCTCCGGTCGAAACAAAAGCATAGTTTACCCTTGTTTGGATCGGTGCGTAATGGTTTCAACCCTTGCAATCGTTCGCAAAAATGAAAGTACGGGACTTACTTATCGGTAAAAGCTACCCGACAGGTGTGAGGATCGAGAGAAGTTCGGGACTTACTTATGAAATGCTGTTTCTTGCGATGATGTAGAATAAGAGCTTACGGATGCCGAAGTTCGGGACTTACTTTTCCGTGATCATTGTTAATAATTGGCAGCTTCGCTCTAGAAAAGAGTCAAGGCTGCTTTTTATTGGAGCCAGAGAACGAGTGTTCATAGCTCTCAACTAACGGCTGGAGGGGGGCGGCGCCCGCTCGTGGAAGCTGCCAGCGTGCGCTCGATGTCGGTGAAGAGGCTGGCTACCGCGTCGTCGAAGCAGGGGAGTTCCTGATCCCAGAATTCGGCGAGCCTCTGGCCTTGGCGGCCAATGGACCAGGTGCGATCCTGGTCGCCGATAAGCGCCAGGAGTCTGAGGGCGAGGGAATCGTGGTCTTTCGGGTCGTCGACGATGATGGCGTTCCGGTCGTCTACGAGGTGGCCGCCGTAAAACGGCTTCCGGGCGACCTCGCCGGAGCACACGAGGCAGGCCCCGGAAGAAAGCACCTCCCGCGGAACCTGCGGGCCGTGGAAGGCGATGGGGAAATCGCGCTCCAGGAAGCAGACGGCGTTGCAGCAGCGGAGAAACGACGGCACGCGCCAGGGAGCCACCGGCGGTAGTATCCAGGTACGCTCGGCTAATGCGCGGGAACCAGCAATGGCATCGTAGTAAGCCGCAAGAGTTTCGGGGTGGCCGCAACTCAGAGTGAGAAAAGAAAATTCCGTCCCGGTCTCTGCCACCTTCGACAGAGCTTCGATCAGATCGAAACTACCCTTGGTCACACCCACCTTCCCGTAAGTGCCAATCGTGAAGATTTTTCCGGTGAAGGTTTTCGCGTTGATCCCGCGGACGGCTTGAAGGAGCGCGCCCGGTAGCCCTGCCTCCGAGAACCACCGGTCGGAAGCTTCCAACAATTCAGGAACGTCGAGGGCCACGCTTGGGGACGAGAAAATGTCTGGCAGACTCGGGAGGGTCGGCCGAATTCTCGGCGGAGCGACGCTGCCGAATCGGCGCTCGAATTCGCGCTCGTTCGTGACGATGAGGCCGGATGCCGTCTCCAATGCCCACTGATATGCGGCCTTCAGATCGGGGTGTTGTGAGAGACGCCCGAGATCGCTCCCTGCGTGCCTGATGACGAACGGCAGGCCAGTGGCCTTGCCAACAAGCGCCGCCGCGAAGCCGTAGGGCTCGAAGTACCAACTCAGGATGACATCGCAGGGGGCTTCTTCGAGGATTGATAACGAGAGACCGAATAGCTTAGTGACGTAGGGCTGCGCGAACGGAATGAAAGAAGAGGGCGACAACGCGGTCGTCTGGTAGATACGGGGGCCCCCCGAAACCCCGTCGCCTTCGAGCCAGCTATGATCATCGTGGTAGTGCAGTTGCGAGAGAGTCGGCTCGACCTCTCCGGCGTTAGTCGCTATTCGGACTGCGTGGCCCTGCCCGGCCAGTGCGCGGGCCATCCAGAAGGTGTAGGCGCTTACCCCGCCCTCGATGGGCGGATATTTACCGAGAAGGAGAATGTTCACGCGGCTCTGGAAGGGAAAGGGCTCGGCCGATCAAAACCGCTTCGACACGGGCCGTAACTCGATGGCGGCGCAGGTCTGGGAGCAGAATATCCCGCACTGGTCGCACGAAGGATCCATCACGTCTCCGCCGGGCCGCGTGGGCCATAGATGTGCCGCCGGGGTTTCCTTGAAGACCTTCCTGTAGTCTTCGAGAAAGTCGATGTAGGAGTTACGCTTCGGCGCTTTAGTGGCGGCCTTTGCGCCCCTCTTCTTCGGCGGCTCGGGCCGGTGATGGATGAAGCCTCCGCCGAGCCCGTGACAGAACCTCGCGTAGGACGAAGTGAAGATGATGAACGTGTGCCAGAGTTCGTCGAGCGGCCCGCGCATTCCGTACTTGCCGGGATTCGCGGCGCTGAGGGCGAGGAACCGCTTGATCTCGCGCTCGTGCTCTTTCAACGCGTCAGGCGGCAGGCGCGTCTTCTCCGCATACCGTTGCATCACGTCGCTCATGTCGTAGCTCATGGCCGCTTCAATTATCTTTTCGATGTGCTGCATTGCTAATTGCCTCCTCGATCTGTACGAGACTTACCCGAGCCGGAATTTCTTATCCATCCACGCACTGTCGCCCAGCGGGACGCCCGAATTCGCCAGCCCCAGGATCCGGCCCGCCGCTGGCGCAGACACCCCGCAGTTTCGAGTCCCCAGTGTCGACTAATTGAATCGTCGTCGCGAGCAGACCTTTGCAATTGGTTACAAAATTCCTGAGGCTGGATCTGGCGAGCGCGAGGGTGGGGGAGGCTCATGAGAATTCAGCCTGCATCACGAAAGGCGGACGATATTCCCAATCAGGTTAAAAGTCAATGATTTGAAAGTACATCGCGGGGAGTCCTCTTTTTCGTGTTGAAAGATTCTCTCCCGCTTCTAATTCGACTCACGGCGTATCGCTCGGATCTCCATCGTTTTCGGTCCTCCTGCTCACGGCTAACTCAGCGTTAGCTATTAATCACGGCACCTGCAAGAATAGACACGCAAACAGAAAGTGTATTAGAAACTGGAGCACCTGAACGCGAAAGGAACGACCTGATGAGTAAGCGCTCTCTTGCCGCCCTGGTGCTGCTGGTTTCAGTCTCATTTCCTGTCCAATCTCAGCGGCCTCTTCCATCGCCTACACCGCCACCGGCTCAACCGAGTAAGGTCGACGCGCAACCGCAGAAGCCGGTGACTCCGCCGCCTGATGATACCGATGTGGTACGAATCAGGACCAACCTGGTCCAGATAGATGCGGTTGTCACTAAGGATGGCAAGCAGGTTACGGATCTAACCGCGGAAGACTTTGAGATATTCGAAGATGGCCGAAAGCAGGTCATCACGAATTTCTCTTATGTTTCCAACCTGCCTTCATCTGCGCCAGCGGCTGCAGTCAAACCAGCTATCAAAAAGACCGCGCTGCCCTCTGTGGCGCCTGCCATTCGTCCGGAAGACCCACGCCGCACGATAGCGCTGGTTGTGGACGACCTGGGAATCTCAATGGAGAGCGTGGCTGCGGTGAAGAGCCAGTTGCGAAAATTCATCGACGAGCAAACCCAACCGAATGATCTCGTGGCGATCATTCGGACGGGAGGTGAATTAGGCGCCTTGCAGCAATTCACTACTGACAAGAGACTGCTCCACCGCGCGGTCGACCGATTGCGCCGACATCAATGCAGCCGAATGGGTCCGTCCGTCTTTACTCGTATTGGCTCAATGAACGAGGGTATTTCTCTATGTTCGAACGACACCTTGAAGCTTAGTGCCCGGGCGCTTCGTTTTGTTGTTCAAGGGATGGGTGAGTTGCCGGGCCGTAAGTCTATGGTGATCCTTTCTGACAGTTTGCCTCTCAGTGTCCCCTACATCACAGCTCTGGACCAGGCAATGATAGGAGGCAGCGAAAGACGTACAGGCCCAGAAACTATTGAAGCGTCAGGCAATCTCACATCTCCTTTTACCGTTGAGGCCGCGCTGAAGCAGATTTCGGAACTTGCGATTCGCTCTTCGGTAGTCATTTATGCGGTCGACACGCAGGGACTTCAGTATACGGGAATGACTGCAGCCGACAGCCTCGACCAACTCGGCGCGCGCGCGCCGTCAAACCTCGCGGAACAGGAGCAGGCAATTATGAGGCAACGATCTCACCAGTTGCAGGATAACCGGGCCGGCTCCGAACTCGTAGCCAAGGGAAGCGGGGGATTCCTGGTCCGCAATTCCAACGACTTCCAATTACAACGAGTGATGAGCGATCAGGAAGGTTACTACCTCATCGGTTATCGGCCGACGGAGGAAACCTTCAATCGGCGTTTCCATGAGATTAAGGCTCAAGTGAAGCGTTCGGGCATGTCGGTTCGCACGCGGAAAGGATTCTTCGGGGTGACGGACGAAGATGCGCGCCCTCCCGAAAGAACCAATCGCGACAAAGTAAATCTGGCCCTCACATCGCCTTTTGCGGCGGTGGACATAGATGTGCAGCTAACCACGCTCTTTACTGACACAGCGGAGCGGGGTTCGCAGTTGAGCTCGTTGCTCTATTTTCAGGCTCGTGATCTTACGTTTACTGAGGAGCCTGACGGTTGGCGCCAGGCTGTCTTTGATCTAAGCGGCATCATCTTTGGCGACAATGGGTCGGTTGCCCACCAAAGATCGGAGACCCGCACCCTGCGGCTGCGTGGAAATGCTTATGAACAGGTGCTGCGTCGGGGACTGACCTATCAATTGAATCTACCCGCCCCTAAAGCTGGTTCATACCAGGTTCGTGTGGCAGTGCGCGATGCCGCTTCTTCACGACTGGGCACTGCGGGACAGTTTGTAGAGGTTCCTAATCTCAAGAGTGAGCGGCTGGCGTTGTCGGGGATTACAGCGTCGGGTTTTCTGGATTTGAATGAGCCGGCATCTTCTGATGCTAAGCCTGAAAACATCCAGGCAACGGCGGGCGATCGCGAGGCAATGACCGGTCCGGCGCAACGACGTTTTCGCACGCCGTCGAATCTATATTTCGGTTATGTGATTTACAACGCCCAACTTGATAAGGCCACACGTCAACCAAGATTAACTGCAGCGATGCGGGTCCTGCGGGACGGCAAGGTCATTTTTGAGGGCCAGCCTAAAGCGGTTGATCTAACCGGCCAGGCGGAACGGCAACGCATTACCGCGGCCGGAGGCGTTCAGTTGGGGACTGACATGGCTCCGGGCGAATACATTCTCCAAATCACTGTCACCGACCTCCTCGCCAACGACAAAGAGAAAACCACGACTCAGTGGGTCGATTTCGAGATCGTTAAGTAGACGTAAAGGCTACTCCTTGGAGTGCGCCGCCTTGTCGGCGCTTTGGCCCACTGCGACCTGTCGCAGCTTCGTTAGGCTTGAGTCAGCGGTGAAATCAGAGCTGTCTCCTTCGGCCAGATCGCGGCGCCAAGCCACCGCGGGCCAAAGCGCCGACAAGGCGGCGCACTCCAAAGAGTGGACCACCACGGCGCCATCATCGCCACCCTTCTGGACTCAAGTTAGTGTGTTAAAATCCCGCGATGTATCTTGAGTCTCTCGAAGTCAATAACTTCCGAAACCTCCGCGGCAAGATCTCCTGGGGACCTGGACTAAACATCATCTACGGTAACAATGGCCAGGGTAAGACCAACTGGCTGGAAGCCATTCATCTCCTCTCCAGAACAAAATCTTTTCGCACGCAACGTCTTCAGGAAACGATCAGATTTGGCGAAGTGTCCGCTTCCGTCGCAGGCGTGGTCTGCAGCGGTGACTACCTCAAACGAGACTTGCATATTGCACTGCGAGAAAACACGAAGACTCTCTCGGTTAACGGAAAGAGAGAACAGCTGGCGCGATACCTGGGCCAGCTTCAGGTGTTTTCGTTTACCGCCGACCAACTGGAAGTTGTGAGAGGAGTGCCGGAAGCTCGGCGGCATTTCATCGATCGGGGCGTGGCTTCGTTGCGACACTCTTACGTGCAGACAGTTACCGATTACGACAAGGTCCTCAAACAGAAAAACCGCATCCTCCAGGATTCAATAGAGCGGGAACTCCGGCTGGATGAAACAGTGGATCTGCTCGCGCCATGGAACGACCAATTAGCCCGACTAGGCACAGAAATCCACACGGCCCGCACGGACTACACCGCGAAAATCAATGACGCTCTGGAGCGCACTCTCTTCGAGCCGGCGGCACTCCAGATTAGTTATTCCTCGTCACTTCACGGGAAGGGAAATCTGGACAATTACGAACCTCTTTTACGAGAACGTTTGCAGCTCCGCCTGCCTGCGGAAGTGGCTGCCGGGCGGTCTTTGGTGGGGCCGCACAAAGACGATTTGAGCATCCATCTGGAAGGCCGGGAAATGCGCGTGTATGGGAGTTCCGGACAGCAGCGTAGCGCATTGTTACTATTAGACTTAGCGGCGATTTCAGTGTATAATTCCTGGCATCAGAATTATCCACTTTTTCTGGTCGACGATGTCGACGCAGAGCTGGATGAAAAAAGGATAAAACGTCTTTTGGAGTACCTTGAAGGCCGCACCCAGACATTCATTACCACATCGAAGAGAAGCCATCTCGAAAGGTTCCTTTCAAAAGCAAACGTACAAGAGATCGTGGAAGGCGAGGCAGTGCCGGCGGAGTTAAACCAAAGCACTCTCTCGGCGGTGGCGGCCACGGACTAAGGTCGGCCCCGGGAGAGTACAATTAAGAAGTACGTTTGTTATGGACGATGATAAAAAGGAAGATTTGTTGAGCAGTAATAAGGAGAAGGAATTGTCAACAGCAGGAATTACTACAGGAAAGAAAAATCAAGCTTACGATTCATCATCGATAGCGGTCCTCGAGGGCCGAGAAGCAGTACGCAAGCGTCCGGCAATGTATATCGGATCGACAGGGGAAATAGGTCTTCATCACCTGGTATACGAGGTGGTGGACAACTCTATCGATGAAGCGCTGGCCGGATACTGCGACAACGTTGACGTCGCGATCCATCTTGATAACTCCATCACAGTGATTGACAACGGTCGCGGCATTCCAGTCGATGAAATGAAGAAGGAGAGGAAGTCAGCCGCTGAAGTGGTGATGACCAAACTTCACGCCGGCGGCAAGTTTGACTCCAACGCATACAAAGTCTCCGGAGGACTCCACGGCGTGGGCGTGTCGTGCGTTAATTTTCTTTCTGAGACGTTGCATTTGGAAATATGGCGAGACGGGAAGACTTACGAGCAGGACTACTTGCGAGGCATTGCAACTGCGCGTTTGGAGCAAACCGGCAAAACACGTAAACGCGGAACGAAGATCACTTTTAAGCCTGACTCCCAGATCTTCGACCACACTGAATTCAGCTTCGACAAACTATCGGAGCGCTTACGGGAAAAGGCCTTTCTCAACAAGGGGATTCGCATAACCATTAAAGACGAACGCGAAGCTCCGGAACGCTCGCACGAGTTTTATTACAAGGGTGGCATCGCTGAGTTTGTAAAACACTTAAATAAGAACAAGACCACTCTTCATGACAAGCCTCTCTACTTCGAAAGGGAAGCCGATGTGCTGTCCATTGAAGTAGCCATTCAATACAACGACGGTTACGACGAAAAGGTCTATTCATTCGCGAACAACATCAACACTGTAGACGGCGGCACACACCTGTCGGGCTTCCGCTCGGCGTTTACCAGAACCATAAACGCCTACGCGCAATCGTCTGGACTGGCTAAAAACTTCAAGGGCTCGCTGTCTGGCGATGACGTACGTGAAGGATTGGTAGCAGTTATCTCCGTAAAGCTGCCGCAACCTCAGTTTGAGGGGCAGACAAAGGGCAAACTCAATTCTGACGTGAAGGGCGCAGTCGAGTCGTTTCTTAACGAGCGATTAACCGAGTATCTCGAGCAGAATCCGACCGTCGCAAGAAAGATCGTCGGCAAATCTGTCGACGCCGCCCGTGCGCGTGAAGCCGCCAGAAAGGCCAGAGAGATTGTTCGTAAAGGGGCGTTGAGTGGGTCAATGCTGCCCGGGAAGCTTGCGGATTGCCAGGAAAAGGACCCGGCGCTTTCTGAGATTTACATCGTTGAGGGCGACTCCGCGGGCGGGTCGGCAAAGCAGGGCCGGGATCGCAAGAACCAGGCAATATTGCCGCTCAAGGGCAAGATCCTCAATGTCGAAAAAGCACGCTTTGACAAGATGCTGGGGCATAGCGAAATCAAAGCTTTGATTACGGCGTTAGGGACGGGAATCGGCAAAGAAGATTTTGATGCGAATAAGCTTCGCTATCACAAGATCATTCTCATGACCGACGCTGACGTCGATGGCTCGCACATCAGAACCCTTCTGCTTACTTTCTTCTATCGTCAGATGGCCGAGCTGGTCGAGCGCGGCTACGTCTACATTGCCCAACCGCCTTTGTTCAAGGTTAAGCGCGGCAAAAAGGAAGAGTACATCAAAGATGAAAGCCTGATGGTCCGCTATTTAATGCGGATGGCGACCGCGGACATGACCGTAAAGTCAGTCGGTGCCAACCAGGATATTGAAGGTAAAGAATTGGCGAAGTCGTTGGAACAACTTGTCGACCTGAAACGCTATTGTGAGCGTGCGGCCCGCCGGCTTGGCGGTGACGCGCATATGCTCGACACACTCCTGGAAGCTTTCGCCGGAAAGAAAGGCGTACTGCGGAAGGAAGGGACTACTCTGCGCAACGTCTTTCAGAGTAGCGACCTGATGGCGAAGGTTGAAGGCATACTCGCCAAAGCAGGCTTCAAGACCGAACTGTCATCTGACGAAGAGCACGGACTCTGGGAGGTTGAGACAACGACCACCGCCGGGCTGAGCCTGGCAATCGATTGGAACTTTGCCAGCTTCGTCGAGTTTCAAAAAGCCGTGGAACTTTACATGGCTTTGGAAGATAAACTGGCGCCGCCGTTTATCACGGGCACGAATGGAACCAGTGAAGAGATTCCGACTCGCGAGGCACTGCTGGAAAAAGTGCTTGGCGCGGCGAAGAAAGACTTGTCGATTCAGCGCTACAAAGGTCTCGGCGAGATGAATCCTGAGCAGCTCTGGGAAACGACCATGAATCCCGAGAAGCGCACGTTATTGCAGGTCAGGATCGATGACGCCGTGGAAACAGACGAGATGTTTACCGTCCTGATGGGCGACCAGGTAGAACCTCGCCGAAAGTTTATCGAAGATAACGCTCTCGACGTCAGAAACCTCGACGTGTAGGACAAAGTGATAAATGCTTTGATAGAGAGAAGAAAAACGATCCACGAAAAAACACTAAGCGACACTAAACTCTTCTTCGTGATATTTGGTGTGACTTCGTGGATCGTTTTACCCACCGTCAAACAAAAGTGCCACACCTTTATTAAGTCAGCCTAGTCACGAAGGGAAGGCAGGAATGCCTGTCCTACTCCCGATAACGCACAACACGAAAGCGCCAAAGCTTTAGAGTGGCTCCGGGAGGAATGCCTGCTTTGCGTGCGGCGATTTCTACCTGCTTCGCAGCTGTGTCGACACCTTCTATATCCGGCAGGAGTAACCCTCGACACCAGCCCGACTCGTCTTCAACAATCACTCCGTAAATTTCAGGATCAAGTCCTTCAAATGTGGCGGCCTCCGGCGCAGCGAGGATATCTACCGAGTAAACCAGATTCGGTAGTTCGTCCGGCGAAACCGGAGGAAAGCGGGGGTCGCGGCTCGCAGCGTTTACCGCATTCACGATTATCTCCTCCGCCAGAGTTTGCCTGGCGGGTTCGATCGTGCCGATGCAGCCGCGCAAATCTCGTGAGCGAGTTTTGATTGAAACAAAACAAGCGCAACGTTCAGAGAGAATCCCGGAAACATTCTCCGGCGTCTTCATTAGTTCTCCGGAGAGGACGAAAGTTTCAATGGACTGTCGAGCGAGGGCAGGCACCCTTGCCGCACCGTCTTCTTCCATCGGAGCGCTGTAGTTCGAATCTTTCACAGGCTTTGGTCAACTGCCATCTTGTTAGTCAGTTGGGCCACCAGGTAACCGACGCCGAATGGGGCTTCATAATGCAATACCTCACACGCTGCGGGGAGGTCGTGAGTCGCTCCCAGCCCGACCAGCATTGAACGATAACCACATTCTCCAGCAACTCGTCTCAGATCCTGATCAACCTCGATAATTCGCTCGGGCAAGTTTTCCTCGAGGGCTTCAACAATTGCTTCATCGAAACGGTGGGCCTCGGGGTTATAGCCCGCCGGCGCGTCCGGCTTCAAACGATGACTAAGATCCCCACTCGCCACGATAGCAACAGGTCGACCCACGAGATCAGCCGCCTTCTTGATGCAAGCGCCGAACTTCAAATGGTCCTCATTGGAAAGAAAACTATAGCCAAGCGCAACTACTCGGCCGCGCCAACCGTTGCGGTCAAGGAAATAGAGTGGCACAGCTGAGCCATGGTCCAACTCATAGTTTTGCAAACCGACGACTTCGTATCCATTGTCGGCGGAGGTTTGGACGAGCGTTTGCAGGAGTTTTATGTCGAGTGAAAACGCAACCTCAGTTTCCGGCGCCCGAAAATTTGCAAAGCTCCCATGAAGGTTCGGACCTTGATAAGTAACGAACGCTTGAGGGTGCAGTGGAGCATGCGGCGAGATGAGCACGACGGTTTCGGCGCGGTTCTCGACAATGCGGCGCGTGAATTCCGCCATCGCCTCGATCGAACCGCGCACTTCCGCGACAGCTTCACCGCCAACTTCCGGAACCATTATCGGCGGATGCGGTGCGATACCGGAGAAAACAATGGCGCTCTGGAGACTATTGGCGTTTCCCATTGATTTGGCTTCAGTTCCTCGCGGACGAACGACAGTAGACCAGCACTTCGCGTGCTGGGATAGTCAACGGTTGGGATTCCGAGTCCACTGAAACGGACGGTTAACCCAGGAACACCTACTTCGCTTTTTGTCAGGAAACGTCCGGATTTTATCACACCAATTGCTCTGGCCATGAGAAGACATCTATCATGATTGTGATTAACGTAAGCTGCGGCTTGAATTCTCAAAGCTGCTGGATCCATCCATTCTCAGGGAGAGCGGATGATCCACGAAAGCACACGAAATCACTCGAACCAGGGCGTCTTTCGTGCCGCTTCGTGTTATTTCGTGGATCGTTCTGTTTTTGACCGATGCAAGACCGTTTGCCTTACAAATGAAAAGCGATCACTTTGATGTTTTGATTGTTGGTGCCGGTCCGGCCGGCTCCTTTGCAGCTGAGCGATTGGCGCGCGGCGGTATGCGTATCGCCCTATTTGATGGTAGACCCGAGGGCGCCGCAAAAGCCTGCGGCGGTGGTGTCACTGCCAAAGCACTCAAAGCATGGCCACACTTACTGGGGGCTGTTGGTCGCACGGTCGATGAACTGGAAATGTACTCGCCTTCCGGCAAGCGCCTGCACCTCAAGCTGGAGGAACCTTTCGCCATCTATTCGCGGATCGCTTTCGACTCTTATTTGCGGGACCTTGCAGCCAAGGCGGGTGCGCAGGTTGTCTTTGAAAAGATCTCGACCGGAGGGATCAAGAAAACGGAAAAGGGTTGGCAGCTTCGCGGCGCGCGTGGTCGGGAATGGACTGGAAAGTTGTTAGTCGGCGCTGACGGAGCCAACAGCGCCATCGCGAAAAAGCTGGCAGGCCCGCTCGCGGCTTCAGACATGGAAGTAGCTTTCGGCTACCGAGCTCCGCTGCCAAACATCGGTAATGCGCCGACGGTCATCGCATTTCTTCCATCCTGGGTGGGTTATGCCTGGGCGTTCCCGCGACCGGATCATATTTCGTTTGGCATCGCCACCACACAGGAGGCCTTTGATCACAAGGCGCTTGACGAACTGTTGTGGCAGTTCATGATCGGTTACTACTGGCAGCGCGAAGATCCGAAGGCCCACATCTGGGCAAAATTGGAAGAACCTAACGCCCAGCGAATCAGGGAGAAACTGGAAACTACTGCCGAAAGTTATGCCGCGCGCATCCCGGGTCTTGCCGACCAAACCTGGGACAAGCGCCGTGTTTGCGGGGAAGGCTGGGCATTACTGGGTGACGCGGCAGGTTTCGCCGATCCCGTTACTGGCGAAGGAATTTACTACGCATTGCGTTCGGCGGAACTCTTTGCTGAGGCTTTTCTCGAGGGGCGATCAGAAGAATACGAAAAGCGTTGGCGGGCGGATTTTGGCGCGGAGCTGCGGCGCGCTTCACAAATGCGCCGGCGCTTTTACGGAAACTTCTGGGGCGCGCCGTTCACGGAACGAATGATTGAGTTTGCGCAGGGCCATCGAGGAATCAAAAAAGTTCTGGGCGACCTCGTGGCCGGCGAGCAGGGTTATGTTGGGTTGAAAAAGAAACTTGCACGCAGCGCGTTGCGGCCAATCTGAGATCGCTATCGTACCGCCCGCCCCTCCTGTGTGCGCGGCTTTGCCGCCCTCCGTGCGGAAAGGCTCTGCCTTTCCGGCGACCCGAATACACTTTTGAGGCTATGCCTCAGCCGGCGGAGGCGGAGCCTCAAAACAATTCAAACACTTCGGAAAGGCGGAGCCTTTCCGCACGGAGGGCGGCAAAGCCGCTAATGGAGCGCGGCAAAGTCACTTGATCCAACTCACTTAAGGCGCTAGTCGTTGAATGGTCCAGGAACCGTCGGGTTGCCGTTGGTAGACAATTCGATCGTGCAGGCGGCCTTCGCGGTTTTGCCAGAATTCGATGAGGTCTGGCTTTAGTCGATACCCACCCCAATGCGCCGGGCGTTCTACAGGTCGATCACTGTAGAGCTCATCGAACTCACGGAACCGTTCCTCTAAAACCTCGCGGTTTACTATTACTTCACTCTGCGGAGAAGCGAGGGCCCCTAACTGGCTGTCGCGCGGTCGAGTTCGAAAATATTCGTCCGACTCCGTTGCGGCGATTCGTTCGACGCTACCCTCGATACGAATCTGCCGATCGAGCTGAGACCAATAGAGAACCAGCGCCGCTCGTGGATTCTCATCCAACTCCCGCGCTTTCCGGCTATTGTAGTTAGTATAGAAAACGAAGCCGTCGTCCTCGACACCTTTCAGAAGTACCATTCGCGCTGAGGGCTTGCCGTCCTTTGTTGCTGTAGCCAGGGTCATCGCATCAGGCAAACGGGAGCCCGAGGTGATCGCTTCGTTGAACCAACGCCGAACTTGAGAGATCGGATTGGCGGGCACCTTATTCTCGTCCAGGATGTTTGCCACAGGTTGTTTGTCGGATTCAAAAATCATTTTCGGTCAACTTCGTGTCCTTGGGTAAGCTTGGCAGTGAACCAGAATTTAACCCAGCGACCGGCAGTGGGCCAGTAGGGCGTTCGCCGAGTCCATTACAGAACCGAGCGCGGTAGCGCCGGATGTTAGAGGCCACATTAATCACAGCTGTAGGCATAACAGAAACCACTTATTTACTAGACGCGCATTTCGGATCCGGCGCTACCGCGCTCGGTTCTGTAAACAGCTGGTTCACTGAATCCAACACGACGCACTACCTAGCAACCAACGGTGTACGGTGCAAGGCGCGTTTTCAGTTCTTCGGGAATCGGCACAGTCTCAAATGTATCGCGTCGAACTGAGGCCAGCACAAAATGAGCATCGGCAATCAATTGTTCTTCGCCCTTGCGGCGCACTTCAAAGTTCAGATGCATCGACTTTGTTCCAAACCGTCCAACATACACCGACACTTCCAGCAGATCATCCAGTCGTGCCGCGTGGTGGAAGTCGCATTCCAGGTGAACACGCGGCAACCAAACATCGATCTCTTCAAACATGACGCTGTAAGGCAACCCTACCGAGCGAAACAATTCGGTTTCGGCAAATTCGAAGAAGCGAATATAGGCACCATAAAAAATGATGCCCGCGGCGTCAACGTCTCCCCAGCGGACGCGTTCTTCGATTGTGTATTTCTTTGTTTCGGCCATGAATTGTTTAGAAGCCAACGACGTATGTGGCGCAGACAAGAAGCAAACTAACAGTATGCTTTACATTGGCGTAACGACGCCCGCGGCGCTGGCGACTGTGGAAATGAATTCGCGAAGTTCTACCGGCTTGGTCAAAAAGTGATCATAGCCGGCGGCCAGGGCATTCTCCCGGTCCTCCTCCTTCGCATAGGCCGTTATTGCGAGGGCCGGAATTCGCGGGTCGAGATTAAGAGCAATCACCTGCTGAATTAATTGGTATCCATCTTTACCCGGCATCGCAATATCTGAAATTAACACGTCGGGCCGGGATTTCTTTATCGCCGCCAATGCTTCGGCTACCGATGACACCGCTGTGACCTCCGCGTTTCGCTGCCTCAGCGCCGCACTAAGCAGTTCCAAAGTATCCTCGTCATCATCCACAAGTAGCACCCGGACACCAGATAAGATCACGGGTGGTGTCAAAAGCGTAGGTTGCCCTGCCGACAGGTTCGCGGAATCATCCATGGTCGGCACAAGACGCGACTCCGCCGCCGGCAATTTGACTATAAACGTCGCTCCTGTGCCTTCGCCGGCGCTCCGGACTTCTATGGTGCCTCCGTGTATCTCAATCAAGTGTCTCGCAATGGCCAGTCCCAGGCCGAGTCCGCCATGCTGTCTGGTTGAGGTGCTGTCTGCCTGGCGAAAACGATCAAAGACATAAGGCAAAAAAGCCGGCGCGATGCCTGGTCCAGTATCCGCAACCTCCACCTCCACCTGCGAATCATTCCTGCGAAGCTGAACGGACACCTGGCCGCCGGTGGGAGTGAACTTCACCGCGTTTGACAACAGGTTCCAAAAGACCTGCTGCAATCTGTTGGCGTCGCCGGATACCGCAATCGGTTCCTGATCGAATCTCAAATCGATTTGAATTCCCTTTGCATCGGCGGTGGGTCGCACTACGTTGACCGAGGACTCCAGGACTGATTCGAGTTGAATCGGATGGAGATCCAAATAGAGTTTTCCGGTGATGATCCGGGAAACATCGAGAATGTCGTCGATAATCTGCGCTTGCGACTTCGCGTTTCGCTTGATGGTTTCAATCGCCCGCCTGGCCATTCCGCTTTCCAATGATTCGCTTTCCAGCATGCGCGACCAACCCAGGATCGCGGTCAGGGGCGTTCGCAATTCATGAGAGACGGTAGCCAGAAACTCGTCTTTGAGGCGATTCGATTCTTCCGCGTTGGCGCGTGCCGTACTCTCACGTTCAAGCAAGCCTACATTTTCGATCGCCACTGCGGTCAAGTTTGCGGCCATTCGGATAGCTGTCACGTGCTCCTCTCTGTACGCCTCCTTTTCGTATGTTTGGACCTCGATTGTACCTATGATGCGGCCCATCACAGACATTGGAGCCGCTAATGACGATTGGGGTCTTAAACCGTTATCAGGGCCAACCAGCAAGGCAGGATGGCCGAGGGTCTCAGTCATGTAATCGTTGGTTATGATGACCTGATTCGTTCTGACTGCCCGACTATTAGGGCCAGTAGAGGTGACCGGCATAGGCGGCAACTCTGAGACATCGATTTCATGTCCATCTGCCCAGCCGTAGCAGGCGGTGCGTACATCACGTAGAGGATCATAGAGCGAGACAAATAGTCCGTTGCAGGGAACCGACAACAACATGAATTCTTTTAATCCCCAAAAAATTACCCCGAGATCTCGGGCCGTCCCCAACGTCTGGGACAGTCCCGCAACTTTTTCCAATAGACGTTCATACTCCGACAACGCCCGCTGGTCTGCCTGACGCAACGCTTCTTCCGCGTGTCTTCGACTGGTGATGTCTCGGGCCACTCCCTGGATGGCTACCGGTTTGCCATTGCTCTGCGCCAGGCGGCTACTGATTTCCAACGTCACTGGCCGCCCATCCCTCGTCTGCACTTCAACTTCATAGTTTGTACGTTCTTCTCCCCCCACCTTGCGCGCGGTCATGAGACGGGCCATCTCGGTTGATTGCGGAGTGAGAAAGTCGCTCATGTTCATCTTGAGTAGCTCGGCTGGGGAGTATCCAGTGAGAGGTTCAACTGCCCTGTTGATGGACGTAACATTTCCCTGCAGATCGAGCGTAAACACTATGTCGTTGGCATTCTCAACCAGCTCACGGTAGCGTTCCTCTCCCTCTTTCAAAGCCTCTTCGGCCCTTTGACGCTCTGCAAGAGTTGCCCGCAGTCTTGTCTCTGACTCCCGCATGTCCGCTTCAGACCGTTCAGCTTTGTCACGCGCTCGTGTTTGTGAGCGCGTGACAGCGAAGAACAGAAAACTAATCAGGATCCCGGCGGCAAGAATATAAGGAACCCAGCTTTTGCTGTCCGCCAAATCAAACGCCGGGCGGCTGACGTAGCTGATCGTCCAGGGACGCCCACCCACATTCATATTAGTAAGAGCGGCGAAGCGAGGTTTATAAGCGGCCGGCGCCGAAGGCTGGCCGGCCAGAAAAATTAGGTTTTCCGGCAGCGGTTCCGGACCGTCGAAGATCGTGAATTCAATGTCTTCATCCGCGATACCACTCACAATTCCGCGAAAGAAGTCGGCGGCCCGGAAAGCACTAAAAACAAAACCCAGGAGAGCGGCCCGGCGTTCGCTTTCATTTGTCGGCTGTTGACCGCGCCGATAGACAGGAACATAAATCAAAAATCCCGGCTGCATTGCCTGCGGTTCGACCCGCTGAAACAGAGTCACGCGGCCAGACGCCGCGGCCATACCGGTGTCGCGCGCCCGTTCCATCGGTGCGCGCCTGGTCGGTTCTGTAAACATGTCAAAGCCGAGCCCAGCTTGATTGCGCTCGTCCCGCGGTTCAAGAAAAATGATTGCGTGGTATTCCTCCCGGTCGGATTCGGGCCACAGATGAAAGCTCTCGACGCCCTCGCGCTTCCTTGATGCAATCAACGCAGCCCGCTCGTCAGGCTTGAGTCGCAAGGAAAACCCCATTCCCTGTACTCCCGGGTAATGCTCGGCCAGACCGAGTGTTCCTACAAAGGCGCTAAACTCATTCTCCTTCACTAGTTCACTTGCGGAAAAGAGTCCCGCCCCCGCCCGCAGTAGTGCCGTGTAGGATTCCAGTCTGCTATCAATACGTGCATGAACATCCTGCACCATTGTCTGAAAGCGGGCGCGGTCTTCGGCGTCAGCAACTTTCGCCAAACGGTAAGAAACAATGAATGTGAAAAGCAGACCGGCGGCGAGAACCAGATACGGTGTTAGGCGACGCCCTCGCGGAAAGTGAGATGATCTCGTAGTGATCCTTCCCATTAAGAGTATTTAACCACGCCAGTACGATTTCGCTGTGGAGGAGCTGAGGTTTTGGGGGAAATGACCAATAGCATCAAGACACCCGGCTGGTCCGTCGTCGAAGAAAATCGATCAGGACAAACTGAGAAAGATTGTCCGGGTTGGCAAAGTATGCCTTGCCGTTTGTCATTGCGGTCATTTGCTTTACAAACTCAACTAAATAGAAATCGCTCGCCAACATAAAAGTATTGATCATGATGCCGGCTTTGCGGCACGCCTGGACCTCTTTAAACGTGGCTTCCATCACGAAGGGATCGCCACCCATCGAGTTTTTGTAAATCCGGCGGGATGTGCCGGCGGCACCTGCATTCGTGCCGGCCTTTTGCTGAGAAGGGACAGACAGGAATGTCTGGCCTACTGGGTCAACAAAACAGGCTGTGGGTTTCCCGTCCGTGACCATGACAATCTGCTTCATCTCTTTGCGCTGGGCCTGAAGTATGCGGCGCGCCAGCCGCAGACCCTCGGCAGTATTCGTGTGATATGGACCAACCTGCGTCGTAGCTAATTTGGCCAGGGGCAGTTCTTCGGCCGAGTCGTGGAAAAGCACAATCTTGAGCGAATCGCCCGGATACTGCGTGCGAATCAGGTGGGCCAGGGCCAGGGCTACTTTCTTCGCCGGCGTAAAACGATCCTCGCCGTAGAGGATCATTGAATGCGAGCAGTCGAGCATCACGACCGTCGCGCACGACGATTGGTAGTCGCATTGATGGACGTGCAGGTCCTTGTATTCGAGGTTGATTGGAACTTTCAGCCCCTCTCGTTGGATGGCGCTGAGCAGAGTAGTGTTCACATCCAGATTTATCGTATCGCCAAACTCGTATCGTTTGCTGGCGGCCGCCGCTTCCACACCAGTGGCAAGATGAGATGTTTCGTGGCGTCCCATGGAACTTTTGCCGAGACTTCCGAGCAGGTTTCGTAAGGTTTTGTAGCCCAGGAAATCAAGGCCCTTTTCGGTAACCTCAAACCTGACGTTGCGAGGCAGAGGTTCGGAGACCTCTGGAGTACCGGGCCCCTGCGGTTGTCGCTGCTGTTGTGACGGTTCCTCTTTCAAAGTCAGGTAGCCTTCGTCCACCAGGCGTTCAATTAACTGATTAAGCATCTCCTCCAGCAACGAGCCTTTAAACTTGCCTTCGTTGTCATTGAGCATTTCCTGAATCTGCCGCTCGTCAAGCAGGCCCCGCTCCATCAACGCTTGCAACAGAGCGCGACGGAGTGAATCTAACGAAGTGTCCTGAGGGCGCCGTTGGCGGGTCCAGTAATAGTCGTCGTCGTAGCCGGAGTCGAGCAGAGAATCAGACAGCCCCTCCATCAAGTCGCCGAGATTTATTCCGGAAACGTCGAGGCCTTTGAACTTGGAATAACGAGTGAACTTCATTTGTCAGGCGTTAAGAGCTCAGCCACAGATAAACACGGATTTTCACGGATAGCTTTACGCGGATTATCAAATATCAATCTCTTGAAGTCCGGCTTCAATCCGAAATTGAGAAGCAAACCAACTTCGATTTCGGTTGCGCGCAGGTAATTCAGTAGTTGAGCGCTATGAGCCGAAT
Organism: Acidobacteriota bacterium; assembly: GCA_038040525.1. Taxonomy (GTDB): domain Bacteria; phylum Acidobacteriota; class Blastocatellia; order Pyrinomonadales; family Pyrinomonadaceae; genus PSRF01. The sequence goes on along the minus strand of JBBPIC010000017.1, from coordinate 11,522 downwards.
CGAGAGCACGAGCGGCTTTGAGTTCAATCAGAACGCAGTTTTCGACCAGCATATCAGCTGAAAAGTCCCCGACTTGATGCCCACGAAACCAAACCGGTATCTCAATCTGCCTGCAACACTTGATTCCCATGTTGCTCAGAGCAACCTCTAAGGATTTCTCGTACACAGACTCCAGGAAGCCGTGCCCTAGCTCGTTGTAAACTTCGAAAAACACACCGATGATCTTTTCGGTTATTTCGCCGTGCTTAAATCCGTGTCTATCCGTGTTCATCTGTGGCTGAATTAGCTGTATTTTCCAGTTTCAGTTAAATCGTCGTAGATCATTCCCCGCCGATCCTTCTTGGCTTTCGTCACCGCCGTGTAGCCGCCTTCCTCATTGCGGCTGATCTTGTTCTGCGCATAGAGACCTTCGAGGACAAACTCGCAGGCGGCTACGACGTTAGCCTGGTCCGACTTCTTGAAATCAAAGGGAATTAGTGACGTGTCAGTTAACTCCGGAACCGCATTCAGAAGCGTCATGCATTCCTGCGCCGAAGCCGTGTCTGCCAACCGGAGATTGTTTCCCTGATCAAACCACTGAACTGTTGGCGCGAAATCAATGCCTACAAAATAGCCCTCGAATATCTCTCCGGCCGCGCGCTTTATCAGGTCTTTGGCGATTCGATTTGCGCCAATCTGCTCGCCTTCGTATTCGAGTTCCATCTTGCCGCTCATCGACGGAATAGCGGCATAGATGTCGGAAATGCGCGGCACAAGTTCCTCTTCCTCGGTCAGCAATGCGCGCCGTTCGGCGTTTGAAATAACCGACTCGATAACCGTAATCGGCATGCGTTGTGAAACTCCGGAATGTTTATCCACTCTATTGTCATCGCGCGCTTCAAAGGCAATCTGTTCAACGACCTCACGAATAAAGTCCGGGATATGTAAACGATCCTTTAGACCATCGCGACTAACCCAGGCTTCCTGCCGGGTTATGGCAACGGCTGTTTGAATCTCCGTTGGATAATGGGTCGAAATCTCCGAGCCAATGCGGTCTTTCAGGGGCGTGATGATCTTTCCACGAGCGGTATAGTCTTCAGGGTTGGCCGAGAAGATCAGCATCACGTCAAGCGGCAGGCGCACCGGATAACCCTTAATTTGGACGTCGCCCTCTTGCATGATATTGAAGAGACCAACCTGGATCTTGCCGGCAAGATCCGGGAGTTCATTTATCGCAAAGATGCCGCGGTTTGCGCGTGGCAGCAGGCCGTAATGAATAGTTAGTTCATCGCTGAGCAGATGTCCGCCCTTCGCAGCTTTAATCGGATCGACGTCGCCTATGATGTCGGCGATGGTCACATCAGGCGTCGCAAGTTTTTCTACAAAACGGGAGTCGCGGTTAATCCATTCGATGGGCGTTTCGTCGCCGTGAAGACCCAGTGTTTGCCGCCCATATGCAGAGATGGGGTTGAAGGGATCGTCGTTAACTTCAGAGCCTTCGATGATGGGGATCTGCTCGTCGAGCAACTCAGTCAGCTGACGAATAATCCGGCTCTTGGCCTGGCCTCTCAGCCCCAGCAGAATCGTGTTGTGCTTCGCGAGAATGGCGTTTACGAGTTGCGGAACGACGGTTTCGTCATAACCAACGATGCCCGGGAAAAGTCTTTCGCCGCTTTTCAGTTTCCTGATCAGGTTGGCGCGCAGTTCGTCCTTAACCGAAACGCTCTGGTAGCCGCCAGTCCTTAACTCAGCTAACGTCCTTGCTCGTTCCATAATTATCCTCGAGTTGATGCGGTTTTCGGAAAGTTTAACCGCAAAGGGTGCAAAGTACGAACGCATGTTACAGAACCGAGCGCGGTAGCGCCGACCACTTCTTGTTTTTTGAGCAAGAAAGTACGATCCACGAAAAGACACGAACTGAGGCGAAAGACGTTAGTGTTCCTTTCGTGTGTGTTCGTGGATCGTCTCTCTCGTCGTTCTTTGCGGCGTCAGCCGCGCTATGCGATCTCTGTGAACTCAGACACAAAGAACACTGAGGATGCACAGAGAACGGCTACCGCGCTCGTTTGTATATAGAGCTAGCTAACGATAGGTTGGTAATGGCCGTTGCTGTTTGAAATCAGACCATCGGCTTCCAGTTTTTCCAGATGAGCTAAGACAGAGCGCTCGGCCATGGGGAGGGCTTTGGGTGAAACGTCAGTGTACACACGAGCAACGATGTCTTTAGGGGTGGTCGCACCCTGAAGGATGGCCTCCAGGATGTTTCGTTCTCGCTGTAGTCGGTGCGAAATGTATTCGTCGACTTTCGCGTAAGGATTGCCGATTGCCGGACCGTGGCCGCCGAAGATAACTGACAGATTCGGCAGTGCCCGCATGCGCTCAAGTGATTGGAGATAGTCGCGCATGTTGCCTTCGGGCGGATCGATCAGAACCGAACCCAGACCGACTATGTTGTCGCCTGAGATCAAGGTCCCCGTGCGAGCCTCATGAAAACACAGGTGTCCGCGTGCATGGCCTGGCGTGTACATCGCGCGCAGCTTGAGCGGCGGCGAACCAACTAACTCGATTGTGTCGCCGTCTTTGATAAGACGGTTCACTGGAACGCTGCCGGCCAGCGGTTCGGCAGTCAGCTGGTGAGCAGCAATTGCAACCTGTCCTCCCAGATGTTGACGCAGCGCATTGACTCCGCCGACATGATCGGGATGCATGTGAGTTAAGACAATTTCCCGCACCCTTCGCCCTTCCGCGATCAGAGCATCGACGGTAGTCGCAAGGGCCAGCTGTTCCTCTTCATAGGGAGAGCCCGGATCAATAATCAACAGTTCATCAGAGGAATAAATCAAGTAACAATTGGTATGCGTCGCTGGAGGCTTCGTCGGTGTACGCACCGGAAAGCAAATGTAGTTAGGCCGAAACTCGATCCGGCGAACGGGCTCGCGATGTGCGTTGGGTATAGATAAGAAACGCTCGACGAGGCTCTCATCAATTCCCTCTGACAGCGTCCTCAAAGCGTGAAGAACAGGAGGCACGGCCAATATTTCCGATCGCGCCCAGCGCGTGAACGCCTCGCCGGCCGCAATCCAGTCGCCGCTTTCCAGTTCAGCATCGGCATCAATGCGCGGCTGTTGCCTGGGAGGTGAGTTAACGAGAAAGAACCACGTATCGAAACGACGAGCACTGAAGGGCGGCGTCACCCAGCGACCGACAAAAGTGAAATCGTTTGCGTCAAGATGAAGATTGTAGTGACGAAGTAGAGAAGGCCAGGACATGCGGCCTGAATGAAGATCATCAAGCAGAGAAGCACGCTGGCCCTGGGTGAGAGCATCGCCACCACGCGCAACGAGTATTTGGGTCTCCTCAAACAATTCGCGCGCGGCACAACTAATCGCGGTTCGTGTCTCGGGGTTAATACAGTTCTCAACCGGAGCCTCGGCGTCGGCGGCATCAAACTGTCCGCCCGGAAATGCGTGATAGCCGCCCAGGAATGCGAGTTTTTCGCTGCGCTTTACGAGAAAGACTTCCGGATCCAGAAGATTGGTGTCGTGTCGAAGGAGAATTACGGCAGCAGCATCTTTGGGTGCAGTCATCTAACGATCCACGAAATCACACGAAGCAGCACGAAATGAGCTCTTGTTCGAGACGTTTCGTGTGTTTTCGTGGATCATATTTCGCTCTCACATCACGGCGGACTACTGACAACTGACTACGAACCACTGACTACCTACAACTCCGCTATTTCTTCGTCTGCCTTTCAGCGAGTGCCATCAACTCTTCCGGCATCCACTTGCTGACGGCCTTCCTGGTTGATTCTTCAATCCCGACTGTGCGGTCGTGCCATTTATCTCTATCGCCTTCAGGTCCGCGTTCGCGCTCATAGTTCTCCGTTTGCTCGAGCGACAGCACGATCCCGTCTGCGATTTCGTTCCAATCCTGAAACTGAATTCCGCGACGTACAATCGGCAGCCCCGCCGACCAGTCTTCTTCAGGGGCACGTGCATCCTGCTCGGGAATTGTCAGGTTATATAGCGGCGGAAATGGTTTGCCGGAAAACTCTGTTACCAGCAAATCCTTAAGCTCTTTGTAAGACACTTGCGGGCGCTCTCGCTTGACCGCCTGGGCGCGCCGAAAAATGTCAGCCACGGTTATCTGTTCGTTGGCCATAAGGCTCCGAGAATTCGCGCAATTGATTGTCTTTGGTTACGTGAATACCTTACACGCGGAAAGGGTTGGCGCACAACCGGACATCACAGTCTGCACCGCTGGCGCCGGCACAAAAGTGTGGATCATTATTCAGTTAGATCAAGACGATCCACGAAGCACACGAAATGACTCGAACGAAGAGTTTTTCGTGCCGCTTCGTGTAATTTTGTGGATCGTTCTTAGTTAAGGCCAATTGAAATCGTGGCGGAATGAAGTAAACTGCCTGTCTATGCCGGAGTCGTTGATCTCTCCTAACCCAATTCCCAATCAGAAAAACCCCGATCAAGGTTGTCACATATGTGGTCGCACCGACGGGCAGCAACTCCCTTTGCTCGCTCTCCCTGATGATCTAGCGACCTTTCTCAAGGAAAACGCGGAAGTCTCAGCCGAGCTCGCACATGTTTGCTCCGGTTGCGTTGAACTCTTCAGCCGAGCAAAGGCGCAAGTCGATTCCCATCAGTTGGTCTTTGAACAAACCGATCATGTTCTACCGACGCCTTTGCGGATGAACGCCGACGAGCGCTTCACCGGGCGCGGTGTGACCATCGCGTTTCTCGACTCCGGGTTTTACGCTCACGACGATCTCACAAGTCCCGTAAATCGAATCGTTGCCTACCACAGTATTTTTGATGCAGAGGATGATCGCACGTCGCTTGAGACCACTGACGTGGCCAGTTGGCACGGCATGATGACCTCAGTGGTGGCTGCGGGAAACGGGCATTTGTCCGATGGGTTTTATCGCGGCATAGCGCCGGCAGCCGAAGTCGTGCTGGTGAAGATTGGCCGCACCGGGCACATTCCTGACGAAAACATTCAGAAGGGTTTGGAGTGGGTGCTGGACAACCGCAGCAAGTACGACATCCGCATCGTTAATATTTCCGCCGGCGGAGATTTTGAGCAGTCGTACTTGAACAGCTCCTTATGCCAAACAGTTGAACGCGCCGTAAAGGAGGGAGTAGTTGTCATTTGTGCCGTGGGGAATGCCGGTATGGCCCCAGGTCATCCCGTCCTGCCGCCGGCCAGCTCACCATCGGCGATTTCCGTGGGCGGACTTGATGATCAGAACTCGCTGGATCGGGCGAAGCGAGGCATGTATCGCTCATCCTATGGACCAACGATCGATGGTCTGCAAAAACCGGAAATCATTGCCCCAGGCATCTGGGTGGCCGCTCCTATTCTTCCGTTTACTCCTACCGCCGATCAGGCCGAGCTTTACGCCAGGTTGGACGTGGCCGGCGATGACGAGTTGCGCGCAATCATTGAATCGAATGAAGGCGTCGATAAAGACTTCGACGCGTCATGCGACTTGACGATTCCTTTATTGAGGCAGTTGATTACCATCAAGCTCCGTGAGGGAAACGTCATCAGCCAGCATTACAAGTATGTTGATGGAACTTCCTTCGCGGCGCCCATAGTTTCATCCATTGTCGCCGCCATGCTGGAGGCCAATCCCAAACTGAGTCCGCAACAGGTCAAACGAATTCTGATTGAAACGGCTGAGCGCGTAAGCGGGGTCGAGGTTGAAAGACAAGGTTGGGGTGTTGTCGTTCCACGACTCGCGGTGGAAGTTGCGTGCAGGACATAAAGCGAAAACAACGAACGATCCACGAAACCACACGAAGCGGCACGAAAAAACCTCTTCGTTCGATTGTTTCGTGTGCGTTCGTGGATCGTATGGTTCATAGAACCCCAGGCATCAGCCCGCCAAACGGACTCCCATTTGATGACACACGGTGGACACTCACGCGAGTCGTATGCAACAATTCCTCAAAACCAAAAGACAATCTGAGAAGTTTTGAGAGGAGTGTTAACCTAAAAATGTCTGAGAATGAAAGCGCGCAGACCGAAGCCGCAGTTAATGCAAATGAGAATCCGGTGGCCGAGATACCGCCCGAAGACATCTCTTATCACGCGGTTGAGAAAGACGGGGTGGTCACGGCAATTTGGGAAATGCAGGGTCGCAAGCATATGAGAACCATCGATCCCAGATCTCGCCAGGGACAGGACATCCTTCGCCTTTACACGACCGAGCACCACGAAGAAGGTTCCGCGGCCGCAGCCAGCGAAGCAGCCTCGTCCCCCTGAATAAGCGCGAAAGCCGGGCTTCCCGGCCGGCAAGGTTCAAGTTCCCGGACCGCTGCCAACCACCTCACGGTCCATCGAAGTGGGTTTGACAGGTTAGATTTGGATTTGCCCGGAATGCTCATTCTGCGACCCTTTGCCATCTCCTTCCTTACAATAGTTTGGATGAATCCGATAATTTGAACAAAACCTATCCTCGGGGCGGGTTCAGACCACCGAACAGCTTTGGTTTTTGTTAACAATTTTGAGCGCTCTGCTAGCCTGGGCCTCGATTTTAGCTCCCGCTACCCATTGGAATGTTTGTTGCGTCCTTTCAACACAAAGATTTCCGCACTTCCTGTGCACGAACTTTCAAGCCGGTAACCTGTTAACCCCCCTAAGCGGGCTTACGATAAAGGAGAGAACTTATGATTAAGGCGACAAGATCGATAGTGTTGCTGATGGCATGCTGCGCCTTGCTGTCTCTTTCGGCTGTGGCTCAAACAACGGGTTCGATATCTGGTACGGTCAAAGATGAGAAGGGAGCACTTATCCCCGGTGCAACTGTGACGGTTCGTAACATTGCTACAAACGAAACTCGCACGGCCAGGACTGACGAGGAGGGGCGGTACCGCTTAGTTAACATGACCGTCGGCGAGTATGAGTTGACAATTGAGGGTTCTGGGTTTGCCAAGCACGTCCGGAAAGGAATCACACTGGCCGTAGATCAGGCTGCCGTGGTGGAAGTCATTATGAAACCCGGAGGAGTGCAGGAAGTAGTGAATGTTGTTGAGAACGCTTCCGTGCTGAATACGAGCAATGCTGAAGTGGGCACGCGCTTTGACGAGCGACGACTTACCGAGTTGCCTCTCGCTACCACTCGAAGTGTCTATAATGTGGCGCTTTCCGCGCCCGGTGTAAGCCAACTAAACTCAGGTCAGACAGCTTTCGCCGGCGGCACAAACTTTTCTTCGAATGGTGGGAGGGTGCGGTCCAACAACTTCATGATTGATGGCCAAGACAACAATAATTTCGGCGTTGCCGGCTCTACGATTCCACTTAATAATCCGGATCTGATTCAAGAAGTGAGGTTGGTAACCAACCAGTTCAGCGCTGAATACGGACGCAACGCCAGCGCTGTCTTTAATGCGATAACGAAGAGCGGCACAAATGATTACCACGGCTCTGGTTTCTGGTTTCACAATAGTAATCCGCTCAACGCCTGCAGCAACACTCAGAAAGCGGGGACGAATGGTTTCTGCAATAAGAATTCGGCTGACCCTTCAAGAAGACACGCCCCGTTTCGAATCGAAAACCAGCTCGGTGGTACGATCGGCGGCCCGCTATACCTGCCGAGGTTTGGCGAAGGTGGTCGAAGCGTGATCAGCGGCAAAGATCGGACCTTCTTCTTTTTCTCGCTCCAACGGTGGTGGGATCGCCAGCTTGGCGTAGGCCAGGCCTTGAACGGCGCCCCCACAGCAGCAGGAAAGCAAGTTCTACAGGCAGCAGCCGGAGACCTGCCGCAGGTCAGAGCGTTGTTGGACTTCCTGCCCGCGGCCCAAACGCCAAGCGGCAATACAGTTCAGTTCAGACGTAACGGCGTAACCCACATTGTACCGGTTGGCTCTCTTAGCGGCTCCCAATCCTCTACCTATAACGATTGGCAGTCATCTCTCCGCCTTGACCATCGCCTGTCCACAAATCATAGCCTGAACGGGCGTTACATCTATCAGGATTCCGGCGCGTTGGGAAGCATTCCGGGAGTAGCAGCGTCACAAATCACACCTCCGGGGTTCTCTTCACAAGTTGCGTCTCGCAATCAAGGCGTAAACCTTCAGCTAACCAGCATGCTGACGAACAAACTTGTAAACGAAGTGCGTGGCGCATTTTTGCGTAGCGCTTCGGCGACGCTCGCTTTGGATCCGCGCTCCGAAAACATTCCTTCGATCGAGGTAGTCGAACTTGGGCTGAGAGGATTTAATGCTGGTCCCACCAGGACAGCCATAGGCCTCGGCGTCAATCTGCCGCAGTCGCAAGTAAGGAACACATTCCAGTTGCAGGACAACATCTCATATACGAGCGGCAACCATGGATGGAAGTTTGGCGTTGACATTCGCCGGAATCAGCTTCATCAACTATTCAAACCCACGACGAGGGGACTCCTTGAATATGAGTCGCTCGACTTTCTCGTTCGAGATTTTGCGACGCGTGCCAATATCAACAAGGACCTGCCAGGTACGGCTCAGGTTCTGCATAACGATTGGCACGACTTCTTCGCCTATGGACAGGACGAATGGAAAATCAGGCCCAACTTCACTTTGACACTGGGTCTGCGATACGAGAATCCAGGGCAGCCAATTCAAGATCTGGTTGATTTCAACAAGCCCGTGGTAGCTGCTGCCGGCGGGGATCCACGCTACATCGTCGGACCAATTCCAGGACGCGACAACAACAACTTCCAGCCGCGTCTGGGATTCAACTGGAACTTGCGCACTGGAACTAACGGGCTCATTGGCCGGCTGACCGGCGGCGACCGGTTGGTGTTGCGCGGCGGTTATTCGCGTACGCATGACTATGCGTTTACCAACATCGCTCTTAACATTTGGAGTTCATTCCCGTTTGTGGCGGCAGTTTCATCTTTTCCGACGATCGCCACCACAAACCTCGCGGGCCAGAACCGCAACGTGATAGCAAACGCATTTACGGCCCTACAGACTCCTCCGTTCAATCCAAATACGGTAAACCGTACCATTGTGGATGAGGATTTCCACATGCCGGTTTATGATTCGTTTAGTTTGGAAGTCCAGCGGGAGTTTTCTCGCGACCTGGTATTACGTGTCGGATACGTCGGCACCAAAGGAACAGGTTTGTTCGAATCGGTTGACGCAAATCCGACTCGCGTAGGCTGCACCGTGGCAAACGCAGGTAATGGTTTCTGCCGTAGCATTCCCAACCAGGGTCCCACAAGGCTCAGAACAAATTCAGGCTCTTCGATATATCACTCACTGCAAACGAGTCTGGAAAAGCGACTTAGTAGTGGATTTAGCGCCGGCTTGCACTATACCTGGAGCTCCTTCTTCGACACTATGTCGGAGATCTTTAATGTCTCCTCGGGTGAGATTGCCGTAGCACAGAATTCCTACAATCGCCGTGATGACTGGGCACGCTCGAGCTTTGATCGCCCACATCGGATTGCGGGGAACTTCGTTTACGAACTTCCGTATTACCGCAATCAGAAAGGCCTCATCGGGCACATCCTGGGTGGCTGGCAATTGAATTCTGCCTTTTCACTGCAGAGCGGTTCGCCTTTCACCCCGCTAAATGGTTCGGACCCGGCAATAGCTTTGGCCAGCATCTCGGCTTTAGTGGGCAACGCCATCCGCCCGAACATAAACACAAATCTCGCGCTGAGCCAGATGAGTGTCGAGGAGCTTCGCATCGCAGGGGCTGGTCTCACTTGTGCGCATAACGCGAATGTGCGTGCGGCCTGCTTGTTCTCGCCCGTGACGACGGCTCAGCGCGTCGGGAACGCGGGCCGGAATATCCTGCGTTCGGACGGGATTAACAATATAGACTTCGGCATCCTGAAGAACACGCGGTTCGGGGAAAATCACCGGATTCAACTCAGGGCCGATTTCTTCAACGCAACGAACTCGCGTGACTTTGGCATCCCTGATTCAACGATTACCTCGGGCAATTTTCTCAACCAATGGGGCACGGATGGAGGAAACCGCCGCGTGATCGTAGGATTGCGTTATCTCTTCTGACATCTGCCGCGCGCGCGCGCAGTCTGACAGTTAGGTGGGGCTGAAATTCATGGCCCCACCTAACTTTTTTATATTTGGCTTACCCATGAGGGTCGAAGAGGGGTATATTCATATAAAAACCAAGAGGGGGCCGATCGAATGAGAACCAGCGCGGGACTCTTCCTGATTCTAGTTGCTGCCACGGCCTTGCAAGCACAAACACCACCTGTTGCTCCACCATCCGGCGTCGAAGTGCGAGCCGCTAGTTGGAGCAAAGAAAGAATTGGATGGGAGCGCGACCCGTTTGGCGGACCAATAGAGAATTTTGACGAGATGCGTGCAAGGGCGCGCAACGAGAAACGCATCGACGACGCAAAACGGGGTGGAGGTGGCTCTGGTTTGGATCGCGTCAGACGGGAGGCTCAGGCCGATGCGGCAATCCTGGAAAAGGTGCGTCAGAAAGGCCCGGCACGATACCAGTTTTTCTATAAAGCTTCAGTCAAAAACATCAGTGATAAATCCATTAAGGTCATTGACTGGGACTACATTTTCTTCGACGCGGCCACCGGTGAAGAATTAGGTCGGCGCGAGTTTTCGAGCATTGAGAAGATTGGCGCCGGCAGGAGCAAGGACCTGGCATTCATGATTAGCGTTCCACCCACCCAGCGCATAAGTCTGTACGCACTCGACAAGAAAGAAAGAATGGGGCTGACCGAGAAGGTCGTTATCATGCGTGTGCAATACTCCGATGACTCAGTCTGGCAACACCAATAGATTCCCTGCGATTTAATATAGCGGCGTATCTTCGTCGAAAATACTCACTTAGCTTGGCTCCGGAAACTCGATCTATGCAGATCCGCAAAGCATCGCCCATAGACGCCGATGTGCTTACCCAAATCGCCCTCGACGCCAAACGCCAATGGGGCTATCCGGAACACTGGATGAAGCATTGGCAGGCGGATCTCACAATCTCCACGGATTATTTGACCAAAAATCATGTCTTCGTCGCCGAAAGCGACGGGCGGATTGTGGGGTTTTATGCCCTGGTGTTTCGCAAAGACAAAGCCGAACTTGATCACATGTGGGTGGCGCCGGAACACATGGGTACGGGCGTGGGGAAAGAACTGTTTATTCACGCGATGCAGGACGCGGCGGGCCGACACATTTCGGAAGTTCTAATCTCTTCGGAGCCAAACGCCGAAGGGTTTTACGAAAAGATGGGCGCCTACCGAATCGGCGAAACCGTTTCGGAAATCGAAGGCCAGCCGCGTTCGCTACCTCTGATGAGCGTTAAGCCCACCACTTCGTGACGCCGCTAACAGGCGTTCAGAGTACAGGTGTTCAGAGTACAACCTTCAGGTTGCGCCTTCGCCTCCACATAGTTTCATTTCCACCTCGACGCAAGCTAAAGCTTGAACTCTAAACTCCCTGCCTGTAGTTCAGAGTTCAGCCTTTAGGCTGTTGCTTTGTCCAACCATAACGGCAAGCTAAAGCTTGAACTGGCCTTGCCCGAGAAGTCAAAGAAGAGTCCGGGTT